>MEZD01000048.1:7059-9511 GCA_001775955.1 Candidatus Bathyarchaeota archaeon RBG_13_38_9 | reverse complement strand
AATCAGTTCCGTTTAACTGAAACGGAGCGAAAAGTGTTGTTGTATAGTGGTAAGCAAGAGCTTTTCGATAACCGAGTAGGCTGGGCTAGAACTTACTTAAAGAAGGCCGGACTCATAAATAGTACTCGATGGGGTTATTTTTCCATTTCTGATAGAGGGTTAGAACTATTGAAAACTAATCCCCCTAAAATAGATATCAATTTATTACGGAGATATTCTGAATTTCGAGAATTTGTGCAGGAAAAGGGTGTAGGTAACGACGGTTCAGAAGTAATTCAAACTGAAACTCCAAAAGAAACTATTTCTAATGCAGTTCGAAGAATTAATGATGAGCTCATTAAAGAGGTTTTACAACGTTTAAAGTTAGTGACTCCAAAGGGTTTTGAAAATATAGTGGTTGACCTTATGATAAAAATGGGTTATGGAGGCAATTTCAAAGATGCTGTTGAAGCTATTGGGAAAATTGGGGACGAGGGTGTGGATGGCTTAATTAAACAGGATACATTAGGTATAAATCGTGTATATTTACAAGCTAAAAGGTATACCGATAAGGCTGTAGGCCATTCTGAATTTAGAAACTTTATTGGAGCATTAGATGTTAAACATGCTGATTGCGGCATATTCATTACTACATCAACCTTTACCAAAGAAGTTAAAGATTCTATTGGATTGAGTTCTAAGCGCATCATATTAATCGATGGTGACCAACTTGCCAACTTAATGATCTCTCATAATGCCGGTGTCGCAGTTGAAGACACCTTTGAAGTCAAAAAGTTGGACGTAGATTACTTTACGGAAGAATAAATCTAAGTACTCATAAACAAAGCAAAGCATTGTTTTAAGGAGAGTTCGACCCTCCTTTTGTTTTTCTATTATTCACATAACCGTCATCATGATATAAGGCTACCGGTTGGCACATTTAGATTTGAAAGTTAGATAGTTGTAGCAACAAGTTATAATTGTGATATAGTTTTCATTAATTCAATAAAGGACATAGAGGTGGCAATATGACATTATCAATGATATCCCCATTTAGTTATCAGAATTTTGAAACTAAATTTCGAGAATTCGCCGCTTGGATTGCAGCATATATTCAAACGAATCAAATACATGAGCAATCAGGTTGGCTTAATCAATTAAAAAGTTATGATTACAACAAGACTCATACTAATACAAGTTCTACCCCGTGTTGGCAACAAGGAATCTTAAGTAGAGACTCCTTTTATACTCAACTTAATAATCCCACCCTCACTGACGTCCAGTTAATAGATGTGGTAAATAACATAATTAGTAAATGGGGCCATATGTACCCCCCGTATTCCCTCAGTTCAGCCGCTCTTGTACGTAAAGCTCTAAAAGCAATTAGCTCTATAACCAATACATCAATCTTGACGGATCTCATAATTAAGGATTTGGCAGTAACTGGTAGAGTCGCAGCAAGATCTAAAATATTTGAGATGTATGTTCCGACAAAATGGGTAATATATGATTCTAGAGTCGCCAACGCTCTTGCCTGTTTAACCAGTAAATTTACAAATAATACACCCGATATTTTGAGTTGGCCAATTCCCCAAGGTCGAGGAAAAAACTTTTCTCGCGCACCTGGGTACGGAGGATGCCATACTAAGGATCAGGGTTCACTAGGTTTCATATACGCTAGTTGGCTTTGCTATACAGTTGCAGATACGTTACGTTCGAATGTAGTGAATTTTGGTTGCCCCACATTTAGTTATCCTGCTGGGACATTAAGTATTCCCACGAATACATGGCAAACATATCATGTTGAAATGGTCTTGTTTATGATAGGTAAAGAATGTTTCTGACACTGCTATGGTATTAGTTCTTGCTTGACTAGCTAATCAAGTACAATAATAACATTCGTCTCTTGCCCAATTATGGGGTTTAGTTATATAAAACTGAGAATGGGTTCAGGTGGAGTTTGACTCTCCCCCGTCTCCACCATTAGTGAATCTGGCTTCTTCTTTTACACAAAACGTCATTTTGTGTAATGAAGCCAAACCCATTATAGTTTAAACCTTTAATATCCCGCCTAAATCGTCTAGAAAATAGCCTTTGACGCCCTGGTCCCACGAAAAGTCGGAGAAAGCTTCACTATAGTCAATATTATGAGCCAGCAGCAATCCCCCGGCTTTCAAACTTGCCCAAGCTGTTTGAAATTCTCGAAGCATATTTTGATAGGAATGGTCGCTGTCATGCAGAAAAATATCAATCCCTGATACTTTCTTCAGGAGGGGAGCAAGTTTTTCGGAGCTCTTACCCACAATTGAGTGCCACCTGTATCTTATATAGTCGGGGATAAGCCAGCCGCTCTGGTTCTCTTGCCATCTTGGCAGGTCTATGGAGTAAAGCTGGCCGCGCTTATTCTGTTCGAGGGCACAGAGAATGTGTGATGATGAAACACCACTGGCTACCCCGGTTTCTACAACGATAT
>MEZD01000048.1:6147-6929 GCA_001775955.1 Candidatus Bathyarchaeota archaeon RBG_13_38_9 | reverse complement strand
GTTCGATTTGAATTCGGAAACATATTCCTTAATCTCCACAGCATCAGCGCCAGTAAGATTCATAATAAAACTCTCGGCAGTTTCCGGATGTTCGTTACCCATAGTGCCTTACACGTTCTCCGCCTCCTATTTTAAGTGATGCGGTTTCGTAGTACAATTCATCGTTATGTGACTAAGGGTAACAATAAGATGTTTTGTTACATTTCTGATATTTAGGAATAGGCCCTTGTCCGTAAAATGAAGGGCGGGTATAATTGCCATATCCCAAAGTACTTTTTTATTATCAACCCGCTAACACCGAGATGTTTACTCGTATCGGAATCCAACCCAATATCCCGAAAAGATCCACTAATATCACCCTCTGATAAATGAGCATTAGAAGAATTGGTCAGCCTAAAAAGTCCTTAGAGAGATCGAGTGTGATAATTTTTGTTTTCTCTGATATATTTCCATACTTAATTGCTAAAAGGTCTTTCATTTCACTTAAAGTTTTTGGTGACGGCTGACTTGTCCAACCGTGAGGATTCTTTGGGTGATTAGGCACCAAAAAACCAAACCATAATACCAGGTAAATACCTCGCCCATTTGAATGATATTCTCGCGTATAGTACTGTAATTGCTCTGCAGCAGCAGTCCATACCTTATCATGCCATTGGCCCTTGATTTCTATTGGTAAGTTCATTAAATCATGCGTAGTCAATAAATCACAACGATTGCTATTTGGCATTGTTCCTTCTGTATGAGCTCGAACATTATAACGTTCGAGATAAGGGTTTAACGCT
>MEZD01000048.1:5807-6091 GCA_001775955.1 Candidatus Bathyarchaeota archaeon RBG_13_38_9 | reverse complement strand
CTGTACTATATCATTAGTAGAACCATTCCTGATACGTTCCTGCAATAATTCTAGTTCATCCATGAGAAGAGCCTGCAAATCATCGTGGGTAGTCGGCTCATCATGCAATAATACGTTTTTCACGCTACTGATTGATAGCAGTACCTTGTTTGCTTCTGCTCTACGCCTTATTTGCTGAGCATGTGCGTGCTTTACGTGATTCTGATAACCATCTAAATCCTTGGCATTAACCAGACTTCTCAACAATGCTTCTGCTTGATCTGATATGTCAACAGCAAGGTTAG
>MEZD01000048.1:5180-5776 GCA_001775955.1 Candidatus Bathyarchaeota archaeon RBG_13_38_9 | reverse complement strand
CCAAGGATTCCGGTCTCCACTCCAACCACCAGAAGGATGATTTGCTGGCGGCCATAAAGAGCCAAACTTAGTTATAAGAAAATGGTGTTGTTCAGCGCAAAGTTTAGGCCAGCCTTCGTACACTTCTCGTTCAGGATAAGGCATTTCCCTTAATGACCATAAATGCTCTTTCTTTTCTGTTGCATAGGAAGTCAATAGTTCTAAACCATTATTAAAGTCTAGTAGAAAAGCCGCGCTGATCCATATACTCCTCTGTTCTTCATCACTCCATTTTCCTTTCGAATTATGTTCCCGTATTAGTTCTATAATTCTATCCCGAGAACCATAACGAATTGCTGCTATTAGAAGTTCTCGTAAAGAATCGTTAGAAAGATTAGTGTATTTTACAATCCATTCTATTGCTAAAGGTCCCGCTATATCTGCGAATTCATCATTACGTACCAAACGATAAAGTCCAGATACATGTTTTTCGCTAGTATTTAGATATGGTTCAATCGTATCTCGAACAAAGCATTCTTTGATATCTTTGTCTGAGAATATGATACCTTCCAATTGTTTCTGGATCTCAGAAGTTATATCATGATCCCCATAATACA
>MEZD01000048.1:3911-5162 GCA_001775955.1 Candidatus Bathyarchaeota archaeon RBG_13_38_9 | reverse complement strand
CTAACGCGGAACATGCAACGTTTATGGGCAAATCAGCCATACTCTGTGAAGATCGAAGCATTATTGCACAATAAGCGAGCAATATATGCTCAAAAAAGTATTCTTGTTGTTTGTTAGCATGAAGTTCTATTATTTGCCTGGCAGTTGGGATGTCATTGCGTGTTATAGCAGCAGTCAAGCCTTGGAAAGCTATTGGTGCCATCTTACTTCCGACCAATTCGATAACTCTATCCGTAGGACTACTGTCTTTGCCAAAATCATCGAAACGGCCAAGATATGCCCTTGCAACATTACTCAATCCTTGTAAATGCTTTCCTTCGCCTAACTCATTTTGTATTCTCTCATAACTCTGATGAATCCCACGCATCTTGCGTTGTCTCTTTTGCCTGTATTTTCGTTCACGTTCCTTTTCTTCTTTCTCATAATCTCTCTCAGGTGGTTTCTCTAGTTCCGCTAAATGAGAGGATAGGATGCTATTTTGCAGTGCTTGAGTACGCGCGAAACCCATAAATTCTTCGGTAAAATCACGGTTGATTTGTCCCCACCTTACAAGAATCTTCCATCTCTGGTCCCAATCAGAGTATGAATCCTTTTCTTTTAGTAAAGTGTCTAAATGTAAAATCAAATCATCTTCACGGAGCCACAAATCACGAATGATATCACTTAAGTGGAATAATTCCAACCACAAGTGTTCAGCGTTATCCGCAGATTTCAGGGCTTCTGCTTGAATAGCTTGGCGGTATTCGACGTTCTGAGATAAGTATTCTCCGATATCTTTATGCCAATCTGATTGATGATAGTTGTATCTATCCACGTATTTTAGCCAAGCCCATATTTTGTTTGCAGGAGGTAATGGGTCACGTTCAAATAGCTCTTGTATGAACTTGAACAAATAGTCGTCGATTTCTTCATGTCTACTATTACTTGTCTTAGCTTCTTTATTGCTTTTTAGAGTCTTTGCTAGTACATCCAAACTTTTTTCAAGTTGAGTTACTGATAATTTTCTTTGAAGTCCATATCCTAGACCGGCATAATGTTCTCCACTGTCTGAAATTGCACTAACCAATTCTACAAGAATTTCACCGATGGTTGTGCCCGTGAATAACTCAACTCTATCTTGCACTATAATTAGAACAATTCGTAACGACTCCACATCTCCCAATTTCCTCAGGCTACTTACAATATTCTGCCAGTCAAGCTGGTTTTTGCCTTCAGCTAGCGCATCTATGGCAGCATGTCGTTCAAGTGGAG
>MEZD01000048.1:3682-3824 GCA_001775955.1 Candidatus Bathyarchaeota archaeon RBG_13_38_9 | reverse complement strand
GAGATAGTTGGTAGGGAGTTTTCGGGTTACGAATCACGCGAATAATGTCATCACGCAATTCTTCCCTGGCCAGTCCCTTACCGAAAGTCGCATGCCAATCTTCGCTACGGAAATAGGGATCTATTTCGGCAATTTTCTCTAA
>MEZD01000048.1:2929-3598 GCA_001775955.1 Candidatus Bathyarchaeota archaeon RBG_13_38_9 | reverse complement strand
AAACTTGTCTGCAATCGTTGGATTTAGTGTCGCTATCCATGCGTGCAGACCACGGAACGCTGCTGGTACAATATAGTTACTGCTATATATAATCTCTTCCAAACGCCTAAGAGAAAGCTGCTCATTTAGGTTTTTTGCTATCCATTTAGCTGCTAAAAATTCTGCAACCGTTCTGTGACAGGGCTCTAAAAGATTCTGACCTGTTGAGCGAAATAGCTTTGTCGATAAAGTAGACTTAATAACCTCATTATCAATAGCTTCACTCGCTAATTCGGATATTTGGGGATATTCTTCGCCATTTCCACTATCAATCTTTATGCCTACTTTACCTGAAAGCAATAATTGTGTAAAAACGAAACCTGCGGCTTCAATTAGCTTTTCTGTTGGTAGGCGAGTTCTATTGATTGAGATATGTTTGGGATTATCTTCTTTAACTAATTCAAAACAGGCATTTTTATAGAGTTCTAACTTCGAGTCTGGCCATCCTTTACTTTTTGTTGCCTTGAACAACATTAAGAGATTTTGTGGGTTGCTCAATAAATCAACAACATCACGTCGTTCAGCCTCTCTCAAGAATTCTGTTCCGTCTTGACCCTCACCGTTAGAATCTATAAAATCTATTATCTCTTGATGATTCAAAGGCATAAGCCGGCCAATGGTTGGTTGTTT
>MEZD01000048.1:2501-2874 GCA_001775955.1 Candidatus Bathyarchaeota archaeon RBG_13_38_9 | reverse complement strand
CTACATGATAGTACAAATAAAGCCGTCTTTGGCAGTTTCGCCAGAATTCTGTTAACAGGTATACCTTTTTCGTAAGCGGTTATTTCATCGATACCGTCCACGATTATGAAATTTGATTGTTCATCTAATACTGGAAGAGCGTCAATGGTGGAAGCGTTGTAAATTTGTGTGTTAAATTTTTCACTGGCAAATCTCAGTAATTCACTTTTTCCCGCTCCAGGCTCACCAAGTACTATTAATGGAGCACTGATGCGAAAGAAATCTGTATCAGTGTATTCAACTTCCATTCCATGCTGATTTGTGACTAATATACGGCGAGATATGTATTTCATTTTAACGACCATCAGGAACTATCAACAATAGTCTACATGAC
>MEZD01000048.1:0-2480 GCA_001775955.1 Candidatus Bathyarchaeota archaeon RBG_13_38_9 | reverse complement strand
GATAAACATCCCATCAAAAGTAGGTTTTCTTGTTTTTCAGTTCATTTCACCGACCCTAGGGGGTTACCGACATAATAACTAGTTCTTGAAATATCTCAATGTGTCTTTTTGTTAAACAACAATATGACGAATTGTGACTCAACAATCCTGGTATTTTTGTTAAGTATCACGAGATCACACTATCCCCGGTATTATACAATACCACCAAGACCAACGATAATATTAATTGTGGTTCCTAATGGAAGGAACATAATTCGGTTGTTTTTATTTTCCCAATGGCTTATAATGACTTCCACTATATTGCTCAATATATAGGATGTAGAAATAATAAAAATGTAGTTGAATCTTTCTACAACGGTGATACCAGTCATTAACTCAAAGGTGGTTTTTATAATGATTGGAGTAATATTAGGAAATATCGGAACAATATTAACCCTAATACAATTTTTATTTAATATCAGATTTTTCGGTCATTCAAAACTCGAGGAAGACCAATTCTTAAGACTTGCTCGAGATTCTTTTGATAATATAATAACGTATTTGGAATCTTATGGATTTAAGAAATCTGAATTCGCTCCTGGTGACAAAGAGAGCTATATCTTCGATCTTAAAAAATCTATTAAGAAAAAAAATGACTTCTACTTTTTTATCAAAGGTGAAATAGAATCGAATATATTCAAGTTATTCGACCTTCCAACTGAGAAACGCATTGATAAATTTTTGGCTTATTCTTTCGCATATATCACAGGATATGATAAGGTTTTTAAATACTTCCTTTTCATTGAGAAATTTGTAAGGATATTTTCTCATAAAAAAACAATTTACCACTACTTTTCCATTCAAGGTTGGAGAGTTCTGAACTATAAAGAACTCCTGAAAAAAGTTGACACAATTGAGAAAGTAAATCCACTCTGGAAAGAACGATATAAACTAAAAGATGTTAAGGATTTTGAAAAAACCCATCCAATAATTACTAGGACTATTGACTTGGTTTTACGAAAAGGTAGGATTTCAGAAAAAACGGTTTTTAATCTAGCATCATCTGAAAAGATATTATTTATTCATAAATATGCTGAGGGATTCTCCTCCGTTTATCAAGCCCAACGACAAAAAAATGGCGAACTGAAAGCTAAAATACAGAAAGCTGAATTACGGAGTGCTTTGAGGAAAACAGCTGAACTCAAGACAGAATTAAAAGAACTCCAGGAAAGTTGGATTACTGGCCCTATCTCAACAATTCTAGAAAAGTATGGATTTCAAAAATTGTTCAACCATATGGAAGGAGTATATGTTTTCCCTTTGTCACTAATACCCGAGAAATATCACAATAATATTGAACAATTTATTTCAGAAGAAATTATTAATGTGGCGGAGGGCTACCTGAAGGAACTTCAAAAGCAGCAAGTAGTAAGAGAGCATTTCGAGGGAGGTATTAAATACCTAATATTATCCCATGTTGTTTCTATTAATGATATTACAATATTCTCTAGAGAGCGAGATTTAGAAATATCGTCACCAATTCTATCAAGAATGCTTTTTACCAGTTATTTAGCGAAAGAAGATAGCCAACTCAGCAATTTTTATATCAACGATCTGGTTAGAAATATAGACTTTCTATACTTGGTTAATCCGGAAAGCAAGACTGGTAAATACCTACATACCAATTTTGAATATTTCAAAGAACTGCTTTGGCAGGAATATTCTATTGACGTATTTAAACCCATAAGCCTGATTCAATTAAGTGACACTCAAATCAATCAAATTTGTGACAAGCTTCTAAAAAAGGACTCATCAATACAAAAACGTTTTTTAGTAAATATGCTGTGTGATAAGATTGATTTCTATAAAACATTGGATTCAGAACTCACTTCCTTAAAATCAAAAAGCAGTCTTTTTAGTTAGCCCAATCATACTTCGATTATTGAAACTGAACAAAGTAATTATCTTGGAGAATATCATTTACCTGACTTGAACATCATTAATCAAAACTGACTATTGTTATATCTTCCCTATCACTTAGAAAGCAACCTAAAAGGAGTTATGTTTCAACCAAGCCATTCCGCAATTCAGCCATCACTCTTCGTCCGATTCGCCTCTCAATAAGTAGATCAAGGCCGGCAATCAGAAGTTCAGTCAAATGAAGAAGTTCCTGATAACTCTTCACTGCGAACTCTTGCTCTGTTGGAGCGAAGACATACATATCCGGATTATCGTAATTGGACCGCAGTCGTAAGCGGTAGAAGAGATCACAGATTGAGGTCGGATGTTCATTTCGACAACACTGATTCTTTACCTCAAAAGCAAGCCTCTTTTTCTTTTCCTTGTCGCGTTTATCTTTAAACCGCATTTCAAGGAATTCTCGGCGGGTCGTCGAAAGTGACTTACCCACAAAAGGAGTCAAATCTTCGATGTGTTCAGGACTAGCTAGCTGTGTCTGTCGAGCGACGCTCTCCATAGTAGTCGGCAGGTCACGAAATATG
>MEZD01000047.1:20362-20705 GCA_001775955.1 Candidatus Bathyarchaeota archaeon RBG_13_38_9 | reverse complement strand
AGTACTGATGTGTTGAGATTTGCGTGGGATGGGAGGCTTCTGAAATATGGTGTTGATCCTTATGCTCATGAACCATATTCAGCTGAATTAGATTGGCTGAAAAGTATCCCATATTTTGAAGTGTATGATCATAAAGACGAGATCTCGCCTTATCCTCCATTTGCACAAATAGCATTTCTGTTTTTTAACATTGTTTCAGAAAGTCTGTTTGGTTTGAAAGCCTCATTCTCGGTACTGGATATGATGAACTGCATTCTTTTGGCATATCTTCTGCATAATTTGTCGGTTGGAAGGTATTTGGGGGGGATGGTCCTCTATTCTTGGTCTCCTCTTATGATAATTG
>MEZD01000047.1:19396-20324 GCA_001775955.1 Candidatus Bathyarchaeota archaeon RBG_13_38_9 | reverse complement strand
TTTTTCATGTTGGCCAGTTTAGTTTTGCTTTCAAAAAAAAGGTTGTTCTATTCAACTTTGTCATTTACTTTGGCGATATGGTCAAAGATCTTCCCGATTTTACTTCTTCCAACCTATCTAAGATACCTCAAGACAAAGAGTAAATCAACAATTGTAATGCGACATTTGATTATCCTTATTGGTATCTCTCTTTGCTTGTATGTCCCTTTCATTTTAAGTTCTGGTGTTAATGTTTTTCTTGGTTTATATCGATATTTCTCTGGCTGGTTTTTCAATCCATCATTATTTCTTTTGTTTAGGATCATATTAAATGAAATTGGTGTTCCCTATGCTATTAGTAGAATACTTGCGGGAATAATTTTCCTTGTTCTTGCATTTCGATTAGTATATGTTAAAGAGGTGAGAGATCTCGAGAGTTTTGCCTATTTGTCAATCTTAACTTTGGGATTAAGCATTCTGTTGGCACCCGCGGTCTTTCCTTGGTATTCATCTTGGATTCTAATATTTTGTGCAGTCGCAGGATTGAATCTGAGGACTCTTCCTTGGATAATATTATCTGGAACTGCAGGATTTGTCTATCTTCTTCAGTATGTGAGCGATGTTAATTTCATTCATATAGCTTTGATAGAATATGTGCCTGTGTATTTGGCTCTTGTTTTGGCTTATGATCCTCCGCCCTTTTTAAGAAAAAACTAATGTGCGTTTATGGTGTTTTATAAAAACAATTAATATTTATATGATATCGATAAGAATGTTGTTTTACAGTTGGAAAACATTATATTTAAAGAATCTGAATATTGCGATACGGTGATTATTATATGAACACTGAAAAACTCGGAAGATGGGCGTTCATCGCTGGTGTTATAATAGCTATCATAGCCGGTATCGCTAGTTCTGTAAGTGGTCCTATGGGCGGCTGGATACCACT
>MEZD01000047.1:15253-19334 GCA_001775955.1 Candidatus Bathyarchaeota archaeon RBG_13_38_9 | reverse complement strand
CATTTCTGGTAGCTGCTATCGCTCTGTTGGTTGCTAATGGCGGTCGTGCTTTTCTATTACTTAATGATGTAATGCCAGGATTGGGAACCGCAATAGATACAATATTAGTGACATTGGCTGCCTTCGTCGCACCTGCAGCTATAATAATGGCTGTGAAGGCAATCTATAACATAGGACGAACACGCTAGGCCTAAACCCTAGCACCACCATTTTTTTAAATCTTAAATGAAAATATTTTAGATTTCTGATTGTTCTAAATTTTTAGATTCAGAAATATCGTCTTGGCTTGTGTGGTTTTTTCTAAGAATATTTCGTCTTATTTCAATCAAGGTTATTACGATAATGGAGATTATAGTTAGAATTAAAATTGGAACAAAGTAATCTGTCGGAATCATTGGATCTTCTTCATTCTCGTTAATTACTTTCTCAGTGGATGTCTCTACTGTGGAAAGAGCAGAAGTCGTTGAGAATTGTTGGGATAACTCTTCTGAAGTCCAAAATGATGTCGAATCGAGTTGATACTCATACGTAGTTATTCGTCTACCCTTTATGCCTGTAGTTTCTGTGGTGCTGGATGATGACATTAAAAGACCTGTGTTTTTTTCGAATATGAATGTGTGTTGGGCTGTCCCGTTAGTTTCAAGCCATGGATCTTGTCCTGTAGGACCGGAATAACGTAATACTATTGTTTGCAGCTTTTTTCCTTCATAGTCTCTTTCACCATGGGAAACCTGACAATTAATCAAACCATCTATTGAATAATATTCTACGTATTGGCCTACAGAAAGTTCAGGTGATATGAACTCAGTTACAGGCATTCCGACTATGAGTTCATCCATAATTTCTTCTCCTTCGATTTCGACTTTCATTTCCCTAGATAAATATGTAAGTGTCTTACGGTCAATTACAGAGTTTTCAGCAAAAGTATGTATCTCACTTTTAGTTTCTTGATCATAATGACCGCTACCTTCTATTTTGAAATTAATCTCTTGCTTTTTTTCAAAAATGATGATTGTTGAATTGATGTGTTTTATAGTCCCATTTCCTAGAACCGTGATGTATGTACTAAATTCTCCTTGGTAATCTCCTGTACCATACAATGTGCTTTTTGAATCGACATAATATGTCCAATAACCTTCTTCCATCAGAAGGATGTTGGATGATGCTTGTACATTAACTTGGGCATAATTTAGTGAAATAGCCATTAATATTATGATTAATGCTATTCTAAATTGATTCATAAAGGTCAGTTTTTTAGGCCTCTAGAGAAACATCCGCATCTCTGTTGTTGGCTTAAATCCGAAGGACTCATAGAGGGGTTTACTGGCTTCCACAGCATGTAATGTTAATGTCTTGAACTTCTTGTCTCCATAATAATCTACGATCGTGGTAAGTATTTTTCTAGCTATACCACGGCGTCGGTATTCTGGTTCGGTATAAATGCTGTGTATATATACGTATCTCAAAGTTTCATCTTGTGGCCTAGGTGGTTGCTCATATACTGTGATGCTGCCGCTGGCGACTATCTTGCCCTCTTTCGTCTCAATTATCCAAGCTTTGAAAGTGTCTATGGGAAGTGATTTCTGAATATGTCTCTGATAACCCTCGTCCATTGCATCAAGTTCCTTATCACCTTTAGCGCCTGTAGCCTCAACGAACATAATCCTCCTATGACGCACTAAGACAGCGAGATCCTTCAAAGTTGCTTCTCGCATATTGAATTCATGAAGACTAGTTTTGTCAGACATATTAATTCCCCAAATCACTATTGTGCACATCTTTTCTGATGATTCTCTAAAGGCTTTCCTTTTCTTGGTGAAGAAATTTTATACCCGATATGTTGTCATTTTACCAAATCAATATATGATTTAACTTTGACATGATAGAAGGAACTTAAATGAGCAAGAAATATCGAATGAAACAATTAAGAAAGGAAGAGAAGAAGAAAAGGCAAAAAAAACTGCAAATCTCTCTTGTAGCTCTAATCTTATTAATCATTGCAGGGGCCTTCATCTATACGTGGGAGCCTAAACCTGATATGTCGGAGACTCAAACCCCCTCAAAAAATAGGATAGCAGTGATTGATACAAACATGGGAACCATGGAATTTGAACTTTATGAAGATAAAGTCCCTATTACCACAAGTAATTTCATATCTTTAGCTAATCAAGATTTCTACGATGGAGTAATATTTCATCGCATTATCAAAGGGTTTATGATCCAGGGTGGTGACCAGACTGGAACAGGGACGGGTGGTTCTGGAAAGACTATTCCTGATGAGATAGTTCCAGAACTAAAACATGACTCATTAGGTCTATTATCGATGGCCAATAGCGGTCCAAATACTGGCAGTTCTCAATTCTTTATCACACTTGCGCCGGCTCCACATTTAGATGGGAAACATTCGATATTTGGGAAATTAATTAAAGGTGAAGATGTTTTAATGGCAATAGGATCCGTTGAGGTCGGTGATGGAGACCGCCCTTTAACCGATGTTACAATGGAAATAACTATAAATAATCAGTGAAATGGCAAATTATTGAGCTTTAGGCCCATAAGGCTCCCTTAAGAAAAAATTATAATACTTTAGTAATGGTGTTAGTTCGGAGGGTCTTCACTATTGTCTGAGAAAGCAAGGCAAATACCAACCATTTCTGAAGTAGTAAGTGTAGATGAAAATCTTAAGATAAAATTCCCAGAGTCAGTATGTAAAGCCTTGGAAATAATCCCTGATACAAAACTTCTCTTGATGGCGGATCCAACTGTTGGCGAGATAATCATGAATGTGGCCGCTCTTCCAGGCGCTCCGCTTGCAGAGGCTAGAATGATTATAGGTAATCAGCCAGGATCTCTGACAAAGATCGGAGGTAAGCTTGCTGGAGATCAAATCAATATCGTAATGTTTCTAATGCCCCCATCAACAAAAGACACTATAAACGGGTCAATGCTTCTCGACGTTTCGAAAAGTAATAAGACAATCAGAGAGATTGAAAAATCACTATCTGAACTTGATGTTATTCGAAGGGTAACAGTGAAACTACTCTGAAATGTTGGCGCACACTAAACAATTTAAATCAACAAATAAAACACAACAAGATATCTGATATGTGAAAATCAGAATCGAAAATAAATGGGCGGGTAAAAGGCATATTGTTTAAAGCGACACCTATGAAGAGGCTGTATGCAGCAGTTCCATTAACCTTTGAAGATGGTTTATTAAAAATTCTTGGAAAATTAGGAACTGTCCAACTAGTTAGCGACTATACGATCAAAGGATTCAAAAGAGTAGATAATGTTGAGAAATCCGAAAAATATGTAAAACTACAACAAAGGATAGGTTCGGTTCTATCTTCGCTACCGCCTGAGGAGGAAATAAAAAAGAGTTTCCTAGCTCGATTCAAGAGTAGCTTCTCTAAAACTCATACTGAAATGCCGTCAGATTTACCTGCCCTTGAAAACATTGAAGCCTATGTGGTAGATTATGAGTCTAGACTTGACAAAGAGCTTAACAGTCTAGAATCTCTTCAAGGTGACCTAGATGGATTGAAGAGTTTAGCCGATAAACTTGCCATCCTTAAAAAACACAATCTAAGAATAGATCAACTAGGCGATTTCAAACACATATTTGTCAAGGCTGGTTTAATACAACGAGAGCTGGCTCCAAGACTTAACAGATACACAGAGGGTACAAGTGTCAATTTCACTTCTTTTACCGAAACGCGAAAAGAAGACTTTGTTATTATCACTGGGTTGAACGATGATAAATCACATATCGAAAGTGCGCTCCCACTGCTCAACTTTAATGAAATGGTTTTCCCTGATGCGATAAATCCTAATCCCGAAGAAGCTCTTCAAGATGTTGTATCGAATATAAAAAAGAAAAAGAATGAAGTTCACACTATTGAGAATTCAATAAGAGAGATTGGAAAGAAATTCCGAGAAGAGTCGAAGAAATATGAGCCAGTAGTGCGTGGGACTCTAAACCTTGAAGAAGCAAGATCAAATCTCAGTCGAACTAGCAGAATGAGTTTGGCTCACGGTTGGGTGCCTGAAGAAAAGGCTGAGGAAGTTACAAATGCGG
>MEZD01000047.1:14953-15201 GCA_001775955.1 Candidatus Bathyarchaeota archaeon RBG_13_38_9 | reverse complement strand
ACATGACTCGCCTCCAGTTAAGATGCAAAATAAAGGTGTGAGGCAGTCTTTCGAGTTACTTACAAGATTAAGAGGCACCCCCGACTATAGAGAGGTAGATCCGACAACAATAATGACTGTTCTTTTCTCAATCATGTTTGGTTTTATGTTTGGGGATGTTGGTAGCGGGCTTGTCTTCGTTATTATAGGCTTTATGCTACGAAATCTCCAGCGAGAACTCTTGAAAATATCTGCTAAAGCTGTAAACA
>MEZD01000047.1:9062-14890 GCA_001775955.1 Candidatus Bathyarchaeota archaeon RBG_13_38_9 | reverse complement strand
AATTCTTTCTTTTACCAGGGGTAATTCCACATCTTCTTTTTAGTCCGTTCCATAATCAAACTGCAATAATTGTTATTGCATTGATTTTCGGAGTAATTCAGATCGGATTGGGTTTAATCCTGAAAATAATAAATACAATTAGAGCGGGAGATAAACACAAAACAGTTTTCTCAATTATAGTATTAGCTTATTATGTTGTTGGCGTACTGCTAGCAGTAGAATATGCGAGAACTCTATCTCTTTCTGCCTTTGCTGAAAATTGGATCTTAACAATAATGGCGATGAGTTTGTTAGGCCTGATATTTCTTTTTCCACTTATAGAGGGTCTTATTGCTGGTAAGGTAGACATTATTGCGCAGTTGTTAAAAGGATTCTCTGAATTCATTGAGACATTTCTTTCACTATTGACTAACTCTATCTCATATGTTCGATTGGCAGCGTTTGCCATAGCCCATGGCGCTTTAGGATTATCTGCACTTATTTTAGCATCAGTAATCGGAGTAATACCGAGTTATCTATTGATGAACATTCTTGTAATCCTAATTGAAGGATTAGCTATCTTAATACAATCTATGAGGCTTACTTATTATGAATTCTTTACAAAATTTTACTCCGGAAGTGGAACGCCCTATAAGCCATTTTCATTACCGCCATCTTTTACGTAAGAATTAAATATTGAAAGCTAAGCTTCAACATCTATTCCGGCTGGTTGATGTGGAATGGCTCAAAAATCGAGTAAAAAAATATTGATTAGAAATTTCATTCTGTTAGTACCTTTCATCATAGCGCTGTTGGTTTTGGGTATTCAAGTTTCGGCAACAGCTGCTCTGGAAACTGAGGATCAGGGGGCAAACGCCCTTGAGAGTCCTGGTATAGGTCTTATTGCTGCTGGACTTGCTGTTGGGCTATCAGGAATCGGAGCGGGAATAGCTATCTTTGGTTCTACCTCAGCTGGTATGGCTGCAATGGTGGAGCGACCAGAGCTGAATACTTGGGTTCTGATATTTGCAGGACTTGGTGAAGGTCTGGCAATATACGGATTAGTCGTCGCTATAATGATCCTCGGCAAGATCTGAATGGCGTCTTGCCAGTATCAATAATTTATTATCTATTCAGATGAAGAGTCTTTGGAGAAGATTCTCTTCTGTAACCTCTAGGTCTAATGCTGTAGTAATGGTAACAAGGTTTCTTGCCTCTCTCTCACACATCATAAGATAAGCCACTACATATCCAAATTCTAGAGATGAGTTCCTAAGTGCAAACGAGGCATTTTGATAAAGCTTCTTGGAAAGAATTGTTTCAAGCTCAATTGTAGGATCAGTTTTTTTAAGGATCTCTATTGCGATATTAACATAAGGTGTTCCAACTAGAGCTTCTGGAGAATCTTCAAACCTTCCTTGAGCTAATCTCTTAATGTTCGTCTTACGGAGTCGATACGATATTGGTATGGCCATTTCTTCAATTTGTCTTGATGCTATCTCTTTCATTTTTAAAGTGAGGATTAATTGAAGATTACTGAGATCAATCTCTTCTCCGACAAGTTTTCTTATACTTTTTTTATTCTCAAGTTTTTCTACTTTTTCCCAGACTTTATCAAAATAAATTGAGTCTAAGTATGATTCGAGAATTATTGTTATCCCTAGTCTCTTGTAGTCATCTATCCTTCGAGTTAAAGATGTATAGGGTGTCTCTCGAAGTAAAGCTGTTGTCTCCTCAATATCTTTGGCTTTGAGGAGTGCGGGGAAATTTATTAGAGTGTGTTGTCTATCGAGAGGTATTAGTTTATGTTCCTCAATTTTGGCATTGGTGTGTTTTGCCCTTAGAATTCTCTTCAAATTCTCGATTTCTATTCTTGCAACATAATTCTCAAGAAACTCTCGACCCTTTCCCTTAGCATTCTTTGTCAAATTAAAGAATCGTTCTACCAATGTTTTAAGAAATATCATCTCAAGTTTTGATGGATCAACTTGTTCACTTGGCAGTTTTCCAATCTCAGTAGCATAATCACTTCTAAGGAGTTGGTCAACAATTTCAGAAAGACTTCTTGATTTTGCCATAGTTTTAAAATTCTCGTCGGTCAAAAAGTGTGTTCGCATGCCATGTGTTCTTGTTACTAAGTAAATTGTAGACGGTGATTTCATTTTTTGCGTCCCCTGATCACCTTTTTCACACATTTTGCTCTAAAAAATTCTTCAAGTGATTCTTCTTCTAACCTGCCTTCAACATATCTTATTAATTCGATGAGACCGGGGATTAATACTCTCTCTAAAGAATTTACTTTACGATTTGTCATCATCAATTCATGTGCTATACTTTCCAGACGTGATTCCGCCTCTGCTAGCTGGATGAGATTTTCCATAATACCATTAAGTTTTGATGCTGCTTTATACGCTGAAGGGCTTGAAATAGATCCTATGTCAGCTTTTTTTTCCATTATGACTTCAGGCAC
Organism: Candidatus Bathyarchaeota archaeon RBG_13_38_9; assembly: GCA_001775955.1. Lineage (GTDB taxonomy): Archaea > Thermoproteota > Bathyarchaeia > 40CM-2-53-6 > RBG-13-38-9 > RBG-13-38-9. The sequence goes on along the minus strand of MEZD01000047.1, from coordinate 12,441 downwards.
TATTACGCCCATAATACTTCTTGGTCTTACTCTTACTCCCATTTCGTTGACTGTGGCAGCTTGAGAATCTAAGCTGGAAAACCCAATGTTAAGATACGCGACTTTTAGATTCTCATATGCTTCCATGAGTTGTCTGTCAAGTTCATTTCTTTCAGCTAACTTTGAGAGTAGTTTATTTGTCTCAGATGCTAGATGATCTCTTTTCATTTTTAGTAGTTCTTGGCCTTTTTTTGTGAATACGAGCTGCTCTCTGAGTCTGAGGAGTATTCCTCTTGAGACGGCGGCTCTTCCGGCGGCGCTCACTTTATAGAACCTACTCTGTTTGTGTTGGAACCTCAGGTTTCGAGTAGAATCTCTCTATGTATTCTTCATGTATTCTTGTAAGTCCTTTCTCTGGAAGTATAGAAAGTAGTTTCCAAGCGATACTGAGCGAGTCTTCTATGGTTCTATTTTCGTATTCTTTTTGATTAATGAATTGAGTCTCGAAATTGTCTGTAAACTTTAGATATAATTTTTCATCCTCACTTAGTCCTACTTCACCAACTATTCTGGAAAGGTCACGTGCTTGGCGTCCCCTCGCATATGCGCCATATAGCTGATCTGCAACGTCTCCATGATCTTCTCTTGTCTTACCTTTTCCTATCCCTTTTCTCATTAGTCTAGAGAGTGAGGGTAGGACATTTATCGGTGGATATACGCCTCTCATGTAGAGATCACGGTCAAGGAAAACTTGTCCCTCTGTTATGTATCCACTCAAATCAGGAATTGGATGTTGAATATCTCCTCCAGGCATTGTCAAAATTGGCATTTGAGTAAGTGATCCGGACATCCCCTCAATTATTCCTGCTCTTTCATATATGGATGCAAGATCACTGTAGAGATATCCCGGATAACCTTTCCTGCTGGGGACTTCTTCTCTGGCAGCACTAAGTGCTCTTAGAACCTCTGCGTAGTTTGTCATGTCACTAAGAATCACAAGAACATGCATTCCAAGCTTGAAAGCAACATATTCGGCGGCTGTTAATGCTATACGGGGTGTAAACAGTCTTTCAATAGCTGGATCGTCAGCGAGATTTAGAATAATTATTGAACGTTCCAAAGCTCCTGATTTTCGAAATTCATTTATGAAATATTCAGCTTCATCATGTCTAAGCCCCATCGCTGAGAAAACTATTGCAAACTCCTCTTTTTCTCCCAGGACAGTGGCTTGTCTAGATATTTGGGCGATTAGTCTATTGTGAGGCAAACCACTCTCAGAGAATATTGGTAGCTTCTGTCCTCGAACAAGAGACAGCATTCCATCAATTGCTGAGACTCCAGTTTGAATGAAATTATTTGGATATGTGCGAGCTTTTGGATTTATTGGAGAACCATTAATGTCTTCTATCTCGCTGGAGATGATTGGTGGACCATCATCAATGGGTTGAAAGACGCCATTGAAGATTCTTCCTAAGATTTCGTTTGAGAGTGGTATTTTAAAAGCTGATCCAGTGTAATTTATGGCTGAATCTACCTGTAACCCCATCTCACCTCCAAAGATTTGGATAACTGCTTTTCCTCTGCCGACTTCTAGAACTCTACCAATGCGTTCTGCTCCGTCTGGAGCACGCACTGTTACCATTTCATCGTAGCCGACATTTTCGACGTTGTCAACCATTAGAAGTGATCCTCTAATTTCTTTTAGTCCACGATGAATTAGGCCATGGGTTTTTCCTAACATTGATTCCATGAATCCACACCTCTTATGCTATTCCATATTCTTCTTTGAGCTTACCGATTTCTACATCAATCTCTTCGGATAATGTCTGTAGACCCTTAATACCGCTCTTATCTTCTTTTGCTCTTTCGAGTTTTGATATCTGTGGCAATGATTTGATTCTTTCTGCTGGTACACCATTATCAACAAGATTACTGGTCTTGTCGTAGAAATCTAGCAGGGTATGAAGTAGAGCTACTTGTCTATCCATTTCGCAGAAAGCATCGACCTCATGGAATGCATATTGTCTTAAGAAAGCTTCCTTGATCAGTTCAGATTCAAGTAATATTAGCCTTTGGTCGTCAGGAAGAGCGCTTTCGCCCATGATTCGAGCAATAGATTCTATCTCAGCGGACTCACTTAGGATCTTTAGAGCTCTTCCTCTAAGTTTACCAAAGTCTTCGTGAAGTTTTTCCTTCCAATAGTCAGCCATCTCGTCAGCGTATTGGCTATGGCTTGTAGCCTGTGATCCGAGAAGTCGGTCAACATAAAGACTATAACTCTTGAGCCAGTGTATCGCTGGGAAATGTCGACTGTAAGCTAGATCTCGATCTAGTGCCCAGAATACACCTGTAAATCGTAAAGTGTGAATTGTTACTGGCTCGTTAAAGTCTCCACCAGGAGGTGAGACTGCTCCAATTATAGAGACTGATCCTTCTCTTTCAGGTTTGCCCAAAGATTTGGTTCTTCCAGCTCTTTCATAGAATTCTGCAACTCTATCTGGAAGGTATGCTGGGTAACCGCCTTCTGCTGGCATTTCCTCCAGTCTACCTGATATTTCTCTCAGGGCTTCAGCCCATCTCGAGGTTGAGTCCGCCATCAAGGCTACGTCATATCCCTGGTCTCTATAGTACTCGGCGATTGTTACTCCGAGGTATATGCTTGCCTCCCTTGCTGCCACTGGCATGTTACTCGTATTTGCAATCAGGATTGTTCGTTCCATTAAAGGTCTCTTGGTTCTTGGGTCTATCAGTTCAGGAAAGTCTGATAAGACTTCACACATTTCATTTCCTCTTTCTCCACAGCCGACGTATACTATTATTTGGGCAGCACACCATTTAGCAAGTTGATGGAGCATCACCGTCTTTCCAGTTCCGAAACCACCAGGGATACTTGCGGTGCCTCCTCGTGGAAGTGGGAAGAAAGTGTCAATGACTCTTTGGCCTGTCACAAGGGGATCGTTGAGAGGCAATCTTCCGCTAGGAGCGAATGGTCGTGGGATTCTAATGGGCCACTCTTGCATTAATTTAAGGTCTGCTTTTTGTCCATCACTTTCTATTGTCGCCACGGCATCTTCAACTGTGTATTCGCCTTCTTTTATCTGGGTAAGTTTGCCTCTAATTCTAGGTGGAACCATTATCTTGTGGGTCAATAGTGGCATTTCTTGGACTGTTCCTATAACATCTCCTGGACCAACAACGTCATTTTTGTTTATCGCGGGTTTGAAGTGCCATTTCTTCTCTCTAGAAAGTGTATTGACTTTGGCGCCTCTTGTTATGAAGGCCCCTGTTTGTTCCATGATTTTATCGAGTGGTCTTCCAATTCCATCAATAATGTTCTTGACCAAACCGACTCCTAGTTCGGCGACTAGACGCTTGCCAGTACCAATTATTTCTTCACCTG
>MEZD01000047.1:5687-9014 GCA_001775955.1 Candidatus Bathyarchaeota archaeon RBG_13_38_9 | reverse complement strand
ATCCTACTCTTATGGCTTCACCAACAAGTCGGTCTTCACCAACTTCTACTATCTCACCCATCTCTATGTCCTTAATTTCAGAGCCCACGACAATTGATCCGCTGATCCATCTGATTTTTCCCGTTCTTGATTTAACCATCTTAATCAACTCTTTCAAAAAGTAGAGTGTAAACGTTTCCACCGAAACTCTCTCTAGTGGCAGTGAGTCGAGCTTCTAGTGTATTATTATAGTATTGACGCTTGTCGTCCGATTGAATAATTACTCCTATGTGAATGTCGGGATTTTGCTCAAATTTAAGATCAATATTTTCTCCTTTTGCTTTTGAAGCGGATTTTGTGATCGTTGTGCTATTCTTCCTTAGTAAGTCATTTGTTTTCTGGTTAGATTGTATAATGAATTTTGAACCTTTCATGCTGACTATCCCTTCGACGACTATGTCGTTTAGAAACTTCTTGTAGGTTGGGGAGTTAGTATTTTCTAATAGTTCGAAAAGTTTTTTCTGAGCCTCATCGAAAGCGCGGTCGAGCCACTCAAACTTGGTCTTCACTAATTCAGTATTCTGCTTCATTCGAAGAATGGCAAGTTCAGATCTTTCTCTGGTAAGCTTCTCTTGGGCCATTTTATGTTTCTGTTCTTCAATAATGGCCTGTACTTTCTTTTTAGATTCTTCAACTATCTGATTGGCTTCGTTTTCAGACTTGCGTTGTATCTCTTCAATTTCTGATTTTGTCTCTTTTTCTATGTGAGTCACGAAGTTTGTTATGCTCAAATCGTCACCTTCATAACATTTTCAATAATCTTTTTTACGGCCTGCTCAAGATTGGTTTCAACACACTTATTCAAGGAGTCTAGTTTACGCTTATGTTCCTCTTGTAAACGCCGTTTTTTTTCTTCGGACTCTTTATTTATTTCATGTTGTGCCTTTTCTGAATCAACGCTTTTTGCTTCCATTATAATTCTATTTGCTTTTTCCTTTGCTGTCTTTATTGTCTCTTCAGCGTTTCGTCTTGCTTGCTCAATTGCATTCTCTGCCACTTTTTCCTGTTCAACAATTTTCACTAGTTCTTCAATTTCTTTTGACAAATTTCGTCACTCAAATTTTAATTCTGCTCCAACTGATTCGCTTATCAAATCATGAAGTTCTCGGGTTCGTTGACCAGTAGGTCCATGGAAATCTGGAAATATTGCGAAGATGGGTTTTCCTTTTCCCCGAGATAGGACCTTTGCTTTCTCATCATGGAGTTCCTTTGAAAGTCTTTCTGTGAGAATTATAATATCATGTTTCCCTTCTGTAAGAATTCTAGAGAGAATAGTTTTAGCTTCTTTAATGTTTTCTATTGGAAAAGCTTCAACTCCTGCAAGTCTAAAACCGGTTGCGAGATGTTTTTCAGCTATTACTGCTACTCCTGCCAATTCCAGTCAACTCCAATCAAAGAATCTGCACTCTAATGTGATGTTGAATATTTGTCTTGAATGTTGCTGTGAGATGTTTATTGTATTTTCTGCTTTTCTCATCCGTGGGTTTTTGGTAATTATGATAATGGAAATTCATCAATCCTTTGATCTCCTGTATCTTTTACGTTTTCCTTCAGCTGTATGTGGAGGACCATAACTCATTACCTCTCTTGATCCACCAACATTTGCCATGCCTGGTCCAGCGGATTGATATAAGCTCCAATCTTGATGTTGTCTTTCCCAGCTCATATGTCGTGGAAAACAACTTGGGCAGAACTGTTTTTGGCAGTATGGACATGCTTCTAACTTCTCCGCCTTCTTAGCGCAATTCTCACAGAGTTCCATCTTATCTCAATCGTGCTTTGTCTCTTAGATTTAAGATTTAAGAAGAAACTTTGTTTTGCCCTAATTGTTTCTTGAATCAATCATTATGGGATTTTAAAACTACCAAGGCGTATTAATAATTGTAACTGGGCAATTGGCGTTTAGAATGATTTTATCTGAAGTTGTAACGCCAAAATGTCTTTCAAATCGGCTCCTTTTACGTATGCCGAGAACTATTAAGCTTGCATTTTCTTTTTGGGCTGTCTTTAATATTTCTTCAGGTGGATAACCTTCCAATAGAAGTGTGTGATGTCTAACATTTTCTCTGACACACATTTTTTCGATCTGTTTGAGATGTTCTGCACCCTCTTTCCGATATTGTCCGACAAAATCGCTTGAGATCTCACCAGAATGTCTTCTTTCCTCAAATATTCTTGACACCTGGCTGGGCATGACATGAATGCCTATGATTTCGGCCCTCGTAAGTTTGGCTAATGTTACTGCATATTGGCAAGCTCTGACAGAATGGGCTTGGCCATCTGTTGGAACTAGGATCTTCTTTAATGAGAATGTTCCATCAATCATTCTTGATCAACCGGTAGATCACACGCATACTGTTGTAGATCGTGATGCAGGTATTAACCTGTGATAAGCTAATATCAGTTTTGTTGAGTCAATACAGGCGCTTTGACAAGAAAAATATGTGTGTTGAGTCTGACATCTATTTAAGAGATGTTTTTTATTGAACAGTAGGATCATCTAGGAGCGGATTATGTGATCAGGAAAATGAATTTAGATTTGTTGATACCCAGACTACTTATTTTATGTTCGATCGGTTTAGTTGTAGTATTCCCTATAGTTGACTTGGGATATTCTCAGCAATGGACCGATTACAAGAATGAGGTTGACTCGATTTTTCGAACAATGGAAGAACTAAATTTTAAAGTGGGAGAACTTCACAAAGATTATACGCAGAACAAAACTTCTTCTGAAGAAGCTATACTACGAATGAAACCATTGATTGAAGAGTATAGAAATCTAGAGACTGTTGCTGAAAAACTTGTTTTCCCTATACAATGGGAAAATTTCCATGATGATTTTCTTGAGACCATAAAACTCAATGTAGAAAGTGCTGAAGAGATCTCACTCTACTTTGAGACGGAAGATAAAATACATGAGGATAAGAGTCTTTCACTTGTCCAGTTAGCTGTCGAAAAGTTTCAGCAATTGATTACACTAATGCCAGATGACAATAGTCCACCAGAAATAGTGGATATCTCAAGAATTCCATCAAGTCTTATAGAGCGACAACCTCTTGAATTGAAAGTTAATGCGACTGATATTCAAACGGGTGTAGTGAAAGCTTTTCTTAACTATTCGGTGAATGATGGTGAATGGCGAATAATTGGAATGAGGCTTGATGAAGGATCCAATTGGAATGGTATATGGATAGGTTCAATACCTGCTCAGCCTCCTGACAATAATGTAAGGTACGAGATTGTTGTAGTTGATGCGGCTGGAAATGTTGTTCGATCATCAACTCAAAG
>MEZD01000047.1:0-5636 GCA_001775955.1 Candidatus Bathyarchaeota archaeon RBG_13_38_9 | reverse complement strand
TATTATTGCGGCTATAATTCTAATCCGATATGGAAGGAGAATTATCAGGAAAAATTCATCAAATTGAATTCTCAAATTAAAGGCGACTAGCCTGTTTCAACTTACTCTTGCAATGATGATTATAATCCCGCCGATGAAAACCAATAGTCCACCTAGTCTACCACCAATAATTCCAATTCCAATTACAATCAAAGTCCAAATCATACCGCCAACTTTCCTGCTAAGAATCAAAGCCAAGATTCCTCCGAACAATGAAGCGAAAATATACACCCCTGATGTTAGACCGATGGGAGAATAGAAAGGGAGGGCTAAGATTCTGCCTGCAATACTCATAATGAAGTGAGATCATCAATATGGCTCCCACTATGACGATGATTTTTGCAGCTTTGATCAAAGTAGGTTTACTCTTCTTCAAAATAACATCCTTACACCCGACACATAATCAACTATTCATCTGATACGTTGTCCTAGAAACAATATTTCTGTGGTTTAGCCTTACAATTCATATATCATTGCCTTTTGTAGTATGGTGGGGCTAGAGATTTGAAAGTAAAGAATGTTGCGTGTATAGGAGTCGGTACTATAGGGCATAGCTGGGCTACACTTTTCGCCATAAAGGGTTACAATGTGGCTGTATATGACATGAGTCCAGAGCTCATAAAAAGTGCTATGGAAAGAATAAGATCAAGCGCAGAATTCTTAGCCGATAAAGGTCTAATCGCAAAAAATGATGCCGCTTCAGCTTTGGATAGAATAACATTGACGGAAAGCATTGCGGAATGTGTATCAGATGCGGATTATGTCCAAGAATCGGCATTTGAAAGCTATGATGTTAAGAAAAAAATATTTTCAGAAGTTGATAAAGAGAATGATTCTGCTATTATAGGCACAAGCTCTTCGGGCCTACTTATGACGGAAATACAAAAAGCCGCAAGCAAACCTGAGAGATGTCTAGTAGCTCATCCTTGGAATCCTCCTCTACTACTAAAACTCGTTGAACTCGTTCCAGGTGAAAAAACCTCGGAAGAGACAGTAGAGATAACCTACCAATTTATGGAGACGTTAGATAAAATACCAGTCAAGGTAAAAAAAGAGGTGCCCGGTTTCATTGGAAATAGATTGCAAGCTGCACTTTGGAGAGAAGCATTAAATCTAGTGAATAGTGGAGTCGCATCGGTTGAGGATGTTGATAGAGCATGTTGGGCTGGACCTGGAGCTAGATGGGGAATAATGGGACCGTTTCTAACACTTCACCTTGGAGGAGGACCAGGAGGTTTAAAGTATCATATAGACACGATACAGCATGGTTTTAATGAATATTGGAAGACAATGGATGATTGGAAACAGATACCTTACCATGCATCATTAAAGGCGATCAAGGGCGTAGAACAACTACCAATAATTAAAGAAAAAAATCTTGAAGAATTAGTTAAATGGCGGGACAACAAACTTGTCAGACTACTGAAGATTCAGGAGTAAAATGAATTTGGAGAAATTTATCGATAAGAAACCTGAAAAAATAAGATTTCATCATGTAGGTATTGTTGTTAAAACCAATAATATCAAAGATCTTATCAAAAGTTTCATAGATTTAGATGACCGAACTTGGTATAATGAAAGCCAAGGTGTAGATGTTACGTTTTTACCTGTAGGAAATGCGTACATCGAATTGATATATCCGCATGGCAATCAAACCATTGAGAAATATATCGAACGTCATGGAGAAGGTATACATCATTTCTGTTTCGAAGTTGATAATCTAGATTATTGGGCGAAAAAATCTGAAGAGAAAGGTTACAAAGTTGTAAGTAAAGATAGTAGATGCTTTTTCATTCATCCTAAGACATTTGGAGGAATCTTGGTAGAATTCATTAGTTGGCCTGAAGAAGATTCAATGGCAGTTCTGACACTATTGGAAGAAACAACAGCTAAACGATGAATTGCATAAGATTTTTTTTATTTCAACATGGTTTTGTCGAAAGGAAACGTCTAACAAACCTTTCGGCATTTTTATCTGTACCTCCTCCCTTTAAAGTCACGGAGGAGATCATGTGATGATAAAACTCATGCAATACGACAATTGGATTTCGCATGATTTCGCTATTTGAGAATACAATTGTTTTTTTTCTCTCAATGTAGCAACCTGCTGCGCCTCTGTGGCCTTTTACCGTTCCAATGCGATACTTTGGTGTAGAGACATTGTATTCTTTGCTCAGAAGTTCCAATGCTGTTTCTATTTCACCATCGATAATAGTTCTTAAAATAATCTTTCTCAATGTTTCCTCTATAGACTTCATCCTATCTGCATCCAGAGAAACGCATATTTGGGTGTTAATCCTCTACGATTCCAAGAATCACTTTTGAGATTTCATTTACGAATAGGTCTAGAATAGTTGTACCTTTTTCTAAAGAGGCGATCTTAGCATCTCCCATGACGCCGGATTTCATGAACTTCTTAGAGTCTCTTACAATTTGATGTGCTGGGAATATTGGTTTCTCGGATGTAGCATCTGTCATTCTTACAATTTCTGGATTAAGAGCGAGTATGAGGGAGGTTTCTACTTCACCAGCATGGCCAAATTTTTCTTTTATCAATTCTTCAGGTATTTTCTCCAAAAATTTGGTAAGGTCAATTAATGCAATTTTTAATTTTTCATATTTAATGAGAAGTTCTTGACACGCTAGCTCAAGACCAACGATCTGAGCCGATCCTAGATGGCCAGGTAAAACAATGATATTTCTGAATCCCTGTGAATGAAGGCTTGTTATGATATCAATTGTTAATGATCTCAATGTATCGATGCTTATTGTTATTGTTCCTGGAAAGGATGCACTTCTTCTGCAAACGCCATAGCATATTGGTGGAGCAACCAAAACTTTGGTTCTCTTGCCTACGAGTTTAGCCAATTCATAAGCCACAAAATAATCTGTTGATAATGGAAGATGATGTCCATGCTCCTCAGTCGAACCAAAGGGAATGATTACAGTCTTATTTTTAGAAAGCGTTGATTCAACTTCTTTCCAAGTCATATTTGCCATTAGACACTTTGTATTTGAATTGGATGTTAACTCACTCATAATTGATTTCAACTCTCTCAATAGGTAATATCATGTTTACTATTACTCTAGGATTGGATGCTTTTCTATTATAGTGGGTATTTAGGTGAAACCGAAGATTGTCTAAATTAATAACTTGTTGTAAATGTGAAAATAGGAGGAATTTATCCACTTTAGAATAATAATATCACATATGGGGACTACTCAAATATTGGTAGATACTGTCTTTTAAGTAATCAATAATAAGATCTTCAGAAATTTCGAGATAAACAAAGGTTGGCCTATAGTGGGGCGTAGAAAGGATACAAAATTATCTTCTGAGAGACCAAAATATCCTAAAAAATATTCGTGGTGGTCTTCTATAATTGAGAGAGCTGTCAGCGGAGACGGACTATCGCACAATGATGTAATGATGGCTACAACTAAGATCCTGAAAATGATTGAGAAAAAAGATGATGCTGTCCCCATCCTTATGGCGAGCTTCTTTGGAAGTCTAACCTCTAAGGGTCCAACTATCGATGAGTTTGCGGCCATGAACTCTGCTATGGAGACGACAAAACGTGTGCAACTCAATTTATCATTAAAGAAACCTGTTGTGGCAGCTGGAGGTACTGGCGGGGATACTTTGAAAACAATTAATGTTACAACTCCTGCCGTATTGTTAGCGGCTTCAGCAGGAGCTTTTGCTGTTAAAAGTGGGGCTAAAGCTTTCAGCTCAAAAACTGGTGCAACAGATTTAGCAATCACTATGGGAATAAATGTGGATGCACAACCTCGCGTAGTAAAGGATTGTGTTGAAAGAATTAGAACAGCAGTCTGGGATTCCGGAAATGTTTATCCTTGGATGGAGCCACTCGTTGATCTGCGTAACTATCCTTCTGCACCAATATTTTTTCCATTAATGGGCTCACTCAGACTTATGATCGCTACATCGTTAAATCCATTTTCGACAAAACGTCAGGTAAGAGGGATCTCTATACCGCAGACTCAACTAATCGCTGAGGTTTTCTCAAGAATTGGATACGAGAGGGCTTTAGTTCCACTTGGTTATGGAGATGATGAAAGCATAAGGATTGATGAATTTTCAACTATAGGGAAGACAACAGTTTCTGAATTATTTCCTAATGGCAAAGTTGAGACTTATACCGTCAATCACCAGGATCTAGGTGCAAAGAAAGGAGACGCAAAAGAGATAATTGCACGAGACACGCACCTCGAAAATGCGAAGGCAGTATTGAATGTTCTTTCCGGAAAAGATCTGAGCAGTAGAAAAGATCTCATAATCGTAAATGCGGCTGCTATATTGTATCTTGGAGATGTCACTAACTCATTTAAAGAAGGTTATGAAATAGCCTCTAATTCTATTGAAACTGGTGAAGCAATAAAAAAGGTTGAGGAACTTGTGAAATGTAGTTGTGGAGATCTTAAGAGTTTCAGAAATCTTCTCCGCTAAATTATTGATTATTCTGAATAAGTAAATTAGATTAATCAAGTTTTACAAGACATGATATTCTAAGATGACTGTGTCATCAACTATTTCTGAGTTCTTTAGTTTGAGTTTAATTGAATGATCTCGCTCAAGATAACCATCACCACCGACCATCGTAGGTGCTTTTCGACCTCCCCATACCGATGGTGTTATCCATACGAAGATCTCATCAACTAATCTCTCTTTCATGAAACTCCATCTGACTTCTGAACCGCCCTCCACAAGTAAGCGCCGAATACCTTTATGATAAAGAATATCAAGCAAATCTCTTAATGGAATTTTTCTATCACAATCGAAATTTAAGATTTCAACCCCTTTCTCTTTTAATCGTAAAATCTTATTTTCTGGAGCATCATGACAGACGGCCAAAATTGTTCGAGAATCTTCAGTTTTGTAGATGTGTGAATCTAATGATGTTCTAATAAGGCTGTCAAGGACTACTCTGAGTGGATTCTTTCCTTGGACCACCCTAACTGTAAGTTTGGGATCATCTTCGATTACTGTCTCAGCACCTACCAGAACAGCATCAACATCCGCCCGAATTTTATGAAGTCTAGATAACAATTTCTCGTTAAGCAATGGTGTAAACGTTCTGCCTTTTCTATTGGCCGGGGCTGATTTGCCGTCCACACTCATAAATCCCCCAAGAATAACATAAGGCCTAGACATGTTGAACCAACAATCCACACAATATCTATTGGATATATGTTGAAAAAGGGTAGCTTTTTTTGAATCTAAGTCAGTTTAGAAGGTTAACCAACGAATTTATTTTCCATAGGTTACATTCTACAAGGATGCTGGCTAAAGGATACCAAAAATATCGAGGGCCGGTAGTTCAGCTTGGTATACATTTGGCCAAAGAACGTCCGGTTCGCATGTATGACCGAGAAACCGGAAGGCCGCGGGTTCAAATCCCGCCCGGTCCACCAACAACTAAGTGCGAATCCTTATATTATTGGCTGACAATACCCTCTTGAAAGGCTTTGGCTAAAAAAGGAACCAAATACTCCATTCTACAAAAAGATGAAGATGTTGCCAGATGGCTTAAAGGAGTACGACGTGGCAGTCCTATTACAGCAGAAGTCTCACT
>MEZD01000046.1:15658-15934 GCA_001775955.1 Candidatus Bathyarchaeota archaeon RBG_13_38_9 | reverse complement strand
CTTCCAACCTCTTCAAGATCAGAAGGATAATCGATCGATCCAATGCTTTTCAATAATATTAACCTCAGATTTGACAGGTCAATAACGAGACCCTTTCCGAATAAATCAATTGATTACTATTCATTTCTTGATGTTCTAACCATATCAATATCTTACTCTTTAAAATCACTTTATCCCGAATAGTCTCTTATCCAGCGAATGCTGGAATATTAATCTAAGAATAATAATTAATCGAATTAATATTCTATAAGCTAAAGAATATTTGCCTTCAAGATA
>MEZD01000046.1:13591-15640 GCA_001775955.1 Candidatus Bathyarchaeota archaeon RBG_13_38_9 | reverse complement strand
TCTCATGAGCGCTATATCAAAAATTGTGAAGTCGAGTTTTCATATTATTGCTACCGAAGGAATTCGAAGTTGGCTCAGAAAGGTTTGGGATAAATTAAAGCGTCGAGAATTCCACATACTAGAATTGGATGAGTATAGTCAAGGGCTTGATGGCCAATATCAAGTATGGCTAAGAAACAATAAGCTCTCTTCCGAACTCTTAGACACAACTAGAGAACAAGCTGAAAACTTCCAATACCGTCCTCTAATTAGTATTGTAATGCCTGTTTATAATACGGAAAAAAAATTTCTAAGCGCTGCTATTGAATCAGTAATTGCTCAAGTCTATAAAAATTGGGAATTATGCATAGTTGATGATGGTTCAACCAAGAACCAAACCAAGGAATTAATGCGAAAGTATGCTGAAGTCGACAGAAGGATTAAGATAAGATGTTTGGATAGGAATCTTGGAATATCTGGTGCTTCGAATGAAGCATTAGTCATGGCTTCTGGGGAATTTGTAGGATTTCTCGATCACGATGATGAGTTATCCAAGGATGCAATGATTGAAGTTGTTAAACTTCTCAATGAGGATCGTGATCTTGACTTAATCTATAGTGATGAAGATAAACTGGATGTATATGGTCGAAAGGTTGAACCGTTCTTCAAACCTGATTGGTCCCCCTATCTTCTGTTATCAATGAACTACATTACACACTTTACAGTAATACGAAGAAGCATGATAGAAAAGGCTGGAGGATTCCGTCTAGGTTATGAGGGCAGTCAGGATTATGATTTAATGTTGCGAATCACGGAGATTACGGATAAAATAGGGCATATTCCAAAACCATTGTATAGCTGGCGTCAAGTGCCGGGATCAGCAGCAGGAGAGAAAGAAGCCAAGCCCTACGCTCGCGAACCAGCTAAACGAGCTTTAAAAGATGCTTTAGATAGGAGACATGTAACCGGAGAAGTTCAAGACGGCTACGTAGGATATTATAAAATAAAATATGATATTCAAGGAGATCCTTTAGTCAGTATCATAATCCCTACTAAAGACAAGGTAGAATTACTAAGACGTTGCATCGATACGATCCAATCAAAGACTTCCTATAAAAATTATGAAATCATAATCATTGACAATAATAGTACAGATAAGGCCACTCTAAATTATTTTGAATCTCTTCCTTACAAAATTGTAAAATTCAATGAAGCTTTCAATTTTTCAAAAATCAACAATTTAGGAGCAAAATATGCGAAGGGTGAGTATCTTCTTTTCTTGAATAACGATACTGAAATCATTGAGGAGGAATGGTTAGGTGCCATGCTTGAATATGCTCAGCTACCTAACGTTGGAATGGTTGGAGCTCTTCTATTATATCCTGGACAAAATTCTATGGGCCACCGGATAATTCAGCATGCAGGTGTAGTATTGGGTATAGGAGGCGTAGCTGGGCACGCTTTCAAGCATCTGCCATTTGAAGAATCTAACTATTTCAATTTACATAGAGTCGTGCGTAACTGTAGTGCAGTAACTGCTGCCTGCGCTATGGTCCGAAGAAACGTGTTCGAAGAAGTCGGAGGCTTTGACGAGAATCTTAAGGTAGCCTTTGGAGACATAGATCTCTGTCTACGAGTACGACAGAGAGGTTACTCAATCATCTATACTCCATATGCGATGTTGTATCATCATGAATGTGCAACTAGAGGTGATCTTCATCCTCAGGAAGACGAGGAATACATGCAGAATAAATGGCGTGATACGTTAATGAAAGGGGATCCTTACTATAACCAGAATCTGACGCTTCTACGAGAAGATTATTCTCTTATGCCGAAAAGTATCAAGTCGAGACCGCTGGCTGTGCTAAACGAGATTTACTTTTTCATGCCGGATTTACAGAGAGCCTATCCAGAAATAGAAAAAGGTAATTATCAAGGACTCATACGATGGGCATTAGAAGAAGGAATAAACATGCCGCAATATCAAGCCATATTAAATCACTATAGACTATGGTTTGAATCTAAAACTCAAGAAATATAATGTGGACTAATATAGCAATAAAAAAAATA
>MEZD01000046.1:13164-13543 GCA_001775955.1 Candidatus Bathyarchaeota archaeon RBG_13_38_9 | reverse complement strand
GTTGATAAAAATATTATCTGTTAATTATCGAGAAGGATAAGGTTGAAATCAAAATTTAAGGCTATTAGCTCATTAGCCATTTTCCTCAATGTTCTTTTGATTATTTCATTAGTAATGCCGACTACAACTCGATATGTTTCGGCAGTGGAAGAAGATTTCACAATCATAGCATTACCAGATACCCAGAAATATTCAGAAAGCTATCCAGCGATTTTCACAGTTCAAACACAGTGGATTATGGATAACAAAGATAGTTTAAACATTGTATTTATCGTGCATGAAGGGGATATAGTAGATAATTGGGATTCAATAGCTGAATGGAATAATGCTGACTCAAGCATGAGTTTACTGGATAACAATGTGCCTTACAGTGTTGTAC
>MEZD01000046.1:6549-13157 GCA_001775955.1 Candidatus Bathyarchaeota archaeon RBG_13_38_9 | reverse complement strand
TCATGAGCATGAAGGAGGAACAACAACCGGATCCACCAGCTACTATAACACGTATTTCCCATCTTCTAGGTTTGATACTAATAGCTGGTGGGGTGGAAGCTATAATGATAATGATAATAATTATCAACTGATTACTATTGGAGAACTTGGCTACATTTTTTTAAGTCTTGATTATTGTCCATCCAGTGATGAAATAACATGGGCAGACAATATTTTAAACACATATTCTGATCGAAAAGCGATACTGACAACTCATAGCTATCTTGATAGTAGCGGTAACAGAAATGAATGTGGAGATAGTATCTGGACTAGTCTAGTAAATAACCATTCAAACCTGCAAATAGTATTGTGTGGTCATGTGCATACAGAGGCTCGAAGAACCGACGTCAACCAGGCAGGAAAACCTGTACATCAGATATTGGCAGATTATCAAGCTCGAACTAATGGAGGAAATGGCTGGCTTAGAATTCTGACCTTCAAACCATCAGAAAACAGAATATATGTTAAAACATATTCTCCATATCTGGACCAGTACGAAACGGATCCTGATAGTGAGTTCACCCTAGATTATGGAATGGGGAACAATATTCATTCCTATCCGCTCTGCAATATTATGCCAGAAATCGTAGATTCGAATGAAGATACAGTTTATTTTATTTATCCAGATTATAAAGGAGTTAAACCTCTTGGGGTTCGTCCAGCAAAGCTTAGTGACTGGACTGCTGCAGGATATATAATTGGAATGTGCAGTAATAGGCAATTTGAAGTGACAGACACTGATCCTTCTATTGTAGATGTAAGCGATGGTTCACTAAACTTAATTGGTGAAACTGTTGTGCTTTTTGGCGGCCCTGTTGTGAATGCGCCTGTCCACTACTATGAGGATAGTAGGATTGCTCCATTATATTTCAGAAACATTAACGGAGTACTATATTGGTTTATGTCTGATGGTTCAAGACTTGATGAGACTGCTATGCCTATTTCAGAACTTGATGATGGTAACGACATGTTCGTAATAGAGGCGTTCACTGATGATAATGGAAATAAAATTTTGATTGCCTATGGTTATGAATGGGAAGGAACATTTGGAGGAGGAAAATTCCTCAAATTCATGATGTATCCTAATATTGATAGCTACACTGGTTCATATTACATCTTTAAATGGACTGATAGTAATAGTGACGGTTTTGTAGATCTAACTGAGATAGACTCGACCCCTATTGTCTCAGGTGAGTAAGCTAGCTTTCCGACCGTGCGCCACGTCAAGATTTACACTTCCACGTAAAGACCATAACGCTGTTATTACCTATATCCCCCTATAGCTGGTGAGCACACACAGAAAAGAAACTGCTCGCTTCGCTCGTCAAACGAGATAAAGATGACCTCATAACGATTTATAAAAGGTGGATCGACACTTCGAGGATATCACATGTCAGATTTCTTATGCGTATTGATTTTTTAGTGCATGCTCTGCTAAGCTAGATGTAGCCAATTCTCCAATGCAACTTCTTTTCACAGTGCGGACACTGCCAACGGCGCTCTTGAATCTTCAGCCACTCATCAACCCCTAAAGTCTTTATCTCTCTCGAATTGTCGATTACTGCGGTATGATGTGCTTTGCCATCATGGGAGAATTCATCCAACTTCTTGCAAGGGAATTGATTGCACTCAAAACACCAAGTAATCTTTTTTTCCGAAGTACATTTTTTAAAAGTACAGTCGCGAGATTCGGCAGCTACAAACAAACGATAGTTTGAAGATAAACAACCGTCACAGACAATTTCTTCTGGCCTAACATTACGTTCACTAGCCAACTTCTGAATTAATGCAGTATCTTTGTCTTTGTAGGCACGATAAAATACGCAAGCGCCACAATATAATCCACAAGCGCCAGCCAATTCCCTCATCTTTTACTCTCCCGATTCATTCAAAAAACCAGAATTTCTTATAAAAGGATTTGTTACATAGACGATGAGCACACACACGAAAAAATCTATCTTATGACATGTACACCAAAAATAGAAAAAAGTTGATTGATAAATAGAATTGTAGTTTTTATAGCTAGCTAGTTCCCCAAAGCGTAGCTGACTAGTATCAGAATTAAGGGTAAAGGTTATTTGTATGCTGTAAACAGAAGAGCTGGTAATAGTGATGCTGATGACTACTCGTAAGATTCCACTAAATCTGCTGTTGATGGTTGCAATCATATCGACCGTATCCTTCCTGCCAGTCCAGGAGGCGGTTAGCATAACCGAGCTAGCCTACGACAATGGATCTGAGGGTGCTTATGACTGCCCAGCCCAAAATGAATGGCGTGCCGTAAAATTCGTTCTTTCCGATTTCAGTATTTCTGGCTCGTGGAAACTGCTGAAAGCCAGGATCTACAGGTCAACATCGGAGACGGTGAATGGTCAACTTGAGCTTCACGTCTTGAACAGCGCTGGAACTGGAGACCTCCCTGGAACAACTCCCGTCATATTCACCACGACCACCGGTGGCTGGATCGATATCGACCTGAGTGGGATGAATATTTTTGTATCTGGTGACTTCTGGATCGCCTACAAGTGGTTGGACACAGGAGCCAGACCTTGCATAGCATATGAATCGTCAGCGCCAAACGGAAGATCATATGACGGCTCCCCCGGTAGCTGGACAACATTTGCTAATGACTATTTGATCAGGGCCGAAGTGGATCCGGCGTCTGCAACTGTTGGTGGAGTTGTGGTGTCAACAAACAGTCTTGAAATCCTAGCACCCTACCTAGCATTAGCTGGGCTGGTCATAGCAGTATCAGCGGTTGTAGTGGTTAAGAGAAGAAACAAGGACTAAACAAAACTCTCTTTCCCTTTTTTCGAATCTTTCTAGGGTACCTTCTTCTTTGTTATTTTGTAGAGCGGAGCAAAGCATTAACTCGTTGTCGTCTTTGCGTAGTGAATCTCTGGAGATGCGTAAACGTATTCTTGAATTAACTCAGAAGCAAGCACAGGAAATAGGTATTGGTAAAAGTACTTTGAATTATTTGCGTAAGAATGCAAAGGAGAATAAGTCGTTTAGAGTCTATAAGAAGGTAGAAGCCAGATTACGTTAGAAAAATCTATCTGTATACGAATTGTTTGTACATTTGTGCTAATTCTGGATATATGTCAAGTGCACCTTTGGCCACTATGATCCCTTCTTTTGAAAGATAGAATTTTCTTCCTGTAGTTGAGAGAATCTGGCCTTGTTTCAATAGTTTATTTACAAGTTTGACATTGTCTAGCTTTAATGCATTTTTCTTGGATGTTGCATTTCTCATGTAAAGATTCACTAATAGTTCTTCTTCTCTTGATGTAGTGTTGAAGTATAGTGATCTTATCATAAATTTTTGTATAGGGTCAGGTAATGATAGCATTCCTGATTTATCTTCCAATCTGAGTACTCTCATATTGTTTACTTTCTCCATCTTGATCTTTGTATTTGTGAGGACTTTTTGCGTTTCCAATATAGTCTCTATAACTTTCTCGACTGTTCGTCTATCGAGTCTTGTGGATTGTATCAATCTACTAATTGTTAGACTATCCTCTTCCTTACCAATAGTCTTTAAGACTGTTCTTGTAGCTTCTGGAAAAGATGTTCTGCTTCGGATTGATAAGCTGCACTCTGCATGACTTTTATTTACCATGTTTCTATTCCATCCATCAATTTTCATTGATTGAACCCATTAACACATGTACATACGTACAATGTACATATGTACAATGTATAAGTGTACAATGTACACGTGTACAATATAAGATATATACATTATTATATAAGGATAGTGACATAATTATGTACTAAGGTTGGGCAAAATCACTGGAAACCTATGAAGAAGAAATATTGAAAGAAATGTACGATAAACGTATAATTGGAAAGCAATATTTCCCTATCCATAAAGTTGGATTGAAGATTGGTTGGTCATCTATTCAAATAAAATATAAAATCAAAACAAATTTTAAGAAAGTAATACGACATCTAAAATCTAAAGGTTACGTTGAGGACCATGGAAAAAGTTGCGCGGTCGCTTCTTTATCTAAATTAGGTGTTGATTATGTAAGAGGATTAATTCTCGAATCAAAATCAGAGAAAAAATTCTAACATGTTAACCAAGAAACAAGAAGAAAAATTAGGAGTTTGCCAAAAAATAAATTATCGAAATAAACATTGTCAATATGGGTCCATCAGAAATCTATTAGAAAACTATCGATTTCATAATTACTCTAAACAATAATTAAAATAGATTTGTAATTGCTGATTCTTTTATTTTCTTACGAATAGAATATGCCACCCCCACCCATGGATGAAATATTTATTCATAAAATGAAGATGGGGTTTTAGGGGATTCCTCCCCTAACATGATGAACATTAGTGTGTGTGTGCTATAGCTGGTGAGAGCATCTAAAATTAAACTAGCTCTAAGAGTGTGTTTTAGTTCGTCAGTTTAAGAAAAATGTTATATTTATAAAGGAAAGGTAAGGTAGGTTTAGAATGATCGTACTCACATTTTCACAAAACTTTTGGAGAATATTAAGGATGAAGTTAATAAGTAAGATTAATGAACAGAAACAGACTCGTTGGAAAATTGTTAGTCTTTCGTGCATATTCCTTCTGTCAATTCTCAGTACAGCATCCTTGATATTTACGCCAACCATGGCAGCGACATCAGTAACATTATACTCTGAATCAATTGACGGGTTTATAACCGGAGATGCGCTTGGTGGGACGGCTGTCGGTTTAACCAGTAACATAGCTGTAGGCGATAATACGATTAATGAGGGCCTCAGGGGATTTGTTAGTTTTGATATAACGGGCTTACCGGCAAATGCAATAATTACTTCTGCAACGCTTTCACTGTATCAGTATAATGTGGCAGGTACTCCATATTCAGCGTTTACTACTAATGCAATTGGTGTTGATCATGTTGATTATGGGAGCAGTCTTGATATTGGAGACTTTATTCCACCTCCACCATCTCTACATGGTGGTATAGGAGTTTTATCACCTTCAACTGTTACGTATGAATGGAAAACTTTGAGTGTTACTAACTATGTACAGGATGATTTGAATAATGCAAGGACACGCACTCAATACAGATTGTACTTTGGCAGTTTTACAGATGGAAATAATGATGATGACATAGCTGCTTTTGAGTCATCTGAGAATTGGGGTACAACTGGGAACATTCCAATGCTTGAAGTTACGTATAATCTGCCTGGCCCGGAACCTACGGAACCTGAGCCTGGTGAAGCTGTAGGAGGTAATGTTGTACCAATTAGCAAGGTTGCAGTATTGATGCCTTACTTAACATTAGCAGGGCTGATCACAATCGTAACTGCAGTCATCGTCAAGAGAAAACACAAAGACTAAACAAACTTCCTTTCTTATTCAAATATTCCATCATTTTTCTGATCTTATTGTATATGCATTAACTTTGATAGCGAGTGCTATAACGGGGGTCATTAATGGGGTTGTCTATATTTGTATACGCTAGTGATAGCTGGGCTCCAATAACCCATAGCAGTTGAATCAAAACGTTTTACCAATTCATAATTATTTTCTAAAGCATTTACTGCTAATGCTTCATCTCTGGTAACTGGTTTAAAATCATGACGCGCAATTATGATCAAGACCTCTGGAGGGGCTTCAGTTTTCGTCTCATTAAATATGTCTACTATGCTAACAAAATAAGTAATATTACCGGAGTAATGGTAATCCAATATGGGAAAAAGGGAATATGATAGACCCTGACGTGTTGGAAAATAGGTGATCAGAGCAAACTCTTGAATTCCTTGCTGTTCCAAATATGCTGCTGCATCCATGAGATTTTTACTATCATAATTCTGCATAGGTGGAATATATGAGAATCCAATTATTACAGAAAATAACATTATACAGCCAACTAAATACAGTCTTATTCTAGAGTTTTTTATTAATTCATAAATTGTATATCCTGCTGCAAGGGCGAGTGCTGGATATATTGGTATCAAGTATCGAAGTCTGCTACTTCCTATGACTATCATGATAGGAATAATCCATGCGAGAAGGATAATGAATCGCTTATCACGAAGTTTCAAAGCAATTAATGGTGATAATAAAACTAGAATGACTACTGGTGGGGATAGTTGATGAAACATAGAGATCGGAGAAACAGCATATCTCCATGTGGCACCTTCTAGTGGGGAGAGTTTCGAGACGCGGTTGAGCTGACTCAATAACACCTCATATTTTAATGAAAAAGCTAGAATCAATATTACTGAAAGAAAAACAAGAAGCAAAATAACATTGATGTATTCGGATTTCCGAGTAGCATAGAGTAAACCAACTGCAATAATTACAAATAGAAAAATTATGGGAATTGTCAATTTCGATGCTAAAGTCAATATTGAAAAAGTTAGAAATATTATGATCCATTGAATTCTGAATTCTTTTATGGCAAATAAAAAACCGAGAATCGCTATTGCTAATGTACACATGGAAAATGAATCGACTAACATTAAGGGTACTTGAGCGATTAAATGTGGAAATGACATTAAGAAAAGGGAACCGTAAAGTCCTACGTCCTCATTCCATAATTTCTTACCAATCAAGAA
>MEZD01000046.1:715-6147 GCA_001775955.1 Candidatus Bathyarchaeota archaeon RBG_13_38_9 | reverse complement strand
GTTTATTTTGATAAAATGATTCTTGGTTTCAATGAATTTCATAAACCTGTAATAATGTATTAAATGTAGATATTTTACCATAAGGTTTGCTTATAATTGGAGGTTCTGTAACATATTCCATTTTAGTGAAACTAATATTGTAGCTGAAGTAATAGCCGATACGTGATCTTAATGGAGATGAAATTACTTCATGTGGTTGATTTGTAACAATAAATACTCGATAGCCTCGATTTTTCCAGCCTTGAATCTCATTAACAAATGATTGATTTACAGTTAGATGCTCCATCAAAATAGTATTCCTATGGAAAATATGTTTCAGGGGAACAGCTATACCTGAGAAATAGTTAGGATTATGAAATAGAATAATTGAGTTTTCATCAAAATAATTTGAAAATTCCTTTGTTTGATCAATCAATCCTTCAAACTCTGTATGAGTTAAGATGCCAGAATCAACATTGATGTAGGTCATTGGAATTATGATTGTTGAGATTACTGCAATAGCTCCAATTTTTCTCAATATTAGTCTTTGTGTAAAAGCAGGTTTTGAAAAACTGTAATCAATCAGTTTAATGATTGCGAACGATAAAACGATTATGAAGAAGGGAAGTATAACAGGTATGAATCTCCTAAATGCCCATGGAAATATTGGTTGATTTTCTAATGACATGAAATAAAGTAGTATAACGTGTGGAATTGCGATCATTAGGTAAGATAATAGGGATAATAGCTTATCATCCCGGAATAGATCTGATGTGATTATCTTGTTATTGACGATCCAAATGAAACCTATAATGGAAATTAGTAACCCTATAGGAGTCAAAAGCCATTGTAGAATAAATGGAGTCTGCGGACGTGCTATGACACCATTGGAAATAAGATAACGTTGAATATACAGTAAGATAAATGATGTCGCGATAGTTACAGCACTTATTAAGCGAAATGTTTTGATTTTAACATATTTGAATTCAATTTTCCGATCTAAAGATATATTCTTTCGATATGGTATGATGGAGAAAATGAATAGCAGGATAGAGGGAAGTGTATAAAAAAAGAGAGATTCATTAAGCGATAAAGTGTCCACACCAATAATTCTACCTGAGTACATGAATTGATCGTTAAAATATTGTTTATCAAAATAGTATATGTGCAGAGAACTCCATAAATTCAATAAGAGAAATGTTACCGAAAAAATCAGAGCAAGTCTACGAGTTATTCTCCCACTCATTAAAAGAATGATGAAAACTAGTAAAATTGAACCTGCTGTAAGCAGTGAATCAACACGCACCATTAATAATGTACCAAAAAAAAGGGCAGATAATATTGCATAATAGGGTGATCTACTATTGATTAAAAGTGTCAGAGCTAAGACTCCAGCAAAGATGAGCATTTGTGTAAACATTTCAACGCCAGGGTATCGTGAGAACCATATCTGAGCAAAGTTGAAAGCTAATAGGAAAACGGCTAAGACTGCTACTTTAGGATCGAGAATCCTCTTTAATGTTGCATATAGGAATCCTAATGAAAATAATGTGACTATCGGAGTAAGATAGAGAAAATATTCAAGTCCAAATAAGGAATAAGATATCGACAAAAGGATGGGATAGAAATCAAGATACTGAAACGTGACTATGCCTGTATCCAAGGGAACATAAAATCCAAAGTAAGGAAATTGTAAATATTCATAGAATGGATGAGGCCTAGCGTAATAAAATAATTCTTTATCATTAGTTTGAAGAAATACTGGATCATAAGCAGTTATGATGCCATTCTCTGCGATACTAGTAGCATGATTGACAATCACAACATCATCTTGATGAAGAGTTATGAATTCCCCAGGCCTAAAGAATAGTATCAGGCCAACAATTAGTATTATGATGAATAGTAAAGATCTGCGATTAATCGAGAAATGTGGTCTAATAGTTGCTAAGCCTGTTAAAGTGGATGTCCGAAATCTACGATAAATGAATATGAATAAAACAATCAATAGTATCGAAAATACAATCAAAAATAAATTGAGAATTGTGAAATATCCTAACCCTGATAAAAATAGTCCCACCAAGCCAGTAATAATAATGCTAGTTATAGTCTGTAATAAAAAACGCTCTAAAAGATCAAGATTTAACACAGATCGGGGAAAAAGCCTTTGAATAAGATATCCCGGAATGAAAAAAAGAATTGGGGATATTATGATCGAAGATAACACATTTTGATACATTGGATTTCTCACGAAAAAAGCGAAACAAAGAGGAGCTAACTAGAATTTCTCTTATAAGGCTTATCAGATGAGAAAGGATTAGTGAGCCTGTACATATTCCAATCAACCATCCTTTATCTACTTCATATAATTACTAAAACAAATAAAGTATAATTAGATTATCATATTGATAAATTCGTGGTTTAGGCCTTGGAATTAGTTGTAATGATTCCAGCATACAATGAAGAATCTACAATTGGGAATTTGATTCGCTCTATCCCGAGAGATGTCCTAGATGAAGTTAAGGTTCTTGTGATTAATGATGGTTCTACTGATAATACGTTAGTTGAAGCTGAGAAGGTTGGAGCTGATAAAATAATTTCTTTTAAGGAAAATAGGGGTTTAGCTGTTACTTTTGAAAAGGGATTGGATACAGCCTTACAGATGGGAGCTGATATAATTGTAAATATTGATGCTGATGGTCAATATGATCCAAGAGAAATACCAAAGTTAGTAAAACCCATTGAAGATGGACAGGCGGATATAGTCTTAGGATCCCGATTTAAAGGATCCATAGAATATATGCCGAAGAGCAAAAAAATTGGTAATATCTTGGCAACGAAGGTCACCGGTTATCTATCAGGTATTCCAATATCCGATGCCCAGACAGGATTTAGAGCCTTCTCAAAATATGCGGCGCTAAGACTTAACGTACTTTCTGAATACACCTATGTGCAAGAAACAATAATCCAAGCTGCATACAAAGGTCTGACTATTATGGAAGTTCCCTGCACTTTCTCAAGAAGAACTGAAGGGAAGTCAAGACTCATCACTAACATTTTTGGTTATGCTAGGAGATCTAGCATAACAATTCTGAGAACTTATATAAATTATAAATCTCTAAAAACATTCTTCGCAATTGGTGGAATATTATCTATTACCGGTATAGCAATAGGTTTACGAGTATTGATTCATTTCATTATGACTGGGCGAGTGACCCCTTATCTTCCCTCAGCTATACTGACAGCAGTTCTACTGATTATAGGATTTCAAATAATGGTGCTGGGCCTAATTGCAGACATGGTCGGAAACAATAGAAAATTAACAGAAGAGATCCTTTACAATTTGAAGAAGAGAGATCTTGAAAATAGACTAAAACAAAGTCAACCAAGCGGACAATAATTCAATTGATAAGGTCTCCTTTTAATATTCAATTTGGGGCGTCTCTAAATGTCTACGACACCCAATGATAGTAAGGTAAAGCCAAAAATTTCTATTGTTGTAATAACCCTAGGTAGACGAACATTATATGAATTGGTAAAGAGACTATTACAACAAGAAATAGATTATGAATATGAAATTGTATTGATCTCATCAAGTTTGCTAGAAAGTGGACTTTTGAAAGACAAAAAGATAAAGATTAGATATGAACCACGTGGAATAGGATTTTCTCATTATAGGAATATGGGTGTAAAGCATAGCCAAGGTGAAATTATTGTCTATATTGATGATGATGAGAAGCCAATTAGTGTAGAATGGCTGAAGAATCTTATAGCACCTATTCTGAACAAAAGAACATCGGTTGCTACTTCTGGATATTATGTACCGCTTGGAGAAGGATATTTGGCAGACTCGATTAGTTTCCTGGGATTCCCCGGTGGAGGATGTGTAGGGTTCAAGACGATGTGGGAAGTAGATAAAGAAAATTACACCCATCATATATGCACTGGAAACTTAGCTATCATGAGAAAACTATTAGGAGATAAAGAATTCTTTAATGAAAATTTGCGATATGGTTCTGAAGACGTTGAATTATCTGAAAGATTATCAGAAAAATCAATAAAGATTAGCTATGTTGAAGAAGCTACTGTATTTCATGAGCCTAGGAGAGATTTGTTTGAATTCGTAATGTGGCAGATAAGAAGAGGGAAAGCAGCTTATGAATTTACACGTATTGGTAGTTTAAAAAAGTCTCATACAAGAAATCGATTGAAATCTTCAATTAAAATAGTTAAAAAATCGTTTTTCACAAAGTACTTCTTGCTGGTGGTAGTATTTATGTTTATTCAGAATTTATCTCATCTCATAGGGTATGCAATACAAGCTATCGAAGTAAATCTATTTAAGAATGATTAAACGCGCGCTAAATCACTTTAGGCGAAATGATCTTAGTGGATCGACTTGGAAGAAAATAATGTTTTACTTAGAACAGCTAAAGGCGCGACTATTCTTAGTGCTCAAAACTTTGGTAACATTGTTTTAGGTCTAATTTTTTTTATGGTTTTTGCTCGAATGGTCAATAAAGAAGAAATGGGAATTTATGGTACAGTCTATTTATTCTACATGATCCTATCAACGATAGGAGTTCTTGGATTAAATTCTGCTGCATCAAGATTCATAGCATTTTTTTATGGGAAAAATCAAATTGAGAATGCAATTCGAACTATAAAGCTTATCTTAAAAATATCTGTAATATCCGCATTTACATTTTTCTTTATACAATTTGTTTTTTCAAACCTTTTTTCCAATTTACTTTTTGGAACCAGCATTTATTCAAACTTATTTGAAATTGCTTCAGTGGCCACTCTATTTACAATTTTGGGTTTTATATTAATGGGATTCTTGCAAGGATTCCAAAAATATAGAACCTTGGCTTTATTCAGATTCTCATCCCAAATTGTCAGAGTCGTATTATCCATAATATTGCTGTTTCTTGGGTTTGGAATCGCTGCAGTTTTCGTTGGGTATATAGCACTTTATGTAATTTTTATTCTATTAGCACTAATGTCAGTATACTATTTTTTATCAAGTGATGACGCCAAAACAAAAAATAAAAATTATGATAATGTATCTGTCAAAAATCTCATGAGTTTTTCAATACCTATGATGATTTTCACATTGCTAATTTATCTTTCAGATTCTATAGATCGTTTTATAGTTCTGAATCTATTGGGTGTTGAGGCATTAGGAATATACACTGTGGCTTTAACTGCAGTGATGAGTCTAAACCTCTTTTTGGTAATGCCTTTGCAGACTAGTGTGAGTCCTGGGATGAGTGAAATCTATGCTAGAGGTGGAATCGATACTGTTTCGAAATCTCTTAAGACATCAAGTCGATATGTATCGATGGTATTAATTCCGGCATGTGTTGGATTCGGTATTTTATCCCCCTTGGCAATTAAAATTCTGGCTGGACAAAAATATCTGGAGGCATTTGTTCCAATGTCAATCATATCTA
>MEZD01000046.1:0-685 GCA_001775955.1 Candidatus Bathyarchaeota archaeon RBG_13_38_9 | reverse complement strand
TTATGATCTCAGCTTTGATGGCGATAGTGAAGACCTCAAGGATAGCTATGGCGATCTCTTTCACGATATTATGTGAAGTATCATTGACATTTTTATTAATTCCATTTCTCGGTCTCGCAGGTGCTGCTGTAAGCAGAAGTTTAGCATATGTAATACTTTTGGTACTACTGCTTTTCTTCAGCTCAAGAATCATGAAAATAAATTTGGATAAGTCTTGCATTGTCAAATCAATAATTGCTTCAGCAGTTATGGGGTCTATCCTTTTATTGGTCACCTATTATGGTGGCTATAAAATAATTTTAACCCCATTGTATATTGTCATAGGTTTGATCTTTTACGCTTCCAGTTTAATTGCATTAAGGGGTGTCACAGTTAAAGATGTACAATTATTGTTCAATATTTTTCCAGGAGGCCAAAAAATATTACTAATTATAAAAAAATCAGTAGAAAAATACCCGATCTTTTCAAGGATTACCAAATTAATATTAAAAGATTAACAACTATGAATTATCTTTTTGATCAATTATTTGTTATCCATTTATAAACAGATTATAACTAATCTTCTAATGAAGAGTAAAGCAATGATCAGAAAAACTGTCATTCCGGCAGCGGGTTTAGGAACCCGACTTATGCCTGCAACAAAAGAGCAACCAAAGGAAATGCTTCCAGTGTTTTCAAAGTCGGC
>MEZD01000045.1:14461-16803 GCA_001775955.1 Candidatus Bathyarchaeota archaeon RBG_13_38_9 | reverse complement strand
AGGAGAAAATATGCCGTTATCATGCAGTTGTGATTGGGGCGACCATGAGTTTGAGCCAGGAGAGTGGTATTACGATGGGCACGCTAGTTATGAAGACCAAGATTTTAAACCGCTCATTAGGAAAAAAAGAATCCGGTGTTGCAGTTGCGGAAAATTGATTGACATTGGAGAGCTTTCTTTGCATCATCCGCGTGTCAGATACCCATATAGCGAGGAAGAATCTAAAATAAGATGCGATAGAGAGCTTGATGATGCACTATCTGATGAAGCAACTATCAAAATTGCGGATCATTATCAATGTGAAAAGTGTGGAGAAATCTGGCTTAATCTTTCGGAAGTTGGATTCGAATGCCTGCAACCAAATGAGAATATGCCGGACATGCTCGCGGAGTATATTAAAAATTATGACCCTCCAAAAATGTTAAATAGTAAAAACATGGAATAAGAATTCAAATCGAATAAGGAGAAAATATGGGAACGAATTACTACTTAAGGAAAGATTGCTGCGATAAATGCGGGAGGTCAGATGAGATACATATTGGCCATTCGTCTGACGGATGGTGCTTTTCACTGCATGTTACGGGAGAGATAAAAAATTTGGATGATTGGCTCGCATTATTCAAGGATAAGAAGAATAAGATATTTGATCAATCTAACAGGGAAGTATTAGTAAATAGCATGAAATCTATTATCCTTGATAGAAACGGAACAATGATGGAGCCTAATTCTTTTTATAAGACAATTGAAGAATTTTACATAGAAAACCATGCAGAACCAGGTCCAAACAATTTAGCAAGGCATAAAGTTGATGGGCATCATTGTATAGGTCATGGGGATGGAACGTATGACCTTATTACTGGTGAATTTTCTTAACGGATTATAAATAAGGAGAAACCGATGAAATTATTAACTACTATATCAGAAAATTACGTTGCAGACTGGGGATTGTTTGAAGGGATACGGGAGCTTGTTCAAAATGGGCTTGATGCTAGAGATAAAGGTTTTAGGTTTGATATTATTTACCGGAGGGAACAGGAAGAGTTATTGATTTATAATGATGGCACTTCAATAACAAGGGCGAATCTTTTGCTTGGGAATACTTCAAAACGTGGTGATGAAACACAGCGTGGTATGTATGGTGAAGGCTTCAAAATCGCTATTCTGGCTTTGATACGATGCGGTAAGAAAGTTGAGATAAGCAATGGGATTAATGGAGAAGTTATTCATTCTTCCATTGAACAGCATCCTGATTATGGCAGCACAAGAGTTTTGTGTTTTGAAACAGCTCAATCAAATATTTTACCAATCGATAAGAATAAACTTATCTTTAAAGTATGCGGGATAACGGCACAAGAAGTCAATAGCATTAAAGATAAATTCCTTGATTGGGAAGGATTGCAGCTGGGAGATTTTTATAAAACTAACTCCGGGAAAGTCCTTCTCCAAAAGCAATATAAGGGGAAAGTTTTCAGCCGTGGCATCTATGTTTGTGATATCGCTAAATTGGAATATGGGTACGACTTTGAAACGTTACCTTTAGGGAGAGACCGGAATCTAGCCAGCCAAGCAAATATAGAATGGGAGACAAGCAAGATCTGGTCTAAACTAGGGGCAACACATGGAAAGGATGATTTGGTTATTAATATGCTTAAATCAGATGCCCCGGATGTAATGGATATAAACTACTTTACAGAAGAAAAACTAAATAAAATATGCCATGATAAGTTTTTCTCTGATAACGGAGTGAAGTCATACCCGTGTAGTAATGAATACCAGAAAAAGACAGCAGCATCTCTTGGCTTAAAACCAATCATTGTAAGTGAGACTCATCGTAAAGTTTTAGAGCCTAATTTCCCTAGCCTTTACGACATCAGAGAAAAGCAGAAACTTGCAAAGGCGGATCATATTGACATGACAAAGGTGTTTTCTGATTTGTTTTCAAAAGGGTGGAAGATAAAACAGTACGAATGCGATTGCAGTGGTAAATACATTTGGCTTCGTCCTGGTGGTGATGGAAATTATTCTTCCTATGGATGTATCTGCCATAACACTCCGATAGATAACATGGATTAAGGGGAACAATGATAGCAATAGTTAATGTAGGAAAGCCTAAGAATGCAAAGCGGAAAGATGAAAGGATTTATGAGGTACGTGTGAATTCAAAAACTCTATTTGCTTTTACGCATAATCGGAAAGAATCACTTTCTGTTTGTTTAGCAAAAGCTGCTGAAGCTGCGTCTCAGTTTGAACAACTTAAGGAAATAATAGGAAAATGAATTACACAGAATATTTGAAATATAAAGAAGCCCTTGACTTACTTCCAGAAAAATACAAAATATATA
>MEZD01000045.1:11637-14453 GCA_001775955.1 Candidatus Bathyarchaeota archaeon RBG_13_38_9 | reverse complement strand
TGTACAATATTTAAAGGATGCGTCGTTGCTGCTCATAACGAATTGGTACCGATGATATTTTTTAATGGTAAATGGGATAAAATTAAATACGCATATGAATTAAGGGGTGAGCTTGTTGATAAGACAAGTACCTTTTAATTCACAGCTCCAATCCGATGTTTTGAATGGGGTTTATAAAATGAGCATATTCATTAGCGGACAGGATAAGCACATTAAAGGAAAAATCAATACCACTTGTACTTGCGATAAATGCTTAAAACTCAGGGGAAGATTAAGCAGAAGGATCAGGAGACGGCTTGATTGCAAAGTGAATAATGTGTTTAGGATCAACAAAGTTATCCCATTTTTTAGATATACTATTTTGATTGATATTAGAATTGGCAGTAGTAAGAGAAAGGTAACTGGCGATGGTTAAAAAAAGCGAAGTAATTGTAAAGTGTAAGTGTTTAAGATGCGGAAAGGAATGGTGGCCGAGAACGCCTATTAAACCAATTATCTGCCCCCGCTGCAAAAGTCATTATTGGCAAGTTCCTAAAAAGGATAACCCTTAAATTAAGGAATAAATATGGTAAAAGGAGCTAATTTCTCAGAAGATAGAAAATATCGTTATGTTTTATGGAGGATATGGGATGAATCAAAACCAAAATGTGCATTCATTGGGCTTAACCCTTCAACAGCCAATGAAAATATTGATGACCCTACCATAAGGCGCTGTATAAATTATGCCAAAGATTGGGGATATGGAGAGCTAAATATGTTAAATATTTTTGCTTTCCGCGCAACCAATCCAAAAGTTATGAAGAATGAAATATATCCAGTAGGACCAGATAATGATTACTGGATTAGACACGTTACAGCAGAGGTTGATATTGTAATTGCAGCATGGGGTAATCATGGAAAACACATGAAGAGAGATGGAAGCGTAATAAAAATTGTTGGTAATAAGTTACATTGTCTTGAATCAAACAAAAACGGGACTCCCAAGCATCCATTATATTTGCCAAAAACGATAACCCCAATTGAATTCAGGGAACAAGTACCACGCTAATAAGGAGAAAAAATTATCAAGAAGGTTGGTAGAATAATTTGACTTTAATTATGCGTTATGTTAGTCTTAAATTGTCTGGTCGATATCCAAAGAGGCTCCGGTTTGAATAGTGCAATTATGTTTTTTGGATATTTGCCAGACAGCTATTCTTATCGGAGCCTTTTTTATTTAAGGATTACTATGGAAGAGCAAATATCGTTATTCGACGCCTTATTAGAAGTATCGAGCGGTAATAAAATTAAACCATTAAGCATGGAATTTGATTCTAAAGAAGTTAGAATTATAATGGTTAAAAATGAGCCTTGGTTTATTGCAAAAGATATTTCTGATATTTTAGATTTTAGTGAACCATCTGCGATGACAAGAACTTTGGATGATGACGAAAAGGGGCTGCATAATGTACAGACCCTTGGCGGAGTTCAATCATTACAAATAATTAATGAATCTGGTTTGTATTCGTCCATATTAAGAAGTAGACTCCCAAAGGCAAAGCGATTTAAAAAATGGGTGACGGCAGAAGTGCTTCCGACAATTCGCAAAACAGGGGAATATTCAGTGGCTAACCCTCCATTATTGCCTGACTTCAATGACCCAGTTGCGGCAGCGAGGGCTTGGGCTGATGCTAAGGAAGAAGAACTTAAAGCTAAGAAAAATCTGCTTGAAGCCAAACCAAAGATAGAATTTTACGATAAGGTTGGTGATTCAAAAGGATTACACACGGTGGCAAAAGCTGCCAAGCTTTTAGGTACAGGACGCAACAGATTATTTTCATGGATGAGAACGTATAAGATCCTTAGAGCGAATAACGAACCATACCAAAAATACATTGAAGCTGGTTATTTTGAAGTTAAAGAGAACCCTGCTGGTGATTATCTAAACGCACAAACTTTTGTAACACCAACCGGATTGCAATGGTTGCAGAAGTGCAGAGATAAAAACCGTGTTGAAGTAATGGAGTGGGCTGAGAAGAACGATATCAAAGTCTGATAATAAAAATGATCTTATCTTTTAAACAAAAATTCCCCTGGGGGAAACTCACAAATTTTGTTGATAAAATTCTCAAGGGAATTAAAATACACACAATGCGTGAGGATAAACATCATCGTTGGAAGCCTGGAAGAAAGATACATATGGCGACCGGGGTGAGAACGAAGTTCTATAATTGTTTCTATAATGCTGTTTGCAAATCAACGCAAACGATAGAGATAAGACATATTGGTGTTGGTACTTGCTTCCGAAGCGTTAAGATATGGATTGATAATGAGTTTAGATTTACACGTGAATTCGTAAATTACGGGGAAACTGGATTTTTAGATTATCCCAGCACTGATTTTTTAGAGTTACTTGCGAAGAATGACGGGTTTGATTCTTCAGATGATTTCTTACGATGGTTCAACAAGGACCTTCCCGAAGCGGTTATAATACACTGGACTGATTTTAAATATTAATAAAGGAGCGACACATGGACTTATTCAAAGAAGATCTAGATCCGAAGCACATATTTGATACGCTAATTTTAGATGAAAATTATGCAGAGGCATTTGCGTATGCTATCGATAATCATATCGAACGTGAAGCACTAAAGATATGTATTGAATATATACAGGAGGATGATGAACGCGAGGATGACACGCCTGTTGATTATGATTCTTTGTATTGGGATGTGCCTAAAAAGAAAAACAAGGCCGATGATGAAGCAGTAGATATGATGAAATTATATTGGGGATTTTTGGATTACTAATGGTATTAGAATATCTCACACAAATAG
>MEZD01000045.1:10505-11627 GCA_001775955.1 Candidatus Bathyarchaeota archaeon RBG_13_38_9 | reverse complement strand
ACAAGCGCTAAACTTATATTATTACTGTCATCACAATCTCAATTCGCAAACTTCAAAATGAGAGAATTAGAATACCACAGACAAATGGCAGCTCATCAACAGGCAGCAAACTATAATGGGAACATTGTACCGATCTGAGTCCGGTTCTGGTTTAGGTGGTATATATGGAGGATTATTAGGAGGTGGTTTTAAATGAAAACTGGCATACTGAGAATGTCTTCTTACCTTTTAGATGAATGTAATCTTGAAGAAGTGTCTGATATTTTGTCAAAAATAAAATTTGTTCCATTTAGAGTTGAGCATTTATATCATGTGAGGGAGTTTGAATTAATCGGGCACTCCCCATTCTTCGATAAAATTGAAGATTATGAAAGGGCTCCAGAATATAATTTAGTTATATCAAGGTCAGAAGAATACGGCATTGAAGTTGCGGTTGAAAGAAAGAAATAGAGACAATAATGGCAATGGATAAATATGATAAAGATTATCTGGTAGAACCAGAAGATGTTATACGAGATGCGATATACAAAGCTGTTGACGTTTTACCTTTTACGAGCGATTTTGAAGTAGATGCTGATAAGTTTTTTGAAGAGATTCATTCAAGATCAAAAAAGGTTAGGATAGATCTGGCTTTTGAAATACTCGGAGCAGATGGACGGTCTGAGTTTGAAGAGATGATTCACGGACTTTATTTGAAGGGTGTTAAATAATTTAACAATTCAATCCAACCGGAGGAGAAAATGGATACTAACAAAATTGAAAAAGCGCTTTTAGATAGAGAACTAAAAGTTATTTCTGAAAAATTAGAAAAGATAGGCGGTGATATCCGTAATGTGTTTGCTAATTATGGAATTATCCAAGAAAACCATAAGAAAGAACTTCATGATTATCTTGTAAAAATGGTATTACACGTAGGGACTCCCTTTTTTGCAGGGTATACAACACAGCCTCAAACACTTTCAGATCCTTATCATATTCCAGAATGTGTAAAAACCCTTATTTTGAATTGGGCCGTAAAAGACTTTTTGGAAAACGTAACAGATATCCAATCTGTAATTGACTATAATGGGTGAGATAATAATATTTTAAAGGATAAATATGAATAGTGATAAAGTTGAAAAA
>MEZD01000045.1:9450-10483 GCA_001775955.1 Candidatus Bathyarchaeota archaeon RBG_13_38_9 | reverse complement strand
TGGACGAAATACTTTTTGAATTCGAAAAATTATCAAGGCCGCTGATCAAATTCTTGAATAAGAATTATCATCCCCATGCTAAAATCATTATTACGACAGATTCTTGCGAGATAGTAGAGGGCCTTATTGGCAGAGTTATTGAGGATTACATACCTGATTAAATAAATATTTCTTAAAGGAGATTTCATGAAGCATATTGTTTTAATCAAATCTTCCCTGAAAGAAAGAGATAAAAAGGGGAGCCTAAATTTTGCTATAGAAGGGAGAGTTGAACTTTCCAGAGGTGATATTGAAAGACTAGCTATCGAACAGTGGAAATCTGAATATCAAATTCAAGAGAATAGAAATTACGAAGCAGAACTTGAAAAAACGATACATGATTAAAAGATGAAGCTTTACGTCATCAAAAATAATGGCGCTCTATACCCTGCCAATGAGGAAGCTGAAGAATACTTCAAAAGAATCAAACAGGGCGTTGTAATATCTTGCGAGATGAGGAGGCCAAGGAATTACAAAAATCATCTCCGATATTTCAAACTTCTCCAAATTGTGCTAGAAAATCAAGAGATATTTACGACTATCGAGCAATTGAAGGAAGCTATTAAGCTGATGGTTGGGCATGTTGATTATACTAGGGTGCTAAATAAATCAACGAATGAGTGGGAATTAGTTGAGATCCCAAAGTCTATTAGTTTTGCTTCAATGCCAGAGTTAGAATTCCAAGATTATTTCAGTAAATCAATTGACGCCATCATTAAATACATTATCCCTGGGATGGATAAAGATGATTTGCTTAATGAGGTTTTGCGATTTTCATAAGGAGTGATTATGGGTTGGGAAAAATATATTTTTGACGTTTTCGCTCAATCTATTTTAGATGATGACAAAGAGTTTTCAAAAAGAGAAGTTCTAAAACAGCTAATTAATATACTTGAAGAAGTGGGGTGGGATTGCCAAGGAGAGAGCGCTTATTTCGAGTGCCCATTAGTTCAAGAAATATTCAAAGAGCTTCATCCAGATTGGTTTGATTAAA
>MEZD01000045.1:7948-9433 GCA_001775955.1 Candidatus Bathyarchaeota archaeon RBG_13_38_9 | reverse complement strand
GGGAAAGAGGGAATGGAGAGAGAAGTTTGGCCATGAGTTAGAATATTTAAAACAATTAACGGAGAAATTATGAAGGTAATTTTTATCGCATTAACGATATTTCTCCTCGGCTGTCAGAGTCTGCAGTTGTCTAGTCCGAAGGATGTTTATAAAGAAGCATTGGGTCAATATAGTGACATAGCGGATGGATT
The DNA here is from genome assembly GCA_001775955.1 of Candidatus Bathyarchaeota archaeon RBG_13_38_9. Classification (GTDB taxonomy): domain Archaea; phylum Thermoproteota; class Bathyarchaeia; order 40CM-2-53-6; family RBG-13-38-9; genus RBG-13-38-9. The sequence continues at coordinate 9,242 of MEZD01000045.1, read as the reverse complement.
TTACATTACAGATACGATTACAGAATATGTCTATGTGGCTTCGACTTCGAGTGGCTTCGTAGTTCTATTTAATGTTGAAAAGAGATACCCCCATAAGATAACCAAGCGTGTGATTTTATTTTACTGTGATTGCGATAATTTCAAGAATAGGAGTTGATGATTATGGTTAAGAATGTTTTAATTTCATACTTTACTTTTATTGGTATAGTTGCTAGTTTAATTATCTTGGTGTTCTTTGTTGTTATAAAATCGATTGAATATGATAGCAAGAAGAAGAGAAAAGTTTAGTATAAAAAATAAATTATAGAGCTTCAGAGTTTAATTTGTCAACATAAATTTTTCATGTTCTTTTTAAAAAATGGAAATTGTTTATCTAATTCGCGATGAACCATTAAGAACCTGTATCCTGTCTACCTTATACGCTAAGGATCGGACCTTTCATATTTTAGAACGCCCGTGGCTTAATAACAGTCCGAACATAAGTTGCATTCCTGCAAAGACTTACCTTTGCAAATTCATTGAGCGCTCGCAGTCTGGAAAATATAAAAACGTTTACTGGGTTATGGATGTTTGTGGGCGGGTTGGTGTCTTAACGCACAACGGCAATCTTGTTTTCCAAACAAATGGTTGTTTATTAATTGGCAAACACCGTGGAATTTTAGCTGGCCAACCTGCTGTTTTATCATCTCTTACTGCTCTGTCTGAGTTTGTTAATTTGATGGATCGGCAAGATTTTTATTTAACAATTATTGGGAATCAATTTTTAGGTGCTGCATGATCGGTGAAATAATTAGTATTTTTACGTCTGGTGGGTTCGGAGCAATTGTTGGTGGGATAGGATCTATCTTTACCAGAATTGAAGAACGGAAGGCAAAGAAGGACCAATACGAGCATGATTTAGAGATGGCTAAAATTGCTTTGGAGGAATCGAAGCTTGACCGCGATCATGAACTTGCCATGGCTGATAAGGAGCGAATAAAAGCTGAAGTTGAGGGAGAGATTGAAACTAAAAAGCTTGACTACCAAGCATTGATCGAAAGTGTTAAGGATGCGTCAAAGCCCACTGGTATCAAATGGGTTGATGGAGTAAGAGCCTTAATGAGGCCCCTGATTACGACTTACTTGCTTATCGTTTCGACTGTTATAGCAGTTCAAGTTTTTAGGTATACGAAAGGTCTTGAATCCCTTTCTCCAGCAGAAATCTTAACTATGTACAAAGACCTTATTTCGAATATAAATTTCCTTACAAACGTCGCAGTAACATGGTGGTTCGGTACAAGAAGTACGAATAAAA
>MEZD01000045.1:5810-7899 GCA_001775955.1 Candidatus Bathyarchaeota archaeon RBG_13_38_9 | reverse complement strand
AAAAACTTTCACTAGAATAAAATAGTTCTTGACATTCTATTTGTTTTTTGTTTAGCATAGCAAAAACATTGATAAAATCGGAGAATGTATGGATATTGCTATAACTAGAACAACGGCTGCTACTGTTTTTCCTATGCTAAGGGATAGGTACGGGAAAACTCTTGAAGAAGTATCTAACAAAACTGGAATTGCTGTATCGACTTTGATTGATATTGAAAAAGGGAGAGTCTCACCTCATGCAACAACAATACACAAATTGAATCTGTATTTTGATCTATTGGGCTAGTATGATCTATGGGAGAACCGAAAATACTAGGTGGCTTTTACATCAAAGCAAGAAAGATTAAGAATAGCCCAATTCATAGAATGCCGCCCTATGTTAGAGAAATTTGGGATTATTGTTTAAGAGAGGCTAATCATTCCGATGCTAGTTACCATGGATTTTTTATTAAAAGAGGTCAGTTGTTCAGAACTTACAAAGACATCAGAGAAGATTTATCATGGTACATTGGTTATCGGAAAATGAAGTACAACGAAAATCATACGAAGAAGGCTATGAAAGCACTACGAGAGGCCCTTATGATAGACACAACGAAAGAACTTGGTGGAGTCCTTATAACAGTGCTAAACTACGACTACTACCAAAATCCAGAAAACTACGAAAGAACCGATGAAATAACCGACGAAAGCACCACGATAGAACCATCAAAGAACCATCCTATACCCGCTAATAACAAGAAGAAGGAGAAGAATAAGAATAAAGGAAATACTAATACTGCATTTTTGAATGCAGAAAGCAGTGAAGAGTTTTATTTAACAAAAAAGAAAAGGAAACTATCCGGTAAAAGGCTTGAGACATTCAACCTATTTTGGGAAGCTTTTGATTATCGAATAGGTAAGGCAGAAGCAGCAGATGTTTGGTTAGATATTCCATTATTGACTGATAAGTTAGTTTTTGAAATATATTCCGCCGCTAAAAAAGAGGCGGTGAAAAGACCTGAATTAATATCTCAAGGTAAAACTCCAAAAATGGCTCAAGGTTGGCTTACCGCAAGAAGATGGGAAGATGAAATAACGCATCTTAAAACAGACGATGGTTCTCAAAAAGCATTAGCACTTCGAAGTCAAACAGAACAACTTTTAAAGGAAATGGAGGCATGATTAACATTAACAACGGTAGAAGAAACAAAGGAAAGCGGAGATCGAATTTATTCCTAGTCAATGATGAATGGCTGTCTGTTGGTGTTATTGCCGAAATAACAAATCAACCTCGTGAGAAAGTAAGACAGGCGATAGTAATAGGAGTTATTTCTGCAGAAGATTTTATCAAACGCTATAAAACGGAGAAAATATGACTGATTTTTTAAAATTTGTTGATTCGATGTACCTTGAATTAACTTCAGAAGAAAGGATGGAAAGACTTGAACTTTTAGTAAAGCAAGACGCTTTAGGAATTCCTAAAGACTATCATTTTTCTAATAAAACGTTTTTGAATAGACCCGATATTTTAGTAAAACAAAGCGAAGCGATGGATGGAAAATGGGAACCTGAAAAGAATGAATCTTTTGAGACAACTACTGACAGATATGTCGTGCCAACAATTAAAATTTCTGACCACCCCACCCCAATTTGTTTTGGTTTTGATGGTACTTATCCCCTTATTATCGAAAGAGATGGTACTGTAAAAAGAGGAAAACCAGGAGGAGGATGGCAGATTATTAGCAAAGCATCTTCTATCGTATCAACTGTACCCATAGATGAATCCCCAAAAGAAACAAAATTTTGGCAATCAAATGTCAAAAAAACAGAAGCAAGGGAACCTTCCGATCCACAGAAATTCAAACCAGGCGATAAAGTTAGAATTAAAAAGAATAGTGGCATAGAATCAAGGGATTGGTTTATAGAAGAAGGATTAAAAGAAGGAGATGTTTTAACTATTTTAAGTAAAACTAGTGAATATGCTTATACCGTCGATGAAAATAGATGGCTATTCCATAAAGGTTGGTTAGAATTATTAGACACACCAAAATTTAAACCAGGGGATAGAGTAAGAATTACAGAGAGGGTTCATGGTTACGCCAAAGCTTTC
>MEZD01000045.1:4603-5773 GCA_001775955.1 Candidatus Bathyarchaeota archaeon RBG_13_38_9 | reverse complement strand
ATAAAAAGATAAACGAAATAGCAGAGATTATTTCCGAAAAATCTTTTTATGGGGAGAATCATAGGGTTATCTTTAAAGCAATGTTAGAACTCAATTTAGCAAAACAGCCAATTGATGAGATAACGCTTGGTGATCAATTAAAGGCATTTGGAATGATTGAAGCTGTGGGTGGTTATGCTTACCTAGTAGAGTTAGTAGACAGCACTCCAAGTGCCGGGAATATGGTTTATTACGCAAAAATTATTCAGGAGCATGAATTACTCAGGGATCTTATTTCTACAACTTCAGAGATAGCGATACGGAGCAGAGACCCGAAACAAAGTATCAGCCAATTGCTTTTAGACGCTGAAAATAAAATAAGAAAGATTGCCGAAAGAAGAAATACCGGAGTTGTTAAAAGCCTTAAAGATATATTGGTTGAGACTTTTGACAATATAGAAAAACTTTCTTTATCTAAAACACAACCATCGTTAATGACTGAGTTTACAGAAATAGATAAACTAACTGGAGGACTATATCCTGGTGATCTTATAATTGTAGCGGCAAGACCAGCAATGGGTAAATCGGCTTTTGCTCTAAATGTCTGTACCAATATCGGTATGAATCCAGCAAACCATGCTATATTCTACTCGCTTGAGATGCAGAACCAAAAGAATGCGAGAAGAATACTTGCTTCACATGGCGGGTTAAATCCATTCTTCCTTAAAACGGGGAAGACGACGCGGCCAGAGGATTGGGACGATTTAGCAAGAGCTGCTGATAGACTTTCACTTGATAATATCTTTTTTAATGATCGCACAAGGCAGATAGACGATATCGTTAATAACTGCCATTCAATGAAGCGCAGGTTTGATATAAAACTTGCTGTTATTGACTATTTACAGAAGATAGAAGGAAGCGGTGAGAAGTCTAGGGAGCAGGAGGTTTCTCGTATATCAGGCAAGTTAAAGAACTTGGCAATGGATCTAAATATCCCGGTTATAGCTGTTTGCCAGTTGAATAGATTGGTGGAAGCAAGAAACGATAAGCGTCCCCAATTATCAGATTTGAAAGATTCTGGAGCTTTAGAAGCTGACGCGGATGTGATTTTATTCATCTACAGGGACGAATACTATAACCAAAATAATACAGATAGACCGGGGATAGCTGAGTTTATTTTAGCTAAAGTCA
>MEZD01000045.1:500-4496 GCA_001775955.1 Candidatus Bathyarchaeota archaeon RBG_13_38_9 | reverse complement strand
TAAATCAACTATCTCTCCCTTGGGAGAAGCTTTTAAAAGCTCAAGTTGATCAGCTTTGGTTTTAAACTACGTTATTATTGTTTTTATGAACATCGGGTTACACGATTCAGATAAAACTAGGTTTCCAAATTTAGCACTGATGAAGTTATCTGCTTATCATAAAGGATTAGGGGATACTGTTTCCTTTTTTAGTTCTTTTGAAAGATACGATAAAATATATTCTTCGAAGGTTTTTACTTTCACATCTCAAGATCCTTTTTTATATGGGAATTCGATAGAAAAGGGGGGCACAGGATATGATTTGATCTCAGTCTTACCAGATCGTATAGAACATGTTTGTCCGGATTATTCTCTTTATGGCATTAATTATTCGATGGGGTTCCTTACTAGGGGATGCATCCGCAATTGTAGTTTTTGTGTCGTTCAAAAGAAAGAGGGAGCGATAAGAGAGCATGCTGACATTGAGGAATTTTTAAGACACAAAAGTGTTATTCTTCTGGATAACAATGTTTTAGCACATAGCCACGGCTTAAGCCAGATTCAAAAGATTGAGAAATTAGGGGTAAAGATAGATTTTAATCAGGGGCTTGATTCTCGATTAATCGATATGCAGATAGCAAAAACTATTTCGAGGCTTAAATGGATCAGGTTTATTAGGACTGCCTGCGATAATAAAAGCCAAATTCCTGCAGTCAAAAAGGCTATTGAAAACTTAGCAAAATGTGGGGTAAAACCTTATAGAATATTTTGTTATTTGCTGGTAGACGATATAGACGATGCTTATGAAAGAACTGAAATTCTAAGGGAATTGGGTGTAGATATTTTTGCCCAACCATATAGAGACATTGAAAGCAATAAAGATCCAAGCTATAAACAAAAAGAGTTTGCACGATGGGTTAACCATAAAGCGATATTTAAAAGCACTAGATGGCATGATTACAAGAAAAAATATGATAACTTGCCGGAATTAAAAGCTGCGGGGCAATTAGTATTTTAATATGGAAGATTTTGTCAGAAGCATCCAGTGGAGATAAAGCATGGATAACGACACAAAAAGAATAATCGTTGAAATAACAGACGGGAAAAGAACCTATTCTGAAGATGTAACGGAAGAGCAAAAAGAAAGTTTTGAAGAATGTTCTGCCCATGATTTAAATCCCTGGTTAACCTCGTTTGATAGCTATACAAGAGAAATATCTTGGCATGAATCAACAACAGATTGGTTAAACCAATTCAACACGGCAGATGAAAATGCTCATTTTATTTATGGTTGGTTTGAATGTTTATCTCAATCAAGCAATGTTCCTGAATGGATGTATGAAGCAGAGTCTTTAAAAATAAGAGTTAGAAATGAACCGAAAATCAGCATGGACTATTCTGAGTGATTAATCAAATCAACTTTTTACTTGGACTTCTAATGATCGCTTATCTAATAATTACAGTTAGTATCTTGGGATTATTCTTTTTAACAGGCTTAATTCCTCATGAATTAAGAGTATTTTTTAGACAGGGATCATACATATTATTTGGCATTGGGATGATCTATATAGCGATCAAAAATTTCATAAAAGTCATGAAAATAGAGAACATAGAACCACAAGACTTATCAACCTTCCAACAAAAAACGAAATTATATGTCAATGAAGAAATAAATACTTTCGCTCATAAACTTGCTATTCAGGTAAAAAACTTGGAAGAAAAGGAAATATATTCAGAGTTTAGAGAGATGTGGGAATAATGAAGCTAGGTAATGTAATTACTTTAGATGATGACCCTGTCTATTCGGCAGCACAGGTACCAAGAGTTCCAAAGGCAAAGTTCATGTATGCCGAAGGTGGTGAGAAGACATTTTATCTTGATCCATCGTGCAAATTTGCCGATGGAAAACAAATCATTATTCATGAGAGACCTGCAGAAAAAGGTGAAATTCTGCGGGATGTAAAATTAAGGTATCGATTAGATAGATCAGAGAACATCGCCTATCGGATGAATGTAAGAGTAAACGCCGATAATTCTGCCGAGTATCGAAAACTGCAAATGGATCTTTGCCGAAGTTCCATCATTTATTTCATGAATGTTTTCTGCTGGACATTCATTCCTGGAGAAGAAGCTGTCCCATTCGTCCCTTATGATTTCCAAGAAGATCTTGCAACGTGGATGTTGTGGCTTGTTAAGATGCAACTTCCAGGGTTGGTTGAAAAATCACGGAAGCAGGGGTTGTCTTGGTTGTTGAGATACGTCCATGGGTACTTGCTTTTATTCTACCGGAACAAAGTAAATTATTCACTTTCATTGGGCGCGGATGAGGTTGATGATAGGACTGTCGATAGTCTTTTCGGTAAGCAGCGGTATTTTATAAAGCGGCTTCCGGAATGGATGAGGGGAGGATGGATGGAAAGTTCTTCCTTTGATAAGTTGATGTTTTTGTCATTTCCAGATAATAACTCTTACCTTAATGGGCTTTTAACCGGATCTGCAGGGGCAAGGTCAAGAAGATCCTGTTTATCGGATTATGACGAATTTGCACATGTAGAATCAGCACTGGAAGTATTAGCGGCAGGAGCCTCTTCTTCCGACTGTGATATTTATATCTCAACAGTATGCGGGATGGATAACCCATTTGCACAAATGGCGAACAATCCGGCAACGATAAAAAAGAGAATCCATTGGTCAATGAACCCCACCCTAAATAAAGAATGGGCGATAAGGGAAAGAAGTGATATAAGATTCGTAACACAAGAGTTGTGGGATCAGGAGATGGAGATAAAATATGAAACATCAACACCTGGTCGTGTTTTCCCACAATTAGTGAGCACTATCGACGAAGAAGATAAGGTGGCCGGAAAATGGTGCCATATCGTCGAAGGAAAAGAGTTTGAGTATGACCCAGTATACCCAGTATGTCTTGGTATGGATTTTGGACTTTCTGACCCGAATACAGTTGTTTTTGGGCAAATAAAACCATGCCTTCCCCAATTCCAAAATAGATACGGTAAAATGCTTGTTATTTTTGATGAGCATTCAGCCATCAACGAACCTATAATCGATGTGCCTGGAACTAAGGAAAAAGGACTATGTACCAAACTGCTTGAAAGAGGATACAGATATGAAACAATTATCGGAGATCTTTATACCGCCGACAAGCGGGAGAACTTAACCAAGCAACAAATGAAAAAAACTATCAGAGACCAAGGGCTTTGGCTTGATGGGAAAAGAAATTCAATTGAAAATACTCTTTTGGTATTAAGGGGATTACTGGAGACACCTGGCGCATTAGCCATTAATAAAAAATGTGGACAATTAGCTCAAGCTTTGCAAAACTGGTCTTATCAAGTAGACAAACAGGGGATGCCTATCCCGAACTCAATGCCAATGAAAAGAAGCCAGCATTCACACTATTGCAAGGCTATTTTATACCTCTGTGATTTTATTTATGGGAAAGATAAAACTAAAAGCAAAATAAAGCCTTTCGAATGGTCAACAAGGATTCTTCAAAAATTAAACATGTAAGGATTAACTATGGGATGCCCTATTTGCAAAAACGAAATTAAGGTGGAGATTAAAGACTATTTAACTGAAAGTGCGCTTATCGGAGAAGTTATTGTCCCTTCTATCTCTCAAAAACATTGTGAAAAATGCGGAGAAGTGTTTTTATCTTCTGATTTGGCACAAGAGGTTCGTGAATATGTCAACCAGAAAGAGCAAGAGGCTATTCTTAATCTTCCGGTACGTGAATTTGTTTCTCCATCAGAAGCAGCCGAGATCATTGGAGTATCAAGTAAATCATTAGCGAAAAACCCTGACGTAAAAAATGGGGTGATTATTACAGTGAATATAAGTGGGAAAAGGTTGTATCTTCGGAAATCATTGGAATTATACAGGAGCAATAAAGACGAACAATTGCATGATATGGAAGAATTAAACTATGCTTCGACAATTCCTCTAAAACCTATTAAGAGATCAAAATATGGTAATCTTGATACACGTCAGGTTTTT
>MEZD01000045.1:201-447 GCA_001775955.1 Candidatus Bathyarchaeota archaeon RBG_13_38_9 | reverse complement strand
TTTATTTAACCTGCGAAAACAACAAGGGGATACTGGTGGTACTATTAAAATGCATTTAGAAACTAACGCTGATCTTGATCAGATAGCCGTAGAAGATTATTTTAAAAGGGAGGAAGAATGATAACAGACCAAAAAGAAAGATTTAAACTAGCGGTTAACTCTCGACAATATGCAGAAGCGTATTCACTTTTCGTAGATTATGGAGATAATTCATGGGTAAGATTATTATTAGAAGTTGTCCAGTAT
>MEZD01000045.1:0-147 GCA_001775955.1 Candidatus Bathyarchaeota archaeon RBG_13_38_9 | reverse complement strand
ATTTCTATTAAAAATGTAATATTATATTTTAAATCATCTTTCCCTTTATTATCAAAAGGCGCAATGTGGTTTGATTATGAAACAGATCAGGTTTATGAATTTGATGGAGTTGGAAAATGGTCGCAAGTTTATCCTAAAACAGAACAT
>MEZD01000044.1:5190-6244 GCA_001775955.1 Candidatus Bathyarchaeota archaeon RBG_13_38_9 | reverse complement strand
TTCTCGAAAGAGTCAGTTGTTGCAGTTTCCGCATCAACTTTATTTTCATTAATTCCTTCACCTGTCCAGTCTGCAACTAATGATTCTGCAATTTCAATCTTCTTGAGTCTGTTATACAAATCTCCGAAGATGTCTGCCTCATCTTTGAATGGATAACCTAGAGTTAATGTAATCATTTCTCCACTGTCGCCAGAAATCTCTTTTTTGATGTTATAGATTCTATATGAATCGTCAACATCACTCTGGCTGTCTGTTATTGTAACATCGTCTCCTACATCATATTCCATGCTTTCATAGTTATCATTACTTATTACTACAGTTAATTGCTCTATTGGGTTTCCTTCTTGCTCAAGATAGATGTTTCCAAGTAATTCGGTTTGTTCACTATCAACCTCAGATTTTTTGGAAATTATCTCCTCAAAGAATGTGTTTGCGGCATCCATTGCATCTTCATCTTCTACCCAATAGGAACTTACTTCCTCTTGACTCTTTCCCTGTCCAGTTCCTATGACTTTAACTCTCTGAACTGTTTCTGAGATGCTTCTATGTAGTTCAACTGATTTAATATGTGTTCCCTCTACGAATTTAACTGTAGAAGACTTATCGCTACCTTTTCTCTCTGCAATGTGGAATGTGTTGTCTGAATCGAATGCCAACCACCAATCATATAGAACATATGCATTGTGAACGTAATCCATTACAGCATTTATAGAATATAACAATCTGTCTCTAGAAATATTGAAAGGTCCCACCGCCGAAGAGTATTCATCATCAATAGAAACAGCTTTTATGTATTGATTATCGTAAAAACCTACACTAACTTTTGCATTAGCCGCAGTTGTGTATGTGTTTGCTAAATTATTTTCCATTGTTAATGTATTTGTTGAAATTGATGCGATTTTATTTATTTCTTTTGTATCATCATCACTTATTTCAACCCTGTCCCCAGTCGCAAATTTTGTCCCATCAGTTACATCTACATTTTTCTGTCCAGAAGTGGCATTACCAGTTAGTAGGCTGATTATATCGCTTTCTCTAAATATTCTCTTTGCCG
>MEZD01000044.1:4936-5120 GCA_001775955.1 Candidatus Bathyarchaeota archaeon RBG_13_38_9 | reverse complement strand
TATCCTGAGATTATCTAATGATTGTGGAGTCCAACTATGAACCAAGTCTCTGTATGTATTTCCTGTTACTTCTGAAACAATCTCGGTTTCTGTGTATGTTATACTGTAGATTTTACCTGTTGTATTAACTGGGTCTGCATCATTCCAAGTCCATGCTTGATACCTATATTGGAATGTTTGTGAA
>MEZD01000044.1:4146-4842 GCA_001775955.1 Candidatus Bathyarchaeota archaeon RBG_13_38_9 | reverse complement strand
TGAATGCATAATTATGAATATTAACTGCACTTAACTCAAAACTTACTGCCCAGTCAAAATCTTCAATATTTCCAGACCCGTAATCTTTTGCAAGATATGCTGTTTCATCATTCCAGCAATCAAAATCTATTCTAGTATCGCTCTCCTGTGTTGGGTCAATATGAGAATTAGGGTCAGCTTCTTCATCATAATCAGCCCAAGTTTCCAGAGTATCATCAACAGTCATAATTTTATAGTTTCGTGGATAACTTTCATTATCAATTCTGCTTTCGATTAGGATACCTACTATTGTTTCTGTATCGAATGTTACATCGAAATAGTCCTGAATGTCTTGTATTCCATTTGTTGTGTAGTTTATTCCAAGTTCTACATAATCAACTCGTGATTCTATAGCTGAAGATTGGCAAACAAGTTTTATTCTTGCATTATCTGCCTTAGTTAAAGTATCAATGATGTTAGAAACGTCATATGAATATTTTCTATAAGGATTAGATGCTAGTGGGCTTGCTCTTCCTCTTATTCCCATAGCAAATGCCCATGTTGAACCACCATCTGGCGAAATATAAACATCTGTTTTAGCCTCATCCCAGAATATCCATCCAGCAAGTGGTTTCCAGTAAACATTTAACATACATTTGTTTACTCCCGTGGCATCCGAATCCAGTGTTGATAAGTTCTCAAAACTGAATATCGCCT
>MEZD01000044.1:3839-4139 GCA_001775955.1 Candidatus Bathyarchaeota archaeon RBG_13_38_9 | reverse complement strand
TACTGTAGCAGATTTGATGTAACTTCCATCACCTTCTACATTAATGTAAGGGGATACACCTACACCAGTCCAATCATTACTTATTATAGCATCAACTACAGGTGTTTCGGTGTTGAATGGTGAACCAGTATTACGCCATCCATAACCTCTACGTCTGAGTTTTACCCAGTCTGGATGTCCTACTGATGTTCTGCTAGCTTTTAATTGTCCCATACGTGAAAGGTCTAGTCCCCATCCCTCTTTATTGTTTGGATAAGAAGCTTCATCACTTGGAGCTACAACCGCATCAGATTTTGGTGT
>MEZD01000044.1:3634-3816 GCA_001775955.1 Candidatus Bathyarchaeota archaeon RBG_13_38_9 | reverse complement strand
CATTAATGTTAACTGAACCGAAGAAACCAGCAGTATTTTCATGCATATTTGAATAGTTTTCTGTATATTTCTTCCAAAGAATCAATGTAATATCTCTTCCAGATAGAGAATAGTATTTTCCTTCATCGTCCCATTCTACGTCTATTTCTTCAACAAATCCTTTCCATTCTGTTGTTCCGTTA
>MEZD01000044.1:3331-3475 GCA_001775955.1 Candidatus Bathyarchaeota archaeon RBG_13_38_9 | reverse complement strand
CTTGAACGTAACCAGTATATGGAACGCTTCTTGTTCCCATAGCAAAGCTTCCTTGAGAGCCTGCATATATTGCACCAGCCGCTCCACCGAATGCTACACCCAAAGCCGCCATTGTAGCAATATCTTGAGCAACTGTTCCACCCA
>MEZD01000044.1:2950-3309 GCA_001775955.1 Candidatus Bathyarchaeota archaeon RBG_13_38_9 | reverse complement strand
AGCTATAGCCGCCGCTAGTCCAACGATAGCCATTGTTACACCTACTATGACACCAGCCATTCCGCCAAACTTTTCTGTGATTACTACTACAAGTGAGAATGCACCTACAGCCGCCATCATCATAACTGCAAGTTTGCCCCAGCTTGTGCTCAACATATCAACTGTGAGCTTCTGTTTTAGAAGTGAAGGAATAGCTTTTAAGGATTCTACACCTAGTATCTGGTTCCATATAGCCGCCGCCCTCATTGCACCTGCGTAAAGGAATGCTACACCTACCAATCCTACAAGAATAGCCGCTAAAGCAAGTAGAACTATTACGAGACCACGTAAAGCTCCATTCTGTTGAATCATTTCCAATA
>MEZD01000044.1:1818-2918 GCA_001775955.1 Candidatus Bathyarchaeota archaeon RBG_13_38_9 | reverse complement strand
TCAAGAATTTCATATGCAGTATCTGCAAATGCGATTTTTGCCTGTTCCATATTTGATTGGAGTTCAGCAATTTCTTCTGCTCCTTTCTGTGTAGAAAGAGCCATATTGAATATGCTTTGTGCCGTCATTTGAGAAAGAGAAACTAACAAAAGACCTGCACTAGCAAATTGTGTAGCAGTTTTTATAGCTTCTTTCTGAGCTTTATTGAGTTCTAACTCTTTTCCGATAAGTTTTCCTACATCCTTAATTATATCATCAAAAATTCTGGATGTATAGTTTACGGCACGTAACGTAATCCAGATAGTTCGCATTCCAAATCCACCACCTATTGAAGACATTTTTATTCTCTCCCGAAGTTTTCCTCTAATGCTTTATTAACGTTATCAAGTGCCCTTTCAAGTTCTTCCTCATGTGCATTAACTGCATCAGTAAGGAATGGTTGAGCAGGAACCCATTTACCACCTCTATCGAAGTGTCCATCATGCACCCATGTAGAGTAAATACATGGTTGACCAGACTTTGGATTAATTATTCTTTCATCACCAGCTACTATTGTGCTATCAAAGATTGTGATTGCCTTTATTCCAGAGAAGCCGCTCATCACTCCGCCACCTCTTTCTATTCGTATGGTGCTCATCAAAGTTCCTGTATCAACAGGACAAAGCATTATTGCAGTAAGAAAGATTTTATCCCAGACTACATCTAGAGCTTTTTCGTATTCTTCTGGTATTTTCTTCCTTAATTCATTTAACCTATCAATAGTAAGTTGTTTTGTTCCGTTGTCGGATTCGAATAGCACTATACTCAATGTTTCACACCTACTTTCTTTAATCTTGCTCTGGCTTCTGCTTCGGCTTTCGCTTTTTCCTGTGCTTCTTTAAGTCTGTTGTCTTTTTCAGCGATATACTTCAACGCCAGAGGATAATCCGCTGGCTCTTTACACCGTTCTTGAAGTTCGCTGAATGTGCAATGGAGCATTTCGCATACCGAAAGTTTATTGAACCCGTAATCGGTTCTCAAAAATTTTCGGCAACCAACCCAAGCTCAGTGAATATGTTATTTAGATGCATCTGGAAGAGTCGAATTAAAGGTAAAGTTGA
>MEZD01000044.1:1436-1694 GCA_001775955.1 Candidatus Bathyarchaeota archaeon RBG_13_38_9 | reverse complement strand
TTTAATATGCCTTCTGGAATCATGTCTTCAAACTCTTTCTGTGTTGGTCGTCTTACCCAACATAGAACAGCATCTGTAGCTGGGTCTTTAATAGGGTCTGTAACTTTTCCGAAGTCTAAAAGGTTCTTTTCAAGAGCCTTAGCATCGTGTTCCAGTCCCTCTTTTGCACTTTCATGAGTTTTCCATTGTTTCTTTATTTCATCAGAACTTTTCTGATGTTTTTGCACGAAGGATTTTGCTTTTTCGCTCATTTTTATC
>MEZD01000044.1:0-1323 GCA_001775955.1 Candidatus Bathyarchaeota archaeon RBG_13_38_9 | reverse complement strand
AACTGGAAAGATTGTCAGTCACAGAAGAATGAAGAAATTGATACTTTGTCTCAAGAATCTGAATCCAGATATGAATGTTGAACTCGTTCTGGATAGAGTAAAAGACGAGTTTACAGAGTCTCCTTAGTTTCTTTCGGTGGGTTATAGAAGGGACATCCAATATTTCCTTCATATGGACGATAATAACACCATCTACAATCACAATATTTAGGTTTAAGTAGTTTAGGATTTTTCTTATCTATTGCATTTGCTATTGTGGCTATTTGAGTTAAAAATGCTTTCTTGAATAGGTCACGTTCATAATCATTGAAACCGTTGAATTCCCAACATCTGAATTGAAGGTTTACAATGTTTAGAACCATTAAGTAACCTTTTTTTGCGCCAGTAACGGAGATTGCTATAGATAGTTGTTCTATCCATTCTCGTGGAAGTGATTCCCTATTACAAATATCTCGTCTTGTGGTTTTTATTTCTACTGGATAGTCACCATGGATTGCATCAATTGTAACGTTTATTCCATGGAAATCATAAACTTTTTCTTGGTAATCGAATCCTCTCTCTAGTAGAACATGACCCATTTCCCCGACAAGAAATATTCCTACATCTCGTGCTCTGTAACTACCTTGAACTTCACCAGTAAGCCGCCAATAAGCTTGTAATGGACAACTTATAGAATCTGAATTTCCACACCACATAGGTTTACCATTACGTCTAACATAAATTATACCATTAGGAACAGTAACACAATAAATATATCCTTTATAATTAATTTCTTTAATTTTATTAGGACAAATACAAGTTTTAGATTTATATGAAAAAGAATTTCTATAAGAAGGTAATTTATTACATTCTTTTCCTAAAATTATTTGTTTCCCACCTTTTTCATAATTATAAATATTAGAATATAATCCAATTTTTAATGCCAACTCTTGTAAATCATTAGCAAGACGTTTAGAAACAGTATCAGATTTTTTCCAATTTTTATATTTAGTTCCATCTCCACTAATATACCAATCAAATAAAATAGTTAATTGTCGTGAAGATAACTCTAAAATAAATCTAGGAATAAACTTATTTTCTGCACCGTGTAATTGAGAAAACCAATTATATAATTCTTTACAAGCAATAGTATATCTAATTCCATTCCATCCTTCAGTTTTTTCTTCACAATAATTGAATCCGAGTCTATTCATAAGATTTTTTATTTCATGTTGACGTTCTTTTCTTTCAACAAACATAACTTTATATCCAGAAATATTTGTAGTTCCTTCAGCTAACCACATTCCTAAAAATGCAAGAAAATCATCCATTCTAATTTTTTTT
>MEZD01000043.1:43978-79786 GCA_001775955.1 Candidatus Bathyarchaeota archaeon RBG_13_38_9 | reverse complement strand
GGCACATCAAAAAATGTCATGGCAAGTAGTTGCGTACGATTTATTCAGTGTGCTGATATATCCAGGAATAATATTCCTTGTCACACTTGCATTGTTCTATCAATGGGTAGATAGAAAAGTATATGCACGAGCACAGAACAGGTACGGGCCCCATCACACTGGACCTCGAGGACTATTTCAGCCGTTAGCAGACCTGATTAAACTGCTTGCAAAAGAAGATATTGAGCCATCAGCAGTTGACAAAATGATTTTCAGAGCGGCGCCAATACTTCTATTGACTCTTGTTTTTACAGCTCTCTTCATGGTTCCAATAAATGGAATTTCTGCAATTGTATCATTTGAAGGGGATTTGATTTTTCTAATATTCATCATGACGCTATTTGCGATTCTAGCTTTCTTAGCTGGTTGGGGATCAACAAATCGATTCAGCTTAGTTGGTGGTATGAGAGCTGCACTTCAAACTTTAGGGTATGAGGTCCCGCTAGCTGTATCATTCATAGGTCCAGCTATTCTGGCAGGAACATTATCTGTTAGTAATATTGTTGAATGGCAGGCGACTGATGGTTTTTGGAGTATACTACTCAACCCATTAGGTTTCGTTATAGTAATTATTGGAATTATCGCAGTAATTGAGGGTGTGCCTTTCGATATTCCGGAGGCTGAGACCGAGATTGTTGCAGGTTGGCAGACAGAATTCAGCGGTAGAAAACTTGGACTTCTACGACTAGCTCACGATCTTGAACTTGTGTTTGTTTCAGGATTAGTTGTAGCGCTGTTTCTTGGAGGACCAACAGGCCCTATTCCATTGATTCCAGGAATCATATGGTTCATAATAAAGACAGTAATCATCGTCGTTAGCATCGGATTCATTAGGGCACAATTTGCAAGATTCAGAATTGATCAAATGATTAGTGGGTCGTGGAAGTATTTGGTCCCGCTCTCAATTTTACAGATCGTAATTCTTCAGCTCTATTTAATGATATGATGGAGAAAGAAAAAAATGGCAATGAGAGATGAATGCGCGAAAAGTCTGCTAAAGAAACCATCAACTCTTCTATACCCCTTCGAAAAATATGAATCGATCCCAGGGTCAAGAGGAAAAATAGTTATCAATACACTCGAGTCCAGCGACAGTAAATGTATCGGCTGTGGTCTATGCATTCGAGTATGTCCTGCTTTCGCCCTTGAAATGATTGGAGAAGGCCCAACATGTGATATGAAATGGTATGCCGGCAGATGCGTATTTTGTGCTGAGTGCGTTGACATTTGTCCAAGATCTGCTATAACGCAAGAGACAACCTATGATCTTGCTGATTCAAACCAAGATGGTCTAATCTATGACTATAAGAGGAAAAGCGAATCCCCAGGGGATGTAACAGAATGATTGAGGACATTTTACAATTAGGTCTCTTGGTGGCGACATGTATATTTGGAGTTCTAACAATTGAGTCTAGAGACCTTTTACATACAATCATAGCTCTTGCTGCCATGTCAGTATCGTTGGGAGCATTATTTTGGTTGCTAAATGCACCATATGTTGCTGTATTTCAGATCTTGATTTACGCTGGTGCCGTAATTGTACTATTCATTGCAGCAGTGATGCTGACAAGGAGGAAATGAATTGTCATATAAAGAAGAATTCACTGACAAGATAAGTTTAGCAGGACTTCTGTTATCAATCATTGTTTTAGTAATGTTACTATGGGTTGGTTCTAGTGACATCCTGCAACTAGAATCGTTTACAAGATTCAGCTCAGATTTTGCTGAAGAACGTATTGGACAAATTACATCTGCATATCTTTGGAATAATCGAACTCTTGATGTCATTATTCAAGCGGTCCTTGTTTTCGCAGCGGCAGCAGGATGTATCGCTATGTTGAGGTATGGTAAGGAGAAAGAATGAATTTGATACCTTTAAGCTACTATATCGTGACTGCACTAATTCTCTACATATTGGGGATGTACTGCCTTGCAGTAAAACGCAATATGATAAAATTGATAATTGGTATTGAAATTCTTACAAGTGCTGCAAATCTAAATTTCATCGCTTTAGCTACTTATGGAAATCCTGGAGGAGCTGATCCTCTAGGTCATACATTTGTTATAATGTCGATAGTAGTAGGTGCATGTGTGGTAGCTGTTGCCTTAACAATTGCTGTTCATGCATACCGTCATTATAAGACACTCGATGTTAGAGAACTAAAGAGGTTAAGGTGGTAAAATAATTGATTCCATTCGATGAATATGCTCCATGGCTAGTTTGGGTAATACCATTAGTTAGTGCACTGTTAATTCCAATAGTTAGCAAGATCAGCTCCGGACTCAGAAACTGGTTTGCTGTAATTGTATCATTTATTGGTGCAGCTTATGCAGTGTCAATGATTCCTCAAGTATTGAGCCTCCATGGTCAGGCCAAGGACTTGACTGTTACTTGGATCCCACAGATAGGTCTTGAAGCTGGGGTAACTGTAGATCCACTGAGCGTCTTCATGGTTACTGTGGCTTCATGCGTTGGGGCGCTCATTGTCCTATATTCTATAGGTTATATGTCTCATGAAGAAGGTCTAACACGATATTACTTTTTCATACTCTTCTTCATTGGTGGAATGAACGGACTCGTAATGGCAAATAACTTCCTCCAATTGTTCATCTTCTGGGAAATAGTTGGTTTATGTTCTTATGCACTGATAGGATTCTGGTACAAGAAAGAGAGCGCTTCAAGAGCTGGAATGAAAGCATTCTTAGTGACCAAAGTAGGAGATGTAATGTTGTTGGCAGGAATACTTATTCTGTACCTGCATGTAGGCTCATTCAGTTTCCTTGAATCAGCTGCAGCAATAGAGTCGGGCAAGATTATCTTCGCGGTACTGATGGCAACCTCATTACTCATCTTCGCTGGAGCAATAGGAAAATCGGCTCAATTTCCTCTTCAAATATGGCTTCCAGATGCAATGGAAGGCCCATCGACAGTCAGTGCTCTCATACATGCCGCGACCATGGTTAAAGCTGGAGTATATCTTACCGCTAGAACTTTCATACTGTTTGGTGGAGTACCGGAATGGCTAACTACCGTCCTATACATTGGTGCGATAACTGCTTTAATCGCAGCAACAATGGCTTTGGTATCTGTTGATATCAAACGTGTTCTAGCTTATTCTACAATCAGCCAACTTGGATTCATGATAACCGCACTTGGAATTGGAACCCAATTCGGTTGGTTTGCAAGCCAATTCCATGTCATGAGTCATGCATTATTCAAAGCATTGCTCTTCCTTGCCGCTGGATCAGTAATGCATGCAGTTGGTACTGCTGACATGCGAGAGATGGGGGGCCTAAGAAAATATATGCCCATCACATTCGTAACAAGTTTAGTTGGCATACTTGCTCTAACAGGTTTTCCACCGTTTAATGGATTTTGGAGCAAAGATCTAATAGTTGCAGCAATATTTGAAGCTCACCTATATCTGCCATTGATAATGATCTTTGCAGCAAGTCTATGTACTGCAGCTTATGGTTTTAGATGGCTCTACCTCGTATTCTTGGGAGACAAGACAAGACTCAAGGATACTCATCATTTACACGAGTCACCTTATATTATGACAATACCTCTAATTATTCTAGCAGTTGCCGCTGTAATATCAGGATTCTTTGAAGCACCTTTCCTAGAATATTTGGGACTAAGTCATATGCCGGGTATTGAACCGATACCCGTGTTGATATCTCTTACAGCACTCATACTTGGTTTCATCATTTCATATCTAATCTATTTCAGAAAAGTCATTTCAGCAGAGAAATTACGAACAGGAGCATTGAAACCTATACACGCATTGTTGTCTGAAGGCTACTATTTTGATAAAATGTACTATGCGATATTTGTAAACGGATTTACACGATTGTGTAATTGGCTTTTCAACTGGATTGAAGATGCAGTAATAGATCGCTTTAACTATGTGATATCTGGAACGGCTCAATGGATGAGTCAAGGTTTCAGACCTTCTCACACTGGTAACCTTAATACAAATATGTCCGCGGTCTTAGTCGGACTCGCTGGGTTCCTAATACTAGCGTTAATACTAATCGGATGGTGATTTGGATGAGTGGATTTACAGGTATGGATTTGATTCTGGCAATAATGATCCCTGCTATAATTGCACCAATATGCTTCATAGCTGGAAAGAAAATCGGTAGAGTCGGCAATGGAATAATGGCAACGATAGCATTAGCTATCTCCACATTGCTTCTACTAGGTTCTTGGAATACAATTCTGAGTCAAGGTCATGTTATAGAAAACTATGGTGTATGGATAGGACTCTTTAAGATCGAAGCAATATTCCTACAAGATCATCTGAGCTTTGCAATCTCTGTATTGATAGCAGGAATATCGACACTAGCAGCGATCTATTCGATATCATACATGAGTCACGAACATAATCATGAGATATACTTTGCCTCAATGCTTCTCTTCGTATCAGGAATGATCGGAGTAGTCTTGTCTGCAAACCTGATACTTTTCTATGTTTTCTGGGAAATGATGTTGATTCCATCTTACTTCCTGATAGCATACTGGGGATCCGGAAAACCGAGAATAGTAGGTATGAAATATTTCCTATTTACACACGCAGGTGCAGCAGCCCTAATCTTTGGAATTCTAACAACTTTCGCCGTAACCGGAACCTTCAATCTATTAGAATTACCAGACCTCTTAACTGGTGTAGCACCTGGAATTCTTAAGGGAATAATGATACTCATGTTTATTGGATTCGCAGTTAAACTTGCAATCTTTCCGGTTCATACTTGGCTTCCTGATGCTCACGCAGAAGCACCTACTCCGATCAGTGTATTGTTGAGTGGAGTCATGATTAAAACTGGTGCATACGCAATCGTAAGAATTACCTTAACACTGTTCCCGTCACAGATCATGACAGTTGCTTACAGTTTAGCCATTCTAGCTATAATCACAGTCTTCTGGGGTGGAATAATGGCTTTCGTACAAACTGACCTAAAACGAATGCTTGCATACAGCAGTATAAGTCAAGTAGGCTACATCCTGTTTGGAATAATGTGTCTAAACGTGATAGGTCTCAGCGGTGGGTTATTTAATATTATTAATCATGGAATTGCGAAAGGCCTTCTCTTCATGTGTGCTGGAGCAGTCATCTATGCAACTGGAGTAAGGGATATGAAACAACTCGGAGGATTAGCCAGTAAAATGCCTATAACAGCAGTTGCTACCCTCTGTGGTGGATTATCAATTGCTGGCACTCCACCCTTTGCAGGATTCGCCAGCGAATGGATGATCTTTGCAGGAGGCTTTGCAGCGGGTTACACGATATTAGCATTCCTCGCAGTAGGTGCAGCAATAATAACAGCAGCATACTACCTACGAATGGTCAAACGGGTATTCTTCGGTGAATGTCCATCAAATCTATCGAATACAAAAGAAGCTCCAATAAGTATGCTTATTCCAATAGCTATACTGACGTTTTTCACAGTTGCATATGGAATATTTGCATTTGTACCACTTGAAATAGTGTATCCGGCTGCAGAAGCTGTAATGAAAATATTGGTGGGGGCATGAAAATGATCTTATCATTACCAATAGACCTACTGATTTTATTCGCCATACTAGCGCCAATCGTCTACTTACTTGGCGTTAAAATGCGCACCAGAAAGATTGTAGATATTTGGGCTGTAGTTGGATTCCTGGTATCGGCCATCGCACTCTATCTTCTATACAATGAGGTGGCTGCTGAAGGAATCATAACTCATTACTGGGCCGGACAACAGCTCAGAGGTATCGCAATCCTTCAGATAGATATGCTAAGCATATTCATGGCTGCCATATTTCTTTTGATAGGTTTGTTGACCGCGATTTATTCAACAAAATATATGGAACGTGATACCGGTCATGCAGAGTACTACACATTATTACTATTAATGGTAGCCGGTATGATTGGCGTTGCCTTTGCAGGAGATTTCTTCACATTCTTCCTATTCTGGGAAATAATGTGTATAACCTCATACGTGCTAGTTGCCTTTAGAAAAGAAAAATGGGAGTCAATTGAAGCAGGATTCAAATATCTGATTATAAGCTCAGCAGGAAGCGCAACAGTCCTCTTCGCAATGTCCATACTCTATGGTATGGCTGGCACATTGAATTTCGCCTACCTAAGTAGTACAATATCCAATACGCCAACACCCTGGTCAATCCTTGCATTAGCCATGATCGTTCTCGGATTAGGAGTCAAAGCAGCTATCGTGCCCTTCCATACTTGGCTACCAGATGCTCACCCAGCCGCACCCAGCTCGATAAGTGCCATGTTATCGGGCGTTGTCATCAAGACAGGCGTCTATGGTCTGATTCGTATAATGATATTGATTTTCGCACCAGCAGAATATCAATGGCAATTGTTACTCGCAATATTTGCGATAATCACAATGACAGTCGGCAATGTTATGGCTCTACTACAGAACGACATTAAGAGACTTTTAGCCTTTAGCAGCATCGGCCACATAGGATACATAATATTTGGACTTTCAATCGCTTCAGTATATGGGTTAACAGGCGGGATATTTCATATTATGAATCACGCTATTGGAAAAGCTCTCCTCTTCCTCTGCGCAGGGGCATTTCTATTTGCTGTTGAAAGCAGAAACTTGGATGATCTTGCTGGAATTGGGAAGAAAATGAAAATAACCGGCCTCACATTTATTATCGGATCTCTCGCATTGGCAGGAATACCGCCATTAAACGCCTTCCAAAGCGAATTCATGATAATATTAGCTGGAATACAACAAGGTGTAACGAGCGGAATATGGTATGGCCTATCGGCAATAATGGTCCTGAACATATTATTCTCAGTCGGATATTATCTTCGAATAATTCAAATCATTATGTTACGCGAACCAACTGACCTTGCTAAGAAAGCAAAAGAAGCGCCTGCACCCATGCTCTTTTCAATGATTATCTTAGCCATACTTTGTATAGTGATAGGAATATATCCCGGTCCATTCGCTGATTTTGCAAATCAAGCAGCTGAAGCAGCACTTAATTTGGATAATTATGTTCGAGCAATTGTAGGATAAATCCAGGAATTTGAATTGAGTGAATTGCATTCTGGTTCAAAAATAATAATGATTTGTACATCTAATTGGACAGATGAGTTACACGCCATTGAGATGGCGACTCTATGCATTCAAAAAATGTAAGACAAATGTTGATGGATTGGCTAGGTCAAGAGTTCCGTCTTGTAATTATTGGAATCGGTAACTTGTTGAAGAGTGATGATGGACTCGGCGTAGTTATTGTTAAAGCGTTACAGGGAAAAACGACTGACAACATACTTCTGATAGATTGTGGAACGGTCCCAGAGACTTTTGTTGGACCAATAAGAAAATTCAATCCTTCTCATGTATTGATGATAGATGCAGGCGAAATAGGTTTCAAGCCAGGAACAGTTAGATTTGTTTTTCCAGAGGAGATACAGGGTCTAACAATTTCTACTCACACTTTGCCGTTGAATGTTTTCGCGGATTATTTGAAAAAAGAAACAAATACTATGATAGCGCTTTTAGCTGTTCAACCAAAAAATTTGGAATTTGGAGAATCCCTTTCATTAGAGGTTTCGCAGGCAGTAAAATCTTTGAGTGATACAATTATTGAAGTTATTCAAAATCAGTGATAGAAATTATGATATCGTCAACGAGCTAACTCATGAAATCAAACAATTTTAATTAGAGATTCTACGATCAAAAATCTTCTTTAATTCCTCATAATCCTGAATTCTATCAATATCAAAGAATTCTTCAGATGATTCTATATTAATAGATGTTGTATCGTCTAAATGTTGCTTGAGCAAGTCTCTTGCTCCAATATCTCCATTAAGTGCTAAGATTTCTTGAAGATATTTCTTTGAGATTATTACTGGATGACCTCTCAGGGATTGATACATTACTGTAACTATGCCTGCTCTCGATGATTGATATTTTTCCATTAAGCGGTTAATTATCTTAGGTGATATTAGAGGCTGATCACCCAAAGCTATGAGAAAAGCTTCACTTTCCTTTGATGCTGTAAGAACTCCACATATTATTGAAGTACTCATTCCTCCTCTATAGTTTTTATTAGTAGCAAACTTGATTCTTTTATCCTGTTCTGATAATGAACATTCTATTTTTTGCGCTTCATGGCCAAGAACAATAATAAGTTCAAAAATTTCAGATTTCAAAAGATTTTCTATGGTAGTATTGATGATGTTTGATTTTCCAAGATTGAGTAATAATTTTTGTTTACCCATCCTTTTTGATTCGCCTGCAGCCAAAAGAATACCGGAAATTCGAATCATAAGCCCTTACTGTTTATTATATGCAAATTAATTTCTAATTTGATCTTGAGCGGAGAGTCTTAATTGCATCCAGAACTCCTACACCGATAATTTCTGAACGCTGTGCAATTGAGAAGCAAAATTCTTTTTGATCTCTAGGATCAATATCGCCAAGTTTTGTGTTCTTCTTAACTTTGAGTCCATTTCTCATAATGCCTCGTAAGACACCATTTATCCCTGCTTTAACTTCAAGGTCGTCAACTTTGGCTATAATTTGTCCCTCATCAACATGTTCTCCGATTGATGTCAAGACTTTGAGCGTACCGTTTTGAGGAGCTTTTATGACTCTCTCATGAGTCTTCCCTTCAATTTTGCAGGGTATGCCATGAAAAGGTTGAGGGCTTCCTTGATAGTACGCTTTTCCAAGGTTAGGTCCTTCACTGGTTTCTATGGCAACATTAACATTCTTACCTGCTTCAAACCCAGGTCCTAGGCCAATAGTTATTGGAGCATCATGCAAGTTAGTACTAGTATTCCTTTTAGTCATAATTGCGTCAATCAAAATATCGGGGTTGAGATGTTTTAGAATCTTAGTTTCAGGATCAACAACAACTGGAATCTTTCCTTCAGAAATAGTATGCTGAATTTCGTTTGGGGCGGTCTTTTTTGCCGTCAACCCCTCAACATGCCATTCATCCTCATATACGGCTTCTGAAAATGCTACAGCTCTTCTCTCAGTTGTTGGATTTGGGATTTCAGTCATAACAACATGGTATCCATTCTTAACTAGTGTATGAGCCACACCGGTCGCAACATCACCTGCACCTTTAATGAGTACAATAGCTTCTTTTTTCAAGATAGTTTAGCCTCTACCGAATGGACAGACGGGGAAAGTGCATTTCTTACATTTCAGGCAGAGTCCTCCATGAGCTAAGGAAATTATGTCTTTGCGAGTTAATTTTTCTCCAGCCAGGATTCTTGGTAGTACTAAATCAAGAATTGTTGTATCATAAAACATTGCACATGCTGGAATACCTAGTAATGGTGTATCATTGAGATATGAGATCATAAACATGAAACCTGGTTGTACTGGTGCACCATATATTATTATATTAGCTTTCGCTTCCAAGGCGCTTCTTAATGTCACATCGTCAGGATCTACCGCCATTCCTCCGGTAGCAATTATTAGATCAACTCCTTCATTTTGTAATTTTAACATTTCATCTACAATCTGTTTTGGATCATCAGGTGCAAAGATAATTTTTGTAACTGTAGAGCCAAGTTTTTTAATTTTCTTTTTCATTACTGGACCAAATTCGTCTTTGATCAAACCATGGTAAACTTCATTGCCAGTTATGATAAGTCCAATATCCATTTTTTTAAGTGAGATTACGTTTATAATTGGTCCGCCATTTTCACAGATTTGAGTTACACGATTGATTTGTTCTTTCTTTATTGTCAGAGGAAATACTTTTGCGACTGCAACTTTCTCGTCAGAATTAATTAATCGATCTTTGTGTTGAGTTGCTATTCCCAAACCATCAATTTCATTAATTTGATGCAGACGATCAACATCGATTTTAAGTATCCCATCAGTATCCGAAATAATAGCTACGTTGCCCTCGGTTGGTTTTGCTTTTCTCAGATTTGTACCGGTAATCAAAGAGGCAAGTTTGGCTGCACCATCTTCTTCTTGAAGTTCATCAGGTCCAAGTTCTAACACGTAAATATGTTCTCTGCCTATCTTACGAAGTTTAGGAAGGTCTTTTTTCTGAATCAAATGCCCTCTTTTAAATAATGTACCTTTGAATTTGCCAGCTTTAGTTATTCTAGTGACATCGTGAAACAATACTTTACCAACGGAATCTTCAAGTTTTACTATTGTTGTTTTCAAAAATTATGATCCTCCAGCATATGTCAAATGTTTACTGATCCATTTTAACCTCAGTTTTTTCCAGAGCTAATTGTTGAACTATTTTAGTAATTTTTCTATTGATATCCCCAACTGTCCTGAAGATTTGATAGACTATTGCAAATAATATCATGATAGAAAAAGTTGTCACAAATTGAATTGGTGCGGCCATACCCAAGCTCGATGCAAGTCCGAGATAAAGCTGTGGATATACACCTGTAGAAATTAAAGCGATCCAAATTATTGTCCATATTATAAAAGGAATTGTTCCAATCCTTTTTCGATAAAATTCCTTGAAAGTATATGCCGCCATTATGAGTCCTAGTAAAATCACTATTAATCCGTAGGGTTCAATCATATGTGAAATCGCCACTTATTTGTCGCTACTTAGGATGCAGGATGTTATAAAGTATCTTTATCGCGTCTCGAAAACCAGCTCCCCGTCTACGTGATTTAAAATAAACAGTTTTGATAGGCACATCAACTATTCTGAATCCACGTTTGGACAGTGAAATTATCATCTCAGAGGCCCATTGATAGTCTGTTGATTCATATTTTATGCTGTCTGCAACATGTCGGGACATTCCTCGGAATCCAGATTGTGAATCTTTAATTTCAATTCCAGAGGCAAATGAAGTCAATTTTGATAGAATTTTATTTGCAACTAACTTTTGAAATGGCATTTCAGAATTCTTTTCTAATATCCGGGATCCGATGACCAAGTCTGCCTTTCCATCAACTATAGGAGCAATTACGTTAGGAATTTCTTTTGGATCGTGCTGTTCATCAGCATCAAGAGTAACTATTATCTCGGCATCATGATTAGAGGCTGCACGTAACCCCGTTGAAAGAGCTGCTCCAACACCTAATCGGATAATGTGACTCACTACTTTTGCTTTCGCTTTGGTTGCCTCTTCAACAGTTTTATCGGTACTGCCGTCATCAACAACAATAACCAGATTACAGATAGTTCTTGCATTTCTAACGACGGAACTAATAGTCGACTCTTCATTATGTGCGGGAATGACGCAAACTACCTTCAACAACAGCACCGAGATCATATCTCATATTTATTATTCCAATAATATTCCAAGTATTCTTTCAAAAGATATTGCTTTCTTTTAAACGATTCAATCAGATTAGACTATCCTTGATTTGCTATGGTTTTTAAAGATAGGATTAACCGGGTATATAATTCAGACATCTTAAGGCGTAGTTAAATGAAGATAATACCATTATCAGAGAAAATAAAATCGTGGAAATAAATGCGTATCTTATTCCAGATTTTTTAGACGCATCTAATGCATAGAATAAAAAAAGCGTCGCCGGTATATTGTATGGGATCATATAGAGTAACCTCCACTGCCACCAAGAATCCAAGAGTAGTAAAGGAACGAAAGCTACTAAGAGCAAAGAGATGAAAACTGCATAGAATTGTCTTTTTAGATTCTTGATTGTAAAAAGACCCAGTATGCATAATATTATGATGATTGTATTGGCTAAAAACCCGCCCACATAGAACCGTAGAGAATATGTCATGACTCCTAAAAAATGTGTTAGATATTTTGAATTCATGGCAGCAAGTACTTCAGTTGATAGTCGAATGAATTCTCCACTAGAGAAAACTGTCAGAAGAATTACCATCAATACGAAATTTATGCATAGAATAATTAGAGTAGATTTGTTAGCAGTGATCTTTTGGGAACTGTTACTATTGTCTGAACGGTGTAAGATTAGATTAAACATTAGATATGCTGCGAGGCTTGCTAGAATGATGGCCCATGTCCAAGGGTGAGTAATTAAGATCAAGAAACTCGTTATGACCGTAATTAAAATAAGACTTCTTGAAGGATTTTGCCAGACCTTAAGTAATAAAGTCCAAAATATCAAAACGAAACCTAAAGCAAGCCAGTTTGCATAAACACCAGCAAAAATACCTACGGTCGTAGCTATTGAAAATAATCCTAAAAATGCTGAGATTGTAGCTATGAAATCATTGCGTGTAAGCGTTTGGGTAAGATAGAATGAAGAGATGCCCATTAAAGCAGCAGGTATCGCTGGGCCTATTTTGACAACTATCATAGGCGGGAGAGAAAAAACAGTCATTAGGGCATAGAGGATTAGTAGATACGGCAGTCTTGTTACCGCGCCATAATCGGATATCACATGTTGTATTCCCTCCGAGCTTGAGATAGCAAGAAGATTCTCGTAGTACCAAGGTGTATCAACGCCAATCAGTCTAGGAGTATAGAAATAAGGATAGTATACGAGAAAGAAGGATGTCAAAATTATTACTGGAATGATGAGTAAAGTCAGGAATTTGTAGTGGTTATCTCTTGAGATTCGTTTCTCTTGTTTTTGTGAGTTAAGATGTTCTTTTGTTTTTATAATTGTGTTTTCGATATGCTGTTTGATGAATGATCTGTAAACTTTGTTTAATATGGGAATCCATGCCCACGAAAACACAAGTACAATAAGGGCAGACAAGGTAAATGGATAGAGAATTCCGGTTAAATTAGCTTCAAGTGAAGGTAAAATCCATCTAGGATCTCCATCGAAAGGAGCATGCGGATCGAGTGAATTGTAAACCCAACCAAGAGCAGAACCGACCTCAATTAAACATATTATGGAAAGAAATGAAATCAAAAACATAATTGCAGAATTTATTGAATTAGGTAATTCTCGTTTATTGTGAATTAGTAATGGAGTAAATGCTACTAATATCGGTGAAAGAAAAGCAAAAAATGATCCAACATGATCTATTCCTAATAATGGAAGAGTTATCGATAAGATCATTGAAATAATTGGGATTGCAGTTATTTTCCTTTCTAATATCTTTCTTGTATAAAGTACCATCCAGGAGATAGACATAATAATGCTAGATGAAAGCCAAATTATTCGATCAATTTGTGTATCGAATATTTGTAATGAAACTGTAGTAAGCTCATAAGCAACATATGTTTGAATTTCAAAGGCATTAGCTAATATGGGTAGACTAAAAAAAAGACTGATTGAGCAGATTATCGGTAATATAATGCTCAAGAACTTGATTCGACCTAATCTGTAAGATAGAAATGCTATGCCTACTAATCCAATGGTAAAGATCGAAAATATGGTGATGAGAGTCTTAATCTTTGGACCAGATGTTATAGTGACCTGAATGGGTAGATTTTTGCTTTGGGATTCAGCAAATTCCGTGTCTCCTTGGAAAATGGCTCTTATATAAATGTATCCTTGTAGATCATTAGGGACCTTCCAATTGAATTCTGCTGTACCATTATAGTCTGTTTTTGATTCGCCAATTTTTACCCATAGGTCATTAAATTGGTATTCAAAAATAATTGTCTTATTAGAAATTCCGTTTAAAGAGGAATCAAAAAGTCTAGCTCTTGGAAGCGCAGAATCGCCTGAAGGTATTGATTTCAGAGATGAAAATACTTCAATGCTTGTAAATCGAACTAGATCGATCACTTGAACTATTGCATAAGCTGACTTTTTGATTTCATAAGATTCAAGGTTATATTCAAAGTTCTCTGCGAATATATTTGATCCATCTTTAACAAGCAAAACTCTTGTGATAAAAGCCTCCATGCCTCTTCTTAATCTATCTGTCTTGCCCATGCCGATTTTCGAAACATAAAAACCGCCAGGTTTTGGTGATAGTTCATTATCGCTCTCGCTGACCAATACTCCATTGATATAAAATTTAGCTGAATCTGTATCAACTATTATTGCAAGATGGATCCATTTTCCTAATTTCCATCCATCTTTTACAGTTACAGCAGCCGAGGAATCCATAAATGGATAATAGAAAATCACACTTCCATCGGTTGCTAGTCTAAATGCATACCTAAGCTCATCCTTTGATGATGTTGCACCATAATCGCTTTCTTCAGAATGACTGGTCCCCCGAGCATCTATCTGAAGAACAATCCCCGGAGATTTGGACTGGACTTTTAGAATATTAACTGAAGCGTGAAACTCTACTCGACTATCGTTGATTGTGGTTTCATGAATATTCTTGCTTATATAGCCATATTCTGATTCATCAGGAGCAAGAATGTGCAATGCGTGTTTTATTTGTAAGTCTTTTTCTTGAGACTCTATGTTTTCAATAGAGCCAATCGATCCTATGAATACTAAAAATAATGTTAAAGCTAATATTGATTTTCGTTGTTTCAATTCGTATCAGCGCAAATGGGCTCCTAGTGGACTGAATGCCGTACTAGCCTTATAAATCTGAATTCATTTATCCACTTTGAAATCCCATTCTCAACAACAATTCTTTTAAAAGCATTTTTATGTCGCGCGAAATTGTTGAGGACTCAAATATTTAGTTGACTGTTTTTCGTTAGGTTGCCATCTTTTCGCAAGTCGATTTGTGATCTTAAAGGATGGTAGGAAGGCTATCAAAAGTCCAGTTACAGACGCTAATGTTGCAGTTAATATCGTAAGTAAATATCGTGAATGTTCGATGAACAATCCTACATTTAATTCATGCAATATGAGGTATGAAAAGCTGATCATCCAGAAAATATATAATGGAAAAAGTAATTTCTTATTTATCGATCTTTTTCTTGCAATGATTGCTATAACTGATATTAAAATCGCCCAAGGAAAAATGTAAAAGAATCCAATGATTGCCGATCCTACGACTATAGCGGCGATTGAACCCAATGGCCTAATTGTAGACAATTCAACATATAACGTGTCTACTATGTTCATGCCAAATGTAAACGGCAATCCCAATTCTCTTTCAATATCTTGTGGGCCATTTAATTCATCATATACTAAGGAGGTTGAACTGTTGAATGTATTTGCGAGTTTTTTGAATTTCAACATGCTCTGGCTAATTGCCATACTCTCGGTTTGACTTGCAGTAGGATTATACGTTACATCTCCTGGCCAAACAGATTTTATTTGTATTATTCCTGTAACATTAGGATACCAATAATACTCGTAATTACCCAAAATGTCTGTTTCAACTTCCGCTAACGTATTCCATTTTTGACCGCTAACTCGATATTCTATAATCACTTTTGTTTCCTTAGGTGGGTCCAACTTGCCTTTAATTATGAGTTGACCAGTAGTCATGAGATAAGCATTGGATAGATCACATGACAGTTGGGAGTCGCGTTTCTGATTCGTAAAGACTGCCGTAAATTGTTCTGGTTGATGTATTCGAACTGGCCATATTATCTCAGGAATTTCAACACTCTTCCAATGATCTAAAAAAAATTCCGCTAAAGATGAAGTAGATTGTATACTCGCGTTTATTTGAATAAGAGAATTTTCTTCAACCCAATCATAGGCGATTTCATTAGATCTTACAGAGATCTCAATTTCGTTGATTTTATAACTCAAAGATGAATTTGCTGGTAGACCTTCACTTGAAACAATAACTTTGTATAGTTTTCTCCAGTTTGCATGAACCGTTTTTGAAGCATCCATCAATACGAAAGTAGAATTTTCACTTACACTTATGTCTCCCGACCAACTTTCAAGAATATATTTAATGTCTCCATCTTCATGATCAATAAACATAGGTAGTTGAACTTCTTCTCCTTCATCATACCATCCACTTACATCTACATCTGGGTTCAATGAATCGACTGTGAGTAAAAACTCTCTTGAGTATTCCGCTGAAAGCGTAACATTAGAATCAAGGGTAATTGTTCGAGGGTTCTTATCAACGTCGTCTGACCATTTATTAAATCCAAAACGTATACCATCAACTTGAGAAGTTCCATTCTCTATTGATATTATGTGAGTTCCTTCATTCAACATACTATAAAATGTGGAATCATCTATTTTTTCAAAACGAAAACCATCTACCCAAAGAGATTTTATCTCAAGAGGCACCATTACTGATAGTTGATAACCTTCACCTTTCAAAAACCACGTCGAATCTAACTGTTTCTGCTCAAGAACTGCATAGTCATTCAGACAAAGGGAGTGACCAAAAATGATGTCACTCTTATTTTTAGTATTCATATAAAAAATGTTGAAATAATAATCCTTTGATTCAGTTACACCTAATGTCCAGAGTTCATTCCAACCTGAAGATGGATTTATTGTATTGTGTATGACATAAAGTTTCATGATTGAAGAGTCAAGCTTTAATTTTCCCTCATGGCTTACGATGAATAAACTGGGGCCTGTGGCAAAAAGTCTGTTGTCAATCTTACCAGAAGGAATGATTGATATCTTATTCTCAAATGTTTTTTTTAGTTTAACAAAGTCTTCTGTGATGAAGGTTTTTCCTTGGAATGTCATTTTCTGATAGGTTGCTGATGCATATTCAAAGATTTTTACATCAAAACTCGATGAACCATTTGTTAAAAATAAAAATCCTATACGAAAATTCGATTCTGTAACATTGGCTACAAAGATGACGTCCACATTATTTTCTGTCCAGGAAATGTGTTTCCATGGAAAGAAAAAGAATTCTGTCCCAGAAATCTCAATTATCCCACCTTTTTCAGAGATGGATATTTTATCTCCTATATAATTTTCACCAACAATTTCGAATTTTGGAATCTCCATTTCATCTGTTAGTAAGTTCGAAGAAAATGAATTGAGATTATTTTCATCTGTGCCTACTGCGTGTTCCACGTAAAAGGAAGACGTTTGTACTAGTAGTGTCAAAATAATGAGCATTAATATCGCATTGAGATTTCTTCTTTTACTGTAATTTTTGAACATAATTATTTTCTCCAAATAGCACACGCTATACCATAGATCGGATCATCCGTGCGCATGGTTTGCTGTTTATGTATCAATACGGCATACATTGATGTCTCAAAAATGGTTTCATAGTTTAAACCCTTCACAGCAAACAGTTAGAGTCGCCAATACAATTTCATAAACATCTATGATCTAGATTACTTAAATTTCGAATATTGGACACTTCAAAATTAACAAATATCCAAATATATGCCACAATTGCTTAGAATTTAAGGTAGAAAAGGTTCGCTTATCTGTAAAATCGAACTCTAAACCATATATCCATGTTCCGTGCAAATCTTAAATCGAGTTTTCACAAAGTATTGTGGCGGTTAAGATAGAAAATGCAACTCATTTCGACTGGGGTAAAAGGTTTAGATGAATTACTTGGAGGGGGTCTTCCTAAAGGAAAATGCGTTCTTGTGGTAGGCAGTCCAGGCGCAGGAAAAACAATTCTTCAAATGCAGTTTTTGACAAGCGGTGCAAAAGCTGATGAGCGTGGATTATATGTGGCAATGGATGAAACTCCTGAACAAGTCAAAACTAACTTGTCTTCATTTGGATGGGATATTGAGGGGCTGGAAAAAAATGGTGAAATTCTCTTTTTAGATGCTACAATGCTAAGGCAAGGAGGGATCCGAAAAAATAATGTTCTAGTTTCTTCGAAATTCGAAGACTCTTCAGAACCTAAAATTACTGTTAGATTTCTGGTTGAGACTATTACAAAAATTGTAAAAGAGGAAGACATACAGAGAATTGCGGTTGATCCTGTAACTTCTATTATGCTTCGATATGATGCGACATTCAAGAAGAGAAGAGCATTGTTGACTTTCTTTGATTCTTTAATCAATTCAGGTTGCACATCGCTTGTAAGTACGGAATTGAGAACTGGTATGCTTAGCCGATCATTTCAGTTGGAAGAATTTCTCTCCCAAGGAGTGATCCTTATGCATACAATGGTTCACGCAGGAACGGTTATACGAGCTATTCAGGTGGAGAAAATGCGGGGAATAGCACATGACGCTCAACTTAGGCCTTACCAAATAACGTCAAAGGGAATAGAGGTCTATCCTAAAGATCGTGTATTTGAAAGTCAACCGACCTAGTTCGTTATAGTTTGGACTTTCGCGAGTTTCTAGTTCTAAACATGATGCCTTTATCACCGTCTACCCTGAAGTCGATCCACCTTTCAAAATGTTTCCTTCTCATTTTCTTAATACGTAATTTTCTCTGATATTCGCCAGCTTCATCGGTAGAAGATAACTCAATCACACTGTCGCAGAGGGCCTCTATAGCATTAAGACCTTTTCTTCCAACTGCTGATCCTGTGGTGTAGAAAAATCTTCCATTAACACCTTTGGTTTTAGCACCGACTGAATGAATGAAATTGGCGATATACTCATCTCTAAGCATTGTAAATAACGGGGTTAATGAATCTAAGAAAACATCAGTATCTTGGCCTAATTCTTCAAGACAAGAAGAAAGTTGTACACCGAGTCCAGTAAGGTCCCCCATTGAAGATATCTGATGTTTTTCAGAAGACTCCTTTCCGCCAGAAGCTGAATAGCCATCTATAAAGATTAGTTTTGAAGATTTTTCATATTTCTCTAGATCAGGTTCAAAACCTTTTAGATATTCTCGTAAATTAGATGGAAAATCTAAATTAACGATAAAAATACAGGGTTTTCCACTTCTTAGACTCTTAATTAGAAAATGGGCAAGGATAACTGTTTTACCTGATCCAGGTAATCCAGATATCATAACTGATGAGGATGATGAAATATCGCCACCCACCATTTTATAGAAATATTCAAAATCATACTCGCGGAATCCTTTTTTCCTTTTTCTGAAAAGATTCAAAGCCAATAATGATGATGTTAGAATGATGAGTATCAACAATACGGAGTTTATCATCCAAGGTTTGACGATACGCAACACAATCTCTCTGCTCGCATCAGAGGACAACTGAATATCAAAATCATTTGAAACAGAAATCGGAACAAAAAGAATCAAAAGTTCTCTACTAATCTGAACTTTATACTGAGATCCAGGAAGTTGGAGAAAACTGATTCTACCCTCAATTGTTGTGTTTCCTTGGTCAACAATAGAATCATTTCTTAATAAGACCACTTTCGCTTCTTCAACTGGGAAACCAAGTAGATCTCTTACCAATAATTCAAGGCTATATACAGTACAACGAATCTGAATATCAAGATTTTCTGAAGTGTGATAAAGTGTTCTATTAGCGATGATACTTTTCCAAATCACAATGAATTCATAAACTGTATCTCCTGATTTTGGAACTAAAGCTCTAATCTCGCCAATAGAGTTACTTCTGCCTGTCCAAATGCGCCTATTATCAACAAGTATAGTAACGTTCGCTCCTTTCAGTGGTATGTCTTTGGAGTCAAGAATTTCTAAATCAAATATGTTGAAAGTTTCTTCCAGTGGTATTGGTAAAGATACTGATGTTGCAGTCTTCTCACCATCCCAATACAATGTCAGTGATTGGATATCAGGATCTGGTTCGATAGAGAACAGAATTGTTGATTCGTTTTGGAATGTGTGACTTATAGGGATTCCAAGGACGTATTTGTTAATCTTGTCTTCAACTGGTAATGCGATCAGAGCACTGGAGACCTGTTTTATCTCAGTTTCAGTTCCTATTTCGTACAATGAAACATTTAGATTAACAGTCCTTTTCACTGGTGAACGTAAATGAATTCTATAGTTTACAGATCCTTCTAGCTTTATGTCTCTGGTTAATGTTGGATACAAAGTGAAATTAATCTCTCTGTCGAGAAGAGCCGAACGACTTTCCCCGTATGGCGGAGCAGTACTTAGTATTCTTCCACCTTTAACGCCCATGGTATAGTCTGTATGAGCGTACAGATCAACTGTCTCCGTTGAATCGACCCTCTGTTGCGCTAATGTAGCATCTATCGGTAGTAATGACAGAATTGAAAAAAGCGCAACTAAGATCATTCGATTCAATATTCAACGACCTTATCGAGACTTTCGCCTATCATCTCTCTTGATTTAAAGAGTACTGATTAAAGGCTACCCTTTAGAATCTATCATTTTGATATAGTCTATCATAAAACAGCATATTACAAATATTAGAAATACTAGCTTTGTTGCAAAAACAATATTTATTGGAGTCATACTTCGCAAAGGCCAGGGATTAACTATAATATCGGGATTTTGTAGACCCTGCACGGATAATGCTGCCGTCCAAACCACTATGTGATATATTATTTCAAAGCCACTAGCCAATACCCCGAACCAAGCAAATGAATATAGAAGTCTTCGAACCTCTGGGAGCATCTGTTCGAAGCGGCTTATAGATGATGGCGTATACAATCCAAATATAAACCATAGGAAGAAAGAAAACATGAAAATGGTTATAGGCTTCATAAATATGCCGGGGACAACTTCAACCTGTACCAATACGAGATTATCCCCAACTATGTAGGGGAAAGTTGTTCTTACAGCGTAGAGCACTAGCACTAGAACAGCAGTGGTTCCGAATATCCACGATAAAAGGGAATAAATTTGGTTGGTTATACTTCTAATCCTTGGAAGAATGAATATTGATATCATGATGGCCCCTCCAATGAATACCAAATATGCTGGTGCAGGAGTAAAGGCCAAAATTATTGAACAGACTACCAAGACAACTGCTACATGCCACAAGTCAGAAAAAAGTTCTTTCTTATAGGAGAATTTATTTTTGATGCGACCAAACATCTTGATTTCCTACAATTTTAATGAATTAATTATAATGTCATAACTTCAAACCATGTTTGTGCTTATAATTGATGTCAATAACCTTATTGTCCGGCATATACATCAATTTCACGGAAATACCCAGCATAGGTTCCAGGAGTCA
Source organism: Candidatus Bathyarchaeota archaeon RBG_13_38_9 (assembly GCA_001775955.1). GTDB lineage: Archaea > Thermoproteota > Bathyarchaeia > 40CM-2-53-6 > RBG-13-38-9 > RBG-13-38-9. The sequence continues at coordinate 58,932 of MEZD01000043.1, read as the reverse complement.
TTTTTGTAGCTCCACATATAAGGATAAATGACAGATCAGAAGGTTCTTCCCAACCAGCCTTGGCGTACTCTTTGGCTATATCAAGTTTGACATATGACCACTGATTGAGTGGCAAATTTGTATGAACTATTCTGTGATTTCGTAATTGGTACGTTTGTTCAGCAGAATCTGAAAAGATGAACCATATTATGTGGGCACCATCGTTTACCTCTAAACCAAAAATATTCCAAGGCTCTTTTGAATTTATATCGTGAACAAAGCTAAAAGTTGGGTAAATCCAGAATGAAACATCTGATCTTAGAAGTTTTGATACATCTGATCCTCTTATCGCCTGTTTGACATGAATATTGGCCCAAGCGTATGTATCATTAGCGCCATCTTGGTATAAATGAAGGCCCAAACACTCATTATCTGCCACAATATCACGTCTAAGAAAACCTGAATCATTTGGGCCTAATGTGTATGTGGCTTCCCATAAGAACGGCCTTTGCATTCCAGTCTGTGGATCTTTTGTAAAGTATTTGAATTTTGGATTAAGAATAAGAGGAAAATCTTGAGATTTACCAAGATTTTGAAAAAACGATATTCCGATTATCAGTATGAATAAAATCAAAGTGATATATGTCAAACGTCGGCGGTTCACTGTATTCATTTTAGGTCACGCCCAAATGATGCTTTATACCATGTCACGATTGCAACGAGGCATATTGGGATTAGATAAATAAAGTAATTCTGGAGTCCGCGAGGTGAAAACCATAATATCAATGCTGGAAAGGCCCAAATCGCATATTTTAGATCTTCAAAGTATAGATTGTAATATATTAAAAGAAGGAAAAAAATTGACACTGCAAAAAAGAAATAGAAATTGTTTGAAAGAGGCACATATCCAGATTGAGTTATTGTAGATAGTCCCTGGCTTATTACAATCAATTGACCGGAAAAAGGAGTTGTGACATCAGATAACCATGATTTAGGATCTTTTAAGATGAAAATAATGTTGGGTAGTAAGAAACCAACTATTGTTGAGGTGGTAAACATGAGAATTGATTTTGTCTTTTTCTTTCCAGCATATTCTCCAGATCTCCAAATATATATTAATAGAAATGGAAAAAGGATCCATGGTTGTTGTTTAACTGCACTTGCTAATCCAAATGATAATCCTGCAATTAGTGGATTGCCAATATAAAATGCAGTAATAATAAGCGGAAGTACCCATAGAAAATCGTTTAGGCACCCTGCTGTGAAATTTATCGCCAGATCAACCCCGGCAAAGAAAGGAATTAGAACTAAAGGTCTAATTTCGGAGGGTGATTTACAATAGAGAATTAAAATTATCGCTATTGCAAAAATGAATGTGACCCATCTCATATCCTGCAATCCAAAATATGCAAAAGGTGTGAAAAATAGTAAGTGAAGCGCTGGATAGTTCAGGTTCGTAACCAGATCTCCATCTGGTTTCAATGTAACATAATCTACATCTACAGTAAACATTTCCAAAGCTATCTGAAGATCGTGACCATAAGGATTCCAAGAGGGGAAAAGCCATAGTTGTGATGCATAGTGTGTGAAAGCCATTGAGTCTGTTCTATAGACTCCAGTGTATTGAATCTCTGCTATCACATAGATGCTAGACGACATGATTAATAATAGTGCTATTAGAGGTATGATCTTAAATTTTTGTAAAATTTTGATAGAAGACAATGAAGCTGTCATAAGGAATAGTGCTAGCGAATAACCTATTACACAAAGTACAACGACCTCAGGGTGAGTTTCTATTTTGCCTCTTAGCCAATTTTGAAAACTCTCATAAAACAGAAATCCCGCAGTAAAAAGATAGAATATGCGAAGAGTAAAATGTTCGTATCTCTTCAAATCCACTGGTTCAGACTGTTCGTTTGTTTTCATATTATTTCCATCAAGTTATTTGTACATTTTCTTGAGTATATTAAAAGTAGAATGATTAAGCCAATCATTAGCAAAGATAGCCAGATGTATGGATTGTCGGATTTAGTATATTCCAAAGTAACCTGAGCGGGGCTTGGTTCTGTGGTAATAAGTACGAAACCCTTGGAAGTAGACATAACGCTGGTTGTATCATTATCGACTGTTGCAATCCAGCCTATGTAGTAAGCTTCTCTCACAAAAATTTTAACGTTTGAAAATTTATCTATGATCTCAATGTTTATTTTTTCTGGACTAGACCTGTCAAATTCATAATCAACATTACCCGTTTCAGTAATTAATTGAACAAAAGAGTTGGGGACGGTATTTTTTAAAATAGTCAGATTTCCTCCTTCATGAGTGATAAAAGCATCTTGTTTGAATGTCGAATTTGTAAGATCTCGAATCAAAGTTTTATTAGAATTCCCTACAATTACCCAATGTATCCCAAGCTCTTGATTTTTATCAATGAGTTTTTTCCATTCCTCTACCCTGTTTTCTGTTGTTTCCAAATCATTAATCCGATAGTCATTTATTTCAAGCAAACTAAGAATAAGTTTTTCTTGAGGATACCACCCGTCTATAATATTTTTTCCAGTATAACTAGGGATCATGTATATCCACATAGGGCATCTGACAGACAGAATCCTTCCATAATCATTCTGCAATCGTAGATATTCCAGTAATTCTATTGGAATGTCGGAATTTTGAACTGTATAAGGTAGATGGGGATTAACGTCTTGATTTAGTAAATAAACAGATTTGACTATTCCACCAGTAAAAAGCAATAGAAGAATAACTGTCAACATTAACAATTTCATGTTTCTCCGCATTCTGCAGATAACTTCTTCGATTAATGTACCAGTAAGAAAGGCGATCGGCAGACTGAGGAATAGCCAGAATCTGTATACATCAAGGCTTCTCCAAATGGCTTGCAATAAAGGAATCTTCACAATAGGAATTGCATAATATCCCAGACCAAGCCAGAAGAAAGATACAAACCATAATACAAGAAAGAAAGTAAAATGATTGTATTCACTTCTTCGAGTCCTAAATATTACTAAACCTGCCATGAAAATAAGTGCGATTATTACAAGCGCTTGTCCAATCATTTGGATATTAAGATAAGTTTGATATCCAATTTCAAAAAATGACATGCCTAAGAATAGCAAAACAAGGGCGAAAACAATTGCTGATTTTTTAAAATCTTTGGAAACCCAAAGGAAAATGGCGCTAATCGCCAAGATAAAATGAATTATTCCTTGTTCTAGAATTAGATAATCATACAAAGCATAGGATAATTTGATGAAGGGGAATTCCATCGTCCTATTATAAAATGGGTTATCTGAGATTTGAGAAGAAGCTTGAATGAAATTGATTAACCAAAAACTTGTCAATGCAATTCCGCCAAAAATTACACCTAAAAATTTGAGTAAATTTAATTTGAACTCAGTAAATGAAGGTGTAAGTGACAAAAACGCCAATAATAAGATAAAGAATGTTATTAATGCTGAGAGATGATGAGTGAGAATAACTGTCCCGAGAAGTAAAATTGAATAGACGAACCATATCATTGATTTCTTAGATAACATGCGAATGAAAGTAACTAGTAATAAGCATATGATTGGCAAAGCAATGATGTTTGGGAATCTATCATAAAAAATATAATTTCCAATAACTGTTGGAGTCAATCCAAAAATTAATGCACTCCAAGAAGCCTCTCTAATACTTAATCTAAGTTCTCGACCCAGTAGATATACCGTAATGGGAGTTACAAGAAAAAAAATGGTGTCTATGAACTTGTAAGCGCTTACTGCATCTTTTCCAATATTAGCGATTGCGAATGTGAGAAAATAACTTAAAGGTGAATATAATAGGAGAAAAGGTGTTCCACAATACCAATCTGGAAACCAAGAAGGAATGTAACCGAGTCTATTATACCATTTGAACATAAAGAGAATCTTGCTCAGGTGACTGGCAGAATCAACACCTTGAGGAATCCCTGGCAATAAACGCGGGATGACAATTAAAATTCCTATTATAAATGCGATTAATAATGGGATAGTATCTTTCGCGATGATCTTTTTATTCATCTGCGCGTATTCTTCCCGTTGACCATTTAGATGTTAGAGTCAATACCATTTTTTCTCAAATTAATTCTCTTCAATGTTAGAAATGTGATTAGCATGGTGGATGCTGCAATGATTGGGAATAGAGTCCCAAATTCAGGAATGGCAAGTTCACTATCCTTGCTACAAGCAGATTGAACTGCGTAAGGTCCATATTTGCCAGTTAAAGTCTTATCGAATGCGACCGCAATAATCTCAATATTTTCTGGTATACTCTCTTCTGGTATTGACCAATTTCCTGAAAGGACTTCATATGAATTAGGTTTTAGAAAAATTCCCTGTCTGAATATTTGATCTCTATAGATAGAATTCCATTCTGTTCCATTATGGAAAATCTTGTCTTCGACTGCATAAACAGCTACATCTCCACTAAAAGAATAACCGTTTCTTTCAGCTACCGAAATCTGAGTAGTCAATAAATTTACGTTAATAACTTTTGTTACTGTTAATTCAATTAAGTGAACACTTTTGTAAGTAAGTGATTCTATTTCAGAAGAATTAATAATTGAACCACTTGTTCTAGAGTATCCTCCGTCATATGCATGTGATGGAACAAAATGAAAGTCTAGTTGATTTGCTCTATCGACCGAAGCCGTTGTGCTCCAAACATCTTGGAGATGATACACAAGGAAATGGGCGATATGACTATCGTTCGTAAATGTTTTTTTAATTAATAATTGCTCTGTTTGACATGGGTCACACCATGTGCTTGTAAAGATTTCTACAAAAACTGAGTGCGTTGGTGATTGTGAATTCGCTTTAGAAATTAAAGTAGAATAAGTTAGTGTTGAGATTAATAGAATTAGTAATATTCCTACAGTTTGAATTCTAAGATTGTATGATGATTTTACGGAGAATAAAGTTGACATGGATCCTTACCTGACGAAATCTTCACCATGTGTTGAAAACAGTTTTTTTCTAAATATTCAAGATGGTGTTAATTATGTCTTGATATTTAATCTTCTTGATTGGGATGATTTTCACTTATGTTTCCATTGTTAAAAGGAATTCAGGATCCAAAAACGAAAATGTGTTATACATTTGGAAAAACTTGGTAATTGTGACAATATGCCGTTTTTAACTTCAAAATTGTTGAATTGTGGTCATATTTTTAAAAAATCCAAGTTGAGAACACTGATTGTTTTGTTAATGGTCAAGAACTAGTCGATGTTATGGTAATTTTTGATATTGCGGGACCTCATAAATACGGTTAAACCACAATAAATAGGCTCAGTTTAAGGTATAGAAAGATAATGGATAACTCTCTACTCGAGTTAATAGGTGGACTTGCTGAAGAATATGATCCTGTGGCGTCTCTAATCTACGGATCAAGAGTCGCAGGTTACGCGAGAGAGAATAGTCTGTATGATTGTATGGCGATATGTCATTATCCTGGTGGTGCCAGATATCATCTTGAGAAATTTAATGGCGATCAGGCTTCAATATTAGCAATTGATGAAGAACTCTTTATTCTAGACGTAAAAAAAGGCGCTCTTGGTGGTTTTGTTGCTGGTAGAATGCTTTTCCCATATCTTGGCCTGAAGGGTTTAGAATATCTAAAACAAAAGGAAGTGGAATTAAAAAAAGAAGTGATTAAACGAGATATTGAATATATAATTCAACAATATGGTGAAGCATCAAGAGGAATAATTATAGATCCCAACTATTTTGCAGTATCATATATATCGAGATTATCCAAAACATTCCCGCCAATAAGGTACAGCTATCTAAATACGTTTAGGAGTGATTTGCGGAAAAAAAACATAGAGAAAGTTATGTCAGGATATGACGGTGCAATTGAACAATTGGTAAATGATGGAATCCTACACCACGAGTCTTTAGGAATATCCATAGGTGAAGATTTCATTGATGACATCATCTCACGAAGCACTGCAGATAAAGTGGTAAATGTTGTCGAAATCAGCAGGAAGGCTTTGTCGTCATATCTGATGCATGGTAGAGTAGGATTAGTATCACCTGAACTAATATCAAGAGAACTAGCATCGAAATTCAAACGCGAATTTGTCCTAACTACAAAGAGCCCTAAAATGGAAGATCCAAGAATCTATTTATCGTTAAAAACAAAGACCGGATTGATACCTATTGATGCAAGAGGAGACATTAGAGAGATAATAGTGAAAATTAGGCCAGATTCTCGAATACTCATTAATCCTCTAGGAGGTGTTCTTAATGAAGTATATCTTGTTCATGCAAATGGAGAGAAGCTTGTTGCAAAAAAATTTACTGACTGGCACGGCTTCAAATGGTTTACTCTGAATTTAGTAGCGCTTGGGACAAAATCATTTTTTGTTTCCGGTAAAGCCAGATTAACAAATGAATTTGGAATAAATCATTTGTTACAAAAAAACTTTGTGAATGTACCAGAGATATTTCACATTAGCATTTCTGATAGAATTTTGATTGAGAAATATGTTGATGGTATTTCAGTTGTTGATATTATTAAAAAAATTGTAAGTAAAAAAAGACATGAACAGAGTCTTTATGAAAGTATATCAGATGTTGGGCGTAATATTGCAAAAGTACATACGCTGGGTATTCAACTGGGAGATAGTAAACCTGAGAACTTCATTAGAAATGCTGAAGGTAAAGTTTTCATTTTAGATTTGGAGCAGGCGAAGAAAGGTGGAGATTTTGCTTGGGATATTGCAGTTTTTCTATATTTTTCAGCACATTATTCGACCCCATATGGCGATAAAATGAAACAATTGACTGAATCTTTTATTCATGGATATAGTGAACAAGGTAATTCGGAAAATCTAAGACAAGCCGCTGGAATAAACTATCTAAAAGTTTTCTCTTTTTGGGCATTCCCTAGATCTAACTACATAGTCTCAAAAACTCTAAAAAAAGCTACTTGAATGAACTTTGTAATTAATATTTCAAACTTTGATGTCTAATTAGTATTTGAAAGGGAGAAACCTTAACAATTAGGCATTTATTCCCAGGTTTTAATTTCAGATTAAATAATCAAGGATGGAGTAATTGAAAAGAATTATTTCAAAATCAATAGTGAAACTAGTTATTTTCGATCTTGATGGCACTATTACACGATCACCAAATATATGGAAACATCTTCATTCCAAACTTGGTACTTGGAAATGGGCCAAGAATTATGCGCAAAAATATCGAAATGGTGAGATAAGCTATGAAGAATGGGCGAAATTAGATTGTTCATTATGGAAAGGAACCAAACTAGAAAAGATCTTACAAATAACGTCTGAGATAAAATATTTTGATGGTGCAACAGAAACTATTGATCGACTAAAGAAAGCTGGAATAAAAGTAGGAATCGTAAGTGCTGGACTTTCTTTTCTTGCTGAAAAAGTTGGAAAAGATCTGAATGTGGATGTAGTTATGTCTAATGATCTCAAAATATCAAATGATGTTATTACTGGAGAGATCGAAACAAAAGTCTCTATCGATAATAAAAAAACGATAATCCAAGACATAGCTCAGTCAATGTCATTAACCATGTCTGAAGTCGTTGTTGTAGGTGATCATGTTTTTGATTTACCAAAAGAAGCAGGACTCAAAATAGCTTTCAATCCAAGACATACGGAAGCTGAAAATGCTGCTGACTTTATTGTCAGAGGAGAGGATTTAATGGAAATATTTAAGATCATAAAGGCTAATACCAAATTTTGATTAAACTTGGTTTAGAAATATCAGTATTTATATTTTGCAATAAAATGAAAATAGATATTATTTAGGGTCTGTTTGGCGTAGATGTCTTAAAATGTATTCACGGATCAGAATTTCAAAAGATGATCTTGTTATTTCAAAAATACCTTTTATTTCAAAAATACGTATTAATATTAAAAATGTTAAATCTATAGAGCTCTATGGAAAAAGCGTTATACCTCCTTTAGTGTTCTCAATTTTCTTATTAATTGCTCAATCAATTTTGTTATTTTTTGGTAAGATGAACACAACCATCGAGGGTATTTCAACAATATTTCTAATAAATATTCCAGTCATACTCTGCCTCATCATTGCAATTCTTCGGTCAAAATATTCGACGATGAGGATATTCTCCTCTGGATATGATGACTCGATAGTGTTACATTTTATATCAAGGTCAAAGGGAGAATCAACAGCTAAAGAGATCCATAAAATCATGAATAAATGATCAATATGATGGTGTGAAATATTTTTGAATCAAAAGATAAAAATTGGAATGTATATTCTTTTATGGCTTGATAATAGAAGAAATTGGTTGATTCATCTTTTAGATAAAGAAGAATTTCACACTCACAAAGGAATAGTAAAAACATCTGAAATATTAGGGAAAAAATTTGGAGATTCAGTAGTCACGACAACTGGACATAGGTTGTACATTCTAAAACCCTCATTCTATGATAAAATCCAGACATTTAGAAGACCTACGCAGATACTTTATGACAAGGACATCGGGTTCACTCTGTTCAAGTTGGGAGTAGAACCGGGAATGCGAGTAATCGAAACAGGTACGGGAAGTGGAGTTGTTACCGCTTCCCTTGCAAATATCGTAAAACCAGATGGTCATGTATACTCGTATGAGGTGAACAAAGATTTTGCGGAAAACGCAAAATCGAATCTTTCCAAAGTTGGCCTACTGAAATATGTAACAATCAAATGTTCAGATGCACGGCGCGGTTTCGAAGAATCTGAGGTTGATGCTGTATTTCTAGATTTAGGCGATCCATGGAATGTTATACCGCATGCATTTAAATCCCTGGAAGATGGGTCAAATCTGGCTTCCTTCAGTCCCACTATTAACCAAGTTGAAAAAGCTGTTTCTACTATGAAAAATGAAGGTTTTCTAGCCATCGAAACAATCGAGCTGTTACTACGTCGTATTCGGATAGAGGATGGAAAATCAAGGCCTGAGACACACATGGTTGGGCATACTGGATACTTGACATTTGCTAGGAAAGCGAAAAAACAAGAAGAATAATTAAAAGCACCATTCTCTTAATTATGCCCTTACCTCTATTCATATTCAACAAATAATCAAAGTGTATATTAATGGCTGCTTGTGAAGAATGCAGAGGAAATTACGAAAACCTCAAGACTTGCAGATATTGTCAAAAAAAAATGTGTTCAGATTGTTATGATAAACACATGTCGTGGGAGTTACGACATAAAGGTCTGGCTGAAAGAGTATTTGGTTTGTGGAAGAAAAAGACACCTGGTTCAAGATATGGTGGTAGATAATTTATGAGAAATAATGATGTTGGACTGATAGGTCTAGGTGCTATGGGGCTAAACATGGGTAAAAATCTTCTGAAAAATAAATTTAACCTCACAGTATATGATGTGCGCGATGAACCTATCAGAGTTCTTGAGAAATTAGGAGCAAAGGCTGCTAAATCTCCTAAACATGTAGGAAACACATCTACAATCGTATTATTGTCCCTTCCATCATCGAAAGAAGTTGAGTATGTAGTGCTAGGAGAAAATGGTCTTATTCATAGTCTACCTGAAGGAGGGATAATAATTGATGCAAGTACAATCGACCCAGCTGCGGTAAAAAAATTTTCTGATGAATGCAATCAAAAAAGTATCACCTTCATTGATGCGCCAGTGAGTGGAGGAACAATTGGAGCTGAGAAAGGAACTCTCTCGATAATGGTTGGAGGGCCTAATGAGAAAGTAGATGAGTGTAAACATGTTCTCCAGGCTATTGGTACAAATATTTACCAAGTTGGAAATACTGGTGCTGGTCAAATTTTCAAACTCATCAATAACATGCTTGTGGCAATCAACCTTGTTGGTATAAGTGAGGGGTTTGTTCTAGCCAAAAAAACCGGTATCGATCTTGAGAAACTCTATGAGGTCCTAAAGACAAGTGCAGGGAATTCATGGGCATTAGAACAAAAGTTACCTAAAATGATAAAAAATGATTTCGAACCAGGATTCAAAGTATGGCTTCAACATAAAGATCTTGCATTGGCTATGAGTCTTGCGTCACAAATGAATGCATCACTACCAATGACGAGTTTAGCTCACCAAATGTATGAATCTGCTAAAGCTGTCGGCTTCGAAGATCTAGATCATTCTGCAGTAGTCAAAATAATTCAAAGGCTGTCTCTAAAGGATATAAATGATTAAAGCGTGTGCGGTGCTGTTAGGCTCTCAATAAGGTCTTCTATTCTTCATTTTCTGTGCCAAGTTGCTAGGAATTTCCATAGGGTCCACGCATTCATCAGGTCTAATGTCTAGCTCTCGGGTTTTCATGTTAAGACCACATGTTCCATTTGGAAGAAATCTGCCTTTGACACACTTCGTATATTTACAGCTTTGAGGTATGCATTCGTCATCTGCAAATCTGCAATATGATGTTTTGCCTCGAAATACTAGTGTTCTTTGTTCACATCTAAACAGTTCACAGTCGGGAAAACATTTCTTAGATCCAACTGACAAGTAACATCAACCTAAAATTTACTTAAAGAATTTGTATCTTACTTGGATAATCATGTGATGATAGGGTTCACGCAATATGTTTTCAACTATCAATCAGAATTTAAACTTTTTCTCTATTGCTTTGGGTTAAGGCTGTTTTTGGTAAAAACTCCTTCTCGTTTTCCATGCCAAATTACTATAGCGAGTATCAAAACAAGTATGGAGCCAGTTAACGTCATTAGAATTGGCATAGCTGAGAACTGCAATAATACTGGTGCGAAAATAAGCGCCACCAGATTAATCACTTTAATCATAGGATTCAATGCGGGACCAGAGGTATCTTTGAGTGGATCACCTACTGTATCACAAACCACTGCTGCTTTATGTTGCTCAGATCCTTTGCCACCATAAAATCCATCTTCGATCTTTTTTTTGGCATTATCCCAAGCTCCACCTGACGTCGCCATGAAAACTGCTAGTAATTGTCCGGTTACTATGATCCCTGCGAGGAATGCACCAAGTGCGGCTTGTTTTAATAAGAATCCGACTGCTAAAGGCGTTAATATTGCTAATAGTGCTAAACCAACTAATTCTTTTTGAGCTGCCGCAGTGCAGATAGTCACGACTCGTGCGTAGTTGGGTGGTACGGTTCCTTCCATAACGCCAGGGATTTTAAATTGTTCTCTAACTTCCTCGATTATGTGTCCGGCGGCACGGCTAACAGCACGAATAGAAATAGAACTGAATAGAAAAGGTAACGCTCCGCCAATTAACAGGCCAACAAAAACTATTGGTTCAATGATGTTTAAACCAATTTTTTCAAGGCCAGTTGTTTCAGCAAAGGCTCCGAATAAAGAGACTGCGGCAATAACTGCTGACGCTATTGCTATTGCTTTTGTTACGGCTTTAGTAGTATTTCCTGAAGCATCTAAATCAGCCAAGATCTTTCTTGCTTCTGGTTCAACGCCAGCCATCTCTCCAATGCCATTTGCATTATCAACAATCGGGCCGAATGCATCCATTGAGATGTTATTCCCTGTAAGAGTTAGCATACCTATTCCCGACAGAGCTATTCCGTACATCACGAATATGACAGAAGAACCTGAAAAGAAGAAAACAGACGCAATTATTGCTAAACAAATGATTAGTAGATTCCATACTGTTGCTTCGAAACTCATTGATAATCCTTCAAGTATCTCTGTGGCAGGTCCCGTTCTTGATGAACGTGCGAGTTCATCTACTGTTTTCTTGTTTGGATTTGTGAAATGATCTGTGATCTTGTTGAATCCTATTGCAAGAAATACTCCAGCAGCGGTAGCCGCAAAAACACGAAGATCTTGAACATACACTTGTGCGAGAACGAGGAAACTTGTGACTGAGATTGCGGCTGATAAATCGTACGATAAGTCCATGGCCTTGAATGCATCACCTTTAACAATTTTTTCAGGCCAAATTGAGACGAAATAAGTTCCTATAATTGTGCTGACTACTCCTATAGCTCTAACAAGAAGAGGGAAAATAATCCATTTGATATCAAATGGTGTTAAAGCAAGTCCTAATATCATCGCTGAGACTATTGTCACTTCATAAGATTCGAATATGTCTGCAGCCATCCCAGCACAATCTCCAACATTATCCCCTACCAGATCTGCCACTACAGCAGCGTTTCTTGGATCATCCTCTGGGATGCCTTTCTCAACTTTTCCTACAAGGTCTGCGCCCACGTCTGCTGCTTTTGTATATATCCCACCTCCGACCCGCATGAATAGTGCAATAAGAGTGCCACCGAAACCAAAGCCTAACAATACCTCTGGTGCATCTCTGAAATAAATCATGAAGATTGCTGTACCACCAAGCAGCCCAAGACCATCTGTTAACATCCCTGTGATTGTTCCAGAGCGATATGCTATTCTCAAAGCATCATGAAAATTTCGTCGAGCTGCCTCAGCAACTCTGATATTACCTTTTACCGCCATATTCATTCCAATAAAGCCAACCATTCCAGAAAAAGCGACTCCCATAACGAAGGCCAGTGCTCTTCCAATTGCAATTGATGGTGGCCCACCAACGAGAACTGAAGATAAGTAGAGAACAACTGCTAATACAATAATAATAAGCAAAATGGATTTGATTTGTTTTTTAAGGTATGCATTTGCTCCCTCCGATATGGCCCTCCATACTTGGAGCATCTTCCCCGTTCCAGTTTTTTCTTTAAGTGTCTGACGTGCGAGCAATACCGCATATATTAATGCGCCAAGAGCCGTTGCAATGACTATCCATAGCATTGTCTCTTCGATAGTCAAACTCATTTTTTTCCCTCAATGAGGAAACTGGAAACTTCATAAATTAGCATTCAAACTGTATATAAAACCTAAAGAGTATGATAATTCAACGTGTTGAATGGTATTATTGTATGATGATTATTGTCTAGCGAAGGAAAGTTGATAATCACTGTCCAGAATTTTTATCTATTCCTTCTTGTAGAGTTCCTCTAATCTTACATTCATCAAGTACGTCGTTAAGAATCTCTGGATCTATAGACACATTGAATGATTCCTTAAGTTTAATGATTGATTTCTTTTGGTCAACTTCATTATTCCTAAGAACAATTGCCTTAGGTAAAATATTACAAAGGTCTTCGACGTAGTTCCAAGGAAAAATTACCCATATCCATTTTATCTGTTCACCAAAGTAATCAGGGATGAACTTAGCCCCTTCAATGTGTCTGAGAGTTACTGTCTTAATTTCGGCCGGATTAAGTGATTTAAGATGTTCGACAGACTTTTTCATACTCTCACCTGTGTCTGTAATATCGTCAGCGATCAAGATTTTCTTGTTAGAAAGATCTATTGATAATGGATGTCTAACTTTTGCTTCGCCATCAGGACTAGCTGTGATACCCCAATGTTCAACTTTTAGACTAAAAAGATCTTTTACTCCAAGGAAATCACATAGAACTCGTGAAAAAATCCAGCCTCCTCGCGCCAGACCGATTATAACATCAGGTTTATAGCCTGATTTTCTAACTTTTTTTGCCGCTATTCTTGATAACTGATAGAATTTTTCCCAATCCATAACTTCGCATTTGAATTCTGACAATTCCATCTCACTGGAATTTTCTTTTTAATTTACACAGATTGTCTCAAAGTTAGTTAAATTATAATAAGTATTCCTATATTGATGAGTGAGATAGTTTGATCATTTTCTCTTGTAGCTTGCACTTTTATAGATCGTGACTGAAAATATGATCCTATGAAGCCTACTGCAGAAATAGCGATAATTGGAGGTTCAGGACTTTACGATCAAGATCTATTAGAAGATGTTCGTGATCTTAAAGTTCGAACTCCATACGGAAGAACGAGTGATGTTTTAAAAATTGGAACATACTTGGAACGAAAGATTGTATTTCTTCCAAGACACGGACGTGGTCACCAATTACCCCCACACAATGTAAATTATAGAGCAAATATCTGGGCATTAAAAGAACTTGGAGTTAAACGGATATTATCATCTAATGCCTGTGGTTCACTTTCAGAGAAACATAAACCAGGGGATATTCTAGTGTTAGATCAATTTATTGATAGAACCAAGTTACGTCCTAGTACGTTTTATGAAGGAGGCAAAGTGTGTCATATTTCTGCGGCGGATCCATTCTGCCCTGAACTCAACACTCTTTTGGTGAATGAGGGTCATTCAAAAAACATAGCGATTAAACCTGGAGGGACTTATGTGTGTATTGAAGGTCCAAGATTCTCAACGAGAGCAGAAAGTCGCATGTTCCGCCAATGGGGTGCTGATGTAGTTGGTATGACTGTATATCCTGAATGTGTGCTTGCTCGAGAGATGGAGATTTGTTATGGGTCTTTGGCGCTTGTTACAGATTATGACGTGTGGGCAGATAAACCCGTTAGTGTTGATGAGATATTAAACGTTATGAAATCTAATGTAGAAAAAACAAAGAGACTTTTTGCTTCAACCATACCAAAAATATCCCAAACAGCTACATGTAATTGTTGGAATGCTCTGAAGGATGCGGTTCTCTAAAATGCTACGTGTATGACCGTTATTTTAAATGTGAACCACATTTAGCACAAAACTTTGCATGTGCTGGTAAAGATGAGCCACAAGTGCTGCATGCAATAGTTGCAGTAGTAGTTTGAGTTGACAAAGGTGGAGTTGGTGGTTCCGATTCCGATTTAGCCAGAAGTATTACATCCTCTATGGAGCTCACATCAGTCAACGAAATTTCTATATTGCCTCCTTCTTTTGTTTCGATCAGTAAGAACACTTCTCTATTTGTAGGGTTAATTGCCAAATCTTTCACAATGCCAATGATCGCTCCTTTGGAGTTAACAACTTGCATACCTGTCAATTTTTGAGTTGGAATGGATTTGCTATGTTTTTCGCTCAATTGAATTCTACCATATTACACTTTCTTACATTAGTCTATTAACTTTTGCCAGAATAATGTCGGTGAAA
>MEZD01000043.1:18610-43964 GCA_001775955.1 Candidatus Bathyarchaeota archaeon RBG_13_38_9 | reverse complement strand
TGTTTTATGTCTGATATTGGAATCAAACAAAGAATAATGGCAATAAACTTTCTTCAAATCATTTTTTTTGAATTATCGTATTTTTAGAATTGTTTTATTGATAGGGTATCTAACAAAATCTAGATGATTTAATCCATGAAAACAAGCATTATATGCGTCCAAGATAGATTGGTGACATCCACAATCAGGCTGGGGATTTTGCTTCATGGTTGATGACGTAGGCATAATGGGATATGGTGTTTGTATACCGCTCGAGAGAGTAGCAACAGAAACTATAGTAAGAAAACGTGAAGGTAGAAGGAAAGATATTGAAGAACTTCTATCCAAAATCAGAAATGGGTTATTACTTCAATACAAATCTATAGCGAACCCCTCAGAAGATACCACTACACTAGCAACAGAAGCTGTTCAGAATGCTATAACGATGTCGGGGATAGATCCTATGAAAATAGGGTCCGTTGCATTAGGAACCGAATCCAAGCCATATGCTGTGGGTCTTGCAGCAAGACATGTTGCATCTTTTGTCGGTGTTGGAGAAAATGTCTTCGTTGCAGATCTGGAGGGAGCATGCAATGCTGGAATGCAAGCAGTAAATTATGTCATGAGTCAGATAAAAGCTGGAATTGTAGATTATGGTATTGCTATCGGATCGGACTTATCTCAAGCACCTGTAAAAGATGCTTTAGAATATAGCGCTGGAGCTGGTGCTGCCGCATTTGTTCTAGGTAAAAAAAATCTTGTTGCGTCAATACGAGATATGGCGCCTTATTCTACTCTTTCTCTTGATTTCTGGAGGAGAGACGAGATGCTGGTGCCCAAACATCACGGAAGAACAACTGTAGAAGTCTATACGAATGCAGTAATTGGAGCGATGGAAGAGCTATTGAGACGTCATCCTGAAATGAAAATATCTGATTTTGAGCATATCACTTTCCATCAACCTTCTGGTTATATGCCATTAAAAGTCTGTAAGGCTTTAGCCCAGCCCAAAATTGAAGTTGGATGTGATCCTAATGTCCGAGATAGACTGAAAATATCTAAAGAAGATATTGAGACAAAGGTAAAACCTTGGCTAACAGTTCTGGAAACAGGAAATACCTATGCGGCATCTACCCCCATAGCCATAGCAACAATTCTTGACAAGGCAAAAGCTGGAGATGACATTCTAGCTGTATCTTATGGATCAGGAGCATATACGATTGCAACATGGCTAAAAGTTGGAAAAGAAATTAATAAAAAACGGAAAACTGTTATGGGTGTTCAAGATTATATCCGACGCAGGAAGGAGATAGATTTCAAAACATATGCTGCTTATCTAAAAGAGAGAATTGGAAGAAAAAAAATCCGATTAGAATATCCTAGAATTGTTGGATATATTGAACCCATAGGCAAAAAATCAATCGATGTAATTATCTGTTCTTCATGTAATAGAGTCTATTATCCAGTACGTAGTAGGTGTCTTAATTTTGAATGCACAGGTAATCTTGATAAAATTACATTACCCACCAAAGCAAGACTGAAAAAACTATGTCCTCGCCAACAGAGGATTTTCAATAGTAATACGTTAAAAAATGGGGAAGTATTTATAGTTGATGCTGATGTTGATGAACTGAAACCTAAAATAGAGCTTGAATGTGTGACAAGACGTTTAGATTATGAAGGGAGTGATGGATTGATAATTTACGGACCGTGCTATCGACCATCATTCATAAGGAAATAATCCTTTTCGTATATGAATATGAAATCTTGATTCTGATACAGAATAGAGTCCACGTCATATGACTGAATTTCTTAAGCTCTAAACCATTTAAAGACGAGATAATCATTTTCTTTCGATTTAGTTCTAGGTATAGAAATTATGAATTGTTTTCTTACGGTGGTCGCAAGTCGACCGGCCAAAACGATATCAAAAGTTCCCATCTTATCTTTTCTTTTCATTACAGATATTATGAATGGGGCATGATCTATTCCAGGGCCATGCTGATAGACAGCAAAGTCGGCTCCAAATTTTATTCCTGGTGTGACAACGTATCCTTTTTCTCTTAGATCTTTATAGACGCAGTATCCATTCTCAAATTCTTTATAGGTGGTGCAAGCAATTTTGAGAAGGGCCTTTCTGTTAACTATTTTTCCTGAAACTGCATTTCTGATTTTTAACATCTTCTTCTCAAAGAGATAAATACCTTCCATTAAGTCAAGCATGAGAGGTGATTCAAATTTTTGACCAGGTTTAGGTTTGGGTATTCCTACGGGTTTTCCAAAGAATCCTGATTCATAAAGTTTGATTCCATCTCCTATGTTCCAGATAACAAGTCTGGATCCCATGAGTTCTGCTTCAATCATTTGTGACCCGCCATTATTAGGTTGAAACTGCAAGTACTCGTATTTGATCTAGTACACTGATTATAATGTCTGCTGTTTTTTCAAGTCTTTCAATTATGTCTTTGAGTAGAAGAGTAGCGCTATTCAATTTTGTTGTGAGGATATCTATTTCAAGTTCTCTTTGAACATTATCGATTTTTCTCTCAATGTCTTCAACAGCAGAGGCCATCTCGAGGGCTTTTGTTGGATTAAATGTGAGTGACATTAGTGTTTCTCTCATCTTTGTTGACTCATCAAGGATTAAACTTGAAAGCAGAGATATGCCTTTCATATATTTCATATCTATTTGGATTTTCTTTTCTTTACTACTGATGAGTCTGAATGCAACGCTTTCAATATTGTCGGTTATTTCGGAAAGTCTAAAAGTTAATCTGAGAAAGTCTTCACGATTCATTAAAAATGGTCCCAAAGATGCTATTTGATCAAGAATATTCAGTTTTGATTTTGCTGTCTCATCAATCATGTTAAGCATTTCTTTGTAAATGTCTTTCATTTCAGTAGTCTTCTTATCAGTAATGGAATCAATCATAAGAGCAAGTTTTCTTATGATTTCTACTTGATTTCTTGAATTATCTTGACAGAGACCTAGGATTCTTCTTTTTGCAGTTGCTTCGTTTTCCAAAATACTTTCAATCCCAATAGTGATGTATTGTTTAACAATTATTTGGAGTACCATTTATGATTTAAAACCAATTGTTTTTGTGATATTTTAAGAATAATTCAATCTTTAACGTGCGAGCGCAGATGCTATGATTCAACTAACTAATTATAAAAATTTAGTTGAAGACTTTGGAAATGTCAAAGTAAATTTTACTACTTTACCCTCACCGTCAGATTGGGCTCTAATTCTTCCTCTGTGAGATTTCATCAGAGCTTTCGTGACTAGCTGTGATAATGAAGGGCAGTATCTTTTGTGAGGATTGTATGCTTAGTTATTTCCATACACCTTTCTATTTAGTTCACTTCTACTGATTGCTGATTATTGTGGTTAGAAAGTATTTATGTAATCTAATGTCACAAATAAGCTCAGGATGAAAAGTTGTGCCTATAATGTTTCCTTCCTGAACAGCAACAGCTAGATCGTTTAGCTTGCTAAGAATTTGAACATCGGAACCTACCTCAATTATGGAGGGAGCTCTAATGAATACTCCCTTGAACTTTTTATTCCCTAGTTTTTGGATCTCCAGTTCTGCCTCGAAAGATTCTTTCTGTCTCCCAAAAAAATTTCTCTCAACAGTTACATTCATGACGCCAAGCTTTGGCTGCTCTTTTTCGCCTACAACCTTGTCATAATTCTTCTTAGCTAGTATTATGAGGCCAGCGCATGTACCGAGGACTGGTAACCCTTTGTTTATCAGATCTTTGATCGGTTGGAACATTTGTCTTGATGAGAGAATATTGCTGATTACTGTACTTTCTCCGCCAGGTATGATGAGTCCATCAATAGAAACTAATTCTTTAGGAGATCTAATCCATCTAATGTTTCCATTCAAATCCATATCTCTGAAGGCATGTTCGAGAGACCTCTTGTGTTCTTCTACATCTCCTTGTATACCAACTATGCCCACGGTTAACTCCTTCATGCTGTACCCCTCTCTTGCATTCTCAGATCCAGTTGTTCAAGGCCTTCCATGGACTTGTTTTCGCCTATCATTTTTTGAGCTTCAGCTACTATTGAAGGGTTATCGTGAAATGTGACGGCTAGAACTATCGACCGGGCTCTCTCTGCAGGATCTTTTGATTTGAAAACTCCTGAGCCAACAAATACTCCGTCGCAACCGAGATTCATCATCAAGGCTGCGTCGGCTGGAGTTGCTATTCCGCCAGCAGCAAAGTTGACAACAGGTAACCTGCCAAGCTTTCCTGTCTCATGTACTAGCTCATAGTAAACCTTCAGCTCTCTGGCAGTCTTTATGAGCTCCTGTTGGTCTCCGCTTTCATAAATTGATTTCACCCATCTTATCTGGTTGTTAACTAACTTCAGATGATTTATCGCTTCAGCAACGTTGCCTGTTCCAGGTTCACCTTTAATCCGTATCATGGCGGCTCCCTCTTCCATCCTACGTAATGCTTCACCTAGATTTCTGGCTCCATTTACGAAAGGTGTGACGAAGTCCCACTTCCAAATATGCCGTTCTTCATCTGCAGGTGTTAGAACTTCAGATTCATCAATCATGTCCACATTAATTGAATCTAGGACATTTGCCTCAGAAGTGTGGCCGATTCGACATTTCGCCATGACAGGAATAGTCACATGATCCAGAATCTCCTCGATGATCTCTAAACTAGCAGTTCTCGCTACACCTCCAGCTTTTCTTATATCATATGGAAGTTTTTCCAAAACCATGACAGCTACAGCACCTGAATCCTCAGCCGTCTGAGCTTGCTCAAGATTTGTAACATCCATTACTACACCATGCTTCAACATGTGTGCAAAACCTCTCTTTACGAGTGTAGTTCCACGAGTCACATCATACTCCTTATTCTTCTCATGGACAACACATCTAGGATCCGACATAGTACCAGCGAGCGAGATCATAACACTGTCTCCTTAATTAGTGGAGAAGAAAGTCATATATGATGTTATACCCATATATGGAAAGTAAATGGGATATTTTACAACTGAGATGATTTGCAGCAACTGTGGTGAAAAATACCCATTAGATGATAACTTAAGATCCTGTCTTAGATGCAACGGGCCTCTTCTTCTAGATAACAAATTAGAAGAAATTTCAGGCAAAGTAACGAAGAATACTTTTAGCAACAGGATTAGAGGAGTCTGGAGGTATTTAGAACTTCTACCTAAAATTGATAGTAAAAAAATTGTCTCGCTTGGAGAAGGTGGAACAGCACTATTAAACTGTGAAAGACTTGCTCGGAATTTGGGTCTACGAAGATTGTTAGTTAAAGATGAGACAACGAATCCTACTGGATCCTTTTTAGATCGTGGAATGACTATCGATGTTTCCAAAGCAAATGAAATAGGAATAAAATCACTGAGATGTTCATCTGCATCTGGAAACTTTAGCGCTTCTGCAAGTGCATATGCATCTAGGGCAGGATTCAGTTGCACTATTCACCTATCAAAAGAGATAATTAGCAAGCTAAATCTCGGAAAACTCTATCAAATAATAGCGTATGGTGGAAATCTTGTCATAGGGGAGAAGCCAACAAATTACGATGTTTTGAATTCAGAAAAATCCTACGTATTATCATCGAGTAATCCATATTTCGCTGAAGGAGAAAAGACCACAGCCTATGAAATCTGTGAACAACTTCAATGGCAAACTCCAGATAGAATCATAGTACCAATGGGTCACGGAGAACATATATCAATGATCTGGAGAGGCATCAAAGAGCTTAAAGCTCTTGGCCTGATCCAAAATCAAAATGTAACAATGACTGGCGTCCAAATCGAAGGTTACGCATCTTTAGTAGATCAACTTCAAAGAGAAAAAACTGAAAAAATTTCTGCAGGGAAGATTAAAACAATCGCCACAGACCTCGTTATGAAGAATCCTACCCATGGAGATCTGGCAATTCGCTCAATAAAAGAATCAAAAGGCAAAGGAGTTAAAGTAAATGATTCTGAAATATTTTATTCTCTATCTCTTTTAGCGAGAACGGAAGGTATCTTTGCTGAACCTGCAGCAGCATCCACAATAGCAGGCTTGAAGAAACTTATAGATCTTGGTCAGATAGATAAAGACGAGGAAATAGTATGTATTGTAACTGGTGCTGGACTGAAAGATCCATCTACTGCCCGTAAGTTCATAAAGAAAGTAAAGACTGTTAATAGAATCATTAGCCAGATCGAATCTAAACAAATTACAACAAGGCTTGGCAGAACAAAATTCGAAATTCTAAAGATTATTTCAAGTAAAGAGACTTATGGATATGAAGTCTGGCGGAATCTTAAACAAATACTTGGAATCGATTTTGATATATCAAGCGTATATCAACATTTATCCGAGCTCGAGAATGCAGGATTGATCAGAAGGACAAAAATTGAGAGTGTACTAGGAAAACCCAGAAGATGCTACTATTCCTTAACAGACAGAGGCATGACCACCATAAAATCAGCTAAATAGAATAGCTAGCTGGTTGAATCACGGCAGGAGTGGGAACATAATTTGTTATTTAGTTAGCTTAGTGGGTTGTATATTTTCATATTTCTATTCTGGATGCAACTGGTCTGAACTTGTTATATCTTAGGAATATTTTATCATAGATTGACAACATAATTTTGATTTAAAATGAACGCAACAAAGAGTTTCAGCGATAATGATTTGATTGAGACGCATAATTTTTAATTAATGTTACTAATTCATCTTTGTTAACTCTTTGTTGCTTCCAAGTGTCTCTATCCCTGATAGTTACTGTACCATCGTCTAATGTTTGATAATCTATTGTTATGGCCAATGGTACAGCTATTTCGTCGGAGCGTGCATATCGTTTACCAATTGATCCAGTCTCATCGTAGTATGTTTCAAGACCTGATTTTTGAAGATTAGTGTAAATCTTCTTGGTTTCCTCTACAAGTTCCATTTTGGTCATAAGAGGAAGGACAACAGCATCGAAAGGAACTATGGATTTTGGCAAACTTAAGACCACTCTATCCTCTTTTGTTGAATATGCAAATTCCATTGCAGCATATACTAATCTATCAACACCAAAGCTTGGTTCGATAACATGTGGTATTATTCTTCTTCCAGTTTCTTTCTTCGAAGATGTTTTTATCTCAAAATGCTCTTTTGTTACTACGTATTTTCCAAGTTGGAATGAGCCTTTCTCATTAATTTGAGTTTGGACTTTAGTTAGATCTTCTGATTTTAAAAGTTGTAATATTTTGTTTGTATCGTCTCCAAAATCTCTACGCAAAACATTTGCAATTGGAATCAATTTCTTTTCTTGAACCTCTATCGGTTTCAAATGTGGTTTAAAAACGCTCATGTCCACGCCTGAAAATTCCATATGTCTAGAAATGTCATAAGATGTTCTGTATGCATGACCCGAAACTTCAGTCCATCCCCATCTATCTAGTAAAATCTCTTGATCAAATGTCTGGTCAGAATAATGTGCTCTCTCAGAAGGAGACTTTTCAAAAAATCTTTGCTTTTCTGGTGGGATTCCAAGTTCAGAAATGAATTGCTGAGATAAGGCCATAAAGTACCCCATCCATTCTATTAGAATTAGTTTCTTCTGTAGCGCATTCTTCACAGTAATTAGTACTGGTTTTCTTGAAGTAAACGGAACTAGATTTATTTCTGTTTCTTCGATTTCTGATAGTCTTGAGCATGAAGGGTCAGTTGGATCAAAAAAAAATTCAAATTCCATTATGGTAAATTCTCTAAGTCTGACAGGCCCTTGTCGTGGAGAGATTTCATTTCTTAACGCATGGCCGATCTGACCTATTCCTATGGGAAATTTATCCCTCATGACTTCATGTAATCTTTTAAAATTTACAAATATTCCCTGAGCTGCCTCAGGTCTTCCATATCCAATATTATCTGTGAAGGGCCCTATGGTTGTTTTAAACATAGTTTGAACATAATTGGATTTTGAAAGTTGTCCGCCACAATCTTGGCAGTATACATCTTTCTTCTTTATTTGATTATCAAGTTCTATAAGATTCATTGATTCTGTGTTGGATGCCCCGGTTTCAGTTAAAAGGTGATCGACACGGTATTTTCTTTTACATTTGATACATTCTACCATTGGATCTTTGAAGTGTTCGATATGTCCAGATGCTTGAAATACTTTTTCAGGAGTGATAACCGGAGTTTCTATTTCGAGAAAATCATGACTTTTGAGAAAGAGTTTTCGCCATTTGTTTTCTATCTTTCTTTTTACTGCAACGCCTGGAGGACCAAAGTCTAGAAGCCCTCCTACCCCACCATATATCTCATAGGAAGGCCAGAAAAAACCTCTTCTACGAGCAAGCTCAATGACTTTATCATATTTGTCAGTACTTTTCATAGAATATCAACTAATTCGACATATTCACGAAGATCAGTGGGTTTTAAAAATATTTAAGGTAATTTAACTGGCATTCTGTTTTCTCATTATTTTGGAAATTTCATGTAGCCAATCTGGTAATTCAGCTACACTGTTTATGATTAAGTCTGGATTATGTGATTTTACTTCATCATTAAATATTCCAGTGTCTACCGCGACAGAAAGTGCATTTGCTTGTTTTGCTGCTTCGATGTCAGTGGGCATGTCTCCAACAAGAACGCATTGTTCAGTTGATAATTTGAGGATATTTGCTGCTAATCTAACTTGTTCTGCTGATGGTTTGAAACTTTTTACTTCGTCTCTAGTGACTATTGCATGGAAACAATCCAATATATCTAAATTACGAAGTTTTTCAATTGCTTCTTTGCGGCTCCTGGATGTTACTAAACCTAGCCTGATGGTTTGGTTTTGCTTTAATTTTTTGATGGCTTCGGTAGCGCCTTTAACAGGTGGAGATGATCTAGCTATCTGTTTAAGTTTTGAATATGATGCAAGTACCAGAATTGTTCTTCTCCACCAAGGTAGTTTCATTATCCGGCCAATTCGCCAGAGAAATTTAAGTTCTGCGAATCTAGAAGTTCGACCGCCAATTATGATTCTAAGATCTTTTCCTATTCTGCTACGTTGTTTACAATCTATCTTGACACCTAATTTTGATGACATTGATATGAACGCCTCTTCCATTGGGACCATTGAATTGACAATTGTGCCATCTAGATCAAGTAATATTCCAATCTTATCGTGGGGTTCTGCGCTGTGCATTTTTTGCATCATACCAGGTTTATGATGGGTTCTTCTTGAAATATATGGGCATGATAATGATGTAAATGCATATGTAATGTTTGCTACTTTTTAGAATTCTAAAATCTGTGGGGTGTCTATCAACCTATTTATGTGTCATATTTAATACAATAAAATTCGCATTCTATATTTTTTCTTAATAACAGGACAAGTTAAAATGCTATCGATTAAACTTTAATGATTTTATTGATTCCTAATCTAGAATTTATTTGTTAATTCATTTAACCAAATGTTATATTTCAAAGAACTTTTTGGATATTTATCACAATGTGATGATACGGATTTTATTTTAATAATTAATTTTAAAAAATTATTGAAAAGAGATCTTCTCTTTGATAAACTATATAATAGCTTTATTTTATCTGGATTAGATAATTCTTTAATAAAATTACCCGATTTGTAATATTTTTTTATTCCTAAGGATTTGAAAAAATGTTCTGCTTCTACTCGATTAAGTGTTTGAATAAAATCTTTCATGATTTTATTGGTTGTGTAGCGCTTACCACATTTTAACATGTAGTCATAATTGAATTTCCAAAGATCATCACGTGAGAATTTATTCTTTTCTAGACAAAACATTGCTGTTTCTGCAGCAATCTTTGCGGATAACATGGCTGGACCAATTCCATAACCGTTCAATGGATTAGTATGAAATGCAGAATCGCCTATCGAAATTAATCCATCCGAGACTGCATTCAATAATGGATGTCGTAGTGGAACAAGGCCAATTTCTGATTTGAGACATTTAGATTTCTTTAGATGAGTATTTATTTTTAAAAATGAACTAAATCTATTCTTTAGAAAATTGGCATCTACGTTTCGACTTGATGGAATTAGGATTCCTGTATTCACTAAATTATCTCTTTTAGGTATTATCCAACAATATCCTCCATGAGATACATCCCAATTATAATAGATTGCACAAAAATTACCGAAGCTTTTATCCAATTGACGATATTCTCGATATCCTATTCCTGTATCGAAAGCATTGACACTTTCATTTATGTACAAAGTTGAGGGGAGGCTAGTTCTTACTGATGCCACAATTCCTGTAGCGTCAAATGTTATTGGAGCCTTGAAAAATGTTTTATTTTCTTTTTGTTTAGTATTGATACCTAAGACCTTTCCATTTGACAATAATGCACTTGTAACTAACCTCTTGGAAAATAATTGAGCACCTTGATCTTGAGCGTCTTTGAGTAGGCGTTGACCAAAATGATATCTGTTTACTGTTAATCCTTTGCCCATTATGGAAAAAATATGAGTTTGTGAATTTGTAAAGAATTTGATTTCATCTACTTCTCTTTCAATTTCTTTTTTTGTAGGAGGATGTATGTTGGACTCATAAAAATCGTGAAGTGCAACACCGTCACCACAGACTTTCATGCCTATTTTTGATTCAGGAAGAGCATCTATTAATGCAACTCTATATCCATTTTTTGCAATGATGTTTGCTGCTGAACATCCAGCAATTCCTGCACCGGCTATTATGACGTCAAAGTTTTGACTACTCAAAGTCAACCAATAACTGCATATCTTAATGTATTCGTTAGAAAAAGATATGTTTGAAATGTTCTAGGATTTAGTCTTTAAGAATAAATTGAGTAGGCAGCGATTTTGTCTGGAATATGATATAATCTCAAACTGCCTAAAGATAATGCTGTTTTAAACATAGTATCAAGGCTTGGCTGATGGAATGCCCATTTTCTTATGGCGAACATACGTAGGATTTTTGCTCCAAAAATCAGTGCATCAATATCGGCTACATCATTTAATTCTTTGGCCTTATTGAGAGGTTCAAAACCTTTCAGAAAGATTAAATCTGCTAGTTGCAAAGCCTCATCGATTGAACCTTTACGTTTTAACATTTCCATAAGTTTGGTCTTTCCGATGTTTAGATCTGAATGATTAATCTTACCCCTATCTAGTGCAAGTAGAGGCACACTATTGTATATCCCCAGGTTCAAGTCTTCTTCAAGATCTGCAATATCATCATAAAGATTACATCCTTTGAAGAAATAATCCGCTGCTTCTCTTATCAAAAGAATGTTCTGTAAATTATTCTTATCAAGTTGACCTAATGCTTTTTCAAGAAAACAAAAGTCTATATCTACCCATATCTTTCCAACACTTTTTTCATTAACTTTCTTAATGTATTCTTGAATTGTTGGAAGATTTCTTGTCCTGTTTGATTTTTCATCCATTGATCTTATTTGTCCCTCAATATAATCTGCGAAGTCTTTTCGATATATTCGTAATGATTCGGAATCGTCGTTCAGACCTTTTTTAACAGATTCAAATGTCCATCTTGCCATGTTCATACAAGAATTTTCTGCTTTAGCAATGAAGTTTAAATTGTTTTCAATGTAATAATTGTCATTAGTGAATGCTTTTAGGTGCTTACGTTGTGATTTTACTGCGTCCTTTTTGTCCACTAGTTTGTCATGAATATTATCTAGGATTTTTATGCTTGAGATGGCTGATGTTTTAGCAATCATTGAAGATAGAATATCTTTGTTTTGTGCAGAGTTTGAAAGGATTGGTAGAGAGGTTAGCGCTGCTAAGTAAGCGCCATAATTATAGTGTTTTCTTTTTAGTAGTCTGCTTGATAACAGATCTTTTGAAGCAAGATATTGTGTGTCACAGAGTCTTGTTTCGAGCTGGTTTTCAAAGGAAGATGTTGTATGTTTAATCAGGTTTATGCTTTTAGGAAATTTTGTTGATTTCTGATTGTTCATGCATACGAGAAGAGATGCACCTAATATTTTGTAAAATGTGTTTGTTCCTTCAGTATCATAATTATTGATTGGGATTTGATTTTTTATTTCCTGATTGGAATTGAAGTTAAAAGGATTAAACAATTTATCCGCAATAATTTCTATGCGACACCTATGATATATATATGTATCGAACTGTGACACATAACGTTTTAAAAAAATAAACAATCTTCTTTATTATTTTATACATAGATTATTATTTTTATTTAGCGCTTTTAATTTTGTTTTTACATTTAATTTTTATAAATTATTGTATTTATTTATTTAGCTTGCAGAATTATTTTAATAGCATGAAAAAGTAAAACCATAAAGGTCACAATTGACACATACAACTTTTTAGTTACGGTTGCACAATATGGATTGTGATTATGTGAAAAAAGTAAAATTAATAGTTAGAATGGAAAAAATCATGAAAATAAGATTATGAAAACAGTAAATAATGAAATAATAAAAGTAAAAAAAATTGAAACGTAAAAATAATAAAAAATAAATTGATAAAATAATTTATTGATTTTGGGATTTTTATTGAAAAGACTTGTAGGGATCGTAGGAAAACCAAATGTTGGAAAGTCAACTTTTTTCACAGCTGCCACAATGATAAGTGTACCCGTGGCAGCTTATCCATTCACTACCATAAAACCCAATCATGGAGTTGGATATGTTAGAGTCAAATGTATATGTAAAGAGATAGGGGTTAAAGATGATCCAGTAAACTCGACTTGCATTAATGGAACAAGAATGATTCCTATTGAACTCATAGATTGTGCTGGCTTAGTTCCTGACGCTTGGAAAGGGAAAGGTCTGGGTAACAAATTTCTTGATGAAATAATGACTGCAGATGCGCTGATTCATGTTGTTGATGCATCAGGAGCTACTGATGTTGAAGGAAAGATTTGTCCTGCAGGAACCCATGATCCAATGAAAGACATAAAATTCCTTGACAGAGAACTCGATATGTGGATGTTAAGAATTTTAAAACGTGATTGGGATAAAATCTTACGAAAAGGAAAAATCGGTATTGATGAACTTATCGATAGTTTTGCAGATAGACTTAGTGGATTGGCAATAAGAAGATCATCGATAGAAAATGAAGTGAGAAAATTGCGTCTTATGCCTGAAAATATTAGTTCTTGGTCTGAAGAAAATTTGATCACATTAATACATAATATCAGAACGTCTTCAAAGCCCATGATAATAGCTGCTAACAAGATTGATGTTTCTGGAAGCATGGACAATGTATCTAGAATTGAAAAATCAGGACATGTTACTATTCCATGTTCTGCAGAGGCAGAGTTAGCTTTGAGACGATCACGCCAAAAGAATTTGACAAATTATGAACCTGGAAATGATAAATTCAATATATTAAATAAAGAAAAATTAAACCTTGAACAATTACAAGGATTACAAAAAATATCAGATGAAATTTTGTTGAAAATAGGATCTACTGGAATTCAGAATGCAATCAATTTTGCATTCTTTAAACTCCTTAACATGATAACCGTATATCCTGTTGAGAATATTGAGAATTTTTCAGACCATAAAGGTAGAGTACTGCCGGATGCATATCTTATTCCTTATGGTGCAACTGCCAAAGATCTTGCAAGCATGATACATACGGAAATTGGTAAAGGATTTCTGTATGCAACAGATGCGAGAACCAAAATGAGAGTAGGAGAAGACTATAAGTTGAAAGATAATGATCTAGTTTCAATAACGAGTACCTCTAAAAGGGGATAATAATCTGAAATAAATTAATCTGTGAAATTTTTTAATGCATTTTTAGCCAGTTCTCTAAAATATTCTTTATTTAATTTTTTCCCTTTATCAATTGCATTACATTCTTTTCCAGAAAATAATATGTGATAAATATCTTTTTCAATTAATTTCATTTCAAATGGATAGAATCGGCATATCAATGGTCGACTGTCATAAATTTTACAAATATTATCTTTAAGAAATATACACTTGCCATTATATTTTAAAATTTCATGAGAATATGTTTTATCTAGAGTAGGGACAGCAAAATGCTCTAGTGGAACTTTAATTTTACGGGATAATCCAATCCCTTCTTGCTTTAGTATTTTAATGTGTCTGATATGTTTGCGTGAATCCTTACAACATAAAGTACATCTTTGACATTTCCAAATTATTTCATTTGGAAAAACAAAATAATATTTAGATAATTGAAAATTTGAACATTTTAAATTATTCATTTTTATTGCATATTATGGTTTTCTACGATATAAAATATTTAACGAAGAATCTTATCTGGCTTTAACGTGTTTTACTATTGGAGCACGAGCTTTCTTCAACACTCTATAACCACATATTGGACATTTGACTTCAGGGGTTATGGAAAGTTGTTCTAAAGTAACCTTTGAACTGCAACTAATGCACTCGTAGACGATGCCCACTGGAGGTTTATTATCAGAGGACTCCATTATCATAACCTTAATCTGACATTCTGAGCGATCGAATTAAAGGTTTTGTATTAGAAGTAATTGATAATAATTGGAGATAAATGGGACTTAGATTTGACATTTTAGGCGATATTGCAGTAATTAGTAGACCATCAGAAAGCGGTGAAGTTGTAGATGCAAGAAAGATAATTGAGGCGAATAAACGAATAAAAGTTGTCCTATGCAAATCGGGATCTGTCAGTGGCGAATTTCGCATACCAAGTTACAGGAAGATTTTAGGTGAAAATAGAACATGCACTATACACCATGAAAACGGGTGTTCCTTCTATGTTGATTTGGCATCTGTGCATTTTTCACCTAGATTGGTCAGAGAGCGTGAATTAATTGCTAATGATGTTAAATCTTGTGAAATTGTGCTCAATATGTTTGGTGGATTAGGAAGTTTTTCAATAGAGATAGCAAAAATGAGAACTCACGTAATAATTTTTAATGTAGATATTAATCCAGAATCAATTAGACTTTGTTTAAGAAATATAATTCTAAACCGACAAAGAAGAAAAATAGTAGCAGTATTAGCTGATGCAAAAGAATTTACACAGAATTTATTTCAAAAAAAAGTTGATAGAATTTTACTCCCTTTACCAGTCAAATCGAAACAATATTTGAATTTAGCTATATCAAAACTAAATGAAGGAGGTATAATTCATTATTACGATTTTATTTATCCATCAAAAAACGAATCCCCAATTAAAAAAGCATTCACAGAAATAAGTGGGATAATTAAAAATAACAATATCGTCCAAACAGACGGGAGAATTGTAAAAAGCGTGGCGCCGAGATGTTATCTTGTATCAATAAAATTACTTAAGCGGTAATTATGAACAAATTTAATATCATGGTGCTGCGCAATGGACTTTGCCTTTAAGTCTTCTAAGAAAATGTTCACAGCTAAAACATTCAACAAATGAAATAGTGGTTAAAGTTACTGGACAATCTACGAATTCTTTCTTCATTTTAGCAAGCATTTTGCCACCGACAGATCCTTTTAAGGCTTGAACTTTTTCTTTAGGAATTTTTATTCGCTTTTCAGAAATATTGATATCGATTTCGTGATTCGCTTTAGGGCTGGAACTCAAACAATTCACCTATTTTTAACATTTTTGACGCGTTGGTTTTATCGATTATCGAGAAACATAATACTCTCGAAGTTACATGATAGATTAGTATATTCCAAATAAAAAATTGTTCCTCACATATATATATAGAAAAGACTCTCAATACTATCAAATTTGTAATGCATATGTAATGCTTTTAATCAAGTATATTTCGATGAGAGTATAAAGTTATAAATGAGAAATGAACGGCAGTAAGTGAGAGCGTTGAAATACAAAGCAGTTCTTCTGGTAACTGTAGCTGTGCTTGCTATAATTGACATAATCATATTGACGCAAGTTTTTCCTAGTCTATACCAAGATATGCCTCTGCCACTACCGGAAACTTCTAAACCAATAGGCGGCGCACTTTTTTCGGTAACTTCCCTATATCTGACCTTAATTGCTTCAAATATTATTATCACAATAATCGTATTAAAAAAAGCAGGATATGAAGGAAAATCCATTCCAAAAAAGAATAGCGATTGGTTTGATCTTATGGCTTTACTAGTTCTTGGGATTTCTGGACTTGTTATGTGGTTCTATCCATTTTTCTTATTGTTTTTCATAGCTGCTGGAGCATATTTGTTATTTTCAGAAATGCGTTGAATTCCTAATTATCTTTCGAGAAGCATTTCTAATTATGGCATTAATAAAACCAAAAATCATGATCATACCAGTGCAAAGTGAGCGGATGAATTTCTTTAGTGAGTGATGATGCCAAAGGCCAATAGCAATCAGTGGTATAAAGATTATAGCAAATAATAGATCGATTGATAATGATGCTAAGGTAATCAAATAGAGGGCATAATAAACATAGGTTCGTTTAAGACGTTTAGTTAATAATCCATCTCTAAGAAGTAAATAATGGTAATTTGGAACTTGCGTTAATCTATGTTTAAGATGTTCTTTATAATTGAAATTTCTTAGATGTCTAGCTTTTTCAGTTTCATGTTTGACAACTTTGAATCCCAATTTCTCTGCTTGAGATCCTAGCCATAGATCATCTGCTTTACCAAAACGCTCATCAATATGCCAGTTAATCCTGTCGAGTAGATTTCTGGATATGATTGTACAACCTAATGTGATGTCAACAAGAAGAGAACTAGGTGACTTTGGATCATCGTTGAGATAGATGTAGGGTATTGATGCAATTCCTATTTCTTGGTCCTGCTCAATAAGTTGTAATAATTCTTGAATTGCATTAAGTGGTATCTCTACGTCAGAATCGATGCTGAAAATATATTTTGTATTAGTGTTTATCGCTAATTTGAAACACCCATTTCGGGCTTTAGCGATATTTCCTTTTGATGAGGATGATTCTTTTTCGTGAATTACTTTATGATATTCTGATCCATTATTTTTTATGAAATTCTTAATGATTTGAGATGAGCCATCTATTGAACCATCATAAAATATTAGGGTGATTTTATTTTTTTCGTAAGAAATTTTTAACAGTGATTCCAACATTTTATTCAATGTTGATTCTCTGTCGCTTACAGGAATGCAACTGGCGATGTTGGGGCGATCATTTTTCACTTTAAAATCATTATCAGTTGATTTTTGGCCGGGTTTCATTTGATAACCAACCTGCAATTATCATTCGATATGCATCGAACTGCCATTTTGCTACATCAGCATCTCGAGTTATTGCGTATATCCAAAATGCTTTTGGAAGTCCTAAAATCGCAAATAAAAAAATTCTTCTCCAACTATAGTACCCATAGGCTCTCGATATTCTGCCAAAATCAATTAGGTCTTGAATGTTTCTTGCAGTAAGATTAGCAAAATGATGACAGTAAGCTGAATTTGTGGAGATCCAACTAAATCCCTTATTGATGATGTGTTGTTTGAGGTAATGATCTTCCCAAACATGTAGTTCACTTGGAATTTTAATGTCTTTTAATAGGCTTGTGCGAATAATTGTATCATGTAGCATGCCTCTACGATTTCCTTCTATTAGCATTGTGTTCTCTAGAGATCTACGGTAAAACTTTGAAACTGCCAAACATCGTTTAAGATCACTTGGAGATGTTGGTATAGCTACTCCCCATACCGCACCAATTGAATCGTTGATGTTTATTCTGATATTATCATACCATTTTTTACATAAAATTACATCACTATCTATGAATGCAAACCATTCGGTCTCAACTTCATTTATGCCCTTTTGTCTTGATGTCCCACGACTTCCATGCATCTGTATTATTGAAACATTAGGGTAATTGTCAAGAAGTCGAAGTGTATTATCTGAGCTGTAACCATCTATTACAATTAGTTTTCTAACTGGTATGTTTGCGTATATGCTTTCCAAGCACATTTTCAGATAAGGTTTCTCACTATTTTTAGTAAGAAGTACTATGTCGATCTTATTTGGCCCTGGAAGCATCATGCCCACTACTTTGAAATCTTATTTCTACTATCCAACAATTTCATTAATATCATGTATATTTATTGGGAATATGTCATAGAAGTGAATTGAACAATGAATTTAAAGCGTCCTACAATAGAGGCATTATCCTGGTTGCCCTATTCTGCTCCAAAAATTGCATTATACCGTAAACTCGGTGCCAATATAGGTGAACGAGTTCGTATTGGTAAAGGATCTTTCATTTGGAGTCCGAATTTTCGAGAAGTTACAATTGGTGATGGAGTAACTTTAAGGGACAATACAAGATTTTTTTGCAAAAAGTTGACTATTCAAGAGGATTCATATGTTGAACGAGATTGTTTTGTTTCAGGTTCAGAATTTTTGTTGGGATTCGGAAGTTATTTTGGTCAACGTATGTTTGTTGACTGTACGGAACCTGTGCAAATAGGACAGGAAGTAATAATCAGCTACACAAACATCTATACACATGAAATGAATTACACCTGGGTTACAGAAGGCAGAGTAAAAAGGAAATCAGGTCCTGTTACAATAGGACGTAGAGCATCATTGGCACCTGGTATACATATTGGTGCGAACGTCAATATTGGCGATCATTCAATAATAGGATCGGGATCGATAGTACTCAAGGATATCTCATCATATACTTTAGCGGCAGGAGTTCCATGTCGGGAGATTAGAAGCATAAGAGATCAGTTTGAATCAAAACAAGAACTCTTAGATGATATAAAAAAATATGTTGAGGAATATGTTGCAACAAAATGCGATAAATCTAATATTAAATTCCTATTCGATGAATCTATTACTGCATCGAATATTACGGAGAATTTTGAAAGATACTATGTTTTAATTGGAAATTCAGTTGATGATGAAGTATTTCACAAATTGAAAGTGTCATCTGAAGAATCTATTTCTGCCTTTGATGTACGAAGGCAACTGTATCATAAAAATGAAAATGACTTGACTCATGAATTAAAGCATGGAATGCGAAGGTTTGGATTAGTATTCAAACCTTACAAGCAATCAATAAGCTAGACACGATATTTTATCAAGAAATATCATTATACGGTTTATCATATAATTCTAAAAAAAAGTTACAGTAAATCACAATCAAAGGTTAAGATCCGAGGATTTAAATATGGTTGATAGGAAATTATTTTATGTTAAAGGATATTGAGAGGGAGTCGTAGAATTCTGCATAGACCGTGTTTTGAATGTAGGCCCAAAGAAACAGCAGCTCTAGTGTCAAAGACTTTTAATGAATCTTCAAACTGTGATAGTTCTAATTCTGAATTTAATCGTAATATTTTAAGTCAGGAGGTTTGAGCACCAAATTATGACAGATGTATGTACTGTTTGTGGTCTTCCTAAGGATATATGTGTATGCGGCACAATAAGCATGGAACAACAGGTCATAATAATACGTAAAGAACTGAGGAAATGGGGTAAAGCAACAACAGTAATTGAAGGTATAGACCCCAAAAGTATTGAACTGAGTCAACTTGCAACTAAACTCAAAGCAAAATGTGCATGCGGAGGAACCGCGAAGAATGGTAAGATACTCCTCCAAGGAGACCATAGAGACAAAGTCAAAAAACTACTAACTGATGAAGGTTTTCCAACTTCGAATATCGAAGTCCATTAAGGAGTCTATTATGATATGCAATTTCATGATATCGCTAAAACTTTAAAAAATCTTAAACGTCAAAAATCTGGTATTCAATTCTGCCCTAAATGTGGAAGCCCATCAATTCTTGGATTAGGATCCTTGGATGGTTGGCTTTTACCAACACAATTTACTTGTGAAGAATGTGGATATTCTGGATATTTATTAATGGAACTTGATGAAAGTAAAGAACCCGAAGAAACAGAACTAACTAGCGATTAAACCTAAACATTATTAGTTACTGTTTTCTTGCTTAAAATTTCTTAGCGATTATTCAAAAAAAGAAGAAATTGTGAGATTAGTTTTCTCACTTAGATCTTATACATTTAATCCCAGAGCTTCTTTAAGTCCTTTGTATCTGTTCCTCACAGTGACCTCTGTAACATTGGCAACTTCAGCTATGTCTTTCTGTGTTTTCTTTTCACCCTCTAACACGCATGCAACATAGAGTGCAGCTGCTGCAAGACCCATTGGATCTTTTCCGGCTGCGATTCCTATTCTCTGTGATTCTTTAAGGATCTTTATTGCGCCTCTTTGAGTTTTCATTGAAATATCGGCTTTGGAAGATATTTTTGATACACATCTTACTGGATCTTCTACAGGCATTTTTATGTCAAGTTCACGAAGTAGTAATCTATAGCATCGGGCAACATCTTTTTTCTTTATCCTGCTGTCAGCTGCTACTTCTTTTAGAGTTCTAGGTGTTTCTGTGGCTCTGCATGCTGCGTAAAGTGAAGCTGCGGCTATCGCTACTATCGAGCGACCTCTTACAAGTCCACTATCAAGTGCTTTTCTATAGATCACTGCAGCTCGTTCTTTTACAGAATTTGGAATATGTAATCTATCGGTTAGTCTATCTAATTCTGCCATTGCTTGAGCAAGATTTCTGTCTACAGATGAGTGAATTCTTGTTCTAATCTGCCATTTTCTAAGTCTTAGCATTTCAAGACGTGTGTTGAGTGGTAGTTGTCTTCCGTAAGCATCCCGATTTACCCGGTCAATAACAGTTGATAATCCTTTATCGTGAACTGAAAATGAAATGGGTACACCTACTCTTCCACGTGAATTTCTTTCTTCTTGTGTGAATGCTCGCCATTCTGGTCCTTGATTCAATGTTTGCTCTGTAATGACCAAACCGCATTCATGACATACTATCTCGCCCTGATCATAATCTTCAATAAGATCTTTACTGTTGCATTCAGGACAATTTGTAAGTTTAATTGGTTTTCTTTCATTAGTCGGCAATCTTATTCATCTCAATTTATGTTCGAGCATAGCATCTCGCGTGTTAACAAAACGCTTTGTATAAAACTAAGCAGTTCTGAGCCGAGACGCCCCTTCTGGTCTGCACAACTAATATTTAAGTCTTACTCATATATAAGCATAATGCATCATCCAATATTTACATAAAACCATCAAGTAAGAATAACATCAAATTTTAGTAAACTATCAAACAAAATGGAAAGTTTAAAGATTTAATCCTTGAATTCAAGTTGCAACCGTCAATTGAGACGGAGGCTAGCCCGGTCGTCTAGCGGTCAATATGTGGTCAGACACGATTAAGGATAGCGGGCTCTGGATCCTCCTCTAAGGAGAAGAAACCCGTCGACGGGAGTTCGAAAAAAATGTGTTTGTTCGAAATTCTCCCCCGGGCTACCATGCTTTTTATGATGTCTGTGAGGCCATCTCATTGTTTTCAAATAGCTTTTAGGGAAAAACAAAATTAGGCTTTTTTCTTTCAGTCAAGATAGTGATTGTTATAATGATTACGATGATTAGCAATGATATGGTTGCCACAGTCGCAACATTCAGCTCCACGAAAGAATCCTGATGAAATTAACATATTGAATAATAAGACGATGATTGTAGTTACTACATTTGAGAATTGGAGAATTATTATGTTTTTTTGAACATTCATCTAGCAATCATCTCGATTAATTAAAGGAAAAAATATTATAATAAAATGATTATTGATTGTGACTATTGAAAAAACTCTCGTTTATGTCTCTTTTTTCTTGATTTTTATTAAGCCTTCTGATGAATTAATTATTACAAAATCTCCGGTATCTATTTGTTTTATTGGATCTATCTCTGGATTGTCGATCAATGGAATTTTTGCGATAGCGCAACCTGCTGCTATTATTGGTTCAGTTTTACGATTTATTATTCCGGCTGGTTTGGTTCCATTCTTTGCCATTGCAAACAATGTATAAGATCCTACTGTGCTTCCTTTACCATTGGGAAATATCAGTATCTTCTTTGTAATGTTGGACCCTTCAATTTCATGTCCTTTTTCTATGATTAAACCTGTCTTAGGATCCACGCCGCCTAAGAAAGAGATTGGTTGACTAGTTACTAAAGCCT
The DNA here is from genome assembly GCA_001775955.1 of Candidatus Bathyarchaeota archaeon RBG_13_38_9. Classification (GTDB taxonomy): domain Archaea; phylum Thermoproteota; class Bathyarchaeia; order 40CM-2-53-6; family RBG-13-38-9; genus RBG-13-38-9. The sequence continues at coordinate 21,996 of MEZD01000043.1, read as the reverse complement.
CTCCTTGGGCAATACCATGAATAAGGCCTCTTCCTTTGATCTCAATTTCTATCGATCGCATAATTCATACAGCCTTTTAGATCTCGAAGACATGCCTTTGATTTACATAGTGTAGGTAAATAATAAGCGGCCTTAGAAGAATTTGTCATCACTCGGCTTATTCCCATTCGCTCAAGAGGAGTGACGACCATACATGTGTCTTTTAGTACTCGTCCACCAGCCTTTTCAATTTTATCTATGTATCCTTTTGATTTAGCAATTTTCCATACGTGTCTTGATGTACATACATATAGTTTCTTGACGAATCGGATCCCTCTAGAAATTTCTGAAATCTCTTCTATTTCTTCTATGCTGCAGTGAGGACATCCTATAAAGACAATGTCAGGATCGATTTCTTGTGATAATGATTCTTTTGTTTCATTTAGATCGTAACGTTTGACAGTTATCTTTTCTCTAAGTTTTTCCTGTTTGAAATCTTTGGACTCTGGTGTAATGTCTTTGATGTGATAGATTGCCTGGCCTCCTGAAGTTGCCATGGCGGCTCCTAATGTTTTAAGAAATATGTTGTTGATGAAGCCAGTTGGTAGATTTATTAGCGGTATCTCACCACTTACTTTTTTTCCTATGTAAAACCCTAGGAGGCTGAAGTCAAGTTCGTTTTTTAGTTCATCTTGAACATCGATGGAAATAGTAGGCTTTCTATTTTCTTTAATGTGGAAACCATATAATGGTGTCTTACCTATGATGGCGCTTGCAAGTGCGATAGGGCCTCCTTCACGATTTGTCATCGCGCCTAAAACTGAATTTGCATATATTACTGCTGATGACTCCGCCCAAGCTAAATGGTCTCCATACTTTGGAATATTTTCCAGCAGATATGGTGTACATGTGCATGTTGACTCTACACCAATATCATTCAATGCCGAAATTATTTTTTTCTGATTTATAGCAAAATCTTCAGGAATTCCAATTTCTTTCCAATCATCTAGATCCATGCCGGTGGGATTAATAGAAGTATAGACTGAGGTTTTAGCTCCTAATCGGGAGAAATCTTGAATAAATTCTAAACCTGCATCTCCGATTGTTTTATAGGAGATTCCTGATATTTGTGCGCTTTTTATTGGTATTAATCTATCAGCATCAAAGACCTCGCCCATGGTCACCAGCAATCTCATTGCGGTTGCTGGAGCTTCCCCTGACTCTCTGTTGAGAATTTTTTCTTCTTCCGCTGTGAGGTACAATGTTCTGCTTTCACACTTCGTGATTGTGGGGGATTTTGGCTTTTTCAAAATTCCCTTTTTGTTTAAGAAAGGTCATTGTAGCGTCAATTCCGATCTTGGTTGTAAGGTTTAATTTTTGATCTCCAGATGGGTCTAGGCTTGACCCTCGTGCATTCTTTATCATAACCAATCCTCGGTCTCCTTGAAATCTAGTAGCCATTGCCCATTCAACATCTTTCATATCATTTACATCGATGTCTGTATCGACGATTATTACTTGTTTAAGTGAAGGATGACCTGCAAATGCTGCAAGAATCGCATTTTTGGCATCTCCTTCTGTCTGTTTTTCAATTGAAACCACTGCATGGAGCCAGTGGCAACCGCCAGGAGTTAGGTTTACATCTTTTATTTTTGGAATAACTCCTGCAACAGTTTCAGCAATTTTTGATTCTTGAGGCATGCCCATAAGTAATCCATGTTCCATCCCAGAAGGAAGTAGCGCATGATAAATGAAATCCTTTCTACAAAAAATATTTTCCACTTTTACTAAAGGCTGTTTGCGGATGATATCATATGTGCCAGTCATATCTACAAAAGGACCTTCATCAACGTCTTCATCAAGAAGAATTTTTCCCTCAATAACAATTTCTGAGTCTGCTGGGACATGTGCATCAATGGTTTTGCATTTTGCTGTTTTCAGTTCACCATTTAGCAGTCTATTGGCAATTCCGTATTCACTTACACCGAATTGTGCAGGACACGCAGCTGCAATAAGAACAGCTGGATGTAGACCTATAGCGATTCCAATATCGAGCGTTTTTTGACCTGAATTTTTGGCAATTTTGCAAATTCTGTAGAGATGTCGAGGAACGATTCTTACTGCCATGTGGTGGTTGTCAATGACCATGAAGCGGTGAAATGAGACATTTTCTTTATTCTCATCTGGTATTTTTGCAGATACTATGGCTGAGGTTATGAATGGTCCGCCGTCTCTATCGAAATGTGTTAGAATTGGTAAATCATTAAGGCCCGATAATTGTATTTTAGCTTCAAGAGCTCCATCGGAGTCGGGATTTTGTGGAGAATTAATAGCCTTCATTATGAATGGTCTAGTTTTCTCTATAGGCATTCCGAGGGCCAATGACAATTTTTTCTTTGTTCCACATATGCCCGAAACGATTATGTTTTTGTTTTTAGTTTTGAATAAAATGGCCTTTTTACCATCATGTTTTTTGATCAGTGATGATGCCTGAAATTTAGTATCTATTGGCTTGTCGATTTCTATTAGTTCGTCTTCTCTTTGTAAATCTTGGATATATGACCTAAGGTCTGCCATTCACTTTTTCACTTATTCAGTCGATATTAGATATTCAGATATTAAGATAGATCTTTTCCCCAGGGATTAAATAGATCTTGTTTTAAACCAAGTTTTAGAAGTATTCTGCCGACGATAAAGTCTACAAGATCCTGTATGGTTTTGGGCTTATGATAGAATCCTGGACTTGCTGGAATGATTGCAGCGCCCGTACGACTCAATTTCAAAAGATTTTCAAGATGAATTGAATTCAAAGGTGTTTCTCTAGTAACAATGATCAGAGGTCGCCCCTCTTTTAGACATATATCTGCAACTCTTAACAGTAAATTCCTGGAATTTCCACTTGCTATAGCTCCTACTGAAGCCATCGAACATGGCACAATGACCATCGCATCGAATTGATATGACCCGCTAGCAAGTGGAGAAGAAAAATCATCAATATCATAATGTTGTTTTGCCATTCTTAGTATGTCTTCAGGTTTTTTCGAAAGTTCTAGTTCAAAGATTTCTTGTGCTGGATTTGTAATTATTATTGATGCATCTATTCCTCTCTCTTTGAGAACTTCTAGAAATCTCCAAGCATATATTGCGCCGCTGGCTCCTGTTATACCAACTACTATATGCAACATTCTTCACCAACAAATATACTCAAATTCATGCAGGTTAAAGATCGGAAAATGTATCTAATCGTGGTCGAATATTAAGAGTTATGACTTAATTCTCTTGAATTTTTGCAAGTGATAATCTGTGTCTTTGAATGGTGAAAAAAAACCAATGCGGATAGTTGCCATAGGTGGAACTTTCGAAATATTGCATAAAGGCCATCGTAAACTTCTCTCAAAGGCTTTCCA
>MEZD01000043.1:16420-18592 GCA_001775955.1 Candidatus Bathyarchaeota archaeon RBG_13_38_9 | reverse complement strand
TATTGGTCTAACGAGTGATGAGTTCGTAACCAAAAAACAAAAAAAACATATCGTCAGCAATTATATTGAAAGACATGAAAAACTGATCACCTTTCTTTTAAACATCGGAATGTCTGACAGAGTAGAAATCATTCCTCTAAAAGATCCTTATGGGCCCACAATAGATGATGCGAAGATAGATGGTATAGTGACAAGTCGTGAAACTATGAAAACCGCTTTGGCGATTAATAAGATTCGTACCCAAAGAAAATTCGAACCACTTCGAATATATGTTGTTGATTTCACGTTGGCTAAAGATGGTCTTCCTATATCTGTAAGCCGTATTCTTTCTGGAGTAATTGATAAAGAAGGAAAGATACTGTAGAAATAATTGTTATTTTTGAAAAATTTCATACAATTATGCAAGCATCCAATAAATTGGAGAAACTCTCTATTATTCGAGAAAGTTTTCTCCTTTACTTCATTCTAATAATTAGTATAGTAATTACGTTACCAAATAGGATACCGTTTGTATAATTAAAACTTGAGATAAATTCTTACAAACGATCTGTTGTTAATTTGGTGATCCAATTTATTGAACGATTGCTTAACGTTCCAAAAAATTGGATGTGTATGAATGAGTTTTAAGAGTAAAATAGTTTAATGCGTCAAAATACTTTGCTTATTTCATAAAGCTATTTTACTCTGAGTTTACAATTATTATTCAATAAAGACGTGTACTATATTGCCTTTCATCTATTGGATTATGTTGATGGTTGTCGGAATTGGTATGGGAGTCGCCTTCATGGCATGGGCTTTATCTAGTAAAGAAAAAAATGAAGAAAGAGAAGAAACACAAGACTAAATTTTGAGTTTTTAGGCACTCCAATTTTTTGGAGTGTTTGAGATTGATCCAATTTATTGGAGAAGGGGTGCGCTAATTGTTTAGAACGTTGTGTATCGAATTGTTAACTAGCTCTCGTTAATCGCCAATCAATCTCAACCTCCAAAAGACAATCGACATAGAGAAAGAATTAGGGTGCGTCAAAATCTGGGGGATCCGAAAATGAAAGCGTGGCTTCGATGACGGGATACCCAAATCTTATTTTCTTAATAAGGAACAACGGTTATGGTTGAGATATTTGCCTGCACCTTGTGAAAAAAGAGAGGACCAATTAAGAGAAGATTTGATGACATGGGTCGGGTAAATTGAGGCAGGACATCACATGCAGAGAAATTGGCTCACGAGATTTTCTATGTTATAGCTGCGATAATAGTGGGTATTTGGGTTCTTGGAAATCATTACTTGGCACATGTTCAAGTAAGTGGCTACCTTAACATTCTATTGGTAATTCTTGTTTTAACTGGATTAGTAGGAACATAAGTTACACGAATCAGTTTCAGAAACACATGTAATAGTTAATCGAATAAAAAGGAAGACGGGATTAGATGAGGATGAAGTTAAACACGGTAACAAACCGATTAAGATATTTCCAGAGGTATGGAGTAAAAAATTAACGATTGAAAAAAGTAAGATCCTATGGGTCATTCCATATGGCGGTATTAAATCAACGGGTCTCTCTAGCTGGTGGTCAATCTACAAATCATTGTACGCCTTAATGTTCCTAGTAAGTTGGTTACTCTCAATCTATGGCTTAGCGGATTATTTTGGTCTATTACTATCTTTCATAATATTTGCAGTAGATCCAATAGTTATATTCATAATTATCATATTTATTGCTAGACACGAATGGAAAAAAATGGTTGAGAGAATGAGATCCCAGATTTAGCGCGCTAATTTGAGTCTTTTTTCTTATTTTTTTATACTTAAAACAGCCATGATTTTTCTCTCATAGGGACTTATGTGACGCGCTCGAATTTATCGCAAACGAAGTATTTTTGGAGAGTGCAATTTTAGTTGCACAAGATATATATTTCGACAAAACCGTATATGCAATATACATTGCAAACATGGCCCATATAGGCAAAACATGTTGATCGTTGAGAGTGACTTATTATGGCTCAAAAAAATGCAGTCAAGATTGCACGAAAGCATTTAAGAGGTATTCATTTCGATAAAGAATCCATTTCGTTGAATCTCTATCCGGATTTTGCAAGTATAATGTATCCAGCAAATACCAAACAAAGAATAATATTGAATTTTTTGATTAAAGAACTCAAAGGTAAGAAGGG
>MEZD01000043.1:11575-16081 GCA_001775955.1 Candidatus Bathyarchaeota archaeon RBG_13_38_9 | reverse complement strand
AGTGTACTAACCCTTCGAAATATTGGACCCTCAGGTTGTATATTTTGTATCAGTCTTCTTCTCTCGTGTTTGTGTTCCAGGAAATGGTGGAAGTGGTGGAGGAACACCGATTGTCTTCGCAATGACTATCGACTCAGCTATAGCTATACTGGATACCGCTTGTATGATCATGTTTGGAGGGGGTTTTTTGCTCTTATGTTCCTCCATGATTCTGTCTAGCTCATTTTTTTCGCCTGAAGTTTGTGCTCTGCCTTTTATGTTGATTTGAGCAACTGAAGGGCTAAATGATACCGTAAAGACGAATGGAGCTTCAATTATTTCTGGAGATTTTCTCTCAAATCCAAGTAGGTTAACATTTACTGATATTTGCAATTGTGATGGGAGAGATGTATCGATCCCCCATAATCTTTCTCCCGATATTTGAGTTATCAATACTTTTACGTTGGACATCTGATTTTCCCCATAGTAGATATTGATACTAATTATAATGATTAAGTCTTCGATGTTACATGCTTACGTTTTTTCTTCGGCATCTTCTCTATGACAAGCTTTTCACCAACTACTTTTGCCAATAAATTTTGCCCTTCTTTGAATGGGAAACTTGAGTCATCTGTAAATTTTATAGGTAGATATATTCTTGGTGAACGATATATCGCATTACCGTAGTTGTCCTTTTTTCTAACTATTGTTAATTTGACAAGTAATTTGTTTACCATTTTCGTATCCAATAATAATGTTAGTTTCAAATATATAAATTTCCAGCAAATTCAAGTTATGGGAGGTATTAAAAAAGAATATGCTTTCCCAGTAAACTTTTCATAGTATGAATAATTCCAATATTTCGAATAGGATATGCTTACTGGGGTATGATTTACATAATAGGGATTAGCGATTGAAGAGATGAGTGCAAATATTGAGTCCTAGACAAATTTTCTCTGCGGTACTTTTGATTATTATCATAGTGGTAATACTCTATCCAGCTACAGCTATAGGAACTGTACGGTTAAACGCTCAATACAGGCAGGCGATAATTTACCAAGAAATACCGGGAGAAGAAGGGCCTCTTGAAATAACAGGAGTAACAAATCTGGAAGTGTCGTTTTCTGATGTAGAAATACATCTTGCCAATGCAGAAAACGATACTGGATGGTTACCAATAAGTTATCAAACAGATAGCATAGATCTTATCGGAAATACGGGTAAATCTAACACAATTCTGCTGACTCCAACAATCCCAGTTGGAGAATATGATATCATAGGATTAACATTCTCAGATACCTTTGTTACATTCAATGGAACGACTGTCAGAGTGGAAACTATCCCACAATTTGTTGTAATCAACTATCCGTTTGCAGTAAAGTCTGGCTCGGAGATAGAATTAAAGCTGGAAATCGTTGCAGACTATAGAGGTCTCAATAATTCTAAGAAGGTATTCTTTGAAGTAAATCCTATACATGACTAGTTGTTTCATTAATCGTCCATGAATTTGATAATAATGGGTGGAGTATTGATAACATGTGTGTTTTAGGAAAAGATAAACTCCTTGAATTAATTGAAACATCCAAAATAGTATATCCGTTTGACCATAATTTGCTAGATGGTGATGGCTATATTTTAACGGTTAAAGATGAGACTACTCTCCATTATCTGGAGCATAAGAATCTCATTTCTTATGAAATCGTTTTTACACCGCCAAATCTCATAGCACACCTTACTGCTAAGAGCCGTTATGGCCGAATGGGTTTATCCTTCCTTAATGCGGCCAAAGTTCATAGTGGATTCATAGGCAGACTAGCACTTGAACTCGTTAACCTAAGCAACGATAGACAACCCATAGCCATCAAAAGAGGTGACCCGCTTATGCATATGGAATATATTACTAGAGATGGAAAGGTATCCCCGTATCTAGGTCCATACCAATTTCAGTATATGAGCCAAGAAGAAGTTGCAATGTACAAATCTCTAATAGAGAACAAATATTCTGACTTATTTGATTCGAAGGTCCTTGATAGAATGACCAAGGATCGTGTTGGCGGTATTTGAAATCAGTTAGGTGTACGCTTAGTGTCCATAAGACGCTTGCCCGCATAACGAGAAACGATGACCAAAGAAATCAGAACAATAATGTTGGTAAGCATAATAATTGAATATCTATTTGATGAGTTCTCACATATTACGGAATGATCAACTATGACACCTTGGCCGGGAATCGAGACAGTTGCGTAGGCATCAGCGTAACTATAGAATTCCGCTCCTGTGCGTAGATCAGTTGCATTTTCGCTTGTTACCTGAACTCGTAGGTCTAGTATTGTTCTGGTAGGCAAATTCCAGGATGTTGTAAATGATTTTTCGTCAAAATATTTGCTCCATGAAGTAAAATTGGTCGAGAATTGGTTGAAGTCGAATGTTGATACATTACCTGCAATGTTCATTGCCATTGAAGTTGTTATTGGCGTATAGAAGGGCGAGAAAAAATTTACGTTTGATTGATTAGCTAATTCATGACTTGGGGCTGATTGATTAGCTAATTCATAGATTGCAGGCCGAAGGTATTCTTCACCAACAAGATTGTAACTTAGGTTGCCGACCTTAAGATCAGATAATACTTTGAAAGGTATCCAACTCAAATCTGTCGATATCACATCATTCTCTACGGATGAAACACCATCCAATTCGAAAGTGGCGCTTACATTAAGCCAAGAATCATTCGATTTTACATAAATAGAAAGAGATGAAACATTCAAAGGTTTTCGCGCCTGAACATTCAAAGCATCTTCAAAATCGGATTTAGCCATGTTAAGTTCAGATCCTGAAATATTAGTATCAATTTCTGGGAATTTAGTTATGTTTTGGTAAAGTATAGACTCGATCAGGACCTTTGCTTCTCCATCGTCAATTTCCACTTCTAGACTCGATCCTGATGCATAATTCAAGTTGCTACCTGTTATAAGAAGAATTAATAAAATATTAAAAAGGTAAACTCGTATTGGATTTTTCAATTCCATATTTCTCCAGACAACTAAAAAATCATGATATTTAATTGATCATAGCACTTTTGTTCCTACAGGAACTTCATCAGGCACATTCAACCAAATAGGTTTACTATTGTCATCTGCCGCAAGAAGCATTCCCTTAGATTCAGTTCCAGCTATAACTTTAGGTTCAAGATTTGTTAAAACGATAAAATTTTTATTCATAAAATATTCAGGATCGTAAGTCTCTCCTCCACCAGCTACAATTTGGTTTTGAGAAGAGCCCAAATCGACTTTCAATCTGAAAAGTTTCTTGCTTCCTTCTATTCTCTCAGATTGCATCACTTTACCTACTCTGAGGTCCAATCTCTCAAATTCTTTGAAGGTTATTGGCATACGCAATCTCCTTTTTATTCCTCTTTTTGAGTTACAATCAAGAATAAAGCTATTTTGAAATCTCATGCAATATGAGTAGAATTCCGTATGAAAATAGAAGTAAAATAGCTGGAATTGAGGGTAAAAGATAGAATATAAATTGAGTTTTTCTTGGAAGAATTAGGAATAAACCATAAACGAAAACAAACCAGAAAACTGGAAGTAACTCAGATTTACAGTTTTTTTTGCGCATACAATCATAAATCAAATAGATAGAGACAGGTATGGCAATAGGATATATGAATGGATTAGCAATAACCGAAATCTTCTGTACTGCATCTGAATGTATTGGGAATGGCACATGATTGATTAACCATCCAAACGGTAAGGATGCAGATGAGTGATGGGAATCTAGTGTTAGATGCCAATTAAAAGAGAACATGAATGTTCCTACAAATGATGCTGGATCATGGATTATGGCAGGAAGTAGACATAACATAAAAACTCCCATCGATATGGCGATAATTTTAACAATTTCATGGATTTTTTTTGAATAAATTAAATATGCAATTATTGCAATAACTGCAAAACCCCCTGATAACTTCACACTGCAAGCTAAACCCAAAGCGATAGCCGAGAAAGAATATTTTTTATATGCTAATGTTAAAAATACTAAAACTACAAACAGAGCTAAAAATACATCTAACATGGCTATTCTTGACATAACATATGCCATTGGATCAAAAATTAGAAGAATCGAAGCCATTATCGCAGTTGGATTATCGAAGACTTTCTGTCCAAAAAGATATAGTGATGGAACCATTATGCTTCCAGCAATTACAGCAGCGATTCGCCATCCAAAGGAATTGTAACCAAAAATCGCTATTCCTATTGCGATAATCAATTTTCCTAAAGGTGGATGGACATAATTGGGATCCGCTTCAAAATTTAGTAATGAGTTTGCAGCAGGTGCATAATATATTTCATCAACCATGTAACCTGTGGCGGTATTGAAATTCATTAAACGAATTATTAATGCAATTATAAAAAGCACAAGTGAGGTTATTAGAGTTGAATTTTTTTTAAAAAAGGAGAATATAGTGACGCGAAAATTAGACGGTTGAAATCGCGTCCGTTGCCACTGTATTTGCCTCATTAG
>MEZD01000043.1:2448-11563 GCA_001775955.1 Candidatus Bathyarchaeota archaeon RBG_13_38_9 | reverse complement strand
GATTGAGAGGGGGAGATAAACTCTCTCCTACTTGTAGAGGTCTTCGGCTTGTTTGTTAAGGCTTAATCTTTTTAGGGTATCTTTTGTTGGGATTCCTGTTGTTTTGTCCCATCCTCTTAGTTCATAGTATTTGTCCTTTAACATTTCAAGTTCGTCTTTGGGTGAATACATGCCCTTGGATGGGCCATCTGGGATAGGCTCAGTCATGAATCTTATTGCTTGCACATCATGCTCTCTTCGAGCTCCCTCACGGCAGTTGAATGATCTTTCAACATTCCATATTCTGTCTGTGATGTCAACTAGTTCTGGAAGTTTCAAATTCATACCTGTAACGACATTGATCATGTTTAGATGATCGTTTGTGACTTCTGTGAGACCGTAAATGCCTTCAGTCATTCTACAAACGCACATAGAATCTTGTAATGTTGTTGTTCGTTGAGTACCCATAGCATATTCTGGTTTTCCGTCAAGTATCTTCCTGTCAAATTTACCTACTCTCTCTCCTGTTGGTCTTCCGTCTTGGTGACTTCCACCTCTTGTTGAAGTCGCCATTCCAAGACAGTATCCTTTCATTCCTCTTGGAGAGTGTCCGGCATTTTCGATATCTTTTATAGTTATCGCGTACTTCTCAGATCCTTTTCCTATCTTCTTGGCAGCTCTGGCTGCTCCTTCTGCAAGTAGATCGCCTACTCCTTCACGAGTACCAAACTTATGCATCATTTGGATTAGTGCTTCTTGATTTCCAAATTTGAGATCTAGCCCATCAACCTCTTCTTTTGACAGGATACCTTTCTCATAGCATTCCATTGCGAAAGAGATCACGGCACCAGCTGATATTGTGTCTACTCCGATATCATCAGATAATCTGTCGGCCTTTGCTATCATTTCCAATGAGTCTACACCGCAATTTGAACCGAAAGCGAAGATTGTCTCATATTCTGGGCCTTCATCTATTGTTCCAGCATATGGACCTGATTTTACATGAACAAGTTTGGTACAATATATTGGGCAAGCCATACAGCCTTTATCTTTCACAACTAGACGTTCACGCATTGCGGTTCCGCTTATTTTTTCTGTTCCTTCGAAAACTTCTGTTTGCCAGTTTCGAGTTCCAAGTATTCCAAGCTGATTCTGAACTGTAGTTACTCCAGGAGTTCCGAGGCTTGGAAGTGCTTTTCCAGTACCAGGATTTGCCAGTATCTTAGCATATTGCTCGCTCACAGTTTTAAGAAATTCATCTACGTTGGGTACTTCTACATCGTTGGTTCCCCTAATAACTAACGCTTTGAGTTTCTTGGAACCAAGTACTGCACCGTTTCCACCTCTTCCAGCTGCTCTTGCTCCCCATATAGTGCAAGCGAAACGAACAAGTTTCTCTCCTGCCGGACCGATGCAAGCTATTTGTGCTTTAGGTTCATTAAGGTCTTTTTTGATAATTTCTTGGGTTTCGAATGTATATTTGCCCCATAAGTGAGATGCATCTTTGAATTCGACTTTATCATCGTAAACTGTAACATATGTTGGAGATTCAGCTTGACCTTCAACTATTACAGCATCCCATCCAGCGTACTTCATTTCTGGTCCAAATGAACCTCCTCCGTACGCATCAAAAAATAAACCGTTTAGTGGTGATTTTGTGAATACTCCAGATCTACCCGCTGTTGGAACCATAGTTCCTTGTATAGGTCCAGAAGCGAAAACGTATTTGTTTTCTGGTCCGAGTGGATCAATTCCAGGTTTGAGTTCATTGTATAATATTTTTGCTCCGAAACCATTTCCGCCAAGGTGAAGTCTTGCCATTTCTTTGGTTAATGGTACTGTTGATGCTTTCTTATTGGTCATGTCTAAACGTAAGAACTTGCCTGCATATCCACCGTATTCCCACATATCTCATCAACCTCCTCCCACTGGATCTAATAGAGATACAACGTCCCCATTGCTTAATCTGTGATTCAAATCTCCATTAACGCTGCTTATTTCTTCTTGTCCTACCATTATCAAAAATGGTGCCAACGTTCCAGTTTCCTTGTCCTTAATTCTATCTTCAAAATTTGATCCAAATTTTTGGATCAATCTTTCAATCAATTTTATCAACATCTCTCCATCATCTATTTCCATATCAGTCTCTTTCATTCCTGTTGCATATCGTAAATGTGAGAAAAATTTCACTTTGACTTTTCCCAATTTTTTTGACTCTCACGTTTCTATTTTAAAATTTTTTCCCGTGTTTTAGCTATTTGAGCTCCAACGTAATCTTTACGCATTTCAGCAGCTAAGGTTGACTTTCCTCCGGTCAGTAATGCATTAGGTGAACAGAATTTTACACATTCCGGATCGCCATCACATACATCGCAAACCAGTGGTGTTTTCTTTGTAGGGTGCCAATCTATCGCTGCGAATGGACAGGCCTCAATACATTTACCACATTTAATGCAAACATCCTCAAGTATCTTCATACCACCGTCTATTTTCTCATCTCGATAAATTGACTTCGGTTCTGTCGGACATGCATCGGCGCATGGAGGTTTACCACATGAACGGCATGTATTTGGATGGAAAAGCTCGGGCATACCTTCGAATTCGATCCATATTCTAGATTTGTCTGGATTGAAGACTCCTTCATGAACGAGTGGGCACACTAGTTCACACATTCTGCATCCAGTACATCTGTCTGCAGCAATCAAAAGCATTGTCATATTTACAAACCTCTATGATGAATAATGTTTGTTTAAGATTTGTTTATTAGGTTCTCTAAAAGTATCTCGGCCCTAAGAGTGTTGAAAACTCCGCATACACATGGTTTGGCGAGTTCACGAGATGCTTCTTCGATAGATATCTTATCTCTTTTTACGTCACTAACCATTTTTTTGACAAGTAATGGCGATACACAGTGATGACCACACATCGTGGTTATATCGAGAATATCTTGTTCTGGAAGTAATTCCTTCTTGCCCCATACGCCTAATGATATGTTTGCTGAGTGAGGTTTTAGACCAATCTTATTCAGTGAATCCCATACTTCTGAGAATACACCTGTCGCGACTACTGATGGTCCGAGTTTTGCTTCAGCCAGTTCCTTAAGGCATTCCTCCAAGTCTTTTTTATTTGTGAACACACCGTGTGCTATTGAATTATCTTTAGTGCTATTAAGAACGGGTTTCAAACCTTTCCTAAAATAATTACCTGTTCGCATATCTCCTACATTAACTGGGTTATGTTTCAGGATTATCTCAAGAGCTTTCTTGAATTGAGGCCCTGAACCTTTTGCATTTACTGATTGAGCCGCTATTACAAGTATTGGATAATCTATTGACAAAGATTCTTTTGTTCCAGATCTGTGAAGAGTATGAGTCATTTTTAGTCACCTCAGAATTTTGCTAGCGGGACTCCTATCCCGATGTTAGTCTTACCGCCAGGGTAATATGGTATCTTATTGTCATCCAAGTACTTCATTATTGGAACAGATCCATCCTCATTGATTTTTACACATAACCCCAAACTGAAAACGGTGTTTATCTCCTTGGAAACTTTTTTAAGCGCTTCTAGAACTTCTGGAAACCTTTCTTCATTGATAGTGAATTCTGGTATACATGAATGAACTCTTTCTCCCAAAACATCGTCACGAAGTTTACCAGTTTTTTTATCAGACATTAGACTTGTCAATGGATTTAGAGGTTCAAATTCCACACCGTGTTTGGCCAATGCCATACAGAGTTTCTCAGCGTCCCTGAGTTCCAAACCAACGCCTGGTCGACCCATGTCACAGGAGAAGCCCACCATCCCTGGTCTGAATCTGCCGGTTACATCATTGGTTTTCATTTCTTCAGTTCCTCTACCTGGAACATTGGTATCTTTGTGTGCTTTGTAGACTGTGGCAAAAACTTCTCTAACAGAACGTGGAAACTCTAATTCTTCCAGCTGAAAAGCATTAACAGGGCAGCCAGCATTGTTGAAACATACGGTACATTCAATGCATTTATGTCGGTCTATGTGGGCTTTTCTGTCTTTACCTAGAGATATGGCACTAGAAGGACAATATGGTACACATTTTGTGCATCCTACACATGATTCAATAATTATCAAACTTCATTCACCAAATCATAAATTTTTATCAAAATTGGATTTCACTAGTTAATATAAACCTAACTACTGAGGATTTATGGCCAATATTTCATTCAAATAAACTGGATTTTGTTTAATCCATTATTAGATTACTCTTAATAATATTAGAGAACCTAGTAGCACATAATCCGAAGGTGTAAAAATTGACTCGCCCCAAAGTGTATGTAACATTAAAGATCCCAGACGAAGAATTGAATCTCCTAAGATCATTCTGCGACGTTGAAACTAACGATAAAGAGACGTCACCTTCCAAACAGGAAATCATTAAGCGGATAGAAGATAAAGATGGATTATTATGCTCATTAATGGAAAAGATAGATAATGAGATTATTTCTTGTGGATCTAAACTGAAAGTTATTAGTTCAATAAGTGTTGGCTTCAATCATATCGATGTTTCAGAAGCTACAAAGAAAGGCATCTATGTAACTAATACTCCAGGGATATTAACAAATTCAACTGCTGATTTTGCGTGGGCACTGATCATATCCTCTGCCAGACGCATTTCTGAAGCTGACAAATATGTTCGAGATAAAAAATGGAAGATCCCATGGGGATTAACAATGTTTCTGGGATCTGAAATTTACGGTCGAACTCTAGGGATAATTGGGTTAGGAAGGATAGGAACAGGTGTGGCGGAACGATCAAAAGGCTTCAAGATGAGATTAATCTATTATGATGTTATACGTGCTTCAAAAGAAAAAGAAGAGAATCTGGGTATAGAATATGCCCCTTTAGAAACGCTTCTCAAGGAATCCGATTTCATTTCTATTCACGTACCTTTAACTCCGGAAACCCAGAATCTCATTAGTCATAATGAATTTAAAATGATGAAACCTACCGCCCATTTAATTAATACTTCACGTGGACCAATTGTTGATGAAGATGCACTTATTTCTGCTCTGAGAAATCGAACTATCGCTGGAGCGGGATTAGATGTATTTGAGAAAGAGCCAATTGATCCTGATAATCCATTAATAGAACTTGATAATTTAACTATCGCACCTCATATTGCCAGTGCTACTCGCGAGTCAAGACACGGTATGGCTAAAATGGCTACTGAGAATTTGCTTAATGTGTTTAAAGGAGAGCATCCTCCACAACTAGTAAATCCTGATGTTATGAAGATACGTCAGCTTTCTGAAACAAAAATGGTTTAACATAACAGATGGAAGAAACTTATGTCTCCTATCAAGAATAAAAATAAAATTCTTGAAAACTCCACAACACAAACCGATCGTAAAGTTAGAGACGCGATTTTACTAGCATTCGACTCTGCATTATTATCATCAAATCCCTACCAATTGATTATCGATAATGTTTCTGTATCCGACTCAATACTGGCGGTTGGTTCAAAGCGGTTCGATCTGAACAAATTTAAAAACATAATTGTGATTGGGGGGGGAAAAGCAAGCGGCCCAATGACTCAGGCCCTTGAAAATCTGTTGGGGAATAGAATAACTCATGGTATAGTAAACATTCTGACCGAGACATCATTAAATTACCCTACAAAAAAGGTCCATCTGAATGAAGCCGGACATCCCATTCCAACTGAAAATGGAATGTTAGGTGCAAGAAAAATGCTTGAACTTGCTGAGAATAGTTGTAGAGAAGACCTCATTATATGCCTAATTTCTGGAGGAGGTTCAGCCATGATGGCACTACCGAAGGAAGGCATAACCCTCAACGATAAACGGACTGTAACTAAATTATTACTACGTAGCGGCGCAACTATTAACGAATTAAATGCGGTGAGAAAACATTTATCCGACTTTAAAGGAGGTTGGCTTGCCAAGAGAGCTCAACCTGCGACATTAATCAGTTTGATTCTTTCTGATGTTGTAGGTGATCCTTTAGATACAATATCTTCAGGTCCTACAGCTCCTGATCAAACAACATACCAAGATGTAGTTGACATTTTTGATAAATACAAATTATCTGAAAAAATTCCAGGATCAATTAAGAAAATTCTTGAAATGGGTCTTAATGGCAAAATACCTGAAACACCAAAATCAGATGATTCCGTATTCGACAATGTACACAATATGGTGCTTGGGAACAACAGATTAGCATGTCTTGCGGCTAAAAAGAAACTTACAGAACTTGGATTCAACACTCTTTTTCTAACATCACATATGGAAGGCGAAGCAAAAGATATAGGTATTTTTTTGGGTGCCATTGCTAAAGAGATCTTCAGCTCTGGAAATCCTATCTCGCGACCTGCAGCAGTTATTGTTGGTGGAGAAACAACAGTTACGGTAAAAGGAAAAGGATTGGGAGGAAGAAATCAAGAAATTGTACTTAGTGCTGCATCAAAAATTAATGGGATAGAGGGAGTAGGAATAGCATCGATTGGAACTGATGGTATTGACGGGCCAACAGATGCAGCAGGAGCGATTGCAGATGGTAAGTCGATTTTAAGAGCTAAAAAGTGTGGTCTTAACAATAAGAAGATGCTTAACGACAATGATTCATATAATTTCTTCTCAAAAATAGGAGATCTAATCATTACCGGACCAACAGGATCAAACGTTAATGATATTGCATTGGTATGCATGATTTGAGAAAAATCTATAGTGGATTTCGACTTTAAGATTTAGCTGTAAAAAGTTCAATTTTGAATGCTCTCACCAGCTAAGGGGGGATATAGATGGGAGTGTGGTTTGGGTTTCCACGTGGTTGTTATGTAAAAGTTAGGTAAAATGAGAATCAAATTTCCTTGTATCATATTTCATCATATATTATCGTAAAGCTTTCATTTTTCTTAGAACGATAAACACGGATATTACTTAGCTCAGACTTTCTGACACGGGATTGTTTGCGAACTTCCTTTAATCTACTAATTATTTCAGGTGTAAAGTCTTTAGGGGGGACAGGTTCCGAATCTTTTGGATCAATGTCATCTATAAAATAATGATCAACATCATTTGAATTTCCAAATTTTGTTAGTGCCTCGGTTGGATTTAATATTTTAACCTTAGTGATTTGTTTTGCCATTTCTGTATAATGATTCTTATTCCAAGTAACTAAGAATTGAATATCATTTATGGCAACTGTTTGTGCATGAATGCTGTCTCCAGATGGGGTTCTAAATCTAATAGAAGTTTCAATAAGTGTATCAACAAGTCTTGTAAAAGAAGTTGCCTTCTTTGTAGGCAAAGGTGGTAAAGGCTTAATTGAGTCTTTCCAAGAATTCTTGATCTTATAAAGAAGAGAATATGCCTTGTCTTTATTTTTAGTTCGTCTGATCATTGCTGAAGCTAGTTCCAAGAATGTAAAAACAGAAATTGTGAAAGTATAATTTGGATTTTCATTTTTCAATACATAATCCATAAACTTTTTAGACGCTCTCCAATTAGTCTCTCCTTGTATTTCTGAAGCAACGATAACGTCAGAATCAATATAGACATTGGTCAACGTTTCTTCCTCGACTTTTTTGCGGTAAATATTACTCGCTTTCTTCTCTTAGAAGGAACTTTGGCGATGAATGAGACTCTTCTGCCTTTAGCTTTGAAGGAAACTCTCCTTTTGATTTTTGTTTTAGCTAAGAAACTAACTCTTCCCTTTCGAGCCATACTTTCACCTGAGTGCAATTATATTTAATATATTAACATCCAAGTAAATTTTCATGAATTCTTAATCTTCATGTGAATTTTTTTATAGACTTCAAATGATCTTCTGCCTCCAGCACGTTTTCTTAGGAAATGAAGAGTACTTCTACCTATTCCAAGTTCTTTTGCCTGATTCTGTGTTAATTCAAGAATACGTTTACGCATCTCCAAAGAGTCACTACGCAATATCTTAGGAAAAGGTTCATTGAAATCAACTTTTGCTTTGCCAAGAATATAATGAGCTAATTCTCTTGTTTTCAGTCGTATAATCATGTCCCAAGAATAGTTTCTATTCTTGTAATGTACATTTGAATTGAAAGACAATCTTAGTTCTTCAAGAAGTTTCTTGATGGCTTTAGGCTTCAATCGTAAGACATAGTTATCTGTAAAGAAAAAATCATTTTTTTCTAAAATATCTTTTTCTATACAAGAAATTACTGTTTTATCTATCATCCATCTGAAAGGTTCCTGAAGATCATAAACTAATGGATGCTTAGGCTGAGCAGTTTCATGAAGGAAACCTATCGAAGGTTCTAATCCAACTGAATTTATTGATGCTCTACATCTAGATTCAAGAAATGCATACCCATAATTCAATAATGTATTCACTGGATCCGTTGAATTCATCTGATGTTTCTGACTAATTCTAGATGAAAATTCGTATTTCTTAGGGATAACACTTTGAAAGATACTCCAATAACTTTCAGCAACTTTGCCTTCAACAAATAATAAATCCCTAATATTCGTGGATTTTTCTAAATGATTGATATATTTTTCCAATCTTGCTTTACTTTTTACATTTATATCGTATCTAATGTCAAGCCATTCAACGATATCTTTTGTTCTACTGAGTTTGGCTTCAAGAATCTTCTTTGCAATGTAGAATCTTTTTTCTGCATTTTGGCAAGCTTCAATCTGTGCTTTCTTAAGTTTCCCAACAACAGGCTCTTTTGGAAGAATAGATGATAAGATAGTTCCATTATAGTCGAGGATGAAAAGTGGAATGTTATGGCGCATAAGCCATTTTATCGCAGTTATAGATATCTGACCAGTTTGGGAATCAATTACAACAGAATCAAAAGGTGCATGTCTAGGTCGAATTTCATATGTGGTTGGGGTTTCCGTTGATTCTAAATGACCGTCTTTAACAATCAATCTTGCTTTGTCCACATTTAGTGAAACACCAAAACCAGATAATAATAAAGGATTCATTGAGTCTCGCCCTTCAATATCTTGTCGAGTTGAGAAACATAGTTTTGATAAGCACTTACCATCAGTTGAATCAATGGGACTCTCGGGTAGAGCTCTATGAGAATCTGATTCATTCTATCTGGATTATTCAAATACGCAAGACGCATTGCTAGGTCAATAACCTTCTCTTGATC
>MEZD01000043.1:0-2436 GCA_001775955.1 Candidatus Bathyarchaeota archaeon RBG_13_38_9 | reverse complement strand
GTCGGTAAGCTGACCGAGAGCATCGGATACTGCGACATATAGTTCCTTGAACCGGTCTGACACATCTTTTGATTTCAGCGCTTCAAACGTGCTTTCTTTTAGCTTCGAATCGATTATTTTCTCATCTTCATAAGTCGCGAATTTTTCGAATACACTAGTAAAATTGCGCTTCACTTTGGTTCGTTTCAATGCAAGTAAGAAACCCATCATTGTCAAGCTATAGAAGATTCTCCGTCTTCTTACCGGTTCCTTCTTGCAGATCCTTGCCAACCCCATTTCCTCCAGATATGATAGCCACCACTGAGCGCTGGATAAGGACAAGTTCAATATTTTCTTGAGTTCGTAACCTGAGACCCGACCCTGCAAGGCAACAGCTTCTAACACCTCATAAATCCTTTCGAGTTTCTTTCCCATTGTAATATACCTACAGCCATATAATATGAATATGTAGGTTAGGTACATTTATATGAATTTTGCTATACTACTATTTTGACCAAAAATGACTGGAAGAACAGAGCTTGTATACTTGCCCGATGAAATATTCAAGCTTGTCGAGAAAGTTAGAGAAAAATTTGGTATGAGCCGTAGCGGGTTTTATCGACATTGTATTATGACGTATCTTGAATCAAAATCGCTTCTATCCACTTTTGTAAAACAAGAATCAAACAAGGAGAAGAAAAGAGGTTCTTCCAATTGAAAATTCGATGTGAAAAATGTGGACATTTCTGGAACTACAATGGCAACTCATCACATCGCATAAGATGTACACAATGTCGAAGCTCACGCAATAAACAAAACCATAAGAGGTTTGGAAAATGGCAACCAAACGACGTAGGATAAAGAAAGTAAGACGAACCAAAACTCCAATGTGGCGGAGAAAATATTCTGAACTCTCGCCAAGGCATAGAAGTAAACGAAGATTAGCTTTAGAAACTCTCAGCATAATTCGTCGCAAAGGATTATCCCTAACAAAAGCTTCCAGAAGAACTGGAATATCTCGAAGAACCGTAAGAAGACATGTAGGCTCGGCTCTCAGAAAAAAGGGACGAAGATGGTTACTCGGTAAACGTGATCGAGTACCTAGACTCATGAAAATATATGAAAATGGACAAGAACTCCCAATAGAAATTGCAGATTATCAAACAGCATCAAACATCGGTAAATATCACTCGATCATAAGCAGATTTCTTGATACAGGAAATGAATCAATCCTCAATGAAGCTCAATCTTTCAAATACATTAGAGATGTTTACGGAAGAACACATGAACTAGAACTCAGACCTGACGTGCTCTATAAAATTGCTACTAAAAGAGCTGAACCAGAACTCTTCCAGATTTACCATGAATAATGAATGTGAATAACTTTGGAGATAGATCGCGTTAACCTTGCAATTATTTCAATACGGAAAGTACAAGAGAACTATCCAGACATTCCTAAAAAATTTCGACAAGTAATCGAATTAATAATTTATGCTTACACACAGTTGTCCTTTCAGAAATGTGTAGTATGTGAGATAACCAATAAATCAAACTGTGAACCACTAGAGAAGCATCATGTAGCTGGTAGAACTCATTATCCTGATTCAATACCAGTTTGTGTTTCATGTCATAACAGACTAACAGAGAAACAGAAGAAATGGCAAAACGATCTAAATGATGAACGACTTAGGCTAGCTTCCTATTTTGATGGTATAAGAGATCTCTTTGAATTACTTTTCGAATTTACAAACGAAGAATATCTTGCAGTGTTGGTTAAAGAATTCACAAACCGAGCTTGGAGCATCCGCAATTCATCAAGGTGACAATTTTTTGCCATTGGAACCTACAGAAATCGCTCTCCGAGGCTATATTCCAAGAAAAGAAAGAAAGAGCTTTCCAAAAAACATGATTGCTTATTCTTCAGATGATGTAGTTTTAGTTCTTGACACGGAAACGACAACTGATGCATATCAGAATTTACTTTTTGGATCTTGTGGAATATGGATAGCCAACATTCTTTACCGTTTCATAATCTTCTACGATGAGAAACTTCGCAAGCCAAAATTGAATATCCTGAAACAGTTTGCCAGAAAGACTATCGAAGATGTACAAATAGAAATCATGAATAGAATAGTGTTTATTGAAACAGTTTTCTATCCTTGGGTATATGACGCCCATGCTCTCTGTGTCGGATTCAATCTTCCATTCGACTTATCAAGATTAGCAGACGCCTACGGTTTTGCAAAAAATAGATTCAAAAATGGATTCTCATTCAAACTTTTGAAGAATACTTTCCATCCGCGAATCAGAATAAAATCTTTGGATTCAACAAAATCTTTTATTGAGTTTAATAATCCTGTTTACAAAGGTCGTTTCCTAGATCTTCGCACTCTAACATTTGCCATGACTAATGAGAAAATGACTCTTGAAACAGCATGTAAAAACTTCAATGCATCA
>MEZD01000042.1:17873-20385 GCA_001775955.1 Candidatus Bathyarchaeota archaeon RBG_13_38_9 | reverse complement strand
ATGTCCACAAATCACACGCTGAATTTTATTTCAGAAACTCAATACAGTCTGACGGTTTCGGGGGGCTTTAATATTATATTATCCCAGGTGTCGCCAACAGGAGATTCTTTTTATGACATGGGATCAGCGCTCATGATAACCACCGATTACATAGGGGGGGTCATCAATGGGGACATGAGACAAAATCTCTTCTCTTATACGCTTGATGGCACAACCACTAACGTCACAAGGGCAGACACTGGAACCTTTTCCTCCCCTGTAATCATCTTTGAAAGTTCACGCAAGCTTACTTTCAATTCAGTTACCCAGTACCTTATATCATTTCGGTTCATGGACAACAGTGGAATCGAGGAGATTGTTCCCTCTTCCTTCCAAATCGAAGTAAATGACTTTGGTATAATTGACATACCGCAGTTCAAAACGTGGCTTGATAATGGAACCCGCTTTCAGATTCATGCCATCATCTGGAAGGGCACTAACGTCAATCCCGCCAATCAAGGAATATACGTAGCTAACGCACCGTTGAATGAGACTATCCGTGGCAGGGTCTTCCAAGCTAAACTATTAGTAACCGACTACTTTGGCATCCCAATTGCAAATGCTCAGGTATTTGTCACTTTTGCCAATGGAACGGTTATTCAATCACCCTCTGGTCCTGACGGCGTCGTGAGCCTAGGCCTGATCCCAACAGAAGCGTTTAATGCTACTATTTCCTATATAGGCACTGCCACGACAGTTAATGGCGATGCTTCACTGCAATCCACGATAACTGGGAGGGTGTTCGCCAGCTATCCCACTTTTGGTCTTATTGCCGGCGGGGTCATCATTTCTGTATTTGGGTCCATGATAGTTCACTGGCGTCGTCGCTTGCCTTCATTACTAGGTAGAATAATGGGGGGTAGAATAATGTGGTACATCAGAGTGAATTGGGGTGCTCCATTTGTCGTGGGGTTTATGTTGCTTTTGCTTGTTGCCGCTGTTTCCTTGTCGATCGGTTTACCTTCCCTAGCTGATTCAGTAGCCGTCTACGCATTTTACGCGTTAGTTGTTGGAGTTGCTCTTCAATTGGCTTGCTTTCTAAAGTATAACAAAAGAAGCGCTGAAACAAATTAGAGATAGAGTCCTTTCAAGCGAAGACTTAATGTTTCCCACGAAAAATAGCGCGCATCTTGAACAGATTAAGAAAGTGGTTACTGAATGAACGTCTTAGTAACTGGTGGTGCTGGCTTCATAGGTTCTCATATAGTTGATAGGTTATTGTCGCAAGGTTATTTCGTCTTCGTAATTGATAATTTCGATAACTACTATTCTCAAGAGATAAAAGCAAACAATATTAGACATAATCAGGACAAGAAAAATTTTAAACTAATACGGGGAGATATTAGAAATAGTGACTTGTTAAGAGAAACATTGAAAGATATGGACATAGTTTTCCATGTGGCAGCAAGGCCTGGAGTTAGAGGCCGGTTACAAGATTCCAGGATATACCATGAGTTTAATGTGACTGGGACTCTATGTCTTCTTAATGAATGCTTAAATTCCAACATTAAAAAAGTTATTTTCTCCTCATCTTCTTCTGTGTATGGTGAGTCGAAATACTTGCCAATAGATGAAAAACATCCACTAAACCCTATCTCTTTTTATGGTGCAACGAAGCTTGCCGGTGAAAAGTATTGTCGCATATTTTCAGAAATTTACGGTTTGCCCATTATTGTTCTGAGATATTTTACGGTTTTTGGTCCTAGACAGAGACCTGATGAAGCCATATGCAAGTTCACAAGACTAATTCTTCGGGGCGAAAGAGTGGAGATTTACGGCAACGGTGAACAGACCAGAGACTTTACGTATATTGATGATGTTGTTGTAGGGAACATGCTTGCATTTAATAGTGAAACAAAATGGGGTACCTTTAATATTGGTGGAGGGCAACGATTATCGATAAATGAACTACTGAAACTGCTAAACGAAGCTTGCGGAACCAATGTAATGCCTGTTTATTGTCCAAAAACTATTGGCGACGTTTCTAACACCTGGGCAAACGTGGATGAGGCCCAGAGGATTCTGGGTTATGTTCCAAAAGTTGATGTAAGGACAGGGATTAAAAAATATGTGGAATGGGCTATTAACCAGGTTGGCAGCGGCTCATGAAAACACGAATG
The DNA here is from genome assembly GCA_001775955.1 of Candidatus Bathyarchaeota archaeon RBG_13_38_9. Lineage (GTDB taxonomy): Archaea > Thermoproteota > Bathyarchaeia > 40CM-2-53-6 > RBG-13-38-9 > RBG-13-38-9. Next base: position 18,226 of record MEZD01000042.1, on the reverse strand, counting down.
GCAAGATTATCTAATTGCTTGGGTTCAAAGCCATGATCTTGTAGGAAATGTGTTGGTGTTCAATGGCAGATTTTTTTGTGACCTTGCGATGATTCGAGAATTGCCTTCGATAAGTATCATAATCCCCGCTTTCAATGCTTCTTATCTCCTAGAAAACTGTTTAAATAGTATTGTTAATCAGGAGTATCCACCAGATAAAATGGAAATTATGGTGATTGATGATAATTCGACAGACAATACGACAGAGATTGCGAAAAGCTATGGTGCTAAAGTTTTTTTGAATGGTAGCAGGAACATAGAAATTGGCAAATCAATTGGCTTGCGGAATGCAAGAAATGAATTAGTATTTTTCT
>MEZD01000042.1:16001-17745 GCA_001775955.1 Candidatus Bathyarchaeota archaeon RBG_13_38_9 | reverse complement strand
AACAGATACTGTTCGCTGTTCGGTGTCAATGACCCTGTCGTGTTCTATCTTGGCAGAAGGGATCGCCTCATGCAAACAGAAAAAGATTGGGTTTTGCCCGGCAAGGTTGTTGCCAATCAAAGCGATTATTTTCTCGTTAAATTTAATGAAAGCAATCTTCTGACCATTGGCTCGCAAGGTTTCATAATAAAGAAAGACTTATTGCTTAAAACAAATTGTACTCCATACCTTTTTCACATGGATTCCAACATGGATCTCGTAAAAATGAGCCACAACATATATGCGATGATGAAACTGGAGATAATACACTTGCACTCAGACACCATCTCACATTTTTTGAGGAAGCTTAAAAGAAATTTTGGCTTATTTCTTGCGCAAAGACATATAAGGAGATACAAATATCAAACTGACGCAATTAGATTATTTCTTATCACACTTTCAATGGTCACATTGGTTAGACCACTATTTGACAGCTTGAAAGGATTCTCCAGAAAGCGAGACATTGCATGGTTTTTGCATCCAATATTCTGCTTTGTTGTTCCCATCATGTATATGTTAATGACGGTAAGATGGAAGTTATTGGGCTTCAGCGCAGGCGTTAGAATGAAAATGTCATCAATTACCTAAATACTAAATCGTTGGGATTCTGTATGAAAGTTGTCTTTATCCAGCCCAAATATGTTGGACATATTTTGCACCCACCATTAGGTCTAGGTTACATAGCTAGTTTTCTTCAAAGAGAGGGGGGGCATGTCGTAGAGATAATTGACGCAAATTTAGGACTTTCCCACGCTCAAATCATCGATAGAATTGATCGACTAAAACCAGACTTGATCGGAATTACTGTTATGACCAGTACTTTCGTTGAAACCAAAAGACTGGCGCATGAAATTAAGCAGAGGGTGAATGCACCTATTGTGCTGGGTGGTGTTCATGTTACGGCCTTACCTGAGTTTTGTATGCAAGACACAACCGCTGATTTTTGTGTTTATGGTGAGGGCGAGTTAACTATGAGAAAATTGGCTTCTTCTTTGGAGTCTGGTATTTCAATCAATAAGGTTAATGGTTTGGTTCACAGGGAGGGAAATAAAATTGTTGTGAATCCTCCTAGAGCTTTGATAAAGGATTTAAATTATCTGCCGTTTCCAGCTTGGTCTTTGATGGCTCCCAAAAAATATTCCATAGCACCTGTACTCGCTTCTTCTGATAGTGCGCCAGTGGCACCAATCCTGACCACACGTGGATGTCCTTTTCAATGTACTTATTGCGCCTCGAATATAATTTGGCAATGCAAACTAAGGTTTAGAAGCTGTACTAATGTTGTTGATGAAATTGAACACTTGGTAAAAGACTTTGGAGTAAGACATATTCACTTTTCAGACGACAACTTCACCTTCTCGGATAAACATGTCGTAGATGTCTGTAACGAAATTATAAATAGAAACGTAGACATAACATGGAGTTGCCCGAATGGCGTCAGAGTAGATAGCTTAAATGACACACTTTTGAGAAAAATGCGTCATGCCGGGTGCACAACATTGGGATTTGGTATTGAGTCTGGATCACAGAAAGTCCTAAACAACGTAAACAAACGACTGGATTTGTCTATCGTTTCAAAAGCCATCAAGAGAGCCAAGAAGTATAATATAACTACCTTCGGCTTTTTTGTCTTAGGTTTGCCTGGAGAAACAAGAGAGACTTTGGAAAGAACCATCAAGTTTTCGAAGAATTTAGATCTTGATCG
>MEZD01000042.1:15199-15941 GCA_001775955.1 Candidatus Bathyarchaeota archaeon RBG_13_38_9 | reverse complement strand
AGACAAATCGTTAATTGGAATCCGATGGGATATTTTGGACACCTATAGAGGGGTTATTCAGCAAAATGACATAAGTTTGGAGGAGCTGGAATTCTTCCAAAGAAGAGCTTTGAGGGAATTCTATTTACGACCCAAGATTGTTCTAAATCTGTTGACAAAAATGAAACTGAGGAACATTAAAACTTCAGCAAAATGGGTTGCTGCCAGATTAGCGCGGTCAACTTGATCTAAAATTTAAGGTGCAGCTTGATGAAAAGAGGATTGGTTTCCGTTGTTATTCTAACCTTTAACCGAAGAAAAGACGTAATTAGATGCATATCCTCTCTGGAGAAATCAAGCTACAAAGATATTGAATTGATTGTCGTGGACAATGCTTCAACAGATGGCACACTAACAGAAATAAGAAATACGTTTAAAGACGTGAAAGTCATTTCAAACAAAGCCAATTTAGGAATTGCCCACGGTAGAAATATTGGTCAGAAGAAGGCACAGGGCGAGTACGTTTTGTTCCTAGATTGTGATACCATTATTGATAAAAACATGGTCTCTGAACTTGTCTTCCAAATCAATTTAGACGATTCAATAGGCCTTGTTGTCCCCAAGATGTATTATTATGAGGAGCCAAACATGCTTTGGTTCGCTGGAGCAAAGTTAAACATGTTTACAAGTCAGGCGGTAAATGTTGGCGCCGGTGTATATGACAAAGGTCAGTATGACAAGGTCGTTCCAGTGAGCCACGGTC
>MEZD01000042.1:15010-15184 GCA_001775955.1 Candidatus Bathyarchaeota archaeon RBG_13_38_9 | reverse complement strand
TGTCTAGAAAAGTCTTAGAGAAAGTTAAAGGTCATGATGTGAAGTATTTCATGTGTTATGCTGACACCGACTTCGCGTTCAGAACTAGAGAGGCTGGTTTCAAGACAGTTTTTTGTCCAAAAGCAATGCTATGGCATGACATTAAGCTTCGGGATGTCAAGAGTAGCATGAGCT
>MEZD01000042.1:12939-14863 GCA_001775955.1 Candidatus Bathyarchaeota archaeon RBG_13_38_9 | reverse complement strand
GCTAAGGAAAACAAGGTAAACTGGAAGCAATAAGGTTAGTTCTATCGTCTGTGTTGGTTCTTTATGCGAGTTTATAGGCAATCGTGGTTGCTTCAGTACGCAAACGTCTTCCCAAATTCAGTTGGCAAAGTATCATTTTTCTTGTTTCGCTGGGTCTATGGGCAGCAACGGGCATGTTGGTCTATCTTGAAAACTTTACGCCTGAAATGAAGGTTCTGAACATCACGAACTCGCAAAGGCAAACATCAAGACCATACCTTTGGAACAAGAACATCGTCGTGGTAGGACACATTACGGAAATATACGGTCCAGTACAAGCTCTGATTAATTATTTTAAAAAGAACGTTAATGAATTTACATCGATTTTACATCCATTCTCTTATACGAGCATTTCAGAATCAGAGAATAATCTTTTCATACGTGGAAAGAGTGAAAAGATAATACGGCAAAAGAACATAAAGTCCTCTGAAGTAATTTCTTTCCTTCAACATTTTCTTCTAACTTTTTGTTTCTTACTGCGCCGAAATAAAAGGAAAATTGACATTTATGTGGGAGCTGACAACCTTAGCGCTTTTGTTGGCATTTTGCTCAAGAAAATACACATCACCGATGAAGTAGTTTTCTACATTATCGATTACACGCCTAAACGTTTTGAGAACCGGTATATGAACTTCCTTTATCATTCGCTAACTATATTCTGTGTAAGAAACTGCGATTATACTTGGAACATTTCCAAAAGAATTGCTGATTTGTTGGCGGGCAAGACTTCCGTCAGTAAACAACGTAATTTTGTTGTTCCTGTTGGTATAGAGTTGGAGAAGATACAACATGCTCCTGAGAATGAAGTTAGAAGAAATTTGTTAATTTTCGCTGGGCATTTAACAAGACAAAAAGGTATTGAATTGGTTATTGAGGCGATGAAAGATATTGTCAAAGAAGTTCCCGAAGCGAAATTGGAGATTGTCGGCGTTGGACCTTATGAGCATGAACTAAAAGCGATTACCGAGCGAAATTTCCTCAATGATCATATAAAGTTTATGGGCTATCTTGACCACAATCTTCTGCTAAGATACCTTCCAACATGCGGAATTGCTTTGGCTACATATCCAGCTGATCCAGACAGCATTACCTATTACGCAGATCCGACGAAACCAAAGGAATACTTAGCTTGCGGATTGCCGGTGGTTATAACAAATGTTTCGTGGATAGCGAATATCATAAACAGTGTTCCAATGGGCATTTCTATTAACTACAACACTGTGGAACTAAAAAATGCCATTGTAAAACTCATGAAAGACGATGTATTTTATGAGGCATGCAGGAGAAACGCGCTGAAATTCATCTTTGATTTGAGTTGGGATACTATATACAATAACGCGTTTTCAAGAATAGTTGAACTTCGCAATAGTTGAGACTGAGCTAGCATTGAATCAACATGAGTCTCAAAGGGAAATCTTCGACAAAGCATTCAAAAAATATGAGAAATATGAACTAGAAAATTGGCAAATTAGCTATCTTAATAGAATATTTTCTTGTTTGGGTATTGGTACTGGTCGTGAATGTTCCTATCTTGATGTTGGAATTGGTGGAGCTGGATATGCCGTCATAGAAGCGGCAAGGAGAGGATGTAGCTCTGTGGGCGTTGATCTTTCTTTTGAAGCTGTAAAAAAGGCGCATCTTTTTGCCAAATCAGAATTGAAGAGTAAATCTTACCTTTGCGATTTCGTGGTTTGCCTTGGTGAGAACCTCCCATTTATAGATAACAGTTTTGATAGGGTGAGTTCAATATCAGTTTTGGAGCACATGCCTGATGATAGTGGCGCAATTAAGGAATTCGCAAGGATTACCAAACCGGGTGGAAAAGTTTGGATTACTGTTCCAAATTCCTATAAGCAGATGCCTCCACTTTTCTGGGCTTTTTATC
>MEZD01000042.1:12255-12923 GCA_001775955.1 Candidatus Bathyarchaeota archaeon RBG_13_38_9 | reverse complement strand
AATGGGACACTTGAGACACTACGGGTCAGAAAGCTTGATTATAGTTTTTAGCACCTTGGGCTTTATTTGCAAAAGAATACAGTATACCGGTCATTGGTCAAAAATACTCCAAATTCTTTTATCGTCTATCTTGAAGAAGACTTGGCTGAGTAAGATTTGGTGGAAATTGGAGAATGTGGACTTGAAACAGGGCGACAAACCTACTGGTCTCCAGCTCACACTGGTCTTTTCTAAGGTGTAAAGTGGAATGTGCGGAATAAATGTGCTAGTTAGACGAGGCAGTAATGTAGACGAAAGTAAGTTTAGAGACTTAAATAAACTTCTGTATAGACGCGGACCTGATGATGAGGGCTTTTATTTTGACAATAACGTTGCCTTGGGTCACACAAGATTAAGTATTGTCGACTCGAAGTCAGGGAAGCAACCTATTTTGAATGAAGATGGAACTGTTGCCGTGGTATTCAACGGGGAAATCTATGGCTATGAGAATATTACGAGATATCTGAAGGCGAAGGGTCATATCTTTAATACATCTACAGACACAGAGGTTCTGGTTCACTTATTTGAAGAACATGGGTACACCTTGTCGGAATATCTAGAGGGCATGTTTGCTTTTGCCATCTACGACAAAAAGAACAATTCATTAACCATTTCACGAGACCAGTTTG
>MEZD01000042.1:12026-12241 GCA_001775955.1 Candidatus Bathyarchaeota archaeon RBG_13_38_9 | reverse complement strand
TTTTACTATTTGAACGACAACATTTTCGCCATCGCCTCAGAAATGAAGGTGCTGTTACAATTAGAAGAAATAAAAAAGAATTTAAGAATAAACCGGGATTCTTTGCTAAAATACCTAATGTATGGTTATGTTCCTTCTCCGTTTACTATTATAGATGGCATTAAGAAAATAGAACCATCCACTACAATGGAATTTAGAATAGACAGTTGGGACGT
>MEZD01000042.1:9220-11944 GCA_001775955.1 Candidatus Bathyarchaeota archaeon RBG_13_38_9 | reverse complement strand
GTCAATTACTTGATTGAACAGGCTGTGAAGAAAAGGGTATCATCGGCGGATATTCCTTTGTGTGTGTTCTTGAGTGGGGGTGTCGACTCAAGTTTGGTTTGTGCGCTGACGAAACAATTAAAAGGAGATTCAGAAAGTTTTACCGTTTCATATCCTGGGAACGGAATTGACGAGTCTGAATATGCCAAGATGGTAGCGGACTACGTTGGGATCAAAAGTAATTTTTGTTGCTTTAACGACGACGAAGTATTACCTGTTTTTAAGGAGGTCTTGGAATACTTGGATGAACCTATGGCAGACGCTGCCATTTTCCCTGGGTATTTCTTGTCTAGGAGTGCGCAGAAAATTTTTAAGATAGCTGTGGGTGGCGATGGAGGAGATGAGATTTTTGGAGGATATCCTAAGTATAGGGCGCAGAAAATTGCCAAAATTCTGGAGCAAATTCCGTTCTTAACCCACGCATTGCCATTGGCTATCGGTTTGCTTAGGCGTTTGCCTTGGGAACGAAAGAATAATTACATTAAATTCATACAAGTTCTGAAATATAAGTTTGCGATTAGAAATTTTATTTGGGGTAGCGGGAGTTTCTTGCCAGAGGAGGTATGCGAATTAGTAGGTATTGATAGTCTTGATCTGAATAGTATTTTCAAAGAAGCGTTTGATTATGAAGGGCATTTTAGGCAAGAAGATATTGTTAATAAAGCCCTTTATTTGGATTGCAAGATTCAGTTGCCTGACTGGTACCTAATGAAAACAGATAGAATGTCTATGGCCGCATCGTTGGAACTTAGGAGTCCTCTGCTTGACAAATGTCTTGCTGAATTCCTCTTCACGCTTCCTTCCAAGTACAAAGTTACGCTAAGAGATTCAAAATGCCTTCTCAAAGCTGTTGTGTCACAATACGTGCCCAGAAATGCTGTTTATCGTACGAAGCAAGGTTTTCGTGTTCCCTTTGATTATTGGTTAAGAACTGTTCTGAAGGATTTTGTAGAAGAGTTTTTGAATAGCTCAGAATGCGAACGATATTTTAATAAAGACTATGTTTTGCGGCTTTGGAAGAGGCATCTTGAGTGTAAGGAGGATAATTCTTTTAAGATTCTGAGAATTTTCAATTTTATATATTTCGTGTCCAAGATAGGTATCACGAATTGAAGATTCTTTTAGTATATCCGCCGATTACAGTTTATGATCCTGATCCGACGATACCATCGGCTCAGCCCGTACTCGGGTTAGCGTATCTGGGATCTTATCTTGAAGCTTTGCATCACGAGGTTAGGATTATGGATGCTCTAGCTCTGGGTATAAATAATGTTCAAAGAGTGGAAGGTGGCACTCGGTACGGTTTGAGCGAAGAAGATATTTTGACAATTATCTGGGAATTTGATCCAGACTTGGTGGGAGTGACATGTATGTTTTCCTCCTATTCAACCGATGCCCACAGGTTAGCAGCTATTGTGAAGGATTACAATCATGCTGCGCCAGTCATTTTTGGAGGGGCTCATAGCTCAATATGCCCTGAATGGGTATTGAAAGATGAAAATGTTGATATCGTTGTTTTTGGGGAAGGCGAAATCACGATGTCGGAACTAGTTAGCAAATTGCAGAGAGGTGAAGGTATTTCGGAAGTTCGGGGAATTGCTTTCAGACAAGATGGGCGAATAGTCAAAAACAAGCCCAGAGAGTTTATGACAGACATCGATTCTATTCCATTGCCTGCCAGACATCTATTACCAATGGGCATATACCTGAACAATTCGAAATCGCCCTACAACATCAGGTTTCCAGCAACCACAGTGGTAACGAGTCGTGGATGCCCTGGCAATTGTGTCTTTTGTTCCATCCATTCAGTCTGGGGCCACAGGTGGAGATACCGTGACCCAAAGAGCGTTGTAGATGAGATTGAGCACTTAATAAAGCAGTATAATGTGAGAGAGATTGAATTTCTAGACGATAATATTGCCGCCTCTAACAAAAGGTTAGAAGCGATATGCGATGAAATCATAAGAAGAAAATTAAATATCAAATGGGCAACTCCAAATGGCATAGCTTATTGGACTCTTGACGAGAAGCTGCTACGGAAGATGAAAAAAAGTGGTTGTTACAGACTTACCTTTGGTATAGAATCGGGAAATATCGCAACGAGGAAATTCATAGGAAAGACTCATTCATTGGAGTCAGCAAAAAAAATAATAGGACACGCAAACAAGATTGGGTTGTGGACGGTGTGTACTTTCATCATCGGTTTTCCCTACGAAAAAAAGGATTCAATTATGGATACTGTTCGATTTGCGGTAGAATCTGGTACCGATTTCGCTGTTTTTTACCTACTGGGGGTCTTTCCTGGGACGAAAGTCTATGAAATATTTAAGAAAGAAGGTCTATTGGATTTTGATAGAGTTTTTAATGACCCTGCAAGCGCGACTGTGACCGATTTTTCTGTTATTGGGCAGAGTCTAGCCAGCAGGGGGACCAAGACCAAATATTTCACACAAAGTGAACTTCAAGCCTGCTTGGACGAAGCTTATCGAGTCTTTGCGCTAAGTCGAATTAAACATTTTTTGAATCCAAGTAGACTTCTCCGTAAAGTATATTCACCTGAGGATCTAAAATATGCAATTAGGCTCAGTACTGCAATGAGCATTCCATTATATCGTATGATGCTCCGGAAATTTAGTACTCATTTTGCTTTGCACAAGAAGGCTAATTTGAACCAAAACATAAGGA
>MEZD01000042.1:8918-9086 GCA_001775955.1 Candidatus Bathyarchaeota archaeon RBG_13_38_9 | reverse complement strand
CGTTTTATGGTAAAACGGAAATTATTGTTGTAGACGATGACTCTACGGATGGCACACCTGAAATATTAAGAAATTATGAACATCTTCAAAATTTTAGAGTTATTCGAAAAAAAGATAAAGGGCTTGCCAAATGTTATAATGTTGGTATTAAAGCTTCGAAGTTTAACA
>MEZD01000042.1:8247-8897 GCA_001775955.1 Candidatus Bathyarchaeota archaeon RBG_13_38_9 | reverse complement strand
ATTGTATCCTGACTACAAAGGATTGCTTAGCTAAGTTGATTGAACCGTTTAAATCCAAAGATGTTGATGTTGTCTGCCCCATAAATTTTCTGCCGAAGATTTGGTGGGAAAAGTATAATTTCTGGGGCAAATTAATGTGGGCACGCTTGGTCGATAAGAACAGTCGTAATCTTACCGGTAAATTTGATGCATTCCGAAAAGATATGTTGGTTAGAATGGGTTTGTTTGATGAGAAAAGCTTTAGGGTCGCTGGTGAAGATGGAAATTTGCACATTAAATTGGTCTCTTCGGGGGGCAAAATAGTGTGGTCTGATAGCAAAATACATCACTTGCATTGTCTAAAAAAATTTGGAGTAAGAGACCTCCTAAAAAAGGAAATACAGTATGGAGAAGCGCACGGGGTTTTGAGAAGAAGATACTTGTTTCACAGATTTGGTCTATGGTATTTGATTTTGGCTAAACCACTTCTTATCCTTGGCTTATTCATTCCTTTCTTTTTCCCTATTTTTCAGATATTAAGCATTTTTGGTATAAGTGTGTACGCACTTTTTTCAACTTTGCCCGTTTATAATGTAAAAGATTACAGGATACTATTTGTGCCTTTTGTAAATGTTGTTGGTTTTTTCCTTTTCGGAATTTTTTATATTAAG
>MEZD01000042.1:7166-8145 GCA_001775955.1 Candidatus Bathyarchaeota archaeon RBG_13_38_9 | reverse complement strand
CCTATAGAAGATGCGTTCAATATTAAGGGGTGGAAATGACAAGTAAATGGCTTTCAGGAAAACTTGCTTGAAGGAAAAAATAGCACATAACAAAACCCTACTGGATATTGTTGGGATCCTCGCTATAGGGTTATTATCCATAACGTGGTTTAGAGGGGGTTTGTTGTTTAACTCCTCAGACTTTGGACTGGCCATAAATAGACAATATTACCTAAACATATCCAGTACCATTTGGGTTAATAGCTCAACCGGAATCGCAAATCTGTTATCCCCAACTAGCCTATTATTCGCGGTTTTTTCTTATTTCACGGAATTAATAGGCATTTCATTATTAACTTACGAGATGATCATGTTTTATATTTGGTTCACTATGTCTGGCATCTCTATGTATATATTGCTCAATGTTATGGGTGTTCGTCGAATCACAAAAATTTCGGCAAGTCTCATTTACATGATGAATCCTTTTTCGTTGATCATCATTTGGGCTATAGGTCAAGGAATGATACAAAAACCGTATGCTTTCTTTCCTTTGATAATAGGTTTATACATTTGGGGCATTAAGAAACAGGAGAAGTTCAAATACGCTGTTCTTATTGCGTTGATTTGGCTGATAACAGGTTTCTTCGGACCTGATGCGAATGTGCAATTTACAGCTATTTACTGGCTAACCATCGCTATCTTTCTTCTAATATATGTTCTGAATTATCTAGTCAAGGGAAAAACTGAATGTATCAAACACTCGATTTACTTTACGGTCGTGCTTCTTTTAGTGTGGGTTATCTTGAACCTTTTTTGGATCGGCCCAATGTTTATGCATCTCAACCAACAGGTTACTGTATTTGCTGATTATCAAGCTAAGGTATTTGCGCCCAACATCGATATTTTTAGACAAAACAGCGCCCAAATTTTGGATTCCATCCGACTGTTAGGGTATTGGGCCTTCAAACCAAAATTCGGCGACTTGGGCGGTGCATACTAC
>MEZD01000042.1:4626-7154 GCA_001775955.1 Candidatus Bathyarchaeota archaeon RBG_13_38_9 | reverse complement strand
GCGTATTTTACGCCATTGTTCGTGTTAATCACTTTTTTGTTTCCTTTTCTGTTTAGTCTTTCATTTTTCAAGAAAGAAATAAAACTCGAGCATGCTATATTTGGAGTGATTTTGGTCGTAGGAATTTTCATTGTGAAAGGCTCACTTGCCCCTTTTGGAGAAGTCAATGAATACTTTTTTATGAACATTCCAATACTCCAGCAGTTCCGAAATCCTTACCCTCCAGGAATGATGCTTCTTGCGTTGCCAGTAAGCATTCTAACTGCCATGGGCATTGGGGTAATGTATGATAGTATTGGAAAATCGAAAGCTGTGAAATATCTTAGATTAACAAGTTACATAAAGCTTGTGCAAGTATTCTCGGTGCTGTTCCTCCTGTTTCTCTTGATAGGCGTACTAGCATTCCCGTTTTGGACTGGAGCCTTTTCAAGGCAACTAGAAAACTACCCCTTTACCAGCACAAGAATTCAGATTCCTGATTACTATTATCAATTCTCTAAATGGGATCTTGAGCAGAATGGTGATTATCGGATAATGGAAATGCCGCTTGCGTATGGCTATAATTACATTTATCAATGGAACTACGGATATGTCGGACCTAGTATGCTTCCTCATTTCACACAAAAGGATGTCGTTTTTGCGCAAACTCTACTTCCGTTGTATGACGTGATTGTAGACGCACAAGCGGGCATAGAATTGCCAGATACTTCTTTCAGCAAACTGATTGGTCTCATGTCAGTAAAATACGTTGTGTTTCATAATGATACAGACTGGGAAGTAGTCGAACAACCGTACATGAATCCATACAAAGGTGCCAGCTACCTTACAGTCAACGAAAAACTGAACACCAGCGGCTTAACCGAAAAAGAGACAATAGGGAAATTGACTGTGTATGAAAATCAGTTTGTTGCACCACGAGTATTCGCAACAAACAATTACATCTCAATAGACAATATTCAATCTTTGTCTTACTTCATTTCTCTGGCAGATTCACCTTTGGCAATTATTACAGATGGACAAACCAAAACCCTTCAGACTATTAACGACACGATAAAGTTTGATCCAACAGGGTTCTATTTTGACGCCAATAACAATGAAAACAACACGTTTTTCGTTAAGAATGAAGGAATGTATCAATTAGTTTTTGGTGACTATGCAGAGGTTAGGTCAATAGACGATAATTCTCTCAATTTGGGTGGTGTTACCAACCTAAATACAGGTAATCTCGTAGATTTAAGTGGAGGCGGGATCAGTATATGGAAAAGCCAAGGAGCCAGAGACTCATTCGAGATTAGCAATAATTCAGTTGTATGGAAAATAGATCAAGATTATGAAGGTAGTAGATATATAAACTTACCATTCAAACAGTCATGCGACTTCACTGGTTCAGATCTTGCGGTTCGCATTTACGGCGACAACAGCCTTAATACACTTACATTTCAGGTATATAGCGGAAATGGGCAATGGATCAATTGGAACGTTAAGGACGACTGGACAGGCTTCCGCTGGCTAACTTTTTCACTCAAGAATTTTGATGGGTCATCGACCGCCCTTAACGGAAGCAACGCATCCCCATTGGATGTCACCAACATGACTCAATTGTCCCTATACTACAATTACGCCAATTCTACATCCAAAGGAGTAGTTAGCAGCGTCCAAATATCGTCAATCCTCAAGTTATCTTCCCCTGAGGCACAGGAATGGCAGACTGATCAAAGTCCAATCTTTTTGTCACCAGGTTACCATACTATCAACTTCAGCGTTCTCCAAGAGTCGTTGGGAGTTTATCTAAAGCGAGTAGTTACTGAAGTGGACAACCAAGTAGAGATTTCTTACCAAAGGACAAGCTCAGGCGAGTGCCACGTTAGTATAAAAAATGGAAGCCAACCATTCATATTGGTTTTTAGCGATAGCTATGACGAGGGTTGGTCAGCATTCTATGAAAATTTAGGAGAACCCATGATTTGGCTCCCGCATGACAAAGCGATAAATACTCATTTTGAAGTTAACGGCTATGCAAATGCTTGGTATATAGACAAGACAGGAACGTTCGAAGTCACTTTGTACTATAAGCCCCAAATGACCTTTTCTCTTTCTCTAATAATTTCGGAAGTTTCCATCGTGCTGTCCGCTGCCTACCTAATCTTCTCTAAGCTGAAGAACAATAAAGCCTTAAGTCTTAAAACTGATCAAGCAAGTAAATCTTTGTGTAGTCGTCTATCTACAAAAAACTAACCGTGAAATGTTGTAAGGATACATTACTACGTGAACTGTTTTTTTTGCTCTTCAACTCCAGCTTTTCGTTGTTCTGCAAAGACGAAATGAGACCTTGATATTTAGCTGGCTACTGATGCCGTATACCCAATGAGAGACTGCGAGGTTTCGATCTGAAAGCTAAGTCCAAAGAAAAAATCTTAGTGATCGGTGGCGCGGGGTTTGTCGGATCTCACATAGCAGAGTTTTACGCGAAAAGAGATAATGATGTAATTGTCGTCGATAACCTATCGAGAGACCATCTTCTAGGTAAA
>MEZD01000042.1:2154-4552 GCA_001775955.1 Candidatus Bathyarchaeota archaeon RBG_13_38_9 | reverse complement strand
AACAAATTTCGAAGTACTCAAAGAAGTATGCAAAGACGTCAACGTAATAGTACACGTCGCGGCACAAACTGCCGTAACAACATCGGTCGCAGATCCAAAAACAGACTTTGCCTCAAACACAGTTGGAACTTTTAACGTTTTGGAAGCGGCAAGAATTTCTAACAGTGACCCGGCTATCATTTACACTTCAACGAATAAGGTCTATGGCGACAACATTAACAAAGCGAAAGTTTTAGAGAAGGAGACAAGGTACATCTTTGAGGACAAATTCAAGGATGGCATACCAGAGACTTTTCCAATAGATTTGTGTGAACACACACCCTACGGATGCTCCAAACTGGCTGGAGACCTCTACACCCAAGACTACGCTAAAGTGTACGGAATGAAGACCGCAGTTTTCAGGATGAGTTGTATCTACGGAACAAGACAATTTGGCGTTGAAGATCAAGGATGGGTAGCTTGGTTCACAATAGCAGCTATAACTGGAAAACCTATTACAATATACGGCAACGGAAAGCAAGTCCGCGACATCTTATACGTAACCGACCTCGTAAACGCATTTGATAGCTTTCTCCAAAGAAAAAGTCAGCTGTCGGGCGAAGTATTCAGCATGGGCGGAGGCCCAGAAAACACCCTATCCTTGTTAGAACTACTAAACATGCTCGAACAACTAACTGGGAAAAGAAGTAAAATATCCTTCAGCAACTGGCGGCCATCCGATCAAAAGATCTACATTTCCAACATATCAAAAGCCAAAGAAAAATTGGGATGGAGCCCTAAAGTAAACCCAAAAGATGGGGTTGAAAAATTGGTAAATTGGGTTTCAGAAAACAAGCATCTGTTCACATAAAACGGTGAGGTATATGAAGGCAAAAGATATAGAAAAAGTGTTAGTGACCGGGGGAGCAGGCTTCATAGGCTCCCATACAACCGACCTCCTTATGGAGCACGGCTACCAAGTAACAATACTCGACAACCTTGAACCACAAGTTCATGGACAAGAAAGAAAACCCCCAGAATACATTAACAAAAACGCAGTCCTCATTTACGGCAACGTTTTGGATCGCGAGCTATTAACAAAAACTATCCGAGAAGTAGACGCCATAATTCACTTAGCCGCCATGGTCGGCGTAGGTCAATCAATGTACCAAATAGAACGCTACGTAGACGCCAACACACGAGGGACATCCAATATACTCGACGTACTGATCAACACCGAAAACAACATTAAAAAACTCGTTGTGGCATCCTCCATGAGCATCTATGGCGAAGGAAAATACCACTGCAAAAAATGCTCATCTAACGTCTACCCCGGGCTACGCAATGAAGCGCAGCTTGGAAAAAAACAATGGGATCACTTCTGCCCAACATGTGGCTATCCGCTAACCTCGTTGCCAACGGACGAAGAAAAACCGTTGTTGTCAACATCCATATATGCCATGACAAAACGACACCAAGAGGAAATGTGTCTTCTCATAGGAAAAGCATACAGCATCCCAACTGTTGCCCTTAGATACTTCAACATCTACGGCTCTAGACAAGCTCTATCAAATCCCTATACAGGATGCGCCGCCATATTCACAAGCCGTATACTCAACGACAAACCACCCTACATATTCGAAGACGGCAACCAAACCCGCGATTTCATCCACGTAAAAGACGTAGCCCAAGCCAATTTGAGCGCATTAGAACACAATAACGCAGACTACCAAACTATAAACATCGGAACAGGCAAGTCCCTATCAATCAAAAACCTCGCTGAAACCCTAACAAAGCTCTACGATAAACCAAACCTTCAACCATCTATCTCAAATGAATACCGCAAAGGAGACATTCGACACTGCTACGCCGACATCAGCAAAGCGCAAAAACTACTAGACTTCAAACCAAACGTCACCTTAGAAGATGGACTAACCGAACTGGCAGAATGGGCCAAAACTCACGGATGGAATGTAACAGACCTCTTCGAAAAGGCATTGAAAGAACTTAAAGAAAAACACCTCGCAACTTAGTTGCTCCATAAACAGGATAAACCAGCGCTAACTACTGACCTTCAAGACATAAACATCCCTATGAATAAAATTGCTATTCAAAACAGAAGCAGTAGTCCGAGCAGTTTTTGCCCAACCGACTACTTCTAATACAAAATAATTCGCTCTATTTCCAAGTTCACTTGTCCTTTGAAAACCAAGTAATCGTTCTTTCAAGTCCGTCGTCAAATGTGACTTGAGGCGTCCATCTTATCAGCGTTTCTATTTTATTTGTGTCTGGGCATCGTCTTTTTGGATCGTCTTTCGGTAAAGGATGAAAAGTCAAATCAGACTTGCATTTTGTTATTCCTTTAATTCTCCTTGCTAATTCTAAAATGGTTACTTCTTGAGAGTTCCCAACATTTACA
>MEZD01000042.1:1843-2054 GCA_001775955.1 Candidatus Bathyarchaeota archaeon RBG_13_38_9 | reverse complement strand
CGGTGATTGGATTATCCGTCAAAGCCTGCACGATAAAGCGCGACATAACTCTGCCATAAAGTCCATCCTCTCTCAAACGCGGACCGTACGAATTAAAAATTCTCGGAATCCTCACATCCAACCCGTACTGTTTATAGTATGCCATGAACAATGCTTCGGCAAATCTTTTTCCTTCGTCATAGCATGATCTAGGCCCGATCGGGTTAACTTT
>MEZD01000042.1:207-1832 GCA_001775955.1 Candidatus Bathyarchaeota archaeon RBG_13_38_9 | reverse complement strand
TCTCAGGCGTAGGCACAACCTCCGCGTCACCATAAACTTCAGAAGTTGAAGCAAACAACAGCACCGCCTCATTCTTTCTAGCTAACTCTGCCATGTTCTCAGTGCCCAAAGCACTAGTCTGCAATGTCTCCATCGGATGTATTTTAGGCGCTTAACCATTTTTCTCGTTTACAGGGCAGTGTTTATGTTGGTATTTTTCGCTATGGCGATGCATCTCAGTAACTCGAAGTACCAACCTCAACCTTAAATAGTTGAAATATGAGTATCCTACTCATGCTTCAACTATTCGTCAACAGACAGCAAGAACTACAGTTCTTGGAAGAACACTACAAAACAAAAACAGCCGAACTAGTCATCATATACGGAAGACGCAGAATAGGAAAAACCGAGTTCACAATACAATTCTCAAAAAACAAACCCCACATTTACTTCCTCGCCGACCAGCGATCAGAAACAGAACTAATCCAAGAACTAAAACAGCAAATGAGCCACTACCTCCAAAACGAAAGCTTCGCAAAACTCGCCATCCACGACTGGATAGAACTCTTCAACGAATTCACAAAATGGAACAAAAACACCCACACACTCATAATAATCGACGAATTCCCAGCCCTCATCGAAATAAACCATGCAGTACCATCAATCTTCCAAAAAATCTGGGACCAAAACCTCAAAAACACGCCCACCATGCTCATCCTACTCGGCTCATCCATCGCCATGATGGAAACTGAAGTGCTAAACTACAAAAGCCCACTATACGGAAGAAGAACCGCCCAATGGAAACTCGCACCACTCAAAATACACCACCTAAAACAATTCTTCCCAAACTACAACCTCGAAACGCTGATACATGTCTACGCTTGCCTAGGCGGCGTACCCGCATACCTGCAAAAATTCAACCCCCAAACCAGCTTCTGGCAGAACGTACAACAAAAAATCCTAACCAAAGGCGAATTCTTATACGAAGAAGCCGAATTCCTCCTGCGCGAAGAACTCCGAGAACCACGCAACTACAACATAATACTAAAAGCAATCGCCCAAGAAGCCCAAACTTACGGCGAAATACTCAACAAAACAAGCATAGACAAAAGCATGCTCTCAAAATACGCAAGCGTACTAGAAGACTTAGGCTTCATAAAAAGAACCCAACCCATAGGTACAACACCCAAACCAAGAAAAAGCCAATACACCATAGCAGACAACTACCTAAACTTCTGGTTCAAATACGTCTTTCCCAACAAAACCGAACTCGAAGCAGGAAACAGCGAAACAGTCCTAAACAAAATCAAACAAAACTACAACACCCACTTAGGTCACATATTCGAACAAGTCACAACCGAATTCCTAACCGAAATGAAAACAAACCACAAACTACCATTCACCTTCACTTCCATGGGAAAATGGTGGTTCAAAAACAACGAAATAGACCTAATCGCACTCGACGAAGAAAAACAAACCGCAACATTTATAGAAACAAAATGGAGCAACCTCAACAAACAAGACTGCCAAAGAATTCTCCAAAACCTAAAAGCAAAAGCGCAACACTTCAAATGGGAGCGTAAAAAAGAAAACTATGCAATCATCGCAAAAAAGATCACTGAAAAAGAAGAACTAACAAAACAGCA
>MEZD01000042.1:0-119 GCA_001775955.1 Candidatus Bathyarchaeota archaeon RBG_13_38_9 | reverse complement strand
ATTACCTGAGCACTCCTGCTCAACAAAAACGAAAAGGAAAACCACAACCCCGCTCTCTTCGGGCAATGAAAAGTTGACGAAATTTCACTCTCCTCTTCCACCAAACCAAAACAAGGCTC
>MEZD01000041.1:8137-9556 GCA_001775955.1 Candidatus Bathyarchaeota archaeon RBG_13_38_9 | reverse complement strand
GTCTTTTAAAAATAGGAAAAATTTCTAGAGAGGAAGCAAAGTACCTGGAGGACATATGTTGCCAGAGTCCAGGTTCATGTGGCGGAATGTTCACCGCTATGTCCATGCAGTGTTTGACTGAAGCGATTGGAATGACATTACCCTACATGGCCACAGCCGAAAGCACTGGAATGGAGAGGACAAGGTTGGCTTCCGAAGCAGGAAGTCAAGTGATTGAGTTACTAGAGAGGGGTATCACACCAAGTAAGATTATGACAAGGAATGCTTTTAGAAATGCAATAGTTGTGGATATGGCCTTGGGTGGCTCTACAAACACGGTATTACATTTGAAGGCCATTGCTAACGAATTTTCATACGATCTTAATCTTAGTCTGTTCGATGAGATCAGTCGAATAACCCCACATATATGCAACATGGCCCCTGCTGGACCATATAAAATAAAGGATCTTCACGCTGCTGGGGGGATCCCAGGGGTAATGAATAGAATTAAACACCTTCTCGACTTGAGTGTAATTACTGCGACAGGTAAGATTCTGAAAGAAAATTTGGAGAGAAAGAATATAGTTAATGACGATGTGATTCGACCACTTACTAATCCTGTTCATAAAGAGGGAGGCATTGCAATTCTTTATGGTAATTTAGCTCCAGATGGTGCAGTCACTAAGATGGCTGCAATAAGTCCGAAAATGTGGAGCTTTAAGGGCAGTGCAAAGGTTTTTGATCAAGAAGAACAAGCAATCACCGCAATTCACCACGGTGAAATTAAAGCTGGAGATGTCGTTGTCATAAGATACGAAGGCCCAAGGGGGGGCCCTGGTATGAGAGAGATGCTCGTCGCTACAAGTGCGATCGTTGGAATGGGATTAGGAGAAGAGGTTGCATTAATTACAGATGGAAGGTTCTCAGGAGCATCAAGAGGCCCATGTATAGGTCATATATCTCCCGAGGCAGCCGCAGGTGGCCCGATTGCTTTTATTGAAAACCAAGATAAAATAACAATTAACATTGCTAGCAGAAAACTCGATATGGACGTATCTAAAGAAGAAATGGATAAAAGAAAACTGAATTGGAAAAGACCAGAACTAAAAGTTAAGAAGGGATATTTAGAAAGATATTCGAGAATGGTGTCGTCTGCAGATCAAGGAGCAGTTCTGAAACAAGTTTAAAAAACAAAATTTATCTAATTATTCTGCGCTCTAATCTTTTTGCTTAGTGATTCTACATCGTAAAGAGGAGTGTTTTTATTTGAATCAAGAGGCTTCGAAAACTTCTTTTCAACATTAAGTCTATGAATCGTATTCATTGTACAGAAAGGTATAATTTTTCCGTCGGGTGTGGCATAATGAACAACACATCTCTGAACCCGTTGGAGATCGAAGTTATAGGGATCCATAAAATGCATTGAACCAATCATCAGCA
>MEZD01000041.1:7725-8029 GCA_001775955.1 Candidatus Bathyarchaeota archaeon RBG_13_38_9 | reverse complement strand
CCGATGCCTTCGCGATTGTTTTATTACCGGATGTAAACATTGTGTTAGCTTCTTTCATTGTATTTAGTAATCCTTCAACGTTCAAGTACTTAGTAATAGGCTCTATTTTTCCATTTTCTATTACAAGGTAAGTCGCTGAACCGCAGTGTTGATGTGCACTAAAATCTATGTATCCCCTATTCTTTATATGACCAACAGATTCTATCAATGGCATCGGAGTTGAAACTGGGAACCAGTCGCTCTTTTTAATTAACCCCTCAGTTTGTTCCTCTGTTAAACGTATTAAATCTGGTATCGTAATTCT
>MEZD01000041.1:7412-7688 GCA_001775955.1 Candidatus Bathyarchaeota archaeon RBG_13_38_9 | reverse complement strand
ATCGCTACTGGTTGAAAATTGATACACCTAACGATATCTATGTTATCAATTGCGAAATTGATTATATCCCCAACTTGATCGGTATTAACGCCACCGACTAATACAGGTACTAAAACAACGCTATGGAACCCTCCCTCTTTTAAGTTTTTGAGGGCTTGTATTTTTATTTCGAGTAGGTTGAACCCTCTCGTTACTTTATATGGCTCAGGAGTAACACCGTCAAACTGTAAATATACTGTGCTAACACCAGCCTTTTTGAGGGTTCTACAATATTCA
>MEZD01000041.1:4944-7383 GCA_001775955.1 Candidatus Bathyarchaeota archaeon RBG_13_38_9 | reverse complement strand
ATTAACTTCTACATGCTGGAATCCAAGATCCTTCGCCATCTTTACTAACTCAGGCAAATCATCTCGCACGGTAGGTTCTCCACCGCTAAACTGAAGCCCTGGAGGCGGTGTAGGTAGGTTAGATCTCAGATTCACCATCATTTCTCGTATCTCTTCTTTCGAAGGCTCGTAAAGGTAACCAGCGACTCCAGCATGGGCAAAGCATATCGGACATCTTAAATTGCATCTATTTGTTATATCGATAATCGCTAGAACTGTGTGGCTTTTGTGTTCAGTGCAAATTCCACAGTCATAAGGACAACCTCTATTTACAACTGTTCGAGGATTTGTTAATTTCTCACCAAATACTTCGTAAGCTTCAGCAGCGGTATACAGTTCGTAATCACCCCAGTAAAGTTCCTGAAAAAAGCCATGTTCAGGACAATTTTTCTTTATATATACTTTCCCATCTTTTTCAAATATTTCAGCTGGAAGAACTTTCATGCATTCAGGGCAAAGACTTTCGGTTTCTTTAATTTTCAATATATAGCCGCACGCATTTTTTTTGAGGACTCTTACTTTATAGGTATTACCTCATTTTTCCCCTTCTTAAAAGGTGGAGAATATCGCCACCGATAGGGGTAAATAACTCGTTCGGTCTAAGAAACTCAAGTCATGTCAACGGCTCAAATAGCTAGTAAAGTCGAGAAAGCATTTAGAGAGATTGGCCTCACCGAATATGAAACAATGGCTTACATATCATTAGTTAAAACCGGTGAAATGACAGCTAATGATATTAGTTCAACAACTACTATTCCATATTCTAAAGTCTACACTGTGTTAGATGCTCTAGAAAAAAAGGGATGGGTAGAAGAAAAAGGAGGACGTCCCAGGCGCTATTATCCAAAATCTCCAATTGAATCAATGAGGACCGAGAAAATACGGCAAGAAAAACGATTCGAAGGTAATCGAAATCTAATTGTCTCAGAACTTCAAGCTCTATATGAGCATAGAGAGATTAAGGAGAAACCGGAGATTTGGATAATTCGTGGAGAAGAAAATATGGTGTCCAAGATTCGGGATGTGCTTGAAAATGCTAAGAAGGAGTTAATGGTTGCCCTTCCTGTCGTCTCCCAAGATCTATTAAGACAGTTTACACCAAGCCTGCAAGAGATGTTGAATAAACGAATAAGCCTTCAATTATTGACCACTAGAAAAGCATATTCGACTATTCCTGATTTTCTTGTAGGAATGGCCGAAGTGAGATTGCGCGATGATATGTTCGGTGGTGGTATCATGGCTGATGGAATAGAGACATTATTGTTCCTTAGTCAAGATACAGCAGGAGAAGAGAATCTAGCCATATGGTCAGATCATATTGGGTTAAATATGGTCTCCAAAGAATATTTCAAGCACTTATGGGAAACATCCGAGAAAGTTTAAAGAGAATCATTAATCTTCCGTTCAATTTTTTTCGATAAACCGAGCGTAGTAATTGATAAATCCTTACTCAACAGGCGCTCTGATACCTTCGATACGTCTTCAGTTCTAACAGAGTTAATCCGGTCGATTGTTTCCTGCACAGTCTTAGGTTTACCAGAACGCAGTGTTGAGACACCCAGTTGAATCATTCGGCTCTCAGGATTTTCAGACATCAATGTAATAATCCCAATTGACTTATGTTTTATTTCTTCAAGAACCTTGTCATTAATATTTTCTCCAACGTTTTTGATCTCTCTAAGTATTATTGTTAATACGTTTTCTACATTTTTATCATGGGTGCCTGCAAAGACCATAAATAAACCTGCATCCTCCAATGAATAAATTGTGGAGTAAAGAGAATATACTAACCCTTGTTTTTCTCTTACTTCTTGAAATAGCTTTGAACTAGCACCAACTCCTAAGTAGATGTTGATTAAACTAAGTGCATCTCTCATGGAATTATTATATGAGAGACCTTCAGTTGAAACGGCAAGTTGAACTTGATTAGTTTTTCTTTCAATAAATTGTTTAGAGAATGTAAAGACAGGTGTACTTCTGTTATTCTTTTTTGATGGTCTTTCAATAATTAAATTTTCGTTAATTAAATCAACTAATTCATTGTGATTGACGTTTCCTGTAGCAGTTATGAGCATCTTATCTGGTGTATAATTTTCATTATAGTATTCTCGGATGTGATTAGCTTTAAGCTCAATAAGCTCACCACGTTCACCAAGAATAGGATAAGATGCTGGATTATCACCCCAGACAGTTTTAAAATTCAAATCATTTATCAAATCGTGAGGGTCATCGTCTCTGGCATCAATTTCAGACATTATTACTGAAACTTCTTTTTGTATCGCCTCTTCTTTCAATAATGGATTTTTTATTATATCGGATAATACATCTACTGCAAGAGGTAGATCTTCTGCTATTGTTTTTGTATGAAAACAAGTCATATCTTTATCAGTAAAAGCATTT
>MEZD01000041.1:2565-4927 GCA_001775955.1 Candidatus Bathyarchaeota archaeon RBG_13_38_9 | reverse complement strand
TTCTATTATTGTTGAAATTTCCTCCGCAGTTCTTTTCTTGGTCCCTTTAAAAAGAAGGTGTTCTAAAAAATGCGTTGAACCATGAAACCCAGTTTTTTCATCACGAGAACCAACATTAACCCATACACCTAAAGAAACTGATTTAATCCCTGGAACTACTTGTGTTATTACTCTAATCCCACCAGAACATTGACTGCACTGAATTTCTTTCTTATACATCAACAATTGATGAATTAAGTGATGAATAAACAATTCTCTCGCCATGATGGACATATTTTTATCCTTTTTCTGGATTTTTATAAAAAGAATTTAAATATAAAATTCAAGAAATAGAATAATTATTATAAACATATTTTTAAACTATTTTAACTTAATTATCTTTAAAAAAATGTTTAATCTTTGTACATTCAAAATTAAGTAGTCTATTTACTCCTGTATTCTGCTACTTATGACTTCAGCTAACTTTTTACCATCAGTTGTAAGATTAAAGATCAAGTCATCTTCTGAAACTATGCCAAAAATTTTAAGCAAATTGCTTTTAAAGGAAAGTGGTTTTTTCTTTATCTCAAATATGGGTTTCTCTGAATATGAAGAATCAGGCCAAGAGTATACTGCTAATTTTTCTTTTGAAATAGCTAAATTCTTTCTAAGAGAACTAAAAGCCATCGAACCACTACTATTATGGAGCGTTAATAATATTTTTGTAGTTATATAGAGGTCCTCAACCTCTTCTAATATTTTGGTAGACATTTCATTGATATGGGGAATCCTGTAGTTTACTTCGTCATCGTACATTAATAGAGTTAACTTGGTCCCAATTTTTAATCCTATTTCACTTATACTCCACAGGTCATACGTATATTTGTCATAGTATGGAATAGTCGTCGGTTTACCACGTTTTGGATTCTTTTTAATAAGATCTGCTTTATATAGAGAGAGAAGCCAAGCATTGACTTCTTTCTTTTCTAGTTTTATGTTATAGCGTTCAAGTTCTAGAACTATGTCATAAGTTGTTATTTCAGTATAATGTAAATTATCTATAAATATTTTAAACAGTATACGTCCATTTTTGCTTTTGAACGGTTTTAAATGTTTGTCAAATAATTCATCAAATGATTTTTTATCTAATTCAATACGCTTTCGAGCCATTACCAATATTCAGAAAATACATGAATATTAAAGTAGCTATTATTTTTGTAAATATACTTTTTAATGATTAAAAGAAACATATATTTATTAAAAAAAATTTGATAATTTACAAGAAAACATATTAAAAAAATTAAATTATTTAACGTATATTTTCTTTATCTAAATAATTTTAAAATAAAATTATAGTTTTGTGATAATTTTTTTTATTACTTTTTTATACGTTCAACATGCCTATAATCATTAATTAAATAAATCAATCGAGTTTCCACACAATTTTTATTACAGTAGCTCATCAATATTTTTTATTATAAATCTTCATTTTATCGCTTATGATATGAACAATTCGTTATCTTAAATGTCAATTTAAATAACAGTAATTTTATTGAAAAAATAGAAAGATCTTTTATTTATGTCTCAATATATTGGGACTATTATGAAAAATTATTTAAAAAATTCTGTAATTTGTTTTCCATTTTTCTTCTTTATTACTTCTGCACATTTCTGGGGGGAAAGAATCTTGTATTCGAATCCAAAAGACAATAATAATTCGTGTACTCCCTTTGAGAATTCTGGAGCTACTAATATAGCTCTAACATTACGGTTTTTATCAACTTGAATTACATCAATATATTTTTTCAATTGAAGAACTGATTCTTTTGAAGCCTTAATTCGTTTAATCTCGACGACAGTTAATACTCCGTTTTTATCTATGCCTAAGATATCAATAAAACCTGGATCAACGGGACGTTCAGCACTTATTGGCCTGAACCCCTCCTCGAGTAATATAGGCTGGTGTATGATGGCTTCCTGCATATCCTTTTCTGAAGCATATAACGTGAATTCCCCCAAATCTTTTAGACTTAATGAAGCAAACATCATAACATTCAATAATTTTACTTCCATGACTTCTCTATCTTTTCGTCGATATATTCTAAGAATTATATTATTATCCGACATCCTAGTTTTAAATAAACTACCTGGAGGCTGCCAATTTATAGGCGAATAATCTTTAGGTCTATGTATTAGGGCTGATCCGTCTGATTTTAAAATGATTATTCTCTCTCCACGTTGAAGCTTACTACTAGCACGTCCTTCGTATTCTACTTCACAATCGCATACAATGAGGATATTTTTATGCTTAGATATCCCTGCTTTTAATTCATTTATTACATCGTCTAGTGAAGGGTTTTGAAGAATTACATTTTTAGAGTCA
>MEZD01000041.1:1440-2469 GCA_001775955.1 Candidatus Bathyarchaeota archaeon RBG_13_38_9 | reverse complement strand
TAAATGTCCCATGCCCTGGGTAGGTTCTGTCTGGTTTTTCGTCAATCAGCTTCTTAATACTTTGTTTCCATTGCTTTAGATCAAATCCTGGACCATTAATGAAACCTAGTCTCCCTGTGGTAGATGCTATATCTCCTGTGAAAACCGCTTTATTTTTATCTCTTTCAACAATGGCGACAGAGATACAACCCGGTGTATGCCCTGGTGTATGTAATAGCTTAATTTCAATATCTGAAATCTTCATCGTTTCGCATCCTTTCACAATCTGATCGAGTACAGGCGCTTTGAAGTTAAGACCTCTCTCTCTTGCCATATCGATTAAAGAGTTTTCATCAAGCGTGCTTATTGAATTAGCGTCGTTTTCATGTGCAAGTAATTTACATTTTGTAGCTTGTTTTATGTCCATAGCACCACCTATATGATCAAAATGGCAATGTGTTAGAATAGCTAGTCTGATTCGTTGCAGATTAAAACCATCTGTCCGAATATTATTAAGAATATGCTGAGCGCCATTACCTCCACCAGTGTCGATTAAAATAGATTCACCTCTTCCGCAGTCGATAAGATAAACATTACAGTCTCCCGCAAGAGAAATACCATAAGCACTTCCGCCTACTAAATACACAGAATCTGTTAACTTCATTAGATTCTGTTTATCAAAGTATAATCAATTATAAATTGATTAGCCTTTAGGCTAAGTGATTATATGGATATAAGTTATATCCATTTATCTCGATCGAACTACCGATCTACATTGTTTTCAATACTTTGAATTTAAATAATTTTGTATAATGTATTAATTATTCAAGTAAGATCGGTTTAAGATCGGTTCATATCAGATACACCTTATAAAATAAGTACCTTCAATATTATAGATGTAAATTAAGTCCAAATTAAAAAAAAATTTGAGTATTGAAGTAATCAATTGTTATTTTATCATATTATTTCAGATTCATTTCTTTGAATTGAGCAGACATCTTTGGAAAATGTACATTATTAAACTCATCCATCTTTTCTGGATGTGTCAGT
>MEZD01000041.1:1145-1265 GCA_001775955.1 Candidatus Bathyarchaeota archaeon RBG_13_38_9 | reverse complement strand
ATCTTCTAAATATTGAGGATAAGGAGGACGTTATAATCATTAGTCCAAAAAAATTCCTTGGCGATCAATGGGGACCAATAAATGATGCAATTAGAAGTCTTGGTGGCAATTGGGTCAGAG
>MEZD01000041.1:513-1130 GCA_001775955.1 Candidatus Bathyarchaeota archaeon RBG_13_38_9 | reverse complement strand
GTTGGGAGATAAAAAAGCAAGTGACCTAATAAAATCTCACATACGTTTTAATTAAATATTTTTTAATAGGATTATTTAACAAATAAATTAGTCAACTCTATAACTTAAGATTGAAGGAATAACATATATGCAATGTTTCGGTGCAGTGTATACAAAAGATGGAACCATTATACCTTCAATCAGTGAGGCTGACTCGCTTTACAATGACGGTTATGGGCATAGAATTAGAAACCAGTTAATACTTTCATCGTTAGAGACTTTATTTTTGTTAGATATGAATAGATTGATAATTATTGATGAAAGTGATAGAAAAAAGGTTAATTTCAAAGATCTTTTCGAGAGATATTATCGAAATGATAATGATCTTTGGACAAAATATGTGGTATATAGGGATATACGAATGAGAGGATTTACTATCAAAACTGAAGATAATGAATCGGGGTTCTCTGTTTATGAACGTGGTACTTATCAGAAAAAACCTCCAGCTTATTATCTTTATATTATTAATGAAGGTTCTTCTGAAACAATTGGTAATCTAAGAAAAATTTTACATAAATCAGCAGAAACAGGTAGAAACTTGAAACTTGCGGTTATAGATAGAAGAGGAGAAATCGTTT
>MEZD01000041.1:281-494 GCA_001775955.1 Candidatus Bathyarchaeota archaeon RBG_13_38_9 | reverse complement strand
AGACTTCAATAGTCTAGGATTTTAGATATTTGATTAAATCGCTTCTCTTTATCTTGATCTGTTCACCAGTGGTCATATTCCGAATAGTTACAGAACCTTCCATGAACTCCTTTTCTCCAATAAGAACAACCTGGTTAATTTTCTTTTTACTAGCATACTCTAATTGTTTCGAAAGTTTGCGACCAAGCAAATCAAATATAGTGGTCATACCTG
>MEZD01000041.1:0-147 GCA_001775955.1 Candidatus Bathyarchaeota archaeon RBG_13_38_9 | reverse complement strand
ACACCTAAAGCAACTCCTGTAGCTGGCGTTGGATCTCCTCCAAAGAGACCAATGAGTTCATCATATCTACCTCCGCCAGCAATGCTACCATAGCTTTCGTAACCTTTTGCTAATATCTCAAACACTGGACCAGTATAATAATCCAGA
>MEZD01000040.1:4395-4521 GCA_001775955.1 Candidatus Bathyarchaeota archaeon RBG_13_38_9 | reverse complement strand
CCGTAAATTTCCAGCCTGAGTCCTGTTTCGAGATCTGCATCCATACCTCTGTTTACTAACATTTTGCTCACCTTTACAGCGTTGAAACTATTCTTTGCAATCTGTTTGCCCATTGCAATACACTCA
>MEZD01000040.1:3765-4235 GCA_001775955.1 Candidatus Bathyarchaeota archaeon RBG_13_38_9 | reverse complement strand
TCTTTCCAGTAAAAACTAGTTCCTTAGCTTTTGCAGGTCCCACCAATCTCATCAACCTCTGTGTTCCTCCCCATCCAGGAGGAATTCCTATTGTTACTTCAGGTTGGCCCAGTTTTGCGTTGCTGGAGGCTATTCTGATATCGCAAACCATCGCCAATTCGCAGCCCCCTCCAAGCGCATACCCGTTAATAGCTCCTAGCACTGGCTTTTCGATACGCTCAATTTTATTCAACACAGACTGTGCTGAAGAAGCATATTTTTCGGCAGTTATTGGATCTATGTCGACCATGTATGAAATATCTGCACCGGCGCAAAATGATTTTTCGCCAGCTCCTGTTATTATGATAACCTTGATACTTTCGTCAGCACCTACCTTGTCGATTGTTTGAGAAAGCTCTGATATGACATCAATATTCATCGCGTTGAGAGCTTCAGGTCTGTTGATTCGAAGTATTGCAATTTCTCCTTGA
>MEZD01000040.1:3078-3672 GCA_001775955.1 Candidatus Bathyarchaeota archaeon RBG_13_38_9 | reverse complement strand
TTACAAGATATCAAAATACACTGAAACTAAAAATAAAGAGAAATGGACTGCAAGAAAATATCAGGCGCCGGCCATTCCGTTTCTTAATTCAACGGCCTTGTGATCGTCATTGTCATTGGCCATTGATTCGGCGGCTGCCTTGTGCATCTCAGACATTGCGCATCCCATTTGTGCTTCAGGTTTACCTTTTCTCATGATACCGCGGTACAAACCAGCTTCAAGAGTTTGTCCATGAGCTTTTTCCCATTCTTCAACAGGGATGCTGAATTTCTTTTGGATTCTATCTCTGTACCATTCTGGAATTACGTTAAATGCACAAAATGGAACAATTCTCAAGTCAGGTGTTAAATAGTGAATATCACATCTCT
The DNA here is from genome assembly GCA_001775955.1 of Candidatus Bathyarchaeota archaeon RBG_13_38_9. Lineage (GTDB taxonomy): Archaea > Thermoproteota > Bathyarchaeia > 40CM-2-53-6 > RBG-13-38-9 > RBG-13-38-9. The sequence continues at coordinate 3,304 of MEZD01000040.1, read as the reverse complement.
GGAGTCTCTCTAGATCTTCGTTATATTTGTCTTGGAAGTGCATCATTCCTAAGAATAGGGAACGAACATGCCATGAACCTACTGAGTCAAAATTACGCTTCAACAAGATGCTGGAAAACATCTTTGCAAGGTTCAATCCATGAGGTTGTTTGTCTCTATCAATGAATTGATTTAGTTTTCTAATCACCTGTAACATGGCATAATACCTGTTTGCACCTGATCTTAT
>MEZD01000040.1:2827-2915 GCA_001775955.1 Candidatus Bathyarchaeota archaeon RBG_13_38_9 | reverse complement strand
GAGCATATCTAATGATTGGACCTAACTCATGATCATTGATTGACTTTATTACGGTAGGAACGAACACTACAGTAGTTCCACATTTTCT
>MEZD01000040.1:2438-2561 GCA_001775955.1 Candidatus Bathyarchaeota archaeon RBG_13_38_9 | reverse complement strand
TTTCTGCCTTTAGAGTTTTCATCATTGCTCGAACTTGTTCATGACTGGGTTCATATAGATAAGCGCCCTCCAATCCCTTCTTAACATAAAAGAAACAGTACCAGCAGGTCAGATCACATCTAT
>MEZD01000040.1:1641-2139 GCA_001775955.1 Candidatus Bathyarchaeota archaeon RBG_13_38_9 | reverse complement strand
TATGAGTTTATCTGACAAGACCAAAAAAGCAATGGAAGAGGTAGGTTTGGGGAGTTATGAAATAAAAGTCTATATTTCATTGCTTGAGAATGGGTCGATGGCAGCTTCTGAGATAAGTAAGAAATCAAACGTGCCATACTCAAAGATATATGAAGTTTTGAATTCTTTGGAAGAGAGAGGCTGGATTGAATCTAACAGTTCCAGACCACAGAAATTTTTTCCAAATTCACCTCAAACTGCAACTGAAACAACTAGGACATTGATTGAGAAAAAGATGGATTCAAACAATGAGTTAATAATACGAGAATTAATGCCAATTTACGAAAAAACAGGAATCAAGGAAAGGCCAGAAATCTGGGTTGTGATGGGCTTGTTTAATATCGCTAGTAAAGTTCAAGAAATTATTCAGAACTGCAAGAAGGAATTACTTATTGCATTACCTCAAGGTGCAGAAAACATTGTGGACATAATTCAGGCAACGTTGAGGACACTTTCAGA
>MEZD01000040.1:1267-1369 GCA_001775955.1 Candidatus Bathyarchaeota archaeon RBG_13_38_9 | reverse complement strand
TTTGGGTTGCAATTTGATATTATTCTCCACTCATACAATCTAATTTTTAAGTCTCGGTGAGGCTAATGGAAATGGACAAACAATGACGGAATAGCCCTACTG
>MEZD01000040.1:803-1065 GCA_001775955.1 Candidatus Bathyarchaeota archaeon RBG_13_38_9 | reverse complement strand
GTTTTAGGAGGTTTATAATAGTAAGTACATGTAGATCCTTTATAACCGAAAGTTATATGCATGACTTTGAAATATTTCCTGAACGCGAGGAAGGTCCAGGTGCAATTTACATAGAAGCAGCTGATAAGGTAACTCTTAAAAAAATACGTGAGATGACGTTTGTAAATGCCAAAGAAGTCCTTGGTATTATCTATTCTTCAAAAACTGGAAATACAAATCTTAAATGGAGACAAACTAGAAGAAAAAATGGAAAGGTGACTGG
>MEZD01000040.1:649-765 GCA_001775955.1 Candidatus Bathyarchaeota archaeon RBG_13_38_9 | reverse complement strand
CAGGAGTAATAACTCAAGAATGGGTAAGCAGTTATCTTGAATCTTCAAAGCGTAGTAACGAAATTAATACCGAATCTTCAAAGCGTAGTAACGAAATTAATACCGACTCGAACTTG
>MEZD01000040.1:0-624 GCA_001775955.1 Candidatus Bathyarchaeota archaeon RBG_13_38_9 | reverse complement strand
AAATAATTGAAAATAATGCGTGAATAATAGTTCAGATGATTGTACGGGATTCAAAGCATTCTGAAAAATCTAAGGCAATAATTGCAGAGGACCTCGACGATTTATTTACACTTAGAAGAATTATTGAAATAAACGATACCATCATAACGGATACGACAAGGTCCATTAAGCAGAAATCAGAGTTTTCTAGACCTGATAAGGGTGAACGAGTAAAAATAAGAATATTACTAAGAATAGAGACCATTAAATTTGATGGTACAGTTGATAGAATAAGAATTGGGGGGACTATTCTAAATAGTGATAACCAGTTAGTTCCCAAGGGCGTTCATCATTCGATATCTATTAAAGTAGACGATATGATAATTTTGGAAAAAAAGCAATGGAAGAAAATCCAAGCAGATATTCTAAAGAATTCTGGCAACGATACAATTTATCTATTAATTTCAATTGATATTCAGGAGGCCGCCATAGCATTAGTAACCGGTACTCATGTGAAAATTTTACCGAATATCTATTCTGGTCAGAGTGGAAAAAGGTTCCAAGGCTCCAGGATGATAAATGCAAATATAGAAAGCTTCTTTGAGGAAATACTATTAGGAATTAGAAGTGTTACTAATCTACATG
>MEZD01000039.1:302986-303098 GCA_001775955.1 Candidatus Bathyarchaeota archaeon RBG_13_38_9 | reverse complement strand
GGGACTGTGGATCCAATATTCACGGTGAGCCAGCCAGGTATTGAGGTTCCTCCTGGAAGATTTCCGAGGTTCCATGTGACCGTGTTGAGACCTGAATCATACACCGCATTAT
>MEZD01000039.1:301869-302914 GCA_001775955.1 Candidatus Bathyarchaeota archaeon RBG_13_38_9 | reverse complement strand
CGAGATTAGTCAAGGTTCCAGTGTAAGTAATGAATGAGTCTACCTGTGCGTCGGTGGGGCCGAACTTGGTAATCGAAAGCTCTGTCCGTGTGTTTGGAGTTGGGGTGAATGATCCATCATTCGTGTTGTAGACGACCCAGTACGTTGGCGAGCATGTGCAAGAGGTTGCAGGGTTCAAACAGTCCTTTATTTCACTTTTGAACGAGGCCGATGCCCTAGTCCTTACGGTAGCGAGAACTATGTTACTTGACAAAGCAAGTTTGCTTGCCAGAATCCTAGCTTCGAACCTTGATGTTTCACCAGAGGGCCCCGTATAACTCCCAGAGGTTCCAGCTATCGGATTATTCTTATCGGCGGTTGATGGATAACCCTGGTAGAGAGCATAGTTGACAGTCATCTTCCCACCACCAGCACTTGTCACATCCCCCCAAAGGAAATAGTCCTGAATGAAATCTCCGTTTGTATCTATTGGAATTTCAAGGGATGCGCTTGAGGGGGTAGTTCCGTATCTGTCCCATCTGAAGTATATGTAGTAATCACCACCGTGTGGATCCTGGTTTGCTATCCAGAATTCCTTGATATCGAAAGGATCTGTTAGGCAATTGGATGGTTCATTTGGGTCGGTTATAGTTGTGGTGACTGACGACCAGTCAGCCATGTTTCCGTCTGGCGTTATTGATCCCACTATTGTAGCAGTTACATCAACTCTTGAACCGAGAATAATTAGAGCGATTATTGAGATTATCAGAATAATTATTGGAAGAGAATGTCTTGTCAATGGCATACCTCTAACTATTATGAGAGCTGAAGAATTTAAAATAATTGATTGGAAAAATATATTTTTTTAACATCCGATCCAAGCGGGCGTGAACGTGCATTATATCGGTAATATCCTATTCCTCTAGCTAGCTATTGCTACATTTGAGTTCTCAGCTAAACTCTGAAATTTCTGTTTACAATCTGAAAGACTCTTTTCCATTTCAAATATGGAATAATTTTTAACTTCGGGCATGCATGTTTTCGCCTTATAATTGGAATATTTGAA
>MEZD01000039.1:301176-301862 GCA_001775955.1 Candidatus Bathyarchaeota archaeon RBG_13_38_9 | reverse complement strand
ATTTGGATCAATCAGGTTTCTGAAAATGATAAATAAGCTTTTTAGAAAAGTAAACATAACTTGAACTCCGTAATTCAAAAGCATATAACATCTTATTGAGATCAATTTTTACTATTATCTAATAGTAAATTAGCATCATGTAAACCAAACTATCAACAGGAGGATGCTTGCATCCGTTCAACTGGAGACATTTTCAATGGATAAAAAGCATTGATGTATCATTGCATATTAGAAAGATGATATTTGAGCGTGAGAACTTCACATATCTAGTCTAGTCAATTGGGTGTAGCGCATGCTAAGATTAGGATAATGAATCCAAGATCCAACCTTTCCTCGTTTAAACCTCTTATGGTACACTAATGTTCCACTAGTGATACATTATTGTGTTAACGTTTATAGCGGATGGTCAACTGCGTTACGGAATTCAAACGGTGAACTGACATGAAGAACATATTAAACGCATCTGAACTTTTCAGAGAAAACGAATATGAAATAATTTTTCTCCCCGACTCATTATGCGAGGAGATAGATGAAGCTATAAAACAATCTAAAACGTATCATAATCGAGATGATTTTGTTTCTTCAGCTGTGGAAAGATTCATCTCTGATGTTAGTGATGAGAAAATCTTAAGATCAATGAAAACACGTTAACATATTAATGATGGTATACGGGTTAAATCGTGTTT
>MEZD01000039.1:300970-301144 GCA_001775955.1 Candidatus Bathyarchaeota archaeon RBG_13_38_9 | reverse complement strand
CTAAAAGAGATATTTCCTTAAATATTATCAAAAATAATTTTAAGTAATTGTTTGTTCTAAGTGGTTGTGCAAGCTCCGGATCCTGTTCTATGTTCTAGACGGTACCCGCATTCTCGGCATAGATAGACGTCGTATCCTTGACTTGTGATTTTTGGGCTGTTACATTTGGGACAT
>MEZD01000039.1:299445-300956 GCA_001775955.1 Candidatus Bathyarchaeota archaeon RBG_13_38_9 | reverse complement strand
ACATTTGTGGCAGTAATGTCCTTGTGAAGGAAACCAATCCATATGATGTCTATTCCTGTTAGTTTCTATTTTAGAGTTTGAAGCTACACGTTATAGACAAAAAAACAGAACAAACTCGCGCTATGCTAACGTGAATCATATAATATTTATTAAATATTTATTGGCAAATTATTTCTTTATATGTTTTTTAACTTCAGACCGTAAACTTTCTGGCATAAAGGGTTTGATCAAATAGCCTGAACACCCTGCTTCCTTGGCAGCATTCATTTCTTTCATTTGTGTGAGTGCGGTGAACATTACTACTGGAATTGATTTGGTTTTAGGCTGTTTCTTTAAGATTCTACAGGCTTCTATACCATCTGTTTTTAGCATTCGAATATCCAGTAATATGAGGTTAGGGGTTTCGGTTTCTGCTTTTTGAAGCCCTTCCATTGCGGATGATGCGGTTATAATGTGGTAGTCTTCTGGCTCCAGTATTCGTTTAGCTAATGCTAGGATGTCCGGTTCATCATCTACAACAAGAATTTTCGCAGTCAAAATGATTATCCGCCCCCTTTTTTTGGTAATGTAAAGGTGAATGTGGAGCCTTTGTCTTCACCTGGAGAATCAACCCATATCTTGCCCTTGTGGGCTTCAACTAATCCTTTAGTAACGCTAAGCCCTAAACCTGTACCTGGGATATATGATTTCTTTTCAATTGATGCGAAGGGTTCAAATATTTTTTCTAAATCTTCGTTTCTAATGCCTATTCCATTGTCAGATATCTGAACTTTGATGTGATCTTTTTCTTCTATTACTTTTACGGTTATCTTTCCATCTTCAGGTGTAAATTTGGCTGCATTGTTTAACAGGTTCATCAGTATCTGGTTTATTCTAATGTCGTCTCCCTCAATTAGTAATGGTTTCTGCGGGAGTTCTTTAGTAAACGTTTGATTATCTTTGATGAAAGGCTTTATCTCTTCTAAGCAATCTTCAATGATTTCTTTGAAATCAACTGTTTTCTTATTCAGGCGGATTTCATCTAATTGGATACGTCTAATATCTAGTAGATCATGGGTTAAACTCATAAGGCGATCAGTATTTCGAGCTACCACCTGCAAATCGGATTTTAGTTTATCAGAGAGTTTACCAGACTTTCCCTCAAGAGCAAAACGAATATACCCAAGAAGAGATACTAGAGGAGTCCGCAGTTCATGCGTTGCTGTGGCTATGAATTGATCCTTCATCCTTTCCAATTCTTTACGTTCAGTATTATCCCTAGCAACACCTATAATGTGAGTTAAGTTTCCTTCAGAATCTTTGATTGCAGACTTGATTGTCTGGATTATGCGGGAGTTTCCATCTGCGTCAACGAGTTGAATGTCTGGAGTTAAAATAATTCCTTTTTCGATTGTTTCTTTATCTTGTGATGTGAATAGATCTGCTTCCTCTTTAGAATATAGATCACATACTGTTTTGCCTAGGATCTGTTCACTAGTCTTTCCATGAAATTTACTGAAGGAGTCATTTAC
>MEZD01000039.1:299104-299391 GCA_001775955.1 Candidatus Bathyarchaeota archaeon RBG_13_38_9 | reverse complement strand
AATTGTTGACCGTAACATTTGATCAGTTTCTCTACGTTCACGTTCCAACATTTTATTTTTTGTTATGTCTCTGGTGATACCGACCATACATATTATCTTACCTTTAGCATTCTTTATTGGGGTCTTTAGTGTTTGCAGTATGTGTTTTGATCCATCTGGATAGGTGTGAATTGCCTCGTCTGAGAGGATAGATTTACCTTCCGAAAAAATTTTCCTATCCTGTTGTGCATAAATGTCAGCCTGCCCTTTGGAATATAAGTCATAAACGTTTCTTCCTATCATCGCAT
>MEZD01000039.1:294140-299082 GCA_001775955.1 Candidatus Bathyarchaeota archaeon RBG_13_38_9 | reverse complement strand
GCAGTATGATTTGTTGACAAATATGAATTTGAAATTTCTATCCTTGATGTACACATGATCTGGAATGTTTTGGACAGTCGACTGCAGGAATAGTTCAGATTGTATTAGTTTCTCAGTCTGTTCTTTAACAATCTCCTGCAAATGCTCAGAATAATGTTTAAGGGCATTCTCCATCTGCTTCCTTTCAGTAATGTCTCTTGAAATTGTGAGGACATGCGATATTTTACCTTGATGATCTTTTAGTGGTATCTTCTTTGCATGATATGTACGGATTCTTTTTCTTTTATCGATGAGGTTTTCGTTATGAATATGTTCAATAGATTTTCCATTAAGTATTTGTAATTCTGCTTTTTTGATTAATCCAGACACTTTTTTAGGTAATATTTCTTCTGAAGTCTTACCTAAAATTTCATCTCTAGATTTACGCACCATGTCTGAGTGAGCTTTATTGCTGAACATATATCTAAGATTCTTATCTTTTATGACTATGGGATCTGGAATATTGTCAAGGACAACTTGGAGGAATGTATTAGACTTTTTCAACTCCTCCTCAGCCAGTTTACGATCTGTAATGTTTCGAAAACTCATTACTCTTCCAACGGTTTTTCCAGCAATTTGTTGAGGTTTAGAATAACGTTCAAAGATTTGACCATCTTTAAGTTCAAACGTGTCAAAACTATCTAATTGTGGTTTACCAAATAGTTCATCTGTTTTTCTTTTAAATTTCTCTGGATTTTTCAGTTTGGATAGAAGATATTTCATCAGTTCTCTATTGTCACGTGACTTTAAGATTGAGGTGGGGGGCTTGAACATGTCAAGCCATTTCTTGTTGTAGTGAATGATCTTGTGATTCTGATCGACTACAAGGATCCCATCGGCGGTTGCCTGGATAGTTGCAGTTAAAATAGAATGAGTTTTTTCAAGTTCCTCCTCAGTTTGTTTGCGCTCAACAACTTTTGTTAGCGTATCAGCGATGCTGTCTAGCAGACATCTTTCTTCTTCTAGGAAAGGTCCCTCGTAAATTTCAGGCTTCACCAGATAACATATTTCTACAACGCCGATTCTCTTCCCATTTTCCTTGATATCTGCTGACTGTCTCCATTTTGTTTCTTCGAAGTTATCTGTCTGAAATGTCTGATTTTTATAAATTATTCTTACACATGTTAATTCTGAATATTGCCAGGCAGATGGAATAAGATTTATGACGCCACTTAGAATCGCTTCGATATCTGAACCATGCTTCTGTACTAATCTAGAAATAGCAAGTAAACATCCAAGCTCCTTTATTCGTTCCTTTAAAGCCAATTCAGCTTTAGTGCGATCACTTACATCTCTGAATATTGTTAGGAATGCTGGTTTTCCGAAATATTTGATCTTTGTTGTAGTGAATTCAATATAAAGTGTTTCACCCTTCTTTGTGACAATTTCGAATCTAGTTAATTCTGAATTTTTCTTTCTAGTTAATTTTTTTTGAATTTCTAATGCTCGGGATTTATTCTTGACCGATAAAAGTCCGGCTCTGAATATGTTCTTTCCAATTAGTTCTTCTTTTTTGAAACCGGTTTGGTCTTCTACTTGATTGTTGACTGCCACGATTTTACCTATCAAATCTATAATTATTACAGGATCAGGCATTAAATTGATGTATGATCCAAAACTTGATTTATGGAAATCCATGTTTCCAATTTCTTTTTCTACCAAAATGCTTTTAGTATTCAAGGTCAAATTAAATCCTCTATAACATTTGAAAAATCATAATTCATACGTTGGGAGTACATGCTTTCAATAATATTCAACAATAGTATCATGTTGTAAAGAGTGTGTAACTAAATAAAAAAAGGAAAAGGTACACAAAACGCGATAATTGCCACTGCTCTCAGTAATTAAAATGAATAAAAAAATAAACATCTATGGAACATAACAGAACAATTAATAAAATTTTAACACGCACTGTCGTTAGACTTCAATCCTCTCCTATAGATATATTTTTCAATTAATTCTTGCAGGCGCGCGCTAATAATGGGTAAAACCTTAATTGGCTTAGTGGCACTAGCCAATTCTGATAGAGATTATACTGACCAAGATCTAGAGCTGGTTAAACGTCTGGCATCGATCTATGCCCTTGCTGTACAATGAGAAAGATCCAAAGAAGATGTTGAACATGCCCTCTTATTATTTAAAGCAACATTTGAATCAACAGCCGACGGAATCCTCGTTGTTAGCTATCAGAAATCCATCACACATTACAACAAAAATTCTGTTGAGATGTTTAGAATATCTGAATCAATATTGGAATCACTAGATGATCAGAAGGCAGTAGCCTTCGTAAGAAAACAGTTAAAAAAAATCGTGAGTCTTACGATAAAGTTACCTTAACTTTTTGCTAATCCGGAAGAGGGGGTGTTAGATGCCTTAGAATTTGAAGATGGGCGAATTTTTTAGAGGTATTCTTACCCGCAAAAATTAGAAGGAAAAGTCTTTGGGCGAGCGCGCGCTTATTAATCTCTTTCTGACATAATTTTATGTTATCTTGTCTCCTAATTCTAAACCGGAAGAGCAATTGCTCATTAAATCAATATATCACTGGGCCACTCAACTAGCTTCAGAGAGCCGTCGTGATAGATGGATCAATGAATGGTATGTCTGGCCATCCTCAATAGCGCAGCTTCTTGAAAAATTGGAATCAATGGAAGGTTGCATAATCGGCCTTATAGGATTTCAAGGTGTAGGCAAAAGCAGTGCATTACTCGCATTAAAAAAAGCGATGCTTAGAATAGAATTTCAGGAACGTGTCAAAAAGAAAAAATCCCTAATCCCTGATTCTTTTCTGGAAGATGATGGCGTAGTATTATTCAAATGGCGAAGAGAACCTCAACTCCTAGAGAGTTTGGTCGATGGTACACATGAGGTTTCATCATATGTTGACAGTGACCGAGCTGAAATGTTACTGCCGCTGCTTAAACGTCATCTCCCCACATCTCAGGAGCCTTCATACCCTGAAGATGTGAATGTTGCATGGGCTGAGATGCAGCTAGGTTTAACCAAATCTCAAATCAAAGAAAGCCGAAAGATAAGCTGGCTGCGTGTTCTCAGATGGAAAAAGATGATTCTAATCGACACCCCTGACTATTCAAAGACAGATAAACGAATGATGGGTAAAGACCTTGATGGTATCTGCTGGCTATGGAACTATCTTTTAAATGGGAGTGGTATAAAACCAAATTTTGTAATCGCGATTCAGAAGGAGATGTTTGGAGGGCACTTCTTCTTTGATAAAATGATTAAGATAGACCTCAAACCTTTAACTTCAGAACAGATGCTTGAAGCCTACAAGAAATGCTTCAAAACAACAGATCCATTCACTGAAGAAGCCCTCCTCACACTCGCAAGGATGAGTAGAGGTATCTTCCGCAGATTCCTAAGATACATAACGTTAACACTCGACCTATGGATGTCCAAAACCCAATCCAAAGAACACATAGAACCCGAGATAGTTAAAGAAGCAGTAACCACTAAAAGATTAGCCGATGACATGGAGCTTGAACTCACAGAACTCTTCCCTAAACAGAGCGAACTCAAACCTCAAGCCGTTCAACTCCTTCTCCACCTATCAGAGAAAGGATCAAAAAACCAGAACCAACTCTCAGAAGACCTGGAACTTAAACCCTACACAATCAGCAGGATCCTAGCCAAACTGGAATCCCACAACTATATCCGTCGAACCCGAGACGGAAACGAGAAGACAGTCAATATGACAACACCCTAACTTAAATGGATGTAGCGCGCACTAAACCTTAGAACTCACTGTAAACATCCAGCACATTACTTTGATAGGAGCGCTCGCCAAGTCTTATTTTTTCGGGAGTAGAATTGTGAAAGTTGTTCCTTCTCCTTTGCCTGCCGATTCAGCCACTATTGTTCCTCCATGCGATTTAACCAATCCATGAGTAACACTAAGACCTAATCCTGTTCCTTTAATGTAAGTAGGTTTCTCGATATTTGAAAATGGTACGAAAACTTTTTTTAGATCTTTCTTCGTGATTCCAATTCCTGAATCAGACACTTGAATCTTTACCGTATCCCCTTCCATTTCAGCGTCGACTTCTATTTTACCCTCCTCAGGTGTAAATTTAGTTGCGTTGCTTAGAAGGTTAAGGATTATTTGTGAAAATCGGTCACGATCTCCTTTAATCATTAAAGGCTTATCAGACATATTCAAACTTATTTCTTGATTTGTTTTAACGAAAGGCTTGATCTCTCTTATACAACGTTCTACAATTTCTCTTAGATCAAATGTTTCCATTTTCATTATCATTTTTCCAGATTCTATTCGCCGGATATCTAAGAGGTCATCTGTTAGGCTGATCAGTCTGTCAGCGTTTTGTCGGATAATTTTTAGATCTGATCTAGCACCATCAGACATTTCTGTTTGTGTTTCCAGTAATAAGTCAACATATCCTTTGATGGAAACTAATGGTGTTTTAAGTTCGTGAGTGACATCCGCTATGAATTGGTTCTTAGTCTTTTCCAATTCTTTTCGTTCGGTGATGTCTCGGCCGATACTGAACGATAGACCCTCTTCTGCGATAGGATGTGACGTCCAAGAGATCCACTTATATGAGCCGTCCTTGCACCGGTATCGATTCTCAAAATTGGTAATCTCTTCTCCTTTAGCCATAATGTTAAACACTGCCATCGTTTTCTCTTTGTCTTCAGGATGGATGAAATCAATAACAGATTTAGAGAGAAATTCTTGTGAATCATATCCTAAGATTTTCTTGAAAGCAGGGTTAATCTTTCTAAAGTGGCCGTGCTCATCTCTTATACCGATCATGTCCATTGAGAGATTAAAAATTGTCTCAAACTGCTCCTCAGCCATCTTACGATCAGTAACATCTCTTGCAACACCGATTATGTTAACGACATTACCTTTTAGATCTTT
>MEZD01000039.1:290273-294104 GCA_001775955.1 Candidatus Bathyarchaeota archaeon RBG_13_38_9 | reverse complement strand
TCCGTGTACATCGACAATAGATATGTAACCTGAATCGACAGACGAACCTGTTTCAAACACCTTCTTATCTGCTCTTGTGAGTAAGTCTGCTGTCTTTTTATCATAAAAGTCGTAGACAGTTCTATTCAGGATCTCTTCTTTCTCTTTACCTAAAAACTTGGATAATGATTTATTAACGAGGATATATCTTAGATCTTTATCTTTAATGTAAATAAAATCTAGAACCGTTTCGATGGTCAACCTTAAGAATCGTTCAGAATTTGCAACCTCCCAGATCTTCTCTTCAACCATCTTTTCCAGTTGCTCAGAATAATGTTTAAGCTCATTCTCCATCTGCTTGCGTTCAGTGATATCATGAATAGTTCCTTGAGACCCAATCATATTTTCTGAATTGTCGTAGATAATATTGGTTCTTTCAACGACCCATTTAACTTCTTTATTCTTACACACTAAGCGATATTCTCTTTCAGATGTAGGAAGTTTTTCAGAAATAATTCTTTTTACATCATCTAAGACTCCAGGTAAGTCGTCTTCATGAATAACATCGATCCATTTTACCTTATCTTCAATAAAATCATCTTCAACATAACCAGTGATTTCATTCACATTGCCATGCAAAAAATCAATTTTGAAGTTTTTATCACGACGAAATGCAATCCCTCTAAATATTTCAACAAAAGTCCTATATTTCTCTTCACTTTCACGTAAAGCCTCCTCAGCCTGTTTGCGCTCTGTGACGTCTCTGAATGTTGCTAGTAGTGCTGGTTTTCCATCAAATTTGATCTTTGTTGCAGTGACTTCAAGAGAAAGTTTTTTACCTCCCTTTGTGACAGTTTCAAATTCAGTTAGATCAAGATTTTGCTTTTTAACTAATGTTTTTAAAATTATTAATGCTCGGGATTTATTCTTGACCGATACAAGTTCGGTTCTGAATATGTTCTTTCCAATTAGCTCTTTTCTTTTATAATCGGTTTTTTCTTCAGTTCTTATATTAACCGCCAGTATCTTGCCTTTAAAATCTAGGATGATCATAGGGTCAGGTATTAAATTGAAGAAAGATTCAAAACTTAACTGCTCGAGATCCTTGTTCTTAACTTCTTTTTCAACAATAACCTCTTTACCCTTCAAATTTAACTTCCTATTCACACAAATTTACAAAGTGTGCTATCACTTTTTTTGGCCCATTCGCTTTTACACTTGTATTTGCTAACCGTTCTTTCTTTATTGCAAAAGCTATTGTTAGAGCATAATTGCTGTTTTACTTACAACATTCACATCTCTTTCAAACGAGTTATCAAGATGCGTCATACAGTTCTTTATCAAAAGTAATTCAATTTACGTGTAACCCTATATTAAAGATTATTCTTTCATAGGTTTCAATGATCAGAAGTCTTTACAAGTAAGGTACCTATGATCGCACATGATTCGTTACTTTTGCCTATGAGATTAGGTAACATCTGAGTTATGATATACTTGGGGGTGCATATAATATGAGTTGAGGAAAAATGAATAGAAGAATATTGGTTGGGATAACTTCTATTATTATCGTAATCATTTTACTTGGTACAGTTTACTTCAAACAACAAGATGTTGAACCAATAAAAATCGGCGGGATCTTAATATTGACTGGATCAGGATCCAGCTGGGGTTTAAATTCCCATAGAGGCGCTGACCTTGCCATAGAAGAAATAAATAGCGAAGGAGGCGTTAATGGTAGACAATTGGAGATAGTATATGAAAATAACATAGGTGATGATCCAAGAGTAGCAGTTTCTGTTTTTTATAAGCTTTTCAGAGAAGGTATAGATATAATGATTGGTCCTAACTGGTCTGAATCCGGACTTGCCCTTGCTCCACTTGCATGTGATAAAAAGGTTTTGATGATTTCTCCTTCACTAGGCGTGGCAGGATTTAATGAAGAATGTGATTACGTGTTTAATCTGTGGCCGCATGATTCTCTTCTTAGTGTGGAATTAGGAAAGCGCATTTATGATGATGGATATAGAACGATTGCTATCCTTGGGTCGCAGCAAGCATGGGAGCAGGAGCAGTCATATGCTGTTAAATCAGGGTTTGAAAATTCTGGTGGAGAGGTTATTTCTTTCCAACTTCCTTCAAAAAATGAAGTGAATTTCTCGCAAGAGATTCAAAATATTATCATGGTGAATCCGGAAGCAATTGTAATTACAGCTTTTATTCACCAGGCAGAAATTGCAAAAAAAATAGTGGAGGCTAGAGTTACTCTACCAATTTATTTAGCATTACTGGACGTTAATACTGTAACAACTGCTGAAGGATCTTTGGAGGAAGCAATATCAATCACCTCATTCACTCCAAACCAAGAGTTTATCGGCTCATTTGTCAACAAATATGGAGTACCACCTGACATAGGCTCTGATACGTCCTATGACGCCATTAAACTCATAGCAAAAGCAATAGAAGAAACAGGTAGCACAGATCCAACCATATTGAAAGATTACATTAATCAATTGGATTACTATGAAGGAGTTTCTGGGAATTTAGTATTTGATGGTAAGGGTGGTGTCACCAAAGTTTACAAGATGCTTACTGTCAAAAATGATGTCATAATTGCAAAATAAAAAGTAAGGGCATAGACAAATGAAACTAAAATATGTCCTGGGCTTTATTCTTTTGCCACTTTTAATTATCATACCATTCAATATTTATTCCTACAACTCCTTTATGGTAGAAATTAATGATGTTCAAGAAAACGTTGTGATACCCACATTAGAATATCGGAATATTTGTTCAGAAATCCAGTTTTTAAGCGATCAGTTGTACTCCTCAGTTCTTAAGTCAACCTCAAAATTACATATGTCATCGTTTACTAAAAATAAAATAGATTTGAAGGAGGAAATACAGCACAGTATAATATTAAGAGGGGCGCGACAGCTCGAGTTACAGAAACTAAAAGAACTCAAAATAGATTACCCAATACTCCGAGAGGAGTTTAGTGATCAATTGGACTTGGATTTGGAAGACTTGGTAATCAAATCAGATAAGATAAATACAGAAATAACGAGTGAATTAGCGACTTTTTACGGGGTCGAAGAAAGTTTTTTTAGAATCTCGGATAAGATAGAAAATGAATATGACCCGACAGAAAAGGAACTAAACATTAAATTAACCATTATTTCAGAGAATAATTTGCAAAAAGTTATCGAAACAAGAAAAACGTATCTCGAGACCAAAGAAAGTGGACTGCAAAGACTCTACTTTGTTTCCGGAATTTCAATAATCGGGTTCATTTTTATTGTCACATTTTTAAACTTCATCATGATTAAACCAATTAATAAACTCACTTCCACTTTTAATGAAATATCAAGAGGCAAATTTGATATTGAAATTGATCCTGAAATATTAAAGTCTAATGATGAGATTGCCGATTTGGCAATTTCTTTCACCCGTATGATCGACATACGCAAACAAGCTGAAGAACTGATCAAAAACAATGAAAAGAAACTTGAGCGAACGGTTAAAGAGCGGACTTCTGAGTTAAAGAAGAGAATGAAGGAACTTTCGTGTCTTTATGAAATTGCTAAATTGACAAAACGCCCTGACATCAGTCTCAAGAATCTTTTAGACCACATTGTTCATCTCATCCAAATTTCTTGGCAATATCCTGACATAACATGTGCAAGAATAGTATACGGCAATCAGATATTTCAGACAGATAACTTCAAAGAAACAAAATGGAAGCAATCAGCTGATATCAAAGTGTTTGGAGAAAAAGTAAGCACTATAGAAGTCTACTATCTGGAGGAAAAACCAACATCTGATGAAGGGCCATTCTTAAAAGAAGAAAGACAA
>MEZD01000039.1:289269-290210 GCA_001775955.1 Candidatus Bathyarchaeota archaeon RBG_13_38_9 | reverse complement strand
AAGAAAAAGAATTCTAATTTATTGAAAACTGTGAATAAAATAAATAGCCATATGTTAAAGACAGAAACCGAACTTGAAATTTTCAAACAAGTCTGTAATTCAATTCAGGAATTAAATGATATTAAATTTGTTTGGATAGGGCTTGCTGATAAGGAAAGTTTTGATGTGAAGCCTGTTGCTTTTGCCGGATTCGAAGACGGATACTTGTCTTCAAGAAGATTCACTTGGGATGATTCAGAATATGGAAAAGGTGTATCAGGTATAGTCATAAAAACCAGAAAACCTTTTGTTTCAAACGATATAACAACCGATCCTAGACTAGTCCCTTGGAAAGAAGAAATGATAAAAAGAGGTTACGCTTCTCAACTTGGTTTACCTATTATAAAAGACACATATGTGATAGGAGTACTCAACATATATTCAGGAAAAAAAGATTTTTTCGAAAATGAACAAGTCCAATTATTTTTGCAAATAGCCAACAACCTTGCTATTAGCATCAGATCTGAAAGACGCAGGAAGAACCGTATTAAAGCAGAGAAAAAGCTAGAGAATGCAGTAAAGGATTTGCAACGCTCTAATACTGATCTAGAGCAATTTGCTTATATCGCCTCTCATGACTTGCAAGAGCCACTACGCATGGTATCCAGTTATGTCCAATTATTAAAAAAACGTTATAAAAGCAAACTGGACAAGGATGCTTTGGAATTCATTGATTATGCTGTAGATGGTTCAAAACGTATGCAGATATTGATCAACGACCTCCTAGTGTTTTCGCGCATTGAAACAAAAGGGAAACTTTTCCAGACAACTGACTGCTCGGTTGCCCTTGACCAAGCATGCACTAACCTAGAGATTGCTATTAATGACAGTTCTGCAGTTGTTACCCACGATGCTCTGCCAACTGTATTTGGGGATCCTTCTCAACTAACCCAAATTTTCCA
>MEZD01000039.1:279646-289263 GCA_001775955.1 Candidatus Bathyarchaeota archaeon RBG_13_38_9 | reverse complement strand
GATAGATAATGCAATAAAGTTCCATGGCAAGAATCCCTCAAAAATTCATATATCGGCTAAAAAAGGGGGAAAAGAGTGGTTATTCTCGGTGAGTGACAACGGTATCGGCATAGCACCAGAATTCTTTGAACGTATCTTCGTCATCTTTCAACGACTTCATAATCAGGATGAATATTCTGGAACGGGCATAGGACTTGCTCTATGCAAGAAGATTATAGACCGTCATAAAGGAAAAATCTGGGTTGACTCAAAACCTGGAAAGGGATCCACATTTTATTTTACAATACCTGAGCAGGTGGTGAATGATTATGAGTAGTCAAAAAATGGATAAGACAATTGAAATTTTATTGGTTGAAGACAGTGCAGGTGATATACGTCTGACGCGTGAAGCATTCAAGGACGGTAAAGTTAGAAATAAGCTTCATGTTGTCCGAGACGGTGTAGAAGCAATGGTCTTTTTACATAAAGAAGGCAAATATTCAGATGTGCCTCGCCCAGACATAATCCTGCTAGATTTGAACTTGCCTAAAAAGAACGGGCGAGAGGTGTTAACTGAAATCAAAAAAGACCCCAACCTGAAACGTATTCCAGTAGTTATTCTAACGATGTCAAATAGTGACAAAGACATCCTTGAAACATACAATAACTATGTAAACTGTTACATTACAAAACCCGTTGACTTTACCAAATTCATTACGATTGTACAGACGATTGAAGATTTCTGGCTTTCCATAGTAAAACTGCCTAATGGAACGGAATAATAAGACCTTCGCCACACCTACATAAACCTGATAAAATCAGCTAACTGAATACAATGGCATATATTCGAAATACGCTACATGAAATTGCATATTCAATGAGCATATTTAATTTAAGGGGTCCAGGAACTTGTTGGATACACTTCTATACCCTTATTTGTAATTTCATAGATACGGGTTTGGTCGTCATGAATAGTCTCTCTCATCTTTGTTATCCTAATTGTTTTCACCATCCCCTTCGCCCTTTCTGACGCCTCCATAATAATTGTACCATGGACACCATAGTCTTCTATCGGTATAGTTCCAGATGATCTGCTTGCACGTAAATCTTCAGTTATGAGACATGTTGCACCTGTACGTTTGAGTGCTTCAATTAAATCTAGAATCATAGGCCATCTCTCCTCATCATTTGGATACTGGATGGAGAGTGCTGTTAAGGGGTCTATTACTATTCTTGTAGCTTCTCTTTCTTTAGCAACATTTTTTATCATTTCCCCAAGTGCAACAAGTGAGAATTCCTTTTTTCCCATCTTTGTTCTACCGATTTCTGTATTTGAAGGAGTGTGACGAATTGGTGAAGCATCAATAAACTCAACTTCATCATCCTTTAATTTCCTAAAATCAATTCCTGCAAGATACAGTTCTCTTATCAATTCTTCTTTGGTCTCTTCCATCGAGACATAGATGCCTGGTTCCCCATTTTTCATAAAGCCATTATAAAGAAATTGTGAACATAAGATAGTTTTTCCTGCTCCAGGGGACCCTCGAATAAGAATGATTCTTCTATTCGGAAAACCGCCATTCAACATGGTATCAAGTCCTTGAATTCCACTGGGCACTTTACGATATACTATAGGAGGAAATCTTTTTTCAATTGGCAATTGAAGATCACTCATTATCAATGATTTTGCTACAAACTGATAATGTTTTATTGGCGATACCATTATTTAATAATTGGGAACCCACGTCTATTACGTGTGTTTTTGAGCTGTAATATGTTGATGAAAGTTGAGCGATAAAATTTTGGTTGTAGACGATGAACAGGACATTCGTAATTTAGCAAAGAAAAATCTAGAACTTTCGGGATTCTCGGTTATAACGGCCAGTAATGGTGATGAAGCAATTGAAAAAGTAGTTAGTGAATCTCCTGATCTAATTCTCATGGATGTTGTAATGACTGGAAAGAGCGGTTTAGAAGCATGTAAAATCTTAAAGAGTCAAGACAAGACGAGATTTATTCCAATCATTATATTCACTGTGCTAGCCCGTGATGTCGATAAAAAACTTGTATTTGATTCAGGAGCAGATGATCTTATTGTCAAACCATTTACTCGTGAGAGTCTAACCTCCAAAATAGAAAAATGTCTGAAAGAATCTAGAATTAATGTTTTCTCAAAACAATTAAAAATGGAAAGCGATGATTTGAAGGGCAAGAAAATTCTTTTCGAATATGACCCATCAACCGCATATCCGAGATGTGTAAGACAATTTGCATTAGAACGTGCTTCCAAGGGAGAAAAAGTTCTTACAATGACAAAAAATGGAAGTGTAATAAAAGATTCTTTCGTAAATGATAAAGATATTCAAATAATTGATGCTCCTTCCCAACCATTGTTATCTACAATCACTAGAGACTTTAAAAATCAAGATTTGACTCTTATTTATGATAGTCTAACAGACTTAGCTCTATCAACTGATAATTCTACGGCATATCAGTTCTCTAGAGAAGCTGTTAAACTTTTATCTGATACGAACATCACTGCTTTATTTTTAATCAACCCATCAGCTCACGAATCAAAAGAAATAAACAGTCTAAGGGGTATTTTTGGTAATCAAATAATTTATGGTAAAGATGGTGTAAAAGCTAGAATTACATAAAACTATTAATTGGTTTACACGATTAATTTACTTTCCCTCATATTTCTTGTTCCTGTTTTTCAATATATTGGCTTACAGCAAACTCAAATTCTGATCTCAACCCTTTGGTCGTCCCGTATTTTTCTAACACTTTTATAAGAAAATCCTTCCATATTGTGTCGTCTATCTGAAACGAGATTAACACTAGTGTTCTGGTGTAGATTTCTTGATACATAAAACATCTATGTTCAATAATTACTAGGGCAAGTAATATTCAATTGGTAACTTCAAAAATATCCTAACGGTGACAATGGACATTAATTGTTCTGATGTGACTAGATATTAAGACTAAATCCCAACAAAGATGAACTTCTAATGATCAAGAATCAATTGGATGATATTGAAATTGTTAAACCTCCTATCAACGTTTTACACATCGAGGATGTGCCCGGAGACGCTAAGCTTATCCAATTGAGATTATCTGAAGCTAATCAAAAATGCAACATAAAGATTGTTGATCATCTACAATTGGCTATTGACCTTCTTAAAAAACATAAATTCCATGTGATACTGTTAGACTTGGGATTGCCAGATAGCCAAGGATTAGACACGTTTAATAGATTACAGGAAAGTGAAAAAGATACACCAATCATAATCCTATCTGGCTTAGCTGACGAAGAACGCGCAATAAAATCCGTATCTTTAGGTGCGCAAGACTATCTTGCTAAATCATTAATTGATACTCAATTATTGATTCGAACAATTAATCATGCAATTGAACGCCACAAACTTCTCAGTAAAATAAAAGAAATGGAGTATGAAAAATTTCAGACAGAAATTAAAAATCAGTTCATGACCAAAGCAACACATGAACTTCGAACTCCATTAGTCTCCATCAAAGGATACATAGATTTCATTCTTTCCGGAAAACTAGGTTCCTTTCACGAAAAACAAAGATCAAGTCTGGCAGCAGTAAAACGAAATACTGACCGACTCATCATGCTCGTAAACGATATTTTAGACATCAAACGTCTAGAAACAGAGACTAACCATTTAAATTATCAACTATTTGATCTTAAAAAAACATTAGACCTATGCATCGAAGATATGCAGCCATTTCTAGATGATAAGAATCAGAATATAGAAACAAAAATTACATCAGATTCTCTTTTAATAAAAGGCGATGAAACAAGAATCAGTCAAACAATTATTAATTTATTGGCTAACGCAATAAAATTTTCACCTGAAAATTCGAAGATAACTATTTGCATACATGATCTCGAAGATACAATTAAATTCGAAGTGATAGATCATGGGATAGGAATCAATGAAAAGAATCTGAAGAAAGTCTTTGACCCCTTCGTGGAAATTAAAAAACCAAGCTATTATTCTGGATCAGGTCTAGGCCTCAATATTTGTAAACACATCATTGAAGCACATGGGGGAAGCATACTAGCACAATCTGCAGGAGAAGGAAAAGGGACAACAATTAATTTTACTCTACCTAAAAAAAGAGTGGTTTTCTCTGAAATCTAAGATTTTAGTTGTAGATGACGAACCTGATACTCTTCAACTGACTCAAATGTTGTTAGAGGGGGAAGGGCATAGTGTAGTCACTGCTTCTGAAGCAGAGAACGCGTTTATCATAGCTAAGAATGAGGTGCCTGACCTTGTACTTTTAGATGTAGTGCTGCCGGGACAAACAGGTCTCGAGTTATGTAAGATATTAAAGACTCAAACTAATACGTGGTTTATTCCAGTGATCATGTTCACATGTCTTGATCGAAAGAAAGATCAAGAATTAATGTCAGAAGCTGGATCTGACGGATTTATTATTAAACCCTTTGACCATGAGGAATTAACAACTATCATCAAAGAACATCTTGACCGTTCAAAGAACGACCTATTTTCTCGGCAATTGAATATCAAACATGAAAAAATTAGAGGAAGAAAAATTCTAGTGGAATTTGATTCTTTGACGCCCTATACCCGACTCATTACTCAATTTGTTGTAGAATGCATTGCCCATGAGGAGCAAGTGGTTATAATGACTAAACCTGGAAGCATTATCAGAGATACGTTTGAGGACACAAAATATGTGGAGGTTCTTGATTCCCCAACTCACCCAATGCTATCATCTATTACAAAAGATCATCCCAGAGGGCCTTTAAACATAATATACGATAATCTGACAGATCTAGCATTATCCACTGATGCGATAAGCACCTACAAATTCGCAAGAGAAGCTCTACGATTACTCTCAGATAATAGAATAACAGCGATTTTCTTAATCAATCCATTAGCACATGATCCCAAAGAGGCTAACAGTATAAGAAGTCTCTTCAACAATAGAATATACTATGGAAAAGAAGGATTATCCCAAATTCAAATTAGTTGAATAAGTGCACTAAATAAATCGTGAAAAGTAAAATGATAACCCCAATTCAGAATGAAACGAAGATTCCACATCCGTTTTATTTTAATTGGGAAGAAGTCACATCAAACTGCAGCAGGATAATGGTTGCTAATCAAGAAACAGACTCTCTTGAACTTGTTAAACTGATTTTAGATGATAAGGGATATCAGGTACTTACAACGTCTCTAGATCAGGTTCTTCAAAAAGCAGAAAATGAGTTACCAGATCTCATTTTTTTAGGTTTCCCATCAAATGAATCTACTTTATTAGATATCCCAAAAAAATTAAAATCCAATCAAAAGACAAAGCATATTCCTACCATAATTTCAACTCCACAAGATACAAGTGAAAGTAGAAAGTTATCGGAAAAGCTAAACGCGGATGGGTATTTACCGGAACCATTTACTGCAGAATTACTGTTGTCAACTGTAAAAAGTCAAATAAACCATAATCGTAGGGTAAGATTTCATAAACAGTTGGGCATCCAATACGGAAGATTATACGGAAAAAATGTTTTATTTGAATTTGATCCATTTTCCAATTATCATATGACTGTGAGAGATTTTATTTTTGAAAATATTTCAAATGGTGACGACATTATAGTTGTTACTCCCTTCACTAAAAATTTTGTAAAAGACTTTCCATACCCGAAAAATATCAAATTCTTCGATCTCACTTCTGACATCATGATTTCGCAAATCGTGGAAGACTATTCGCAGGGTCTTTTCACTTTGATTTTTGACAATATAAATCATTTCGTCGGTTTAACCAGTTGGGCACATGTATCAAAATATTTGTCTGATATTAATAATATTCTTTTAAAGTCAGGAGTAACTTCATTATTCCTGTTAGATCAAACAAATAATAATAAAAACATTAATTCGATTAGAAATAATTTTCGAAATCATTTATCATATACAAAGAATGGTCTGAACATTATCAAACTGATATAATTACACATGTTTTCGTTAAACATCCAATACAACAGTAACATAATTCTTCCTGAATTCAACTTCCCCAATAAGTTATAGGAAAGACCTCAGCATTATCTCATCTGATTGTTCTGAGATGACCAAGCTGAACTCTATCAACGAAATCATAGGCAAAGGAACCTGGCTTGACAAAATTGCACATGAACTATTAGATAGAGAAAACAAGCTCAAAAGGAAAAACGAAAAGATAAGAACTGAGAGTGGTCTAGGAGCATCAGGCATACCGCACGTTGGAAGTTTAGCAGACTGCGTAAGATCATATGGAATAAAACTGGCGCTTGAGATTCAAGGTCAACCTTCTGAATACATCGCTTTTTCAGATGACATGGACGGATTAAGAAAAGTTCCAACTGGTTTTCCAGAATCCCTAAAAGAGCACCTCGGCAAACCAGTATCATCTATACCAGACCCGTTCGAATGCCACCCAAGCTATGGGGATCACATGAGTTTCATGCTAAGAGACGCACTTGATAAGTGCAATATCGAATATCAATTCTACTCTGCCAAAGAAAGTTACCAACGAGGTCTCTTCAATAGCCAAATAGAGAAGATCCTATCTAATGCATCCAAAGTGGGCGATATTATAAAGGAAGAACTGGCCCAAGAAAAATACACGGAAGTTCTACCATATTTCCCGATCTGCACATCATGCGGCAGAATATATACGACAAAGGCAACCAAGTTTCTACCTGAAGAGAAGAAAATACTGTACACTTGCGAAGGAGTAACCCTACGAGATCAAAAGGTTGAAGGATGCCTTCACAAAGGTGAAGCAGATTATACCAAAGGAGAGGGCAAACTTAGTTGGAAAGTAGAGTTTGCTGCAAGATGGGATGCTTTGAAGATCGGATTTGAGGCATATGGAAAAGATATCGCAGATTCAGTAAAAGTAAACGATAGAATCTGTGAAGAGATACTCGATTACCCTCCTCCATGCCATGTAAGATATGAAATGTTTTTAGATGAGGAAGGAAAGAAAATCTCAAAATCCCTCGGCAATGTTTTCACTCCTCAAGTTTGGCTGAAATATGGAACTTCACAATCACTGTTATTGTTAATGTACAAACGAATCGTTGGAAGCAGAGTCGTCAGACCTGAAGATATCCCAGCTTACATGGATGAATTAGACACCCTTGAAAAAATATACTTTGGAAAAAAGAAAATTCATGACAAAAAAGAAGATTCAAAACTCAAAGGTCTTTACGAATATTCTTGGCTACTCAAACAACCCAATAAGATCGGCATTCATGTCCCATATGCTCTATTAGCCAATATAGCGTCATTTGCTCCGGAAAACAATAAGCAAGAGTATATCTTAACTAGACTGAGGAAATACGATTACCTAAAAAATTCACCGACTGAGGAACTCATCAAAAAAATTGAATGCGCCATCAATTGGTCAGCAGACTTTTCGAAAATTCAATCAGAACCTATCGAACTAAGCACTACTGAAGGTAATGCGATAAAAGAACTTGTTGAAACAATTCCAAACGAAAAAAATGAAAACGACCTGCAAAACCTAATATTCAACACAGCAAAAAAACATGAAATAAAACCAGGCAGATTCTTCCAAATATTATACTTATTATTAATAGGATCAAAATCTGGCCCAAGATTGGGCACATACATCTACGATTTAGGTATAGAAAAAACAACTCAAATCTTAAAAAAAGAGATCGAATCAAACTATTGAATCTAAAAGACTAAACTATACATTTAGGCAAACGTAAAAATACCAAGCATACATATTATTCCTATTTGTGAAGATTAATGTCAGAGACAGTTCTTGCGTATGAAATTGCTTTACGAACTCTTGACAAACGTGATCTTGCATCAACCAGATTATTTATCGACATAGCAAGAACACTTCGTGAAATTGAACCACCCAAACGATCTAAAGGTCTCCCGTTCCGTTTCAAACTACCATCACTCCATAAAAAAGACCCACGGCCACGTTACTAATTGAAATCTATCTCTAGAAAACCTTATCTCCGATCCAACCTCAACCAAAGGCTATGACCGAAAAAAACTCCGCCAGTACTTTCGATGAGATCGCAAAATCAATCTCTGATCTTGAAGAAATAGATAAAATCAAAATCCTAGTAAAAAAGGCCGTTGATGAAAAAGCCACTGTTGCAGAAATCATAGAGAAAGCTCTCAAAAAAGGCCTAGACGATGTAGGATCCAGATACGAGAAGGGAGAATATTTCCTTTCTGAACTTCTCTATGCTGGAGAAATTATGAGTAATCTATTCGATGTTTTGAAACCACATATGAAACAGGAAGATCTAGAGGCCGGAGATACTATTCTACTTGGAACTGTAAGAGGCGATCTACACGATATTGGCAAGAACATTTTTGCAATGATAGCCCAATTCTCAGGTTTTAAGATTCATGATTTGGGTGTAGATGTGGATCCAAAAACATTTGCAGAGGAAACCGAGAAAACTGGTGCACGTATTATCGGCATGTCTACCCTACTAACTTCAACATTACCAGAAGTAAAAACAGTATTAGACCTTTTGAAGGAAGCTGGTTTAAGAGAAAAAGTGAAAGTGATTATTGGAGGCAATGCTGTAACCAAACAATTTGCTGAAGAAGTTGGAGTGGATGCTGCAGCCCTCGACGCAGTTGAAGGTATTGAGATTTGCAAAGGATGGAAGATGAAATGATGACACCACGTGAACAGATGAAAGCCGTATTAAATTTCCGTAAACCTGATGCTCTACCTTGGCTCGAAAGCCTCTATGAAGAGACAATTCTGACATGGTTTCGACAAGGACTTCCACCTGATAAAATAATAGTCATCGAATGGGAGATGGGTAGAGGTGGAACAAATCTCTACAATTGGCCTGTAGTCAAAGGTTTCGACGCTTACTCCTATTTCGGATGTCAAGGATTTTATGGATCCGTAGTACCTGTCGATATAGGTCCACTACCACGATTCAAAATGAAAATAGTGGAAGAGGACGACCGTTACATTACTATGCAAACTGAAACAGGAGCTATAGCACGTAGAATAAAGAGCGAAGAACGAACATGGTACAGTATGCCAATGTTCACAGAATTCCCAGTAAAAGATCGAAAAACCTGGGAAGAATACAAAAAACGTTTAGATCCTGAAGATCCTCGAAGATACCCCAAAGACTGGGACAAAGATGACTACATCAAAGCTTTCGACAACTATCAAAGAGGAGTAACAATGATGAGATTTAACGGATTCTACGGCTTTGGAGCTGAACTCATGGGAATAGCCCCTTTTAACCTCACACTATACAAGGACCCAGAGTTGATACATGATATGGCAGAACATTGGGAATACTACATTACAGAAACACTACGTGATGCCATTGAGACATTCAAAGATAGAATAGACTTGGTATTCTGGTGGGAAGATATGGCTGAAAAACATGGACCACTAATGTCACCCAAACTATTCAAGAAATATTGCTTACCACACTACAAGAACCTAACAAGCTTCCTCAAAAAGAACAACATCAATCGAATCATGGTCGATAGCGACGGTAATATTAATCCAATGTTAGATCTATTTCACGAGTCAGGAATAACAGGACTATGGCCACTCGAAGTCAA
>MEZD01000039.1:279089-279540 GCA_001775955.1 Candidatus Bathyarchaeota archaeon RBG_13_38_9 | reverse complement strand
GATGCTTATAGCGCTCGTTAATACGAGCAAGTATGCTTAAGCCTGCGAAGTCAGAGATTGTGGGTTTGAATCCCACCGGGCCCGCCACAATATTATTTGAATTCTTTTTTTATGGCAAGTGCATGTTTTGATAGTATTAATTTCTTTTATAGAATGGAATGATGATTCTGTTTATCAGGCGATTAGATGTGGTTGACTATGAACTGAAAATTGGCACACAAGGTCCTATCTTTCCCCCATTTGAAAATGTGTTGAAAACTGTAAAGAAGCTGGATGAGCTTTATGACTCGATTTGGTGGCCAGATCATCTAATGGGATGGATTCCAGATGTTCTATGGAAACCAGATAAGATAGAGATTGCCAAATTTCAAAATAGCCCTCACGTTTTCCTTGAGACTTTCACTTTAATGGCTTCTGTTGCTTCTCATACTTCAAAGGCTTTACTCGGTTC
>MEZD01000039.1:278909-278990 GCA_001775955.1 Candidatus Bathyarchaeota archaeon RBG_13_38_9 | reverse complement strand
AGCAGGCGAAGCAGAAAATATAGTTCCTTACGGATTAAACTGGAAATCCCCGGCCAAAAGACTTGAGGAGAGTATCAAAAT
>MEZD01000039.1:278627-278847 GCA_001775955.1 Candidatus Bathyarchaeota archaeon RBG_13_38_9 | reverse complement strand
TTACACCTGCATTGTTTACTTCGATAATACTCTGCGAGGAACATGAAGAATGCCATAAAATGTTTAATTCAACAGCAGCTAAAGCCTACGCCCTTCTAAGCCCTGCCGAAACATACGAAAAATACGGGTATAAACATCCTCTCGGACTCCTCAACACTTACAAAGAATACATACCTACAATGGTTAATGAGACGGAGGTCCTATCGGCCATAAATAAAGT
>MEZD01000039.1:278211-278559 GCA_001775955.1 Candidatus Bathyarchaeota archaeon RBG_13_38_9 | reverse complement strand
AATATGCAGTCAAAGGAATGCAACATATAGTACTATGGAATCTAACTCCTATGTGTGATTATAAGAAAACCAAAGAATCCTTCACATCATTGCTCAAGGTTGTTGAGTATTTCAAGAAATAGCGCGCCCCCCATAGCTGGTGAGCACACACCAGAAAAATTTTTTCCCCATGTGCACGTCTATCACTCTACTTATGTGAAATCACTTGGCAAAAGATAAATTGTGATCAAAAATACTCTCTTTCTATGTGAGAATTGTGACTGAGGAACTAGCAATGTCTGAAATTTTTAAATTGATTGATGGTATTAAGAGATTCGACACGGCGAAGATCTCTGACATTTTGGATGA
>MEZD01000039.1:275092-278188 GCA_001775955.1 Candidatus Bathyarchaeota archaeon RBG_13_38_9 | reverse complement strand
CTTCAGGAATCAAACCCCTTTGGGAAGGTTTGAAGATTTGCGGTCCAGCTGTGACTGTCGAAGCAATTCCTAGTACAAGCCCAAATACAGGTCCAGCTCTATTCGAGGCAATCGACTCATGCGCTAAAGGTGATATACTTGTCATTGGTGTGGGGGAGGATACGTCATCTGATAGTTGGGGAGGATTAGTTACACGTTGTGCTTTGAAGCGCGGCATAGTAGGTGTCGTCACTGATGGACCAGCAAGAGATTTCAAGGAGATAAAGGAGTGCGGTTTTCCTGTATTCTCTTTTGGTTTAATTCCTGCATCGCCCAAGGGTAGAAGGATCTATACTGGATACAACAAACCGATAATATGCGGAGGGGTACCCATAAATCCTCAAGACATTATTCTTGGCGATGATGATGGGGTAGTTGTTATTCCTAGAGAAAAAGTAGAGAGCGTTATTGAGATCGCAACCAAGGTTGAAAAGGCTGAGAAGGCTATAATCGAAGATATTGAAAAAGGATTACCTGCCAAGGAAGCTTTAACAAAGAAGCGGGAAGGAATGGATATAATTTAGCCATTGCTTGTAGGTACCAAATCCATTAGTGCGTGTTAAACAACATTATTGATTCTTGGTGGATGTACATAAATGATTGCTGATAAGGTAGCCATTATTGGAGCCGGTATGACAAGGTTTCATTACTCTCTTCACTTAGGAAAATCAACTCGTGAACTATTTGTCGAGGCTTTTTTGGAATGCTTAGAATCTGTAGATAAAGGAATAAATCATAAAGATATTGAAGCTTTATTCATCGGTAATACAGTGAATGAATATTTTGAGCATCAATCACACTTATCATCGCTTCTAGCAGATTGGTCTGGATTACTTCCTATCCCCTCTACACGTATAGAAACTGCATGTGCAAGCTCATCCACAGCATTAGAAATTGGAACTTTGGCCGTAGCCTCAGGAATGTATGACATAGTGCTGGTTGGTGGTGTCGAGAAAATGAGTACTTTACAAACAGATGAAATGACATGGGCATTGATGTCTGGAATGGACCAAGCATACGAATGCCCCTTGGGAGTGAGTAATCCTGGTCTTTACGCTATGATGGCAATGGCTCATTTCGAAAAATATGGTTCAACATGGGAGCAACTGGCAACGATATCCATTAAAAATCATCATAACGCTTCACTAAATCCAAAAGCACAATACCAATCAGAAATTATTGACACTGCAAACAAAATCGCACAGAAGAAAGGGTTATCCTTCAAAGACGAAATGGATTTTCTTCAATCCCCTTCAAATCCTTACGTTGCTTATCCATTGAGACTATTCGATTGCAGTCCAATTTCTGACGGCGCATCAACAGTAATTCTTGCCTCCACAGAAAAAGCTAAGAATTTTACAGATACCCCGATATACATTTCCGGATTGGGTCACAAATCAGGCACAATGTCTTTACATGATAGAAATGATTTCACAACTATTCCTTCCGCAGTTGAAGCTGGAAAGAAAGCCTATAAGATGGCGAAGATTGAACCAAAAGACATCGATGTAGCCATGGTTCATGATTGTTTCACACCAGCAGAAATGATAGCTATTGAAGATTTAGGTTTCTTTACAAAAGGTGAAGGAGCAAGAGCTAGTGAGGAAGGAAGGACATCATTAACTGGAGAAATTCCAATTAATACAGATGGAGGACTTAAAGCTAAAGGTCATCCAATTGCAGCTACTGGCACTGCAATGGTTCATGAGGTTTGGAAACAATTAAGAGGGGAAGCTGAAAAAAGGCAAGTTCCAAACGCCAATATTGGATTGTTACACAACATAGGTGCGACTGGTGGAACAGCAGTCGTACAAATATTCAAACGGTAAAATACATTGAACGAGAAAATTCCTTTCACCGTTAACGCTTTTCAAGATTTCCTTAATAATAAAAAATTGATGGGTACCAAGTGTCGTGACTGTGGAAATCTTAATCTTCCACCCAGAATCATTTGCACAGAATGTGATGGGAAAAGATTAGAGTGGCATGAATTCAAAGGTAATGGTACATTACAAACCTATACATTCATCTATACCGCTCCCACTTTTCTAAAAGATAAAGTTCCTTACGCTGTAGGAATAGCGAAACTCGAAGAAGGTCCAATGATTACAGCCAGAATTACAGATGCAGATATTAATGAATCGAATAGTATAGATATAGGTGCAAATGTAAAGATTGAATATATTCAGGAATCGGGCCGAAATATTTTAACCCTCAGAATAAAATAGCGCCCGCATATGGAGGGAAGACTATACGGCTCCGATAAGTGTTGCAATAGGTGTGATTGGAATTATTTCATTAGGAATAGCCTCTAACAAAATACGCAATCAAAGTAAAAGTAAGAATGATGAAATCAACACTATGTATGCCGGAGAGTAGCTAGCGCGCGCTGATAATCAGAGCCCACCATATACATTTATATAACGATGTTATACGATGTGATAATACATACGAGTTGAGCCCATGACTAGAACCGTCCTTATCAGCATATTTATCCTATTAATAATCTCGACTGGAATATCATCTACAAGATCAATAGGGAGCGTTGATGTTGGAACATCTTCATACACATACTATGCAGGCGATAATGTAGCAGTATTTTTTCAAGCAGGATACAGTGGAGGCGTATTTGGCACTGCAGAAATCTATGTAAGTGGACCATCAACTGGTGGAGCCGAAATATCTGCCGGCACATTAAGTATTGAAACAGGGCAAACCTATACAACATATGTGTATGGATCCGCTTTTTCAATTCCCGGAATCTATACTATCAAAGTTGTAGTTGGTCTTGAACTTGATATATGGGAGGGTTCAACCTCAATTCAAATTATTCAAAGTGTTCCCTTCGACTACTCTATGGCGATTACTCCTCCAACTATCACAATAGAAACAGGTGAAACAGCCCAGTATCAGGTAACCGTAACATATAGCGACCCCTATTATGTTGGAACAGAACTAAATCCATACCTGACTGGTTTAGATTCAAGCATTCAATATACTTTCACATACTCTGGAGTAGTTATCAAGACCTCCGACTCAACTCCCCCAGGAACATAT
>MEZD01000039.1:266397-275045 GCA_001775955.1 Candidatus Bathyarchaeota archaeon RBG_13_38_9 | reverse complement strand
AGCAACCCTAATCGTCAAGGCACCCACCGACTACACTATAACAATCTCACCTATCAATCAGACAATTAACCTTGGAGAGAAAGGAGTCTTCACAATAGTAACAAATCTTTTAAGTGGAGATCCAGAAACCGTCTCGCTAAGTCTTTCAGGGCTGCCAGGCGACTTTAAGTATACCTTCTCGCCAGCTTCAGGAGTACCAACATTCACCTCCACATTAACAATTGATCTCACAACGGCTTCAACGACTGGAACCTTCACTATTCCAATTACTGCCACCGGAGGAGGGTTAACAAAGAAAGAATCCTTTACCCTAACAGTAAAAGAGAAAGATTTCAGTTTAACCATGGGTACTAGCGATATATCCGTCGAACAAGGAGACGCCGTGACCGTTAACATAGAAGTAAAACCTTTGGGAGGTTTCGATGAAACAGTGACCTTGAAGGCTACAAACCTTCCTGATAACGCAACCTCCAAATTCTCATCATCATCTGGGAAACCTCCTTACACATCAATTCTAACAATAAATCTGCCATTAACAACACCAGAAGGAAATTACCCATTAATAATAGAGGGTGAGGGAGGAGGACTAAAACACTCAGCAACAGTCACACTACAAGTCAAGAAGAAACCTTTCACTCTTTCAATCTCACCAAATCCAGAAGAAGGTCCGTCTCCAACAGACTCCTTACTTCTCATAACTGTTGGACAGAAACCGAGCATTGAAGGAACCCTGACACCTTCATACGCTGGAGGAAAAATAATCTTGATCTACACAAGTCCCTTCCCAAAATCATTGGTCGAGGAACTCCTTCCAATCTTTGGGGAAAAAACAGGAGAAGGCGAGATCATTAAACGCGAAGTGATAATGGATTCGGATGGAAGCTTTTCAGATGACTTTGCACCTAAAAGCTCAGGTGAGTGGACTGTAAAAGCAGAATTTCAGGAAAACGGAAAGACTATTGCAGAGAGTGACACTATTCATTTCACAATTAAAACATATCCAATAGCACTCATAATAATTGTAGTGTTTGTAATTGGCGTTATTGCAGCTATGATCTTTAAGATTAGAAGAGGTAAACTACCTTCGCAAAAAGCTACAATTAAAAAAGCTCTTACATGTCCTAAATGTGGTCAACCGCTAATTCCAGGCGATAGCTTTTGTGTCTCCTGCGGAAAGAAAATAGAATAAATTTCATAGTAACAACCAAGTAATTACGCACACGCTAAGAAGGGTTAATCATTGGTTAACAAAAGAGTTTGTGATCGTATTACAATTCTGGTTCTGATGGCTCTTATAGCCTCAAGTCTTTCAATAACTCATGTATCTGCATATGAAATAGGAGTCTATACATTTTGTAAAGATGTCGACAAGTCTACTGATTTCTATAAACCAGTTCACCCCACCAACGTCTTTGAAGACACAGATAAACAAGTTGCCTTTATGATTACTCTTTATGATGTTGAGAAACCTCACCTGATCACCCTAAAATGGTTCCGTCCAGACGGTAACCTTGAAAAGACGATTGAAGAGACTTTTGATGACCCCAAGAGTGAGGGTTATGACTATTGGACAGATTACACCTATGATTCAAAAATTGTTTTTCAAGATAAGCCTCCAACACTTGGACAGTGGAAATTGGAGCTCTACATCGACAATAAGTTGGAACTCAGCGAAGAGTTTGAGATCCTGTCAACAGCTACGACTACTCAATCTCCTCAACCAACGGAAACGCAAACTATCACCGTTACAGACACAACAACCATCACTCCGACAACCCAACAAATTCAAGAGACCAAAACAGACACATCATATCTAAATCTCCTCTATCTAATAATCACAATATTGGCTATCGCTTTGGTAGCTTTAGGAGTGAGGTTCACGAAAAAACCGAAGATGTATCCCCAAGAACAAGAAATCACCAGATACTGCACTAACTGTGGAAAACTCGTTAGAGCTAACGTCTCCTATTGTCCCTCCTGCGGAAAGTCAATAAATTAATAATAGATCAGAAAGAGCACAAATAGTGCACACTATTCGGATATCTCTACAACAAAGAATAACCATCCCCGCATTTTTACTGGTAAATTGGTCCGTGAATCCCTCTTCAAATACTAGCACGCGCTGAATAATACTAAATGATTAGAACCTTATGCTTAAGATATCCAAACATTGCTTATTATAATATTCTACACTATTCTCTGCGTAAAGGGTTAGATAATGAAATTTAAGAATAAAGTCGCTCTCATCACTGGAGGAGCCAGTGGAATAGGTAGAGAGACAGTTATTCAATTTGCTCAAAATGGTGCCAAAATCGGAATTTTTGATTTAGATCAGAAAAATATTGAATCCGTTCGAAAACAGATAATGGATTATTGTGATGATTTCGTTTCCATTACTGGTGATGTTAGTAATAAAAAAAATGTTCAAGAATGTGTCGATACTTTATTTGAGAAATATGGGGACGTAGACTATCTCATTAATAGTGCAGGAATTCTAAAGGATAACATGATTGATAAAATACAAGAGGAAATCTTTGATGAAATGTTGGCAGTAAATCTGAAGGGAACTTTTCTATTCATCCAAGCTTGTGTTAGGAATTGGATAAAAGCTCCAAAGCTTACGATCGAAACAGCAAAAAAAGAAGGTAAACCTATACCTAAACCTACCAGTTTTCCAGACAAGCGCATAATTAATGTCAGCAGTATGGCAGCCGAGGGGAACATCGGTCAAATCGCATATAGTGCCACAAAAGCGGGCGTAATCGGAATAACAAAAACCGCTGCTAAGGAATTAATTCAATATAACATAAGAACTCATGCTGTGATGCCTGCTTTGATATATTCACCTATGACTGAAGGTTTAGTCACTAAAGATGATGGAAAATGGAAAAAATATTATGAAGTTCGTAATCCATTGGGTATAGGAGAACCAAAACACGTGGCAGATGTAATATTATTTTTATGTGGAACAGAATCTCACTTTATGAATGGCGCCATAATTCCCATTAGTGGAGGGCGGTTACATAGTTTATGAAAAGCATAACAAAAGAACTGTTTCTAAAATAACGCGCGCTTAAAAAAATGAATTCTAAAAAAAGATAGTGCGCGAACTACTATCACGTGTATGTTGGACCTGATGTCTTCTCTACTTTTTTTTGTTTTTTCAGTTTGTCTCCAAGACCTTTAGTGGATGATATATCAAATTCTAGAAACTCAAGTCCAAACTCTCTAAACTTTTTGAAAATATCTGAGTTTTTCTTGATTAAACTGACTGACGATCATTGGATTATAGAGCCATTGTGTCCAACCTTGACAACTACTAGAGATATAATGATTGATTTCAGCTATAGACTGGACCATATCGAGTCTATCTTTGGGTCTCATACTCTTTATTCGCTGAAGTTGTTTCTCTTTAACCTTTGACCAATCTTCACTCATGAGTCACTAACCAACTCAGCTAGAGACAGACCCTCTAATATACTGCCCTATTAATTGACCTGCAGTTAGCTTCAATTATAAGCTCTATTTCCTTACAAACAGAAGGTGCTATTGTTTGCCAGTCACAGTTGTTCATGATCTTGATTTCCCTATCTATTCTAGAAAGACATCTCTGAGAAGGATTTTCTGGTTAACATACTATATTTTATTCGGATGGTCTCAGAAACTTCGTAAAAGATTGCCGAAATGGTTCGTATTAGAGAAATATTATTATGCACTTGCTCTAGCGGAAATTGACAGATTACTAGAAGCGAAGGCTTTTTTCGGTCTCACTAAAGAAGTTCAAGAATATTTTCCTGACTTATGGAACAGATTAGAGAAAATGGGTTTTGAAGTACGAGATCATTTTCACATTAAAGGCCCTCCAGAATATGGTAAAGGAAGATGGGACCCTCCACTACCACCAGTTAAGCGATCATACGCAACTTACGATAGACGTTATACTTTTCTCGGTAAAAAAGAACTGCCACCGAACGGCGCAACAGTCGCCTGGCACGTAGATCATCCTCTCAACTTATACGACTACATAGATTTTGTAAAAAAATGTAAAAAAGAGGGGTTGATGTAATTTACCCATTTGAATTGACGTATTCACCAATAGATAGTTTCAGATTATTCTTTGGATTTTTTCCACATCATTTTACTTAGGGTCTCAACGAGTCTCGGCTCATTCCTCACTATATCAGTTGAAGTCACTATGCCAACGAGTTTTCCTTCGTCTAGAACAGGTATTTTCTTGATGCGTTTAGAATTCATTAGTGTGGCAGCCTCTTCGGTAGTTGCTTGAGAATCTATTGTGATAATAGGTGATGACATTATTTCTTTGGCTTTCATAGCTTCTGAAGCTACGGTTACTTCTAAGACGCGCCGGAGTATGTCTCGTTCGGTTATTATTCCAACGGGTTTTTCGCTATCAGCCACTATGATTGAACCGATTTCAAACTTGTTCATCTTACGAACAACTTCGTTAATTGTTGAATTCGGTCTGACAGTCTTTACATTCTTGCTCATAACATCTCTAACTAGAAGTCCGCTATCCATGGCCGTATAGGAAACGTATCATGTTCTTTAGGGTTTATGTCCAAACATTCCATCACATTGATCTTTGAAATAGTCACATTTAGCGCTCATCAGAAATTTTTCAACAAATCAACTCAAATTTATTTCTAAAAAGCATCTATGCTACATAAATGACTCAATTACTTAAATTTAAACCAATATCATAGGCTTCCAGTGGAAATATAGCCTTTTATATGAATGTTATGGATATTTCCTTCATAATACCAAAATTGTGTAAGGATTCTGGCTGATTATCTTGCAGAGGCTCATACTTGACGAGTTTCCAATAGACCTTTTGCCAGACCCCGCTGTGCTCCTTGACCTAAATGGCAAGATCATAGCATCAAATAAATCCTTCAATCAAATTCAAGGATTAAAAAATAAATTAATTCAAGACAGATCACTAAGGAACAAAATACTTCCCTCTCGAGAAAAGCTAAGAAAACTACAAAACTTATTCCGATCTAACGAACCTTCAAGACTGATTTATGAAGTTGAAACAGAACAAGTTGAAGGAAAAAATAAATTATTATTTGAATTTAATTCCACGATGCTGGATTACAAAGATCAACAATTTGAACTTTTAACATTTCGAGATGTAACCGAAAGCAAAAAGGCAGAAGAAGAACTTCGAAAGAGCGAAATAAAATATCGAAGTCTGGTCGAAGAATCAGCTGCAGGCGTAGCAACAACAGACATGAGAGGAAAGTTCGATTATGTTAACAAATCACTATGCAAAATGATGGGATATTCCAAAGAAGAAATGGTTGGAAAATATTTTTGGGATTTTTTAGCTCTAGAAGATAAGAAAAATATTGTTCCAAAATTCTGGAATGCATGGAGACAACCACACAAAAAACTTTATCTCGAATTCAAAGGTTACCGTAAAAACAATGACGCTATACATATGGCCTCAAGCCCCACACTTTTCATGTTTAAAAGTAAAATCGCTGGATTCAACGCCATCATAACAGACATAACCCCACAAAAGAAGTTGGAAGAAGAGCTCAGACGGTATTCTGCCGGTCTAGAGGATATGGTAGAAGAAAAGACAGCAGAATTAGCTCGATCTAAACAATTCATCGAAGATACAATTGAAAGTGTTCCTGATCTTATGTATATGAAAGACAAAGATGGTAAATTCGTTTTCGTAAATGATGCTTATTGCAAGTTTCATGGCAAGCCCAAAAAAGGCATCATTGGTAAAACAGTATACGATTTATACCAAAAGAATTTTGCAGAAGATTTCGTCAAGCATGATGAAACGGTCTTTGAAAAAGGAGAAACGATAATCACACCAGATGTTTCTTTAATCGACTCTAAAGGAAACCAAATCATACTTCAAACTATAAAGGCGCCATTAAAAGACGATAAAGGTCAGGTTACCCATCTTATAGGAATTGCAAGAGACATAACTGAACGTAAACAACTTGAAAAAATGAAAGACCAATTCATTTCTGCGGTAACCCATGAACTTCAGACCCCACTTGTGTCAATCAAGGCATATGTCGACTATCCTCTTACAGGTAAAATGGGGCCTTTATCAGAAAACATGAAATCCAACCTGGAGATAGTTAAACGGAATACCGACCGTTTACTGCAACTTACCGGAGAACTTCTCGACCTGCGACGTATGGAATCTGGAAGACTCGAATTGAATAAAGAGGATTTTGACTATCAGGAGATCATTAAGAACTGTTTAGAAGAGTTTAGACCATTATTTGACGAAAAACAGCAGATACTTAATATACAATTACCACCTGGGCAATTGAATGTTAAAGGAGACAAGATTAGGCTCAGTCAAATCCTAATGAATCTTCTAAGCAATGCTAACAAATTCACTCCAGCACAAGGGGGCATAAGTGTAACTGTTGAAGAAATAAATGGTGAAATTCGAACAACGATATCCGATTCTGGAATTGGTATTAGAAAAGAAGATATGAATAGAATCTTTGAACCATTCTCATTAATCAAGAAGCCGACTTATATCAAAGGAACCGGTTTAGGTTTAAGCGTAACTAAAGGTCTCGTAGAAGCTCACGGAGGTAGAATAATAGTGAAGTCAAAAGGTGAAGGAAAAGGAGCATCATTTATTTTTAATCTACCAAAATCAAAGTGAAAAAGTTTGCCAGATAAAATTTTGATTGTGGACGATGAACCGGATATCAGAGGTGCAGCCAAGATGATTTTGGAAGGTGAAGGGTTTCTAGTAACAATAGCCACTAATGGTGATGAGGGCATACAGAAAGCGGAGAAAGAAATTCCTGATCTCGTACTATTAGATCTTGTAATGCCTGGCAAGAGTGGGCTGGAAACATGTGTGATCCTTAAATCCAAACCTAAGCTCAAACACATACCTGTCGTCACATTTTCTGTTTTAGGTCGAGATGTTGATCGAAAACTAACCCAAGATGCAGGAGCAGACGGATACTTGGTAAAACCGTTTACTCCTGATGGAATAACTTCAGCAGTTAATCAACAATTAGATTTATCAAGACCAAAAAAATTCTATGAACAATTAGGTGTTGAAGCATCTGAGATTAAAGGTAAAAAATTTCTTTTTGAATTTGATCCATTTACACCTTATGAAAGATTGATTAGAGATTTCGCAATGGGATCCATTGCAAACAAAGAGGCAATAGTAGTTTTAAGCCCCAGCGGAACAACTGTAAGAAAAACACTTGAAAATGAAAAGAATGTGAAGATAATCGACTTGACACCCGATATCATGATGTCCTCAATTATTAGTGAAAATCCCAAAGGTCCGCTAAACCTGATTTATGATAGCTTAACAGATCTTATTTTGTCTACTCAACCTCAATCGGCATATTTGTTTGTTAGAAATTCGTTAAAATTAATGTCCGACACTAGAATCACTTCATTATTCCTTCTCAATCCCTCTGCACATGAGGAGAAAGATGTGTACGGTCTTAGAGGCCTTTTTAGTAGTCGCATAGTATATGGTAAAGAAGGAGTAAGGAGTCTAAAACTAACATAATATTTTTTTATTAGCGCACGCTAGAAGTCACACTAGTCTTATTTAGATATTCAATTTAACGTACTATTCCTGAGGATGCTTATACTTGAGAATGGACTTTACAATTCAAATACCAAAGCAAATTCTGTTTGGCGAAGGGACCGTAAAAGAAGTCCCACAGTTAGCTAAAGAATTTGATGCTAAATCAGCCCTTCTCGTCACTGATCCTATCCTCAGTAAAATCGGATTAACAAAACAAGTGCTTGAACCTCTAAAAGAAACAGGAATGAAAATTGACTTGTTTGATCAAGTGGAACCTGAACCTACCCTCCAATCCGCAGAACAGGTTGTGCAAATCGCACGAAAATCCGTTTACGACATAGTCATAGGTTTAGGAGGAGGCAGTTCACTTGACATGGCAAAATTAGCCTCAATCAGCATTACAAATCCAGAACCAATAACAGACTTCGTTGGAGTCAAAAAAGTCCGAAAACCAGGCATTCCCAAAATACTTATTCCAACAACTTCAGGAACGGGCTCAGAAATAACAATGAACTCCATCATCACTAACAAGCAAGAACATTTGAAAATGGGCATAGTCTCACCACATATTATTGCAGATGTTGCGATTATAGATCCCCTGCTCACATTAAGTATGCCACCTAAAGTAACAGCCTCCACAGGATTAGATGCTTTAACTCACGCTATAGAGTCGTTAATGTCAATAGATCTTAATCCGTTCTGTGAGCAACTTGCAATTAAAGCAGTAAGACTCATCTTTCAAAGTCTACCAACAGCATGCAGTAATGGAAATGATCGTACAGCTAGACGAGAGATGTCTTTAGCCTCCATGCTAGCTGGAATGTCTTTAGCAATATCCGGAGTATGCGCCGGACATGCGGCTGCTTACGCATTTACTGTAACTGTTCCACATGGAGTAGGTTGTGCATTAACACTTCCTTATGTCATGGAACTCAACGCTCCATCCTGCCTACCTAAACTCGTAGCAATTTCTGAAGCAGCCCAAGCATATGAAACTGGAGAAAGTAATGAAAAAAATGCCTACAATGCTGTACGAGCTGTTAGAAATCTAATGGAAAAAGTCGACAGCCCT
>MEZD01000039.1:264823-266391 GCA_001775955.1 Candidatus Bathyarchaeota archaeon RBG_13_38_9 | reverse complement strand
TTAAAACAAATAGGCATCAAAGAGACAGATATTGATTCGATGGCTGAAAATATGCTTAAGGTGAAACGACTCTTGGCTCATAATCCAAAAAATCTCACTATTGAAGATACAAAACCACTATTCAATAGAATGTTTGAAGGAACAGGACTTCCTTTATCCGATTATAAAAAAATCAATTAAAGACAATTAATATTCACAATTCTATCCTAATTTTTCAGACATTATGGAAATTCGGAAAAGCCAAAAACTAGTAACCATCATACATCATAATCATTCAAACAACATTAGCGCGAGGTTCATATCGACATTACAGAAAGGATATTACTATTGAATAAAGCAAAATTATCAGAAAACGATGAATCAAAGGATCCACTTGATAATTTCTTTTCTCCAAAAAGCATAGCAATAGTGGGTGCCTCTTCTAAACCAGGAAAGATAGGAAATGAACTTGTAAGAAACATATCCCGATACAAGGCTGACGGCAGGATATACCCTATCAATCCTAAATCTGAAAACATACTGGATTTGAAATGTTATCCATCAATTACCCAAGTCGAAGACAATATCGACCTAGCCATCTTTGTTGCTCAATCCAGCATTTTACCCCAACTAATTGAAGAGGCCGGATCTCACGGTGTAAAAAACGCCATCATAGTATCTGGCGGCTTTAAAGAAATGGGTGATGAAAGAGAATTTTACCAAGATCAAGTCATGACAAACGCACACAAATATGGTATGAGAATAATTGGGCCCAATTGTATCGGAGTTTTCGATAGCAAATCCAAATTTGATACTTTCTTCTATCCACATGATCGAATGGTAAGACCCGGTTCAGGTGGTGTCTCATTCATTACTCAGAGTGGAACTTTCGGCCTTACTTTTCTTGAGTGGGCAACAAATTCAAAATTAGGAATTCGAAGACTCGTAAGTTTAGGAAATCGTTGTGACGTCAATGAGATTGACATAATACGATATTTAGGTAGAGATCCCCTGACGAAAGTAATCGCCTTGCATCTCGAAAGCTTTAGCGATGGAAGACAGTTAATCGATGCCACAAGAGAAGTCTCTTTAAAAAAACCCATAATCCTACTCAAAACTGGACGAGTTGAAGGATCTAAAGCAGCAATGAGTCATACCGGATCGATGACTGGATCCTATCAAGTATGTAAATCCATTTTATCAAATTCTGGAATGATAATGGTTGAAACATTCGAAGAACTTTTCGACATCTCAAAAGCTATTGAAAAACAACCTTTTGCCACAGGCAAAAATATAACAATAGTCACTAACGCGGCAGGACCGTCTGTCGCTGCTTCTGATCTAATACATGATTTGAAGTTGAATATGTACGAATACAACGCGGATACGTTGAAAAAACTTCGTGACATGTTGCCGGCATACGCTGTCATCGGAGAATACGTTGACCTAACTGGAAGTGCAACAAGTGAAGACTATGAAAAAACATTTCAAATATTACTTGAAGATCCAAATATTGACATGATACTGAACTTCGTTGTTTTTCTGAATCCACAATTGTCTCCTGATGTTGTGGAAGCTATTGCAGCAGC
>MEZD01000039.1:263599-264782 GCA_001775955.1 Candidatus Bathyarchaeota archaeon RBG_13_38_9 | reverse complement strand
GAGAATTTGCACAAAAACTCATTTCTAAACTTGAAAAATTGGGCATACCCACCTATCCAACTTCAGAAAGAGCAGTAAAAGCAATTCAAGGATTGATTAGAACAAGTAGGAGTATGCGCTAAGAGATATTTTAGATGCTCCAAGCTGTTGTAGGATATACAACTATTCCTCCTTCATCTATCTGATAGATCCTTGTTTGGTCATCATGTTTTGATTCCCTCATTTTCACTATTCTAATTGTTTTAACTGCACCCTTTCCCATGTCTAAGGACTGCATGAGAATTACTCCATGGACAGCATAATCTTCTATCGGTATCTCACCGGCTAGTGATGGTGCTCGAAGATCTTCAGTGATAATACAGGTCGCAGAGGTTTGACTTAATATTTCAAGAAGATCTAACATCATTTCCCATCTACGCAAATCATCCGGGTATTGTAGTGAAAGTGCTGTTAGTGGATCAATTACTATCCGTTCTGCTTTCCACTCTTCAGCCTTAGTTTGTATCACCTTTCCCAGAGCCATAAGAGAGAAGTCGCGTCTACCGACTCGAATATTTCCAAGCTTGGTTTCTGCCGGCGAATGACGAATTGGTGACGCATCAATAAATGCAACTTGATTTTCGTCCTCTAGGCTTTTAAAATCCATATTAAAAAGTTTCATTTCTCTAAATAACTGATGTTTAGACTCTTCTAGAGATACATAAATTCCGTTTTCTCCAAATTTTGTAGCCCCATTAAAAAGGTAATGAGAGCAAAAAATTGACTTCCCAGCACCCGGGGATCCTCTGATTAGAATAATCCTGCCTTTTGGAAGACCTCCCTCAAGCATCGAATCTAGGCCTTCGATTCCTGTGGGAACTTTGGAATAGGATGTACCTTTCACATCTGGCAGAATAGAAGCACCATACTCAGTACTTTCCTATTACATAGTTATCGCTATTAGTTTATACAAATTTCGAAAGAGTTCACTATTAGTGACACAACATAATCAACCACAGTTACGCGAGATTCAGTGATACGAAGAGGTCAAACCGTGTTTAATCAGGATATAGATCTTTTGATATCCATTCCAGACCCAAATCTAGCAAGACTTGTTTTCCAGGTTTGCCTTCTTCATCTAATCCTCGTTCTTTATAGTAGTCCTCAAGCATCTTATCTAGCTCAACGATCTGTCCCTTAGCTG
>MEZD01000039.1:258857-263572 GCA_001775955.1 Candidatus Bathyarchaeota archaeon RBG_13_38_9 | reverse complement strand
ATCTTTCTGGTAAAGTGTCGTCTTTTTTGGTAATTCCCATTTTAATATTGAAAGCGCGTTGTACATTCCATATTCGCTCTCCAGCCTTCATAAGATCGTCAAAATTGATTTGCCATCCTGTTATCGCATTATAATAGTCAACGAGTAATTGGAGAGGCATTTTTCCCCAGAAGACCATGAATTTACATATTCCTAGCGAGTCTACCGCACAACAGAGATCTTGGTATATTTTTGTTATTCGTCCTTTATCATTTGTTAAGAATCCATCAACAGGTTCTTTCCATGGTAACTCTGGGCTAAGTAGACCTCTTTCTACAAGCATTGGCGATCCTCTATTATGGTTTGCACCAACATTTGATGTCGCATAGGCAAGACCCATCGATTTGAATCTTCGAGGATTATGTTCAGGAAATTCCGATCCCTTAACATGCATAGCAAACTTTTCGGATCCTTTACCTATTTTCTGCGATGCATTTCTTACGCCTTCACCAAGAACCGCACCTAAACCTTCTCTATTTCCAATGAGTTCACACATTTTAACAACAGCATCCGGATTCCCCCATATCATATCAATGCCATCTTTGTTTTCTAGTAGACCTTTTTCATAGCACTCCATTGCAAAGGCTATTGCTTGCCCTGCGGATATTGTATCTATCCCAAGCCTGTTACAGATGTCGTTAGCCTTTGCTATAGACTCTAAATTACTGTTGAGACATAGTGAACCTAATGCGGCCATTGTCTCATATTCTGGGCCGCTTCCTTCCATAGAATAAGGTCCACTTTCGACTTTTACTTTCCTTCCACATGATATTGGGCAGGTCATACAAGGATAATGTCCGGATAGAATTTTTTCTGTCATCATTGTTCCTGTAATGTTTTCAGCTTCTGGAAAACTTCCACTAGTCCAGTTCTTAATTGGTAGATTTCCGTTTTGTTCGAAGACTATCAGACCTGTGGCAGTCCCATGTTCACGGAATGCTTTTGTGTTCGGAAGCGCAATGCTTAGAGCTTGTTTTTTTATCTCATTTAGTTTTTCTTGATTTGATACGTTTACTTTTCCGGCAGCTGTGCATGCTATAGCTTTCAATTTTTTAGATCCCATAACTGCGCCCAATCCACATCTACCTGCAGCCCTACTATCATCCGCTATTATGCTTGCCAATTTTACGAGTTTTTCACCTGCGGGACCTATTGTGACTATAGCTGCTTTTTGATCATTCAATTCACTTCTTATGGCATCAACCGTGTCAAACGTTTCTTTGCCCCAAAAATGGCTGGCGTCTTTGATCTGGATCTTATTTTGATCTATCAAAAGGTAGACAGGATTTTTTGCTGAACCCTGAATAATTACACCATCAAACCCTGCATTTTTCAAGTTGACACCTAGCGGTGCAGAGAATACAGATTCACCGTATATTCCTGTGAGAGGCGACTTAGACACTACAGTCGTTTTGATACCACAAGGCACCGTTGTGCCTACAAAAGCGCCAGTCATTAGGATTAATCGGTTCTCAGGCCCCAAAGGATCGGTGTCGGATCCAACTTCTCGATATAATATTGTTGAAGCAATTCCTTCACCACCAATAAATTCCCGAAGCATCTCTGGATCTAAATTCTCTTCAGTTACTTCACTGGTGTTCAAATCTACTCTCAATAGCTTCCCAGAATATCCGAACATTTTTTAATCGATTACCTCTTTACATTGATAAATGTCATACCGAACATGTCGACCATTTTTCTATGATGGTTTTTTTACTCTATATGATTTACCATTTAGCAGGTAAGTAGCTTGCATATTCCCCTAAACTTTAAGATTTCACAACAACATTTCTAGAGTGATAAGACATGGCAGTTACAGATACAGAACAAATTGCTTTTTGGGAGCCACATCCTGGAGGACAGCTGAAAATAATAGGAAACGGTAAAAATATGACTCTGGCCTATTCAAGAATTCAACCTGGTTCCGAGATCCCTGAACATAAACATCCTCACGAACAGCTAGGATACTGTCTTGAGGGTGAAGCGAGATACCAAATAGGTGAGAAAACATTCGATGTGAAGAAGGGTTACAGCATCATCATTCCAGCAAATATGATTCACTCAGCCAAGATCATTGGTAAGCAAGAATTTGTAAGCATAGAGGCGTTCTCTCCACCTAGACCAGACCTCGTTAGAGGAAAATTTGCTCCTGAAAAATTCTAATTAGTTTTAGTGCATACGCTTAGATTAACATTATTGCCACTGTAGATTTGAAAAAATCCAGTAAGAATACTTGAATAGGATTACTAGTAATCTTCAAATCGAAAATAATTCGTACAAAA
This sequence comes from Candidatus Bathyarchaeota archaeon RBG_13_38_9, assembly GCA_001775955.1. Lineage (GTDB taxonomy): Archaea > Thermoproteota > Bathyarchaeia > 40CM-2-53-6 > RBG-13-38-9 > RBG-13-38-9. Next base: position 261,251 of record MEZD01000039.1, on the reverse strand, counting down.
GGAGATCAATATGATGTTTACATTCTCAAGATTTCTTCAAATGACATTAATATTATGTCTATTTGCGTCAATGATTAGCCAAGTTGAAAGTAACGATAAGGCTCAAGATTTTCAATTAAAGGATATTGACGGTAATACATTTTCACTTTCCGATTTTAAAGGCAAAGTCGTCGTTTTAGAATTTTTCGCATCAAAATGTGGACCTTGTAAGCCACAGTTAATGGAACTTCGCGAAATCAGGTCCGCATATCCTGAAGATCAAGTAAAAATTATTTCTATAAGCTTTGATCCTCGTGCCGATACTGATGAGGTTTTAAGAGATCTGGCGAAGAATGTAAGTGTCACATGGATTATGGCAAGAGACACAATAGGCATTGCTGACGTTTATGGTGCAGATATGGCACCTACAACATATTTGATTGATAGAGCTGGAAATATCCGATATGTAAGCCCAGGATTAACAAAATCTGACAGACTCATGCCTAAAATAGATGAACTAGTATCAGAACCATTTCAACCCGATAATGAAGTTGAAACTGATTCCGGAAATACTGGATTAATTCTTCTACTAACTATAATTATAATCGCGCTAGCAATATTCATAATAAGAAAGAGAAAATCTTCACGAAAAGAGATAAAGCGTAGACACCGTTAATTATTGAGTGTTCTCAGAGCTATTGCTTGCCTGCTTTTGCGTCGGATATTGCATTCAAAATTGCATTTACGAAATCTTCTGGTTTTGCTCCGACTAGAGTATACTCTTTAGCAAAGAAGCTTTGTATATGGCTGGTTAATATTTCTGGTTCAGCTCTTAACATGAGCAGACTACCTTCCAGTTCTTCGATTGCTTCTTCAGGATGAAGGAAAAAATCTCCAGTGATTATCAACCGCATTACAACATTAGAACGTTCGTGGACATCACATTCTACTCTTATCAGTTTTCCACCTTGCGCCTTAAGTTCTGATGTTCCTATCATTCTTTTTATCTCCTAAAAGTCCAGTCTTCATTTGCATATTTTTCTTTACTCAATTCTTCTGCTAATCTCAATTCTTCGTCAGTGATTTTTCCTTTAGCCAATTTTATTCCAATGGTTTTTTTAAATCCTTTCTCAAGAGCTTCTGCTACTTTTTCGTGTGAAGGTTTCTTCGATAATTCTTTGTTGAGTGTTGTGACCCGTTTTTCTGCGGAACTGATCATTTTATCACGAATTTTCTCATCTGATACTTTCAGAAGCTGGAACATTTTGTCTAGGTCAGCGTCTACCAGAATAGTTCCATGCTGTAACACCATTCCAAGCCTTCTGGTTTGAGCATTACCTGAGATCTTTTTTCCTGCAACGACAATATCGTTCACTGGTTGGAATGAAGCTTCAACTCCTAAAGATAAAAGCCCTTCAATAATACAACCGCATATCATTTGATAAGATCTAAGAATATCCTTAGGAATAATTCTCTCTTCCTCGCTGGCTATCAGACTGTATGTAACTTCTCCCATGCTATCGTGAAAAACTGCGCCTCCACCTGTGATCCTTCTAACTACATCTACACCCTCTTCTTTACATTTTTCTAGATCAACTTCAGCTCTGGGATTCTGAAAGTAACCTATTGATACTGCAGAGGGCAACCATTCATAAAGTCGTATAGTGTTAGGACTTTTACCTTCTGAACAATTAATTAGAATCGCTTCATCAATTGCCATATTCATCGCTGCATTTTTCTTATCTAACTCCAATAGACGCCATTTAGAAAAAATATTCACCATGACTAATCTGAACTCTCGAGACATAACACATATTCATGATATTTAACTTGATTTCTTCACTTATTTTAGCGACTTTGGGATAACTAAAATTCTATTTGCGAGCACGGATTTTCGGATTTATGATTTCATTAATTGTGGTTCCTATAAACACGAATGATAGTGAGATTAATGTTATCGCGATTCCTGGCGGAATGATCCACCACCAAGCAAGGTGTTGGAACGCTCCAAATGCGTTAGCAGAATAGAGCATCCTTCCCCATGATGGAGTATTAGGATCACCTAATGCTAGGAAACTTAAAGCAGCTTCAGTTATTATAGCTCCAGGAATGTATAGTGCAATTGTTGCAAAGGCGAGAGGTAAGACATTCCCCAAAAGATGTCTGAAAATGATGTGCCAGGTTGATGAGCCTAAGGCTCTTGAAGCCTCGACGAAGGTAGCGGTTTTCAATTGTAAAACCTGAGCTCTAACCACACGTGCGAAACCTGGCCAACTTAATATTCCAAGCAAGAATACTATATTCCAAATATTCCTTCCGAAAAGACCACTCAAGATCATTAATAGCGGTAGCCCAGGTAAAACCAATAATACATCAACCATTCTCATCGATACTTCATCGGTCAATCCACTTTGA
>MEZD01000039.1:242704-258843 GCA_001775955.1 Candidatus Bathyarchaeota archaeon RBG_13_38_9 | reverse complement strand
GCCAACAAAAAGTCCTATACTTACAGCAAGAAGCGCAGCACTAACCCCAATCAAAAGTGAGATTCGTGCACCGTATAGCAATTGTGAAAAAAGATCTGATCCAAGATGATCAGTACCTAATACACCATGGACTCTTCCAGGAACATTGAATAGGAGATTACCTATTGACATTTTAAAAGATGAGATAGAAGACGGCTCATCTTTTTCTGCCTGTACTCTCATTATGATGGCGTATGTTCCTTTCTTTGTGAAAATACGTTCTGCAACGTTTTGATACCATTCTAATCCCATTTTAGATTTATACTCAAATGGAAGGCCTTTTGAATCAAGATTCAATTCGCGAGGAGATAAGGCTCTGGTACTTTTTCCATTACTCCAAATCAAGAACGATTCATGATCTGGATTCAACATGAAGAGTTCAATCTGATATTGGGTATTAGTCATCTCATCGAATTGGAATTCAGTATGGATTTGAAAACTAAGCGGAGAATCGTACTGATAATTAAAATAATGCGCCAATTCAGCAAGTCCAGATGCGTCAGAAACATTTCTAGAATAGAATCCTAGAGCTATTGGATCGACATTGTCTAGATTTAATGACCCTGCCAATTTTACATCCCAATTTTCATCATTGATAGTTGGCACTACATGGAAACTCATTGTTTCTGGATAATCACTGTATTGTGGAAAACTTCGATACCATGCAGGTAGAGCTATTCCTTCAGCCAAGAATCGGTCATCTATTGGATGATATGGACTCAAGATTGGTGCGAAAATTGCCATCATAAGAAAGAGTATGAGAATTGCAAGACCTACCATACCCATCTTACTTTGTTTGTATGAGGACCAAATATTTGAGAGATCTTTGTTTAGCAATTTCATTTCCTCAATAACGAATTCTTGGATCAAGCAGACCATATATCAAATCGACAATAAGATTGGCAAAGATCGTAACCACACTAAGTAGGAAGAAAGTTCCTTGCATCACTGGATAATCATTCTGTAAAATTCCCTCGTATAGATAACGACCGACACCATGCCAACTGAAAATGGTCTCTGTAATAACAGCCCCACCAATTATTCCTGCTAGACTTAACCCTACCATAGTCGTAATTGGAGGCAGTATACTTCGTAAACCATGATGATAGAGTATTGTGTTAGGATCAAGGCCTTTGGCCTTTGCCATTTGGATGTAGTCTTGTGCTAGTACATCTATCATAAGATTCCTGACTATTAACGTGTACCCACCAAAGCCAATTATGACCAGAGTGATCATTGGAAGAGTCAGATGCCAGAGTACATCGATAATATAATCTAGTGTATTTGGTGGGGGTGGTCTGGAAACTGTACCTGCTACTGGGAAGTTGATTATTCCATTCGTCATTAGTGGCAGATAATAGGCAAATGTTAGTAGCATTAGTAAACCAAGAAAGAAAACTGGCAATCCTTGAGTTATCAGACTGAAAGTTACAGTGGTAACATCTTTCTTTGTACCTCTTCTAGAACCAGCATACACACCAAGTATGATGCCCAATGTGATAGTTAGAATTGTTGAGGAACCCATTAGAAGAATGGTGTTGGGTAACCGTTCCATTAATTCATCTGTAACATATCTTTGGGATACAAAGGAAATCCCTAGTTGTCCACTAAATAGATTGTATAAATAAGTGAAGAATTGTTCATAGAGAGGTTTATTCAAACCCCACATTTCTATTAATGATTGACGTACCTCTAAAGGAAGATTTGGACTTATGAAATGCGCTATTGGATTTCCAGGCATGATCCTGAAGATGAAGAATTGAAGCGTAACTGCTATGATCAACACTATTACAGTGTTTATGACTCTTCTTGTTGCATATGACCTGAAGCCCATTAAGGCACACGTCTAATGCGTGATACTCTCACGTTTTCTTCTTTTTATTATTAAATAACTTGCAGCTAAAACTATCATGACAGCTATAGCTACTAGATACATATTGATTTGATTTGGCTGTTGGACCATCTCCTCGTCAATTTTTTCTTCAGTCTCAGATGGTTGTGATTTCTCTTGTAGTTTTTTGAAATAATTTGGATTTGCTGTGAGTCTCCAGAACTCTCCAGGTTTTTCTTCTGATAGAATAAATGGACCTGATCCAATCATCTTGGTTAGTCCAGGACTTGATGGATGGGGTTCCCTATCAGGTTGGAAAGTTCTCCAGTCTGAGACATCTTTCCAGATATGTTCTGGAATAATTATGATCCCTCCAACATCTATCAAATTGAAGATGCTGGTACCGTTCATTGTAACCTCAACTACTTGAGGACTAGGTGCGTTGACTTCAATAACTTGCTCGACGACAGGTAGGAATGTTGGGATCTTATTTTCTTTTAAATATTCAATAGAGAATTTCACGTCATTTGATGTTAACGGTTTACCATCTTGCCATGTGGCATTTTTCGCTAGATTAAAGATTAATTTTTGGCCTTCATGACCATTCAAAGTTAATGCTTCAACATTCCAGTCTTCAGCCAGATATGGAATAACTTCACCAGTATCAGGATCTGAAGCCAACAATGAATCGTATATCAATGTGATAATTTTCTGTCCATAAGCACCGGTCTCATATAGTGGATTGAGTGTTCTAACTTTTCCTCCAATGTCGATCTTCACTGTGCCCCCAGTTTCAGCTTCTGACGTATGTAGATTAAGGTACGTCCAGAATGCTCCTGAAGAGAAATATCCAACGCCTCTATGTTTGATCATACCTACCCAACCTTTTCGGTAAGCTTCTATTTGATATCTTGAATATACAGGAGTTCTTGCTGCTAAATCTCCAATTATATCTTGGGCATCCAGTATGGCTTCCATTGCTTCATCATCTGTCTCTGATTCAAATCTGAACTTGTATAGAAGCTGATCAAGTTGAGGATCTCTTACTCCAGGCGTATTATCTCCATCTGGAACATCAAGATTTGAATGATAATAATCATATAGCCATCTCGGGAACCTTCCGAGATTTGAAACACATAAGAAATACATATCAAAATCTCGTTCAGTCAAGACTCTTGTTAATAAGGCATCAAAAGCTACTCCTTCTTGGTAAGCATCAATACCAACCTTCTTCATTTCTTCGACCACTAACTTGGCAATTTCATAAGATGTTGGTGCTTCCTCTTGGGTTGGTGAGATCATAGTAATCTTTCCTACAAGATTGCTATATTCATCAATCAGCTTACCATTTTCATCCCAACCAAATCCTGCTGAAATTAGTATTTCTTTTGCTTTTGATGGATCATATGGATATACATCAACATCAGGATTGTGCCATTTTCCGAATGTCGGTGATGTTTCGTATAATATAGGAGTAACAGTAATGCCTTCGAAGAGTCTATTTGCGATCTCTTGTCTTGGGACTAGATGAGCTATAGCTTTCCTGATCTCTTTGTTGTTTAAAGGCGAATTTCGTATGTTGAAAGCGACATAACAATAGTGGGTCTGAGGGGTAAAGGTTAGGTTTAGATTTGGATCTTCCGATAAGGCGTTTACATCTGAAGCTCGGAAAATATCTGAAAGGATGTCAATGTCACCTTTTCTGAGTGCAGCAACTGAAGCTTCTGGGGTCCCATGATACACGAATAGAATCTCATCAACTCTTGGACCGTTAATCGGATATTCAGATTGAATATTCTGCCCATATACAATTGTAAAATCTAAACCTGGAATAAGTAAAATTACTAAAAGAATAGATATGAAGTACTTTACCAAATTCTAATCCTTCTGAAATTTACTTTAACAATCATGAAAATTATCTGATTAAAAACTGTTATCGATTGCATATAATAGCGTTCGTTATTATCAATTCTATTGATATTGCAACGAAATAGGATATTAACTAGACAACATTCGATATATTCAAATTCATTTATTCAAATCTGGATGCTCTCACCAGCTAAGGCACACACACGAAAAAATCTATCTTATGACATGTACACCAAAAATAGAAAAAAGTTGATTGATAAATAGAATTGTAGTTTTTATGTTGTATGTTTTGGGCAGTTTAAACTTATGTTAATTCTTTCATTTGTATGAAGGCTCCATGCCATGTATGGTACCATACTTGACCATTGTATCCGTTAACGCTAAGCATACCGTAGATTTCACCGTCTTTTAGTATGTGTATTGTGTAATATCCGTAGAACGTATCTGGATGCTCTATTGTTGTGCCGGGAAGGTATGATTCAAGATATTTTTGAGCTATCTGAATAGCATCTTCTTCTGTTACCGGCATGTCTGCTGTTGGCACTCCACTGTATTGTTGATAGCCTCCCCATCTGCCACGCATTCCTCTTCCCATCATGCCACCCCATGAATCCCAACCAGTCATGTGACCATACTTTGTATTCCACATCATATTCGGTCCCTGCTCAGGATGTATTAATCCCATCATGTGGCCCATTCCGCTGAGACCTACTTCCTTCTCTATTATCCCTTCAAAAGCACCTACACCAGTACTCTTCTCCACTGCAATGAAGTAGTAATTGTACTGGAATTCCATAATTTCCTTGACAGCAAGGTCTGGATATCCTGTGGATGAGATGTAACCTCTTGCCATATCTACAGCTTCATCAATGTTCTTGGGAGCTATTGAAGGGTATGTTTCATATGATCCAGATGTCCAGTAAGGTGTTGAAGTAGTTGTTGTAAATTGATCTGTTAGTCGCATAGGTGAGAATTGGGTTGATATGACTGCTAAACCTATAATGCCTATGATTATCAGTAATAGTCCAATCAATCTATTTCGTTTCAACTTTAATCCTCCTTTAATTCTTTCTTCATCCTATCGTAGTCTTCCTTATTGATCTCTCCTTTGGCATAGCGTTCTTTCAATATATCCAAAGATTTTTCACTGGATTTTAAGCGTCCTCCACCAATGAAGTAATAGACACCAAACACTATAAGTCCGAGGAAAATGACAAATAATATGATTTGTAATACTGCTGCTATCCAATTGAATCCGTAACCATAACCGTACCCCATCATGCCTTGTCCCATATGCCAACCGCCCATCATTCCTCCCATGAACATGAATGGTCCTAATAAAACAATGACTAAGACTATAATCAAAATGATAATCCAGCCTGAGTCTTTTTCATTCAGTTTTTTCCACCTCCAAAATCAATTATGACACATATGTTATTTTAGAAGTTGTATATATTCCTGGCACAGGCTAAAATATTGATCTATCTCATGTTAGCTGTAACTTTCTCATAGGTTTTGAATTATCTACGTAAGAATGTAAAAGAGAATAAGTCATTTAGAGTCTATGAAAAGATTGCAGTTAGATTAAGGTAAATTATCCTTTTTCTATGGATAGCTTATTGTCTCCAGGTTTGAATTTTATCCATATTTTTGTTGCTGATTTTCCTATAGTGAGTGGGAACCCTGTATCTTCAACAAGTTTTGTTGGTAGATAGATGAAATATTTGCCGTCTGTTCTTTTGAATATGCTTCCTCTAGCCTGACTGACCATTACTCATCACAAGTTAAATTTAATGATGCTATCTCAAGATTAATATATTAATGCAAATTAATAATAATCACTATTCCACATAACCATAACTTTGTAATTGGAAAATTGTGTATTGGAGGTGAAAAGAAATAAAAAATATATGGGGCGCTAGTTTCATTGCTGGTTTAATCGGTGGTATAGCATCATTCTTGGCTGTTGTGGCAGGCATAGCATTAGGTCTTATCCCAGCTGCTCCGCCTGAGGCAATGCCTTCCATCATCACCAGTATTATGGTGACAAATATTATCTGGGGCATAATTGCAGGATATGGTTACAAATTAGGTTATGACGTAATTCCTGGAAAAGGGATAACTAAAGGTGCAATTTGGGGTCTTGCAATCTGGGTTATAAGTAACATTAGAACAGTCACGATTATGCAGTCTCACATGAGCCCAGTTGCTATAACAATTTATCTGTGGTGTGGTTTCTTTGCGCTACTGGTTTATGGTATAGTACTGGGTGCTTTATACAAGAAATAGATACTAAACTCCACCATCCTTTTTTTCTTCTGTCTGATGCTGGATCCAGATTCAGTGTTCATATCTCAGCCATCAATATCACCTCCATAGGGCTGACAAAAGCACTCCCAAACACCGTTCATAATACAAGTTTCAGAATACATTGCTGGACTATTCAGCATCAGAAACATTTTTTCATTCAATAAAATAATTTAGAATATACTACCCCTACCCATGGGAGACATTATTCATAAAATAAAGAAGGGGTTTGGGGAATTCTTTCCCCAACATGAGGGATATTATTATTTATTATTTGGTGTGTGTGTGTGCTCACCAGCTAAGGCACACACACACACTAAATAATAATAAAATGATGTCCCTCATGTTAGGGGAGATGTCTAAAAAACCTCTAGCTATTTTCATGAATAATACATTAAAATTTTAAAAATTAGAGAAATTGAGTTATAGCCACTATAGTCTAGTATCAATATGTTCTGACAGAGTACGTATTTCTCTTTTTGCCAATTTAACATCTCTATTTGTTAGACAGGGAAACATATGGGAAAACAAATTACGAACTCTTTTGATGCAATCCATATGACCTAAAAAGAATTCCATTGTGGGAAAAAGTTCAGGAATGCAATCAGATCGATAAGCTTTAACAATTTCAACAGTCTATGTTGTCAAGAGACGTAAAGATTAGAATAATGGGTACTAAAGCTCTGTTGTGTGAGTGAAACATTAAATCTTGATAATCAAAATATATGCTTGGTAAACAGTAATTGCAGGTCTTTACAGTCTCGATAGTCAAAAAATCACTTCTAACACTCGTTATTTTTGGACTATTGATATTCTCTTTACCGGATTGTTCAGCTCAATTGAATATTGTAATTAACGAGTTTGAATCTGATCCTCCAGGTAGCGATTATGATGTAGGAAATGAATGGGTAGAGTTGTATAATCCAACAACCAGCAGCATAGACATAGGTAATTGGAAGATAATTCCTACAAAGAACGAAACAAATACGATTATTTTGTCTGAAGGGGCGATTATAGGTGCTGAGGGATACTATATTGTAAGTTATTCAACACAATTTCTTGATAACGCTGCAGAAATCATAATTCTCCAAGATTCAACCGGTAATGAGATTGACCGTACACCATCAATAAATGATACAAAAAATAATGAGGGAGCTTGGGTAAGACATCCCAACGGCATAGATACTAACGATGATATTGATTGGATTTTCCAAGAATCCACTAAAGGAGAAAATAACGATGTTGAAGAGACTTATGGTCAACAACCTGAAGCATCCCCCACTGAAACACCTTCATCGTCTCCTGAAGAAACAACTGAACCAACGCCTACACTTGAACAAAGTCCGTCTCAAACACCGAGTACACCATCACCTGAAACTACATCCCCAACACCAAGTCTAGAAGAAACGGCTGTACCTGCCAGATCATCACAAATAGCAAATTATCTACCTTACATCGCGATTCTCGTATCAACATTGACTTCTGTTATGATAATCTTCGTTTACATTTTCAAAATTTTACCTTCAAGATTGAGAGAACTAGATAACTAGTTCAGTTTTGGATGCTCTCACCAGCTAAGACACACACACACACGAAAATAAAAACAGTAAAATGAAAAAAGATGAAGAGAGTGTGAAGCTTGTTTAGTCTTTACGTCTCTTGATAATGTAAACAGTTGATACTACTATGATTAATCCTACCAATACCAAGTAAGGCGCTAGAATCATTAACTTGTTTACCTGAGCTACGATTCCACCGACAGGTGCTTGACCACCAGATCTAGTTGCAACCTGCCTCCATCCTCCATCACCATCAAGTGTATCATCAGGAATTCCATCAGTAAGTTGCCCTCCACCCAAATTGTTGCCAATTGAATTCAATATGGAAAAGTCTATTCTGTCGTCTGGAGATAGTGGCTGTTCGTAGATGATGACTACTTTCCCAGTTTGATCAACTGCAACATCTGGTTCATCCACATCCTCATCAGACACTGTCAATTGACTGACTGGTTTAATCGTGTTGCCGTTAGAACCTAGTACTGTATACCATATGTCATCGTTGTTAATAGCATCCTCTTCGTCCCATACGATTATGCTATTGCTCTCAGGAGTAGCTGCAACGCAAGGGGAATCTATATCGTTTGGACGAGCCAGAAAAGTAACAGGTAACACTAAACCTCCCGAGCTATCTATTATAGCATAACCGACATCATCACCTGGACTTATACCGTCACCCTCCCAGACTATGACAGTGTTACCATTTGGAAGTATAGCTGCGTTGATCTCTTCATTCGATTTTGTGGTTGTTGTTATTGTCTTTTTTGCAACTAATGTGTTTCCATTACTATCCAAGATTGTAAAGGCAACTTGGTCGTTTACTCCATCATAATCCTCCCAGACAATAACCACTCTATCGTCATCATTGTTCTTAGTGGATGCAGCAACTGTTGGATCGGTTATATCTTGCGCCACTGCTGTTATCCGCTTCTCAGCGCTAACATTATTACCGTTGACATCCATCGTGACATATGCTACATCATCAGCACTAGCACCATCATACGATTCCCATACAACAAAAACAACATTATTCGGTGTAACCGCTACACATGCATCTCTGTCGTTTGGTCCGGTACTAAGTGCTGTCGGATTTTGAATAAAGTTACCAGCCAAATCAAGTACCGAGTAATATACTGTGTTACCTTCCACGTCCCAAGTGACTATCATATTTCCGTTTGACGCCATCGCTATTGATGGGTTATTCTCATCATCAAATTCTGTATCCGTGACTTGAACCTCTTCTACGACACCATCCGTTCTATGGATGTTAACCCATATATCACCGCTATCTGCGTCATCTGTTCTGTCCCTCTCATAGACTGCTGCGAATAATATGTTTGAAAACTGTGATTGGGCTACATTTGCTGATACTGCAAGAACCAGAGTCGTTAAAAGTAAACCTATAAGAATTTTGAATTTCGTCAACCTATAGAACCAGTTAACGATTAATTATATGATAAACTTATAACAATTTCTATGAGGTTTAGTCCTCGTTTCAATTATCGATCACTAATGAGATTTGTCATTCAATCTTGTCGGGAAATAGTATCTCCTTTCTCAACCAAATACTCTTTGTTTTTAACGCTAATGTATCCTTTACCACCTGTTATGTAGATGATCTCCTCAGCATTTGGATGGGAGCATTTCTTCTCATATTCTTGACCAACAGCGTCTGGATCATATTTTCCATAAAGAAATGTCAGTTCTTTAGCTCCAACTGTACTGGAGTCGATTATCATTTTTCTGGTAAATTTTCCCATTTCCGGAATAGGAGCATCTACATAATCTACAGGTTTAAAAATAAATTTCTCAACCAATTAAAATAACCTCATTTAACTCTAAAAAGTCACAATCGTATGAATGTAAAATTTGCGGATAACCAAATAATGTAGAAGGATAATGAAGGAATGTTAAAAGATTTCACAAACGCTAGCTAACACACATGAATTAATGGATCGCCGTACCATATATCATTAAAAAAAGATATTAGAAATAACGATTAATAGGAAAAAATGATATGTCAAATATTCCTATCACTTCAGATAGCTTGCTGAAAATCAATTCTTTGAGTATATCTTATTTTACTCAGCTAGACTTGATAAGCGCTGTCGATAAAGTTACTTTTGAAGTTAATAATGGTGAAGCATTTGGTTTAGCAGGCGAGTCTGGATCTGGAAAATCCACTATTGCTCAATCAATACTCAAGTTGCTTCCAACGAATGCTCAAGTACTGAATGGCAAAATACTCTTCGAAGACTTTAACATTCTCCAGATGAGTGAAGAAGAGTTCAGGACAAAATTAAGATGGAACCGAATTTCGACTGTACCTCAAGCAGCAATGAATTCATTGACTCCAGTTCATAAGATCAATCAACAGATAATCGAAGCCATAACCGCTCATGAACATGTCAGTTCAGAAGAGGCTTTGACAAGGACCGAGAAGCTTCTTGAGTTAGTAAATATACCAAAAGAAAGAGGTAAGGATTATCCACATCAATTTAGTGGCGGCATGAAACAAAGAGCTGTTATGGCAATGGCTCTAGCATGTAATCCAAAATTACTCATAGCAGATGAACCTACAACAGGCTTAGATGTAATAACCCAAGCTGAAGTCTTGAGCCTTCTAAATAGTCTCAAGTCAAAATTGGGTTTATCTCTTATTTTTATAACACACGATCTCTCAATCCTGTCTGAACTATGTGATCGAATCGCCATAATGTATGCTGGAAGAATAGTTGAGCAAGCAGATTCCAGATCAATCTTCTCAAATCCCATTCACCCATATACTAAAGCCCTTATTGGATCTTACCCAGATATTGAAGGCGAAAAAGATGAGTTTACAGCAATCCCTGAAATAAAATCAAAGTCAGACGCTGGATCTGATTGTTCTTTTTATTCAAAATGTGAAAAAAGTGTAAAGAAATGCTTTGAAGAAAAAATAGAATATCATGAAGTTGAGAAAGATCATTATGTCCTCTGCCATCTTAAATAGAGGAGTTCAGTTTTGACTGCCCTAGTTCAAATCCAAAACCTGAAAAAAGTCTATAAGAAATCAAGCACCCTTTTTCAGAAATTACAGGGTCAAAATAAATTTGTCAATGCAGTCGATGATGTCACATTAGACATTAATAAAGGCGAAATTCTCGGCATAATTGGCGAGAGTGGTAGTGGCAAAACAACTCTCGGTAGAACAATTCTTAGACTTGAAGAGCCTGATAGTGGCCTAATATTTTTCGACGGATCAAACTTCACTTATATCAACGACCATTCTGAAATGAAGATTTTCAGAAGACGAATGCAGATGATCTTCCAGGATCCATTTGAATCAATCAACTCCAGAATGAAAGTTTACGATATAGTTGCTGAACCGCTTCAAGTTCACAATATTGGGTCACATAGAAAAGAAAGACGTGACATGGTATTGAGAGCCTTAGAGGATGTTACGATAAGTCCTGCTGAAGATTTCATTGATAGATATCCACATGAGTTGAGTGGAGGACAGAGACAGAGAGTTGCTCTAGCAAGAACTCTGGTTTTAAGACCTGATTTTATTGTGGCCGATGAACCGGTATCTATGCTGGACGTTTCTGTGAGAACAGAATTGTTACACTTAATGTTAGATCTCAGGAAGAAATACGAGCTAACATATTTGTTTATAACTCACGATCTAGCTGTAGCCAAATACATTTGTGACAGAATTGCGGTAATGCGTCTTGGTAAAATTGTTGAGTTGGGACCTGCCTTAGAAGTAATACATCACCCTAGACATCCATATACTAAAGAACTTAGAGCAGCAGTTCCAGTGATAAAAAGAAGATAAAATTATCAAGACACTCATATTTTTCTAAAAGTTTCTCATTGATCATTTAGCTGAGCATATCTCTAATTAGTCAAGATTTATTAGAACATAAAAATGTAAGTCGAAATTCAAAGATATGGAAAATAGTGAGGCAAAGAATATCTTGGGAAAAGACTCAGTTAAATGTCTCTTCGAACCAGAGAGTGTTGCTATTGTTGGGGCATCCGAAAATCCAGAGAAATTTGGATACCATATAATGAGAAACCTCATAGATATGGAATTTCGAGGTAAAATTTACCCTGTCAATAGAAAGAGAAACTCAGTTTTAGGATTCAAATGCTATCCTGATGTCGCATCAATCCCAGAAAATATTGATAATGTAACAATAATAGTACCAGCTCAATATGTACCACAAATATTGATGGAATCTGCTGAAAAAAATGTCAAAGCCGCAGTAATATGCACATCAGGGTTCAAAGAAGCTGGAAAAGAAGGGATCCAACTTGAGAAAGATATCCTCAAGATAGCAGGCTCCGCTGGAATTCGAATCGCTGGACCTAACACAACAGGCATTCTTAATGTTTTTAATGGTTACACATCTGTATTTGTAAAAATCACAAAACCAAGAAAAGGTAAAGTATCGATAATTTCACAAACAGGAATGTTCGCCTCGGTTCTACTCGAACATATAGTATCTACTCAGAAATATGGTCTCAGTAAAGTCGCAGGATTAGGAAATAAATCGGATCTCGACGATTCAGACATTCTAGAATATCTTGAAGCAGATCAACAAACCCAAGTGATAGCAATTTATGCTGAAGGAATTAATAACGGAAGAAGATTTCTCGAAATAACTAAAAAAGTTTCAAAAAAGAAGCCTATTCTTATTCTCAAATCAGCTCGGTCAAAATCTGGAGGCGACGCAGCGCTCACTCATACAGGTTCACTCATGGTTAGAGATGAGATCTTCGAGGCATTATGTAAAACATCGGGGATAATCAGAGTATTGGATATAGAAGAATTGCTAGATCTGATCAAAGCATTTGCATTTCTTCCTCCAACAAAAGGAGATCGAGTCGGCGTGATAGCATATACAGGAGCTGGCTGCGTTATGAGTGCCGATACAATAGAGCATTATGGATTGCAGATTGCGAATCTTACAAAGGAAAGTATGGAGAAGCTTACTAGCAAAGCACCTGGATTCGGTATCGTCAGAAATCCTCTTGATGCTGAGTTAGTACGGCAAGGTATGGGGGATGCTGAAGCATCCTTAGTTTTTGCTCTTGAAACTTTTTTTGAAGATCCGAATGTCGATATGATATCTTTAGTCATTGTCGGCCTTACGAAGGAGAGTAAAACATGGGATGTAGATATAAAGAAAGTTTTTTCCAACTTAAAAAGCAGATTTCCTGATAAACCAATGGTAGTTTCAATTCTCGCCTCACAAGAGGTAATTGATGAATACCGAGAGATTTTGGAGAATCTGGGAATACCAACATATCCGTCTCTTCTTAGAAATATTCGTGCCTTGAATGCTCTTCATAAATACTACAACAGGTTCCCTCGATCTTAAAAAGAGAAAATTTGAGAAGTGAGTGATGGATTTTGAATAATCCTCTTGATGGGATTAGGATACTTGATCTGACACGACTTAATCCTGGCGCATATTGCACCATGCTTTTAGCAGACATGGGAGCTGATGTTCTTAAGATAGAGCAACCTGGAAGAGGAGATTATCTTCGTTATACACCTCCGTTGATTGGAGGTCAAAGCTCCATGTTTCTCACTTTGAATAGAAACAAGAAGAGCATGACACTTAACCTCAAGTCCGAGGAGGGTAAAGAGATCTTCACAAGACTTCTGAACAGTTATGATATTTTAGTTGAGAGTTTTAGACCAGGAGTGTGCAAACGTCTCGGCATAGATTATGATACTTTAAAGAAAGATCATCCGGAACTAATCTATTGTCCCATAACAGGATTTGGTCAAGATGGACCCTACAAGAATCTTGTTGGACATGACATAAACTATCTGGCTTTATCAGGTATCTTGAGTTTAACCGGTGAAAAAAATGGACCCCCGATTGTTCCGGGAATACCCATTGCGGATATTGCCGGGAGTATGTTCGCAGTAATGGGAATACTGCTAGCACTAATATCAAGACAAAAGACTGGCACAGGTCAATTCGTTGACATATCAATGTTTGACGGAGTAGTCTCATGGTTGACGATTCAAGCAGCTAGATTTATCGCCAACGGCAAATCTCCAGAAAGAGCAACTTGGCCCGCAGGTGGAGAACCTTTCTATTCAGTTTATCAGACAAAAGATGGAAAATATGTTGCAGTTGGAGCTGCTGAAGATAAGTTCTGGAAAATTCTCTGTGAAAAAATTGGGGCAAAAGAGCTACTAGAAGACCGAACAGCCAAAGGTCAACGATCAAAGGAAGTAATAAACAGACTATCGAGTATCTTCAAAACGAAAAGCAGAGATGAATGGTTTGAGATCTTATACGACCTAGACTCTTGTCTGACTCCTGTGAAAACTTTAGATGAAGTGTTTACTGATCCCCACGTAAAGCATCGTGAACTGATCTTCGATTTGGATTGTCCTGGATCAGGTAATGTAAAGCAACTTGCTTTACCAGTGAAATTCAGTGAAATAAAACCAAAAATTAGGATTCCCCCACCATCGTTAGGTCAACATACAGATTCAATCCTTGATGGACTGGGCTATGAAAAGAGTAAGATAGAACAATTGAAGAAGAAAGGCATCATATGATCAAACTATTATTTTACAATTATCATTTACCGATTAGATCATACTTCTTAATAATTTCCAATCTAGATCTGTTTCAAGACAACCGTCTTTAAGTAAAGGAAATCCCTGACCTGCAATGCCAAATTTTTGGCATACAAAGCTTCCCATTACAAGTTCTTTAAGACACCCTACGCCAAGAGAGGCTTTAGGTCTGAATTTAGTAAAAATCTTTGGAACTATACTTCCTCCAGATATTATCAAAATATTTTCATACCCTAAAACTTTAGCTTCATCTATAAATGGTCCAATTTGACATTTTCCACAATTGTTACACTCGTAGCCTAGCTCTCCAAGTTTTGCAATACAGTCCCTGGATCTAAGACATTGAGGAAGCAGCAAAATCCTGTCTGAATGTTTAATTTTTTTAAACCGTTCCCTTCCAGAATTGTTTTTCGCGTCTATATAGAGTTCAAGGACTCTATTCTCATCCACTCCCATTTTCGCGGCTATTTTTTCAAACCTACTTAGAGCAAACTCACTTAGTCTCAGCTTGGCTAACTTTTCTATTGCCCGCATGAGTGGACTATCTTTGTTCAGTTTTTTTCAACCCTTTTATTCGGCACTCAATTAATTGTACTATAAGTATTTCTTCAATATTAATTTACGTAAAAACCATAGTTCTATATTATATGAACAATTTTATGAATTCTATATCATTATTTATTTCATTTAATAGTTAGATCATATTGGAGAACGACAATTTCTTGAGCAAAGATAATACTACAAGAAAACTTGCTGAAACTAAAGCGTATCTAGAACAGAGAGTTTCAGAGCTAAGTGAAGAAACGAAAAAGCTTAACTCATGTTTAGCAATAATCGACGAGATTCTAGCAGAGAAAAGCTTCAAGAAAATGGAAATTCCAAAGTCACAGATCAAGTCAATTATTCATCCTACGAAAGTCGAAGAAAAAAAGTTTTCCAAGGAGGTTACACCGCTAATTGTTGAAGACAAAAAAATAGGTGAAATATTTCTTGAAGGAAATAATCTGACAGCAATTCCTGCTGAAAACATGAAATTCGATGTAAGTTCTCCGCCAATGAGAGCTTTCTTAATATCCAAAGTCCTCGAACCTATGAAAGTTAAAGATCAAGAACAACTAAGAGAAGGAAAAATCATGAAAGGAGAACAATTGACTTACGAAATAGATCATGAGAAAGGTAACCTCAAGGTGTTAGTAGTGCATAATTTTGGAGATCAAAAAAGACTATTGGATTTAAAAAATGCTATCAGATGGACTTTTAGACGAATTTATGAAAAAAATATTGAACGATAGTACTGAGTTTTATTCAATAAAAAAATAACCAGACATTCAATATATAGAATTCTAACTCAGCAACATAATCACTAAAGCGAGACCAAACGTAAGACTCCCAAAACAAATTAGAAATTTTGTAAAATCCAGTCTTCTGGCCAGTTCCAACATCATTCTAAGGGAAATTAAAGACAAGATGAAAGAAGTTGCTAATGCTATTGAAATATTTATTGTGCCGAATTTTTCCAAGCTAGCTCTAAAACCCAATCCCACAACAAATTCTGCAATAGCCATTCCATAAATTATCGGTACAGATATAATGAAGGTCAATCGAAGTGCTGTTTCTTTTTCAACATTTCTCATTAGAAGGGTTGAAGCAACTAGTCCAGACCTACTAAGACCAGGCAAAGCAGACAGCCCTTGCATAAATCCAGTAAGAACCATATCTACTGTCCCAATCTGTTCCAAAGATTTGAGCCTTTTAAGACTCTTTGAATATTTGAGAAAAAGACCTGTCAGAATTAAGAATAACCCTATGAAACAAGTAAGAAGAAGGCCATTTAATTCCAAAATAAAATATCTAGTCAACAAATACAGAGGTAATCCAATGGCTGCACTAAGGAGAATCGTCACTAAAAGACTTCTGAATAAAACTGAAGAATCATCTG
>MEZD01000039.1:227581-242676 GCA_001775955.1 Candidatus Bathyarchaeota archaeon RBG_13_38_9 | reverse complement strand
TATAACTTTTAAAAAATCAGACCTAAACATTATTAGAGCTGCCGTTACTGTCGAGAAATGCAGAAACATTGCCAAAGAATATGCCGTTTCACCACTTACAGAAGCCGCATTAACTAGGTAAAGGATTATCATGCTTTTGCTACTTACAGGAAGCCATTCAAGTAGCCCTTGTAAAAAGCCGATAATGATCGCATCAATCATTGACAATCGATATCACCATGCATATGTCTTAGTAAACATGGAAGTTCAGCTATAGATCCTATAAGATAATCCACATTAACTTTAGCTAATTGTTGGGGGCTTCCAAGTCCACTGGTTACACCCACAGTAATAGCTCCAATGTGTTTACCTGACTCCATATCTGCAACACTATCACCAACAACAATAATCACTTTAGGACTTGGCCCCATCGTTGAAATTGCTGATTTGATATGGTGTGGATGTGGTTTTACCTCCATCGAGTCTCCTCTTGAGATCATCACATTGAAAAAGTCTTTAATTCCTGTTTTATTGACGATAGTGTTCATGGCATTTTCGCCATTAGCAGTGAAAAGTATCAAGTTCCACCTCATATCCTTGATTTGAGCAAGAGTTTCTTTGACGGAAGGCAGTAATTTGGCTCTCTTGGCAGAATCCATTTCATATCTTTCTAAAATTGATACTAGCTTATCGTGGATTTCTTTGTAAATGTTCTCAGATAGCTCATTTTCAACTAGAAATTTCTTGATTTCACGATCCATAAAGAAAATACTGTCATTCAACGTGAATTTCATATTTCGTAGAAAAGAATATTTCTTGATTAGAAGCAATGCGTCTTTTCTCGCGTTCAAATAGTCTATTTGAAACTTAATTAGTGTACCATCAAGGTCGATAATAATTATGTTTGGACAAAATGAAATGCTATCTTTGGATGTCATAGCATATCATCTCTCCAATTTGAATATAGTAAATTAATTCGAAGCAGGGATACGTTTTAATTTTGTTTCGGCAATTAATCCTGCAATTGTGTTTATCGAAGATAGATTTTGAGCTAATTTGCAAAAGTCTTCTGCTTTTTTCTTGAATCGCGTATTCTTACTAATTTCAGTAATTGCATTCAATAAGGTTTTCGTGGTAAGTTTTTTCTGTTCAAGTATGACTGCCACACCAAGTTGAACTGCTCTTTTTGCGTTAAGGTTTTGTTCAGTGTGGTCTGGTGTCGGAATTAGAATTAGAGGTTTGCCGAAAGTGAGCGCTTTTGTAATTGAGCCGTGACCTGATCTACATATTATAATATCAGCGATTTTTAGAAGCTCATATTGAGTCTTTTCATTCAACCATTCATATTTAATTAGATTGTTGATTATTGTTGGATTTCTGTTTCCGCCTGGATCTCCACATGAGAGAACAAATTGTAAATCTTCAGGCATATCTGGAAGTACTTCCAAGAGCTGGTTAGTCAGATATTGACGTTCCACCTTGGGACCACTTATAGCAGCATAAATCTTTAGTTTACTTTTTGACAGACTCAGTTTTTCCAATACATTCTGAGTTACTTTAAGATCGTTTGGAGCAAAATCAACAATCGGTCCAACATATTTAACTTTGGACAAATATCTTCCCGGAATTGCTAGATTTTCTATGCAAATAGTATTAGGATTTGGAAAATCTGGAATTAGTATTAGATTGCTCTGACCCCAAATGCCACCTATTAAGGTTCTAATGAAAATCCAAAACATGTTTGCTATGAAAATAAATAATCGGTCTAGCAGACTCATATTTTCTTTACTGGGTTTTCTAATAATCTCTATTTTGAACTGATTCAGCATTAATATTATTGGAATTCTCAATAATCTTGCTGCTATGACAGAAGAAGCCCGAGAGTCTGAGAACACAAGGTCTGGTTTGAACTGTTTCATATTTGTGATTTCAGAAACGATTTGTTTTAGAACATATCGATGAAATCCTAGGGTTAAACCACTTCTAGCTGATGTTTGCCTAAAATCTACTGTTCCATCATTTGCCACTTTGAATAAGATAGGATGACTGGCCACGGTATTGAATCCCATCGCTCTTGAATATTTTAAACCATCTAGGTATGTAGAGAAGATTATTTCATCGCCATTCTCTAAAAGTTTCTTAGCAATGGATTTAGTTCTAGTAACGTGGCCTAGACCTATGCCACATGGCGCCAAGTAGATTCTCATTGCGGTTCTTTCTCTTGCAAAACCTTTTCGACAATACCTTTTGGTGATCGTTCTCTGAATATTGTTGCTTTGAATGTGAAGACTTTTGAATCATTTAAGAGCCACGAATCAGGTGGTAGACCAGCCTTTAAACAACAGTTTACTAAGAATTCCTCTTGATCCCATTTCCATTCTACGGCTACTTGAGGTAAAAGGAGACCACGTTGTAGACCTTTTTCTATGATCAGGCCATCAGTACCTATAGATATGTTTTCAGGAATATTCTTTGGTTCAGTTGTGATCTCTTTAGGGGTGGTTAATACACTAATTTCAACTGTGATATCCTCCTCTAATTCCTTCAAGGTCACTTGAGGAAATCTAGGGTCTCCCGTCGCAGCTTCGATAGCCGATGTTATTGTTGCTTTAGCAAGTATCTGAATAGGTTCTGGAAATCCGATACAACCTCTAAGTTCTCCTGAACTATAATTTTTAAGAGTCACGAATACTCCCAGTTTCTCATTCAGACTTGCTGGAGTATCTTCTGGTGGTTTGATCATTTTATCTTCTGATAAATAATTTGAGATTGCTTTCCTCGCAAGGTTTACTAGAAATTCTCCTTCAGTTATGTTGAGTTCGTTTTCATTGTTATAATTATTTATTTTCGACATTTAATTTTTCTTTCCTAGCCTTCTTTAGTGTTTGACTTATCTTTTTCCAATGATTTCCACGCCAATAGATCTTTGAGCATGACAAACTACTACATATCCAGAATTCATTATATCTTTGATAGGTGTTCTTTGGAACTTTTTCTCTTAGTGATTTTTTATGTACGCTTTTCAGAGAAAATCCACAAGTAGGGCATCGTGATCTCATTTCATCAAAAACCAAGTGAATATTAAATTTTTCAGATAGTTTTGAAAGGACCTCATCTGGAGAGGCTTTCTTAACTAGTGCAGTATTCAATCCATTTCTCTTTGCGAGTCTAAATAATTCTGCATCCGATGTTAACAGAATTCTTTCTTCCTGTTTTGATCTCAGCAGAAGCTCATTATCATTTTGACCTTTTTCGTATTCTACATCATAACCTAATAGTCGCAACCATCTAGTAATGTTTCCTAGCATTCCATCAACCAGGAATTTCACGTTTGAACACCCAAGACTTGCCCTGAACCCGGTGGAGTGAGAATCTCACCATTTTCAAAGATCATGTTACCAGCTAGAAACACCTCTGAAACACACCCAACACAATTCTCTCCAGCAAACGGCGAATATCTTGCTTTACTATGGAACTTGTCTGGATCAATAACAAATTCTTTTTTCAAATCTAGTATTGTAATATCGGCATCTGCACCTTCAGATAATTCACCTTTACCTTTAAGACCAAAGATTTTGGCTGGTCTTTCAGCTAAAATCTTAGGGATAGCAGACAATGAAAGCCTTCCCCTAGAAATTTTTGTTAAAAGGATTGGGAGAGTAGTTTCCAGACCTGGAATTCCCGGGAGTACTTCTCTAATATCTTGAGAACTTTTTTCTAAAAGACTGTGGGGCGCGTGATCACTTGCGACTGTTAAGAATTCCTTGTTTAAAAGTCCATTCCATAGATTTTCTGTCTCGGTGATTTGCCTCAGAGGTGGATCCATCAAAGCCCATCCTCCTAACTTTTCGAGAACATCTTTTGAGAGAATCATATGGTGAGGTGCAATTTCGCCCGTTACGGATATTCCCTTATCTCTTGCTTCTTTTATTTCATCAATTGTTGAGCTGTTGGTTATGTGGCATATATGAATCGTTGCTCCTGTTTTTTCTGCGATTCCAATTATTCGCTTTACAGCTTTTTCTTCAACATCTGAATCATGTATATAGCAGTAGTCTTTCAGTTCGATAGGTTTCCCTTTGAAGTTGTTTATTCTTTGTTCAATGGTAGACCTATCCTCGGCATGAACAGTTATTGGTACATTAATCATTTTACATGTCGAAAAATTCTCAGCAAGGGTGGCATCATTTTCAATATCAATTTGTGAATGTCGATTATTCATATATAATTTGAAAGAGTAGATCCCCATCGAACTCATTTTATGTATTTCCGATTTGTCATCGACTAATCCAGCATGAAATCCAACATTGACAATTACTTTCGTCATTGCTTCATCACGTCTTAGTCTCAAATTTGCAGCGGAATATGTCGGCGGGATATTATTTGGCATATCTAGAATTGTAGTAAATCCCCCTGCAGCTGCAGCGCAGGTTCCGGTATGGAAGTCTTCTTTATACGATAACTGAAGATCTCTAAGATGGACATGAGTATCTATCAGCCCAGGGATTGTTAGACGACCTTTTACATCGTGAATTTTATCCGCTTTAGGCAGAGATGGTTCTTTTCCTATCTTAATGATCTTACCTTCTTCGATGCTGATGCCGCCGTCTAGTAGTTGATTGCCAAGTAGAAGTTTGGCACCAACAATATTTAGATCAACTTCTGAAGGTTTGGTTATTTTTTTGAATCTCAAATCTTGAATAACTTCTGTAAATGTGGATTTTAATTTAGAAGTTTAAGAATAAACTGCTTAGGATTATTTGGTGATCATATCACTACTTCCCTTTGGCTTCCTCTTCGCCATCGGCAAGACAGTCTTCACAATGAAATTTACCCTCATGATATGATAAAGAAAGAGACCATTCTGAACAATTATCACAATATCCCGCAAGATTACTTGTTTCTCGTATGGGTTCATTTGAGTTTATTCTTGACCTTTCCGAAAGGAGATCCATCATAACTGGAGTGATTCTTAGAATATCGTTACTGGTAATAATCCCTTGAAGATCTTCTTTACTAACTACAGCAAACCGTCTAATCTCCAGTCGGCTCATCTTTTTTGCAACTTCTCTTATACTGGTTTCACCATCTATTGTTGCTAAAGGTCGGCTCATAATACTCGAAACATTCACATCTTTGGGTTGAAGACCTTTCGCTACAACTCTGGTAGCCAGATCTCTCTCTGTAACTATTCCCAAGGGTTTGCCATTTTTATTGACGATCACTATTCCGCCTATCCGATGTTTCGCCATTAGCTTAGCCGCATTCATTGCATTATCGTTCTCTCTGACACTAATTACAGGTTTTGACATTACATCTTTAGCAGTTGCGACATTCTCATCGAGTGAGGAAGCCATAATAGATCACTTGTCAATTCAAGATAGTTTTATGCCTACTCTTATACTATATTATACTTGCTTGGTCGTCATGTTTGTGCCGAAGGTTCGTTGCAGGTTTTCTTAGTATCTTAAGCTGATGTTATTTCTAAATCTTGAATAATGTTTAAATGAAATGAGTGTATGAGTGTTACATAGTGACATAACATATGGGCTATAAAGAGTTCACAGAAAACGCCAAGGGAATAATGATATTATCAGGATTGTGGGTCATTTTAAAGGCCATAGAGTATATTTTCAACTTTCTACAGTGATTCATAGTATTTTTTAATATTATTAGCGAATGCTAAGTCATAACGATAGAATTTTTCCTTTGATAGCTATTTCTCCTTTTCCAGCAGGGATTAGTCTTGCGACTTCATCTAAGTTAGTTCGATCTATTCTCTCACTAATAGTCTCACGACTTGAAACTTTCAATATTTCAATTATTTTCTTTGCTAATTTTCCTGAAGAGGTTCTTCCAGGCACCAGTTCCACATAAGCTTCGGCCTGTTTTTCAATAGCGGATGATGGACCTGCAACAAATATTACATTTCCATTTTCTTCTCGAACTCCTATAGCTATCTTCAACTCCACTCCACGATCATAGTTACGTTTCCCCCGTATCATGAATTGGCCTTTCCCCAAATATTCTCCGCTGGGGGCACTTGTTTCGACTTGGTCGGGATTAACCCAGTAGACATTTACAGCCGTTAAATTTAGGCTCCATGCTTTACTCCTTGCAGCAGTCGCTTGTGCAGCTTCTTTAATTGTCTGGGGAGTGATAGGTTTTCCATCAGTTCTTATAATAGTGAATGGGGCTCCTTGGATTTCGGCATGAAATACTAAATCATCTTTATTGAGATATTTTCTTATCAATAAATCGTTAGTTGAGGCGTCCTTGCCCGACATAATTAGAAAGTCATCTGAACTTTTAAACCAATGAAATTTCTCATACCAGACTTTTTCTCTTTTTCGTTTAGGAATTTTTTCTATCACTTTTTTTTCGATGGTTTCTTCTTCAACACCTCTCAGTTTGGCCTCAATTTTATTTACGGATTCTTGTAGGCCCTTCAATTTTTGTGACGCTTTCTTTGAGGCATCATAATATTGTTTGGCAACCTGCTGTGGATTTTTATCATGCCGTATATGAATTGAGATTTGACCTACATTCAATCTGGCTTCTTCTGGAAGAATTTTTGTAATTATTTGCTGTTTATTGTTTGTAGCTATTTTGTTCGTTAAGTTTTCTATATCTTGAAGTGGAGTTCCCTTCACTTTCTCTTTCTCGATTAATGTGGTTATCTCAGATAGGATATGCAGGTTAAGATATATCGTATCAGCGATTTCCCTATTCTCTTTGACTGTCTCTTCTAATGATGTTTTTTGTTTTTTCTGTTCTTCGATGATCCTGCTTAATCTTGCTAACTCTACGTCCTGTACTTTTTTGACTTTATGCAACTCAGCAGTTGTTGTTTGTTTTGAAAAGAATTCATCCACTGCTTCATTGTAAGTTTTGAATTCCATTCGAGTTTTGTCTTGATAGATTCTTAATGGGAAGGGGGTTGTATCAAGTGATTGATCTTTTTCATCACAGATTATTGCTGGTTCGTATTCTTTTCGGATTATTTGTTCTTTTATTGAAAGTATTGATTTGAAAAGAGTTTCAAATTGAATTTGATTCAAATCTCTTACATAAGACTCATGATCCAACTCTGACCTAGCTAACAATTCTTTTGCGTGTAAGGGTCCTATTGAGATCATTTTTGTGAGAGCTTTCAGTAATTGCTCGTCACCGATCTCTCTCAGTTTTTCGAATTGCTCAAGGGTTAATGTTAATGGATTTATTCCGCTTGAGGGAGCAGGTTTGTAAAGTTCATTTCTTATTAGATGTCTATCTCGCATTCGAGCATATCTCATACTTAGTCGTACTTTGTTTTCAGGATCGATAAGGATCAAATTTCCTCTTCTGAAAAGTTCTGCGACTACATGAAAGATGCCATATTTAGTTAAGATATTTAGGTTAACGATTCTATCGAATTCTTCCTGCTCTATTTTCTCCAGTTTTCCTCCAAGAAGATGTTTTCTCAGAGTCATACAGAAGATACTGGGTTTAGGAGGAGTGGGATACTTGAATTTTGTAAGATGTATTCTCTTCTCAACTTCTATCAAGAGCCAGATTGCCTCAGGACGGAATCGAATCAGAAAAGTCCTTGGAATGATATGATAGATGTTGTCTATCCTTTTCCCAATTAAACTATCAGCCATTTCAAGAGTTACGGCTGATATGTCAAGACTGGACATCACATCTTTCATTTTCCATTCCTCTAGATTGTGCTAATATGCTAATATACAAGAGATATCTTCATTGTGGGGTTTAAGGCATAAAAGTTGGTTTATCATGGCTAGAAAAAAGTGCCCGAAATGTAAGGAATATGTCGAGAATCGAAGATTCTGCGGGAATTGTGGTTATAAATTTACAGAAGATAAACCTCGTGACCCTGCTCCTGTTAAAGTTGTTGCACAACCAAAAACAATACAATCTGAAAGTGAATTGAAGGGTACTAAGCTTGCTCGTTATCCAGTCACTAGTGTTGTATATTGGTCTCGTTTTGGTCTAGGTATTCTTGCGGCAATTTTATGTTACATCCTGAGATTAAGAGACACTACAGGCATAATCTTTGCTGCTTTCATCTATTTATTATCGGTTATTGTTATTAAGAATCTGCGTTATGGGGAAGAAGAACTTCAAGTTGGACGTAAAAGATTAACGCTCGGTGTTGGAACTTATATTTTTACATGGGCTTTTGTTTGGATATTCCTTTACACTCTATGGACATATTAATGAGGAATCTAAGCCCT
This sequence comes from Candidatus Bathyarchaeota archaeon RBG_13_38_9, assembly GCA_001775955.1. Taxonomy (GTDB): domain Archaea; phylum Thermoproteota; class Bathyarchaeia; order 40CM-2-53-6; family RBG-13-38-9; genus RBG-13-38-9. Next base: position 234,460 of record MEZD01000039.1, on the reverse strand, counting down.
TAAACAATTATGATTCATGCTTATTTGGATCGTCGACTACTTTTACTTTGTTCTGCTATTGTAAAATAATCCATTAAACCCGAGAAAAATCCACGATCAAAGTCTTCATGAAGTTCATTGATGGAATGTTTTTTAATTTCTTCTTTGAACTTTTTCCTTATTTTTTGATCTTCAAGCTCTTTTCTTTGCAAATACAGATGTTTACCATTATTAGTTTTGAAAGTGACGAGGAGACCTTCAAGAGCTTTCAAATATCCTTTATTCCACTCCGAATCATCTAGTGACAAGCTAACTCGATCAAATTCAACCTCACCATCTTTTATTCGTCGTTCAGCAATAGCTCTAAGATATTTGGAAGCCATATTCTGATTACTTTGACTCAATTCTTTGCTGTCTCTCCTTCATCTATGTCTTCAACACCATTATCGGTTATCTTGAAAAGGCGTTCACCTTCAGGCAAATATGTACTTGATACAAGTCTTGCGATTCTTACAGGCCCACTTGCCGTCCTTCGTAAGAAAATTCTTGTATGGCTAGTGTGAGCTACAATGTGTCCACCAGTAGGTTCAACTTGCATAGCAAAGAATGCATCAGGCTTGGACATCACTTGATTTGTAACTACTGCTACTGCATTGAATGCTCTTGAGAGTCTTGAAAGCCTATGTAGATGTTTATTGATTTTTTGTTGTCTTTCAGCAAGCATCTCTCTTCCGAGGTATTCACTTCGGAAGTTAGCCATAAGTGAATCAACAACTATGAGGCGTATGTTATTTTCTTTAATTACTTTGTCCGCTTTTTCGAGAAGGAGTATCTGATGATCACTGTTGTATGCTTCTGAATAGATTATTCTCCGCGCTGTCTCTTCAGGGTCCATTCCTAGATGACTAGCCATCCTGATAATCCATTCAGGTCTGAAAGTCTGTTCAGTATCGATATATAATGCTCCACCATCCAAACCTCCTTGCTCAATAGGTTTCTGGGCATTTACACAGAGCTGATGACATAAAATTGATTTCCCCACTCCATATTGCCCATAGAACTCGGTTATTGTTTGGGTCTCTAGTCCCCCACCAACTAGATCATTTATTGTCGCACTACCTGTTGATAATCGCAAAACATTTTCTCTCATCTTGATGAGAGCATTTGCGGGGATGAAAGCTATCGAGATACTGTCTCGTGCTTGGCTGATTATTTTTGCAGCTTGCTTATCACTGATACCTGCTGGAGTTAATTCTTTTACAGCAGCAGTTGCTAAGGATTCTATCGTTTGATATCCTAATTCTATTAACTTGTTAGTTGTTGCAGGCCCTACTCCAGTTAGATCGTCTATTGATTCAAACTTTTTCTTTGGTTCTTCAGTTGCTTCGCTGGCAGATTCCTCAGTTGCTTCGCTGGCAGATTCCTCAGTTGCTTCGCTTACAATTTTTCTAGGCAGTACCACTACACCTCAATACTAAGATCTCCATTTAATCTAATGAGATATGCAGATGGCGCGAGTATATCAATTTTGAAGTTACGTTTTGTGTAATATAATGGAGAGAGAAAAGTGAAAGTATTATTTTTTCTGTTAGATTATAACCTTCTCGGTTTTTGCATCGAGAACATGCATTCTGTTCATGTCAAAGTCTATCCAAAGCTTTTCTCCATATTTGGTTTGAAATGTGGGCGGAACTATAGCTTTAACCAGTTCTTTGTTAATGTTCAAATGTAGTATGGTTTCTGAACCAAGAGGTTCTTCCATTATCACATTGGCTTCGAATGAATCTGGAGATATCTTCTCGTGATTAACTTTTATATGCTCAGGCCTGATTCCGAAAGTAAGTTCAGAACTCGTGGAGCCTCTTTCAATTGGTTCTTTGAATTTTGTTAGATTTACCTTGAAGGTGCTACAATTAAGATATGATTCGGTATCCGTTGCTTCGAAAGTTCCTTCTAGAAAGTTCATAGCTGGACTACCGATCATACTGGCAACGTAACGATTTTTTGGCTTATTGTATATTGTTTCAGGATCGTCAATCTGTTTTATTACACCCTTATGTATGACAGCAAGATGGTCGGCCATACTCATTGCTTCAAGCTGATCCGGAGTACTGTATATTATGGCTTGACCTAACTCTGCTTTCAATCTTTTCAGTTCAGTTCTCATGTTTAGCCTTAACAGAGCATCGAGAGGTCCTAGGGGCTCATCCATAAGGAAGACACTTGGCCGTCTTACAAGCGCTCTTCCTATGGCAACTCTTTGACGTTCACCACCACTCAAGGTGGCAGGAGTTCTGTCCAGTAAATAATCGATACCAAGAGTTTTGGCAACTTCATGGATTCGTTGGTTAATTTCTTCTTTGGGGACCTTGTGTATTTTCATTGTAAATGCCATATTATCGTATACTGTCCAGCTTGGATATAGTGCAAGGTTCTGGAAGATCATCGCAATATTTCTTTCACTTGGAAGAACATCATTTACTAATTGATCTTTGATATAGATCTCTCCCTCATCGGGCTTCTCCAATCCTGCGATAGTCCGCAACGTCGTTGTCTTACCAGCACCTGGTCTTCCTAAAAGTACAAAGAATTCACCGTCCTCTACTTTGAATGTAACTTTGTCGAGGGCGGTTTCGTCTCGAAATCGTTTAGTGAGATTTTCGACTCTGACAGCGACCAATTTTTATCACTTCATTCTAGAAGATTGCCTTTTCAGATTTTTTATCGAATATATGTAATTTGTCTATATTGAAATTTGTCCAGAGCTTTTCGCCTATCTTTGTATGAAACGTTTCGGGTACCATTGATTTGATCTTTGTGTTTCCAATCGAAAGGGTGACTACTGTTTTTGGGCCTATAGGTTCCGTTATGTATACTTCGCTCTGAATAGAGTCTTCTGTTTTGCGTTGGGTATTGACCTCAACATCTTCTGGCCTAATGCCCATAATCAATTCTGAGTTACTAACATTTTTCTTGATGACATAAGCTAATTTTGTTACGTCGATTTGAAAGTCTGTTGCATCCAACAGTGTTCGATTATCTTTTTCGATTAATGCACAATCTATGAAATTCATTGATAGACTACCAATGAAGTTAGCTACAAATCGATTTGATGGATTACTATAGAGTTCATCTCTGGAGCCGTATTGCTGCAATTCGCCTTGACTCATTACAGCTATTCGATCCGCCATTGACATTGCTTCTACTTGGTCATGTGTAACATAGAGTATCGTCTGTTTAAGTTCGCGTTGGATCCTTTTGAGTTCTACTCTCATTTGAGATCTGAGTCCAGCATCCAAATTGCTTAGAGGTTCATCCAGAAGGAAGAATGCAGGTTTCGTGATCATCGACCGTCCCAAAGCTGTTCTCTGCAACTCGTCTAATCTCAATTTTCCTGCTTTCATAGCTAGAATATCTGATAGTTCAAGTGTCTCAGCAATTTTGTTGACTTCAGTTTTTATTTGGTCATTGGACATCTTTCTTACTCTTAATCCGAAAGCTAGATTCTCATAGACGGTCATATTGTTGAATACAGCGTAGTTCTGAAAGACTAGCCCGACATTTCTCTGTATTGGTGAAATTTCTGTTATGTCTTGGTCACCAACGAAAATCTTTCCACTTGTTGGTTCTAGCAAACCAGCGATCATGTTTAACGTTGTAGATTTTCCACATCCTGATGGCCCAAGTAAACTAACAAATTCTCCGCTTTTCACTTCTAATGTCAAATCTTTTACTGCGACCAGACTTCCGAACTCTTTTCTGAGTTTCTCGATGCGTAGACTCTTTCCATGCATTTCTTCTTGGATTTTTTCGAGGTGAAGTCTTTTTCCGGAAGTTTGCATTTCTTAAAATCATCTCAAGTAAACTAGATATTATTCTCTCTGCTGAATCGCATAAATACTTTATATAAGTTTATTCTTGAAGAGAAAGGGATTTTTATCAAATTGGTCTATCATTTCTAGAATAGGTTTAACGCATTCCTCTTCCGCCACTAACAGTAATGACTTCACCAGTTATATAATCGGATTCATCAGATGCTAAAAATAATGCAGCGGTAGCTATCTCTTCTGGTTTACCTATTCGTTTAACAGGAGTCTCATCAACTATTACGTTCATTCTCTCTGGAGTGAAGAACGAAACCATATCCGTATCTATCACTCCTGGAGCTATTGCGTTAACATTTATCGTTGGACCTAGATTGACTGCCAAAGAACGGGTTAAACCTATTACTCCAGCTTTTGAGGCGACATATGGAGTGTTGCCTAGAGCCGTCTTTTGGACTAAACCGCAGACAGAAGAGATATTGATAATTTTACCCTTCTTCTGATCAAGCATTATCGTGGCAACCTCCTTTGAGCACAAATAAGAGCCCTTAAGGTTGACATCAATTGTCATATCCCACATCTCTTCAGTAGAATCTAGAAAACTTGCAGGAATCAGAACACCTGCATTATTAACCAAGATGTCTACCCTACCAAATTCATCCATGGTCTTTTTAACCAATTCTTTGACTTCATTTGTTTTTGAAACATCTGCTTTAACTACTAATGCCGTTCCACCGTCGTTCTTAATTTCTTGAGCAAGGCTTTGTGATTCTTTCTCTGATTTGCTGTAGTTGATTACAACCTTTGCACCCTCTGATGCAAACTTTTTGGCTATGGCCCGGCCTATTCCACGCCCACCACCTGTAATTATGGCCACTTTGTCTTGCAGTTTCATATTTGACACCATCTAGATAATCTTATTATGGAGCATGGTCATGACTGCGGACTTGTAAATCTTTCTAGATGTTTAAAAAGAAGTTATTTTTATGGAAAATTGAACAAAAATTCAATTGCTCGCTATTATTTTTTTACACTTTCTCATTTACTGTTAATGTTGATGTGCTCTTGATGTTTGCACACCTTCCAATACCTAAGGCTACAGTGTCATTCAATCTCTTAGCTGTGTCAGCTTCAACTCTCACTATAATATCGTATATGCCATCTACTTCGTTAATTTCTTTTACATCAGCATTGCTTCTTAATTCTTCTAGAAGCTCTTTTTCTCTGCCTTTTTCTGCACTTATTAAAACGTAAGCCATCGGCAACGTTCATCAAACAAATAAAATCGGTTTTTTATCGAACAGAAATTAATTTTTAATTTCTATTTTGATTATTGATGTTTACGCTTTAGGAACTCTAACAGAGCTAGAGTAGGCAGTAGCGCCCCCAACACCATCATTGATAAGACAAGTGTCGAAGAAGCGAGCATAATGAGTGAAGATAGATAGAAGATTAGACCAATAGTCAAAAAGATTATTGAGCTGACTGAGATTATCGTCAACCATTTGAGCATCTTCCACATATTTCCATATCGGATTTTTTTATGAGCGATAGTAATAATTGGCCCGACATAAATCAAACCAATCAGTAGACTCGCAACTATTCCAGCGGTTGTTACCGCTAATTCTGGTGCAAATTCGAAGGTAGAATAGGTTATTTCTGAAAGGTGTAGAGTGCCTAGAAGAGGTGCAAGTAGAATTTTCATTGGTTCTTTTGTCACAGGATTATCATATATCCATGTAGCGACTTGAGGGCTAAATGAATAGTACCATGCATTGAAGGCTTTCATGAATTCTGTCCCAGCAATTGTCGATAGTACACGATTATCTCTGAAGCCTCTTAGGAATTGTACTTCTGGTGAGAGCTCTGAGCCATAAGTGGTTGTCGCGATTATACACCGACCAAAAGGTGGAATGACGGATGTCCTGTTTAGAATAATTAGTTCAATTGCCTCGGTGTGGGTTTTTCCATCGCTTTCTCCTTTTACGGTGAAGGTATAGTTTCCGATATTTGCTGAACTGCTTGTCTGTATAGTCAATTTAGTGATAACATTTCCTGAAGGCAATGGGGCTACAACTGTATGTTGAATTGAGGAGGTTACCCCTGTTGGAAGACCTTCAGTAGATAATTCTACAGAATCTTCAAATCCATTTACTGATACAATTTGGATTGTTGCAGTACCAGAATTGTTTTGTATTATAGATAAACTCGTTGGCTGCACATATAATGCAAAGTCAGGCGCAGAAAACGCACTTACAGAGATAGTTGCTTGAACGTTCTTAGTGGCGACGCCGGGACTTGTTCCCGTTATAGTAAGGGCATATGAGTCTATATCTGCATTAGATTCGGCCGTTATTGTCAGGGTGGATTCTTGCTCCCCATTTGATGGAGGAGTTACAGGACTTGGCATAAATGAAGCTGTAAGATCGGTAGATAAACCGGATACATTTAGTGAAACAGCTGAGTTAAAACCGTTGAATGATTGAACTGTCATAGTGAAAATGGTTGAACTACCTCTGAAAACAGTTCTTTCATCTGGATCAATATCAAGTTCAAAGTAACCTTCCGTGGGCGAAGTGACTGTTATACGCGCAGTTGTCTTTTCGTTCTGTGAACCGGCTGTACCATTAACTATGAAGTTGAAAGTTCCAGTTGACGTATTTTGATCAGTTGAGATTGTAAGAGTTGATTGATTACCTTGACTTGTAGGTGTTACTATTACAGGATCAAAATTAGCATTGCTGTCAGGCGGAATATCTGAGACACTGAGAGTTACTGGAGACGAGAAACCTCCACCTGACTTTACTGTTATCGTATAAGTCCCCTCGTTACCTTGGGAAACAGTTCTTGATGAAGGATCTATGGATAAGCTAAATCCAACTCTTTCAATAACTGTAAGAGTTACAGGTATCGTGCGTTCTGCGTTATTTCTAACTTTTACATTAACTTTTACAGAGAAATTACCTATTCCAACACCGATATTATTCGATGGGGTTATGGTTAGTGTTATCTGAGTGGATGTTGTTAAATTGCCTGGACTGAAGCTATAACTGGCGCCTTCTGGTAAGCCTGTTGT
>MEZD01000039.1:220026-227461 GCA_001775955.1 Candidatus Bathyarchaeota archaeon RBG_13_38_9 | reverse complement strand
AGAAAAATCATCGTCTGTTGAACCAGGATCTGAATCAAGATATTCGCTGCATTGAAAAGCTAATGCATAATCGCCTACATTTCCTAAATTATATGTGCCATTCAAGGCCGTAATTTCAAAGGTACCATCACTTCCAGCGGTCAAGTTTATTTGATCAGCATATGCCCAATCTGCGAATAAGACTCTACTTAATGGATTATCATCGTAGAAAGTTGCAATAACCTGAACAAATGTAGCGTTTCTAACACCAAAATTTGTGATATTTCCTCTTATCACCAAATTGTCAGAACCGTCAAGAGATGATTCTTCATTAGATATTGTGAAATTTCGATAAGGAAATGAAGCAGTATTTGCGGATTCTATATGGATAGTATGTTCAGAAACCTGATTAGCTTTATCAGGATCAGCCAAAATTGCTTCGAAGGGAGATTTCTCTGAGGCGTTCAAAAGATTTAGAAATGTATATGGTGAGTCGATTGCGACTATACCTCCCACAGAATCTCTAAAAGTTACTGCAACTTGATGAACAATTATGATGAGAGACCCAGTATTTTCGATCTCCCCGTATACATGAACCCATCCTTTATCATCGATTATTCGTGTCGTATCAATCGGAAGTGGAGGAATTTGTCCCTTGACAGTATCACCTAAAGGTAATATACCAGGTGCACTTAGCAAAATTATGAGAATAAGTAATCTATGTTTCATCATGGCTCTAAGCCACTTCTTAATAACCTATTTATCATTTATCTAATTCTTATAAAAAGAAACAGGTTTTCTTCAATATATAATTTTGTTATTTAGGATATAACCATTTAAGAACTAGAAAGATAGTGTCAGAAACACAATTTTGGGTCGTTTCCAGCACATTAGACTTATAATATCAACATAGAGCATGTAATTTAATTAACCAATGGTAGCCGGACTGTTATTGTCCGGTCTGCTTGACTATTTTCCTGAGATACCTAGAACTCCGCCGATTGCACCAATTATTAATGCAAACAAGCCGGCTCCCATGATTATCCATGGCCACCAAGGAACGGTTATGAACCAGACCATTACAAGGTAGACATTTGCTAGAGAACATAGGAACACAAAGATGCCACCTAAGGCCCAGTAGCGCACCCATATGAGGAAAGCTCCAAGAATTATTAGAATGCCAAGAAGAACTCCTATGACAACTCCTCCCCAAATATAAGGAGCCAACCAACCCGGTACATTACCAGGATATAGTAGCGCTAGAATTGTTGTCGCTATTCCAGCTAGCATGGTTATTATACCTGCTAATAGAGCTAATCCGAAACCTTTGATTGCTCTTGGTCTTTGCGGAAAAGATGGTGGAGGCAATCCAGGGAATGGGAATCCAAGTGAAATTTGTTGATTCATATTGTTCTCAACTATAACACATAGTAGGTTAAACGATTTTTAAGACTTTTCACTGAAGGCAAATTACTCGTTTTATGATTAAGAATTGGAATACTGTTGAAAAATCTGTTATTGTAATACTAGAAATGCAGACATTATTAGTAGAGCACCAATCAAGATTCTCTGGATCACTCTTCCTTTGAATTGAGCTGTGCTTAGCTGGTTAACCTTCATCATTCCAAAGCCGATAAGTAAACCCATCAATATAACAGGTGAAGCTACACCGAGTGTAAAGATTGTGACATCGATTAGTGGAGTGCTTGATTTGACTAGGAGCACTATGAGAAAAGCAGCTATACAAGGCAATTTTACCAGTGAAAAGAGTGCGCCTAGACTGAAGTCATAGATTGGACTATTCATTTCCTTTGTTTTCTGGATTAGGCCTTTAAGTCTAGTAGGTGTTCGAAATAGATGAACTTTGGCGTCGATACCACTACCGCTTCCCCATTTTCTAGAATAAATGTCTTGAGTCGCCTCAATGAGATATAGTAAACCCATGATTAACAGAATTATCACTATAATCCAAGTTATAGAAACTAAGGATCCCATGATAACCGGATTTGAGACAATTAGTGAGAAGAATATCAAATAAGCGTAAATAAGGCCAATCGAGATTAGACCTATTCTTTTAGTTACACTTTTCAACTCAGTCTTGTTGGCTGTCGCAAAGAATACGGACGCCAATGCTACTAGGCAAGGATTAAAGCCAGATATCGCACCCAACGCAAAGACTAGAGGCTGAGAAAATGTTGTTCCATTCTGGTCAGAAATTCCTTCTGCTAAGGATCCTTTAGTAAGATAGTATACTGCATTTCTTATCTCACCATCACTGAAAGGCGGATAATAGACAAGCCCAACTTTCGAGTTATGCACCACAAGAATAGAACCACCTTCAGCACTTTTTGAAATATTGAAAGCTTCAAAATAAGCGGTACCAGCTTCTAAATCTCTATAGTAGTTTATCGCCTTAAAGGAAATTTCATCGGAACTAAGATTCCCCTGCCACTTAGGATATGATTTCGAAATAAACAGATTATCTTCATTCTCTTCACAGGTAGGACACGTGCTATAATACAGGAATGCCACATATGTTTTATTCCCTTGAAGAAGTCCCTCCCTCGATTCAAAAGAGATCGGTACAGCACCTAATTTTTCCTCTAAGTCATCACCATACGATTGTGAGATAGGGTCACCCATTGCAGTTAATGCAGCATTCCAAAGGACGATAACTAGTAAAACAACAGCCACTAAGACAAATATGAGATGTTTAATTTTTTGTGAGACCAATCTTCTGGCACCCTTTAGTTTGAATTTTATGCTTTGGGTTTTGCTATTAATCGAACCCAATCTGAAAGCGACTTAAAAGGCTTATTGGCGGTAAAAGCTGATAGAATCAGTATCGCATATAACGGTAAATATTGAATCAATGCAATACTATTGACATCATAATCAAAAGAGAACTGGGGCAAATAGGCAAGAATGACTGCCACCGTAAAGTAAAACCAGCCAACATTTTTCCTATTTATTCCTAAGATCGCAATAAATGGTAGAAGCCATATCAAATACCATTGGAAAACAGCAGGGGCGAATAGGAGAAATAATCCGAATAAAATAAGACATCCTTCTACAAATTCAATAAAACTCGTTAAATTCTTATTTCTTAAGAAAAGAAAACCTGTCACAATAAAAGCCGAGTATGTAACAATTCTCGCAACATTGACCGTTGAGTTGAATGAGAAGATTAATTCTATGATCCTATAGAGGGACGAGTTATACGTTATATTTTGTGAATACCAAAAGATCTGATAAAGAAGGTTTAGGCCTGACGACAATAATATTGGAATCAATACAATTGATGATATTATGATAAACCATACTAAAAATTTCTTAGTTTTCCTTCTACTGAAATTTCTTAAATATATTAGAAAAATTGGTAAAAGGAGAATTGGAAAGAGTTTTGATAGACATGCACTAGAATAACTTACCGACGATAAACAGATTCGACTCTTAACCAGAAAGAGCAAGCTTAACAGTATAAAGAAAATTGGAATTGGTTCTATGTGACCGTTACCCGTTGATTCCATAATAAGGAGAGGGGACCATGCATAGATCATAATTCCTGAAAGCAAATTTTTAGGATTAATATTTTTCATTAAGAGCGTAAGAACAAAAATATTCATTAGATCAAAAAATGTTGTAATTAATTTTATTCCGAATGGATTTCCATCTGCAAAAAAGTAGGCTACTCCAAATATGAATTGTGCGATGGGTGGATATACTGTTAAGGTATGTTTGAACTCATAATTGATAAAGTATGCAACATCTTTTAGCGCATCAAGTTCTGACGATTCAGGCGTATATAGATAAGGGTTGATCCCGTGAAAAATCAATCGCCCATCCCATAGGAACCTCATCATATCATGGCTAAGAGTCGGTTTGAGTAAGATCAAAATTATTCGGAAGATTATTGAGAAAATGATAATTATGAAAAATATTTTTTTGATGGAAAGATTCGATTTTGTATTTCTGTTAATAACTAGTATCGATAATATGTAGAATACGAAGCAAATTAGAAAGAGGCTAACGAAATTTGAGATATTCAAACCAAGATTATCTAAAGCCAGTATTCTCAGGTAGATTGCAACCTGAACCAATCCTAATATGATTAGAAAAAGGACTTTTTTTTCAGATACGTATAGCCTCATATTAGAGATGTATGATTCACAAATCGACCTTTTCGTATTCGACATTCTGTTGAGACACGCTAAAAATTGTTAGATGCCTTTTAATGGCATCTTTCTGGACTATGGGATTGTTCGGGTGCTTTGGACGTTCATTTTAGTTGATGGGGTTTGCAGTATTTCTTTTCCGCATTATGAAGACGACTAATAGAAGAGAAACTGCTGTCATGAGCATTGTTGCATATTCATTGAATTCAGGTATCGGTATGCCTGATTGTTCCATGTAGAAATTAAGGGTTACAGAGCCACCTTCGGATACGGTAACGTCGTAACTCTGGTCAATATGCCCTGGCATCTCGGCTGTAACTAGATAGTTACCTGGTGGAACGAACATGTAATAATTGCCTCCCATATTGAACTGTGCCTCAAACCTACCATGCTCGCCTGCTGCGGTAATATTGGCCCAGCCTGTCTCGCGGTAATCTCCCATATGGTTTCGCGTATATACTTTCCCACCTATGGCTGCTGCTCCTCCTACCGCCAAGGCCTCATTCGTAGATAGAGCCAGTAGACTAAATGAAAAGACTAGGGTTAATGTAATTAAAATTGGGATTCTCAATATACTTACCTTGTACTCAAGAATCTGTTTCGCTTGCCTAAAAAAGTTGTCTACACTAATAAGTAAAAGTAGAAAATCAAAAAAATTTACCAAGAAGTTTTTGAGTTTCCTAGATACAACGTAAATACTGGAAATACATACAGAATAAATGTTGTTCGAGCTGTCTCATTTGATTGTAATTGATAATGTATCGCTTAATCTTTCAGTGGATGAAGCTCTTAAAGTCGGCCAGTTAGGACGTATAGCTGATAAAATTGATAATATGGATAAAAGATTAGAAGAATGCAAGAGACTAATCAAACCGACCGCACTTTACACTTATACTAAGGTAGAACAAGTCTTGAAAGATGGTTTACTTATAGAAGATAATAGAGTCCTTAAAAGTACAAAACTCGCCGAGCAATTAAGTTGTTCAACCGAAATAGCTCCTTACATAATCACTATAGGTCCTGATTTGGAAAAGAGAGTAACTTCTATTGCGACAGACAAAATTCTGGATTCATGGATACTCGATAATTTAGGAACATATGCCCTTCGAACTTTAGGAAAACATATTGAAGGGCGAATCCGAAATGAGAAAGGATGGAAGATATCAAGGTTCAACCCCGGATCCACGCCAACATGGAACCTTGAGGAACAAGAGAAGATCTTTGGCATATTCTCTAAAGAGGTTGTGCAAGAGAAAATTGGAGTGCGACTGACTGATACTCTCATGATGATTCCAAAAAAATCGGTATCAGGTGTTATGGGTCAAGCAATTTCTGATTATCATAATTGCATAGAATGTCAACTCACATGTGAGTATAGACAAATGCCATACAAAGGATGACCATCAGGACATCACCGTTATGCACATCAAGCAGACATCAACTGCAAAAAGCTTCCAATAGATCTGATAGTCAGTATCCGAACATCACGAATAGCTTTAATATCTTAATTTAATAGCAACCTACACTCCGACTTTAGAAGAAATGCAGGAAAGTGTTGCATGTGTTCAAATTCGAGACTGAACAAAAAATATTTGATATCGGTGGTGTCAAAATCGGTGGCCAACCTGGACAGTTAGCGACAGTCATGATTGGGAGCATTTTCTATCATGGCGATAAAGTGATTATGAGTGAAGAAGAAGGGACATTTGACAAGGAAAAGGCTGAAGAAAATCTGCGTCTAGAAGCAGAATGTAGCGAGAAAACCGGAAACCCTAGACTTGTTGATGTCTGTGGCGCATGGCCGGAAGCCATAATAAAATTCATAGATTTTGTTTCTGAGAAAATTGATGGCCCATTTCTTATTGATGGCACAACAGGACCAGTGAGAATTGCTGCAGCAAAACATGTAAGCGAAGTAGGCCTTTCAGATCGTGCAGTGTTCAATTCAATAAGTCCAGAAGTTAAACAAGAAGAACTTGATGCAATTAAAGACGCTAAGATCAAAGCCTCGATAATATTAACCTATAATTCAAGAAATATGACAATCGAAGGTAAATTGTCAACACTTAGAGACACACCTGAAAAGAAAGGTTTACTGTCTACTGCAAAGGAAGCTGGCGTAGAAAAAATGCTTGTTGACACAACAGTACTAGACATCCCGGATCCAGGTCCAATCGCAAAAGCCTGTTACTTGGTCAAAAAAGAATTTGGACTTCCATCGGGTGCCGGTGTACATAATGCAGTGGACAGATGGGCTTCAAGGAAAAAACAGGAACATCTAGCGTATAGAATAAACAATGCAGTTGCGCATGTTACACCAATCATAATGGGCGCTAATTTCCTACTATACGGTCCTGGTAAAAGGGCTCCTGAAATGTATCCGGCTTGCGCTTTAGCAGATGCTTATGTTTCTTATAGTATGAGACAGGAATATGGAATAAGACCGCTCTCTAATGATCATCCGATATTCAAAGTCTTTCGTGCATAGAACCAGATAGAATTCATTTTGTAAAAGCCATGCTTTGTTTGTGTCACGTGACACAAACTATGGCAATTAGAAACTACGGAATTTATTCGTGTATTACTAAACCTGCTTCTTTCAAGGATGCTTTAGAGTATACACATAGCATTTCGAACGGGTCATCAAACGGATTATAGAGCCAATGGATTGCTTTTTTCGGCACCCATATCGTATCTCCTTTCTCAACCAGGTGTTCTTTACCATCGATACCGACGTAGCCTTTACCGCCTGTAATGTAGAGAATTTCTTCGGAATTGGGATGTGAACATTTCTTCTCATAATCTGCGCCTACTGCTCCTTTATCGTATCTACCATATAGGAAGGTAAGCTCTTTTGCTCCAACAGTTTCAGCGTCAAGTATCATTTTTCGAGTAAATTTGCCCATTGCTGGAATAGGCTTATCGACATAGTCCTCAAACTTGAAGACGTATTTCTTCTCAGACAAAATTATCCTCACCTTAATTTAGAAACAGGTTTTCCGAACATATATGAAAATATTACGCCTACAGTATGTAGCAATATGTTAGAAAATAAATAACATTTCTTAGGGATTGAAAAAGTTAAAAGACACGATCATCATGAAAAATAATTGGTTTCCACAATGTGGGAACCAATTATAGACTTTTTATCGTGAGATGAATATATTGGATTTCAGAACCGTTTTAACTGGACTCAACGATTATCGTGCAAGAGGCATAAGTAGCTTTAATTCAATTGAGACTGCTAACCTTTTTTCAATTTCCACTGCACACGGCTCTAA
>MEZD01000039.1:219747-219889 GCA_001775955.1 Candidatus Bathyarchaeota archaeon RBG_13_38_9 | reverse complement strand
CATTAAAAGACACAATTAATCGAAGTGAAGTTCTCGAAACGGAGAATAAAAAACTTAATTCACAAATAAAGGATTTAGGATCAAAAAATAAGAGATTAGAAAAACAAAATAGTAACCTTAAAGATAAAATTGAGATAGAAAA
>MEZD01000039.1:219071-219718 GCA_001775955.1 Candidatus Bathyarchaeota archaeon RBG_13_38_9 | reverse complement strand
TTTCTCAAATTGTAATGCTGCAAAACGAAATGGATTTCCATAGAAATGCAGCATATGAAATCACTAGCGTCATTGATGAAAAAATCATTCAGGATTTGAGTAAGGTCCTTCTCTTAAGACATTTCGATGGTGGTTCAAAAACGATACGAGCAATCAACAAACCATATAGTAATAGTCGAAATTTGGCTAAAGAACACACGAATAAAGCGGAGGAAACTTCCAAAGAAATTCAAACTTTATTGCAGTAAAAGCTGACATACTCTTAGCGCGCGCAAAGCACGTATGCAAATTGGCAGAAATGTATGCGCCTATTCATTACGTATATTTTTTTATTTCTCTAGAGAACTCTTTCCACACAGTGTCTAGACTGTCTGAGAGAACTTTCGAGTCTGTCAGAATAGGCATAAAGTTTGTATCTCCAGACCATCTCGGCACGACATGTATGTGCAGGTGACGAATACCGGCTCCAGCATCTTAATAAATTATATATAGAATAGTGGCTTTGTGACATAGAAAACACATATATGTTTATTTTCAGCATATGTTGCATAAGTAGAGCTACGGATGTTTAGATCTATGAATAGAATTATCTTATTTTCTGTTCTAACAATCACACTGTTATTCGGCGCAACATCATCGATTTTAGT
>MEZD01000039.1:218802-219002 GCA_001775955.1 Candidatus Bathyarchaeota archaeon RBG_13_38_9 | reverse complement strand
CAGCAATATTTGTATGGATCAGAATCTTGCAAATTTCCCCGTTCTTGTACGTATATTAACTAGTTCTGCTGGAAATGAACTTCGCGATTATGCACGAGAAGATGGATACGACATTGCGTTTACTGATTCTGATTGGCAGCAACTGGATCATGAAATCGAATTTTTTGACGGAGCGACGGGTACTCTTTATGCTTGGGTGA
>MEZD01000039.1:216984-218662 GCA_001775955.1 Candidatus Bathyarchaeota archaeon RBG_13_38_9 | reverse complement strand
ACACACTATGACAGTACTGCAAACAACAATGACGGCACTCCCGTAGGAGGAGTAGCTCAAGATGTTGCCGGTCAACTTGATGGTGGCGATCAGTTTGACGGAAATGATGACTCCATAGATTTTGGTATGAGTTCAAGTCTTAGCATAACTAATCAAATTACCTTTGAAGCATGGGTGAATCCAGATTCTACACCAACATTAGAATACTGGAATTTATTAATAAGGTCAAACGGCTCATATGGATCAGTTGTTCCATATCAGTTCTATCTTTTACATACTTCAGGTAACATTGGTTTTGCGAGCTCAGCTAGCGTTGTCGATTCTGGTCAAACAGTCGCAGCCAGTACTTGGCAACATATCGCAGTAACCGTAGATCAATCGTCAAGTACAGTACAATTCTACCTCAACGGTAACCAAGTAGCAACTAGGACAGGAAATTTTGGTACAGATGCCTCCACCGCGATAACAGAACTTGCAGCTTTCAATGGCGGTAATCATTTCGATGGATTTCTAGATGAAGTACGTCTTTCCAATATTGTAAGAGATGGCTGTTGGGTTAAAACCAGTTATGAGAATCAGAATAGTCCATCTAGCTTTGTGACTGCAGGCACAGCAGAGCAAATAATTAATTTCCAACAATGGATTACGATAGTAGCACGAAATGCTATAACTTCCGCCTTGATAAGCCCAGGGATGATTCAAGTAGATGGAAATCCCACTACCACAAATCCTCAAGATTTCTTACTTATTACAGGTTCAAATCATGAATTGAAAGCTCTATCACCAGTAACCGTCTCTGGTACACGTTACTCCTGGACAAGCTGGAGTGACAGTGGATCTCAAACACATACTTACACTGTACCTGATTCTGGCGGTGAAACAGTTACAGCATATTTCACTAGACAATTCTATCTTAAGGTGGACAGCAGATATGATGAACCTCAAGGTCAAGGATGGTATGATGAAGGAGATACCGCCAGTTTTAGTGTAACTTCACCCAGAATTTTTTCTAATGCAACTAAAGCAACCTGTCAAGGACACAGAGTTGACGGTGGGACCCTGAACTCAAGTATAAGTGGCATCCAAACAATGGATTCAAACCATACAATCACCTTCGAATGGACAACCGAATCACTCAACAGAACAATAACAGTAGATACGGACAAACATGTAGCTGGAAAAGAAGTAAAAGTTGATGGTGTTCAATACGATACGCCACGCACATTTACTTGGATTAACGCGTCAACACATTATCTGGAGGCTCTTTCACCTCTTGCCGGTATAACTGGTGTTCGATATGTCTGGGATAGCTGGAATAATAGTGGAGCCCAAAACCATACTTATACGACACCAAATTCAAGTGAGACTGTAACAGCTAGTTACAACACTCAATATTTTCTTACTGTCAACAGTGAGTTTGATGCTCCACAAGGTGAAGGTTGGTACGATGAACTAACCCCCGCTATACCTTTCAACGTAACCTCACCAGTTGAAGTTAATGGGACACGATACATCTGTACAGGATTTGAAGGAGATGTCTCAGGTAGCGGCACAATGGGAGTTATCTATTTAATTGATTCACCTAAGACAGTCACATTCCTCTGGGATGCGACTGACTACTACTTGACAGTAAATTCTGAATACGGTACAACACATGGGGAAGGCTGGTACAAGCCAG
>MEZD01000039.1:214855-216945 GCA_001775955.1 Candidatus Bathyarchaeota archaeon RBG_13_38_9 | reverse complement strand
AAGAAGATGGAGTGAGACACATATTCCAAGGCTGGACTGGAGATTATATTGATGGCGCTAATCCTGCAGGAGCTAAACAAATCTTAATGGATGGTCCCAAAACCGTTACAGCAGTCTGGCAGGATCGCTTCTTCATCGAAATCATTAGCCCATACGGATCCCCCAAAGGTTCCAGCTGGCCTTTCAAAGGTGAGAATTTCGAAGTAAGCGTCACAAGCCCTGATAGTAGATACGTAGTTACCGGCTTCAAATTGGATGGAGGCTCATTACAGCCAGGATCCAAATACATGTTCGTAAATGTGCAAAAAGCGCACAAAATAGAATTCTTCTGGGCAGTTCTAACCGAAACAACCATCTACACTCTGGATTGTATTACAAATCCACCCAACAAAGGAACAATAGTTGTAGGCGTAACAGTTTATGATCACGGAGAGTCGCTGACCACAATCCCCGGTATATACACTATACAAGCAAACCCAGACGACGACTATCAGTTCTCAAGATGGCAAACATCTGGAGGAGTTACTGTCGCTAATTCTGGATCCTCAACAACAACTATCACACTTGGTGGTTATGGCACCTTAACAATGATCCAGCAGAAACTTGGTGTAGCCCCACCTCCTGGCGTTTGGGGAGGACCAGAAACCCAATTCGGAGGCGTATGCATCATAGCAACAGCTGCTTATGGAAGTCCTATGGATCCTGAGGTAGCCTATATGCGAAATGTAAGAGACAATATGATTGGCTCAACCCCAATTGGAAAAACACTCGTTACCGGATTCAACACATTCTATTATTCATGGTCTCCACCAGTAGCTCAATGGATAGCAGGATCTGAAGGCCTTCGCACCACTTTCAGAGTTCTGCTATTACCCATTTCTGCATCAGTTCACTCTGCAGAACTAGTCTACACTACAGTATCACCATTAAGTCTAACAGCTGCATCAGTGACAGCTTTCCTCTTGGCAGCAGCCATATCGATAGGAAGTTACATCATAGCACCAATATTTGCCGGACTAACAATCTACAGGAAAAAATATGCCTCTCACACCTAAGCATCCCTAATAAGGGAAAGGACTTAGGCTCGTTGAGAGGCTGCATCCCTCTCTTTTTCAACTTCTATCAGAGTATTTACAGTGTAGAGTAGACTTAACGCACCTCCGGGGAAGAACGCACATTTTAAGGCTTCAAGTATTTCTGCTCGGCTAGCACCTTTATCCAGGGCTCTTTTCAAATGATTTTTCATAGCTGAAGTATCTCCTGGATTTCTCGCCGCTATAGCACACACAAAAAAGAGTTCCTTAATTTTTTCCGGAAATATTCTGGTTCTTAACATAGCTAACTCATATAATTTGTCATATGATTCGAGAAAGTCGGGATCATCCTCAGCCAGAACCTTATAAGATGGATAGATGTAGCCACGTTTTTTTCGCATATCCTCTAAAAGACGCTTTGATTTCTCACTCAAGTCAATGCACCATGAAAAAACATCAATAGTCTATGTGATATAATGATATCTAAATAGAAACTCAAAATGCTTGAATTTATGAAAAATAAGCTCCGCTGAACTATAAAAATAAAAAAAAGAAAGGAGAGGAGAGATTATTTGGGCAGATATCTCTGCGCCTGTGTTACGGTCATTTTTGTTGCTACGACTATTGTTGACAAGACGAAGGCAGCTGTTCCAGCCATCATCAACACCGGTAGCACTGCGATCTCAGCAACTACTATCAGAGCGAGGCTTGAGATCCATGCTAACATCAAGGGTTTGTTAATGTCACCGATGCGGAGTTGTTTTCTTCTAGCCACTCTTACAACCAGGAGAGTTATTGGAGCGAAGTAGACTACACCGATTAAGCTGCTAGCTACCAGACCTGCTACGACTACTGCAAGCTCAGGAGCGAAACTCAAACCTGAGTAACTCCATTGAGCCACATATAAGCTGGCGAGCAGTGGATAAATCGCAGCCTGAACCACGTGTCTGAAGACCATGTTGTTTTTTACATGTTCTGCTACAGTCGGGCTGAAAGAGTAGTACCATGCGTTGAAGACGTTCATGAATTGGCTTCCGGCAAATGAGGTCTGGATAG
>MEZD01000039.1:213305-214822 GCA_001775955.1 Candidatus Bathyarchaeota archaeon RBG_13_38_9 | reverse complement strand
GAGGAGCTATCTCTGAACCATAAGCTGCGGTAGCTATGATACAGGGTAGTCCAGCTGTTGGTGAAACAGTCAGAGTCACCGTTACTTCCTTTGATTTCGAATCACTGGTTCCGGTTACTGATATCGATCCTTGTCCTGCTGGTGCAGTTGGAGCTGTCGTGATTATTAGCTTTGATGTAGCTGATCCTCCGGCAGGTATTGGCACCGTGGATGGACTTAACGATCCAGTTATACCAGATGCAACAGGTACCGACACTGAAAGATCAACGTCTCCGGTAAAGTCATTCAACGAGTAGATAGTTATCGTGAATGATGTTGATGAACCGTTTCGGACATCAGCTGAGGTTGGAGTAATCTGCATCAGAAAGTCTTGTGGAGCAATAATTATCAGTGTAACTACTACGGAACGTTTTTCTCCGTCTACTGTTCCCCAGATTGTCAATGGATAGGTTCCCAAAGGTGCATTACTGCTCACGTTTATGTTTAGGTTTGACATACCTGCGGTGCCTGGTGGACAGCCACCTGTAGGAGCGATACAGATTATTTGAGGATCAAATTCCCACTCTATTCCTATTGGTGCTCCTTTCAGTTCAAGGCTCATAACTGCTGTGAAATCGCTCATGGTGATAGCTTCGACTACAAAGGTTGTGTTTCCGCCTTGTTCAACCGTTTTAACAAGTGGCGAAACTGTTAGGTTAAAGTTACCTACAGTTATTGCCAATGCATGGTCGCTGATCAAGAAGCCGCTTGTTCCTCTAAGGTTCATAATATATGTTCCATGTGCTAATGTTGGATCGGTGTCGATTGTTAATATTGAGGTCGCGAGAGATCCTTGTGCAGGTATCAGGCTTGCTGAATTGAATACTGCTGTCATACCTAGAGGAACATTTGACGCTGTAAGTGTCACGGATGAACTGAAAGTTCCTACTGATTGAACGCCGATTTGGATATCTGTCGAGTTTCCTGCGATAACTGATTTAACTGCAGGATCAGGTGTAACGTAGAATCCGCTAACTCTTACTGTTATAGCCCAAGTGTGTACTCTTTGAGCCAATCCGTATGAGTCTAATGGAGCTGTTCCCGTGATTACAAGAGTATAGTTTCCAGCTTCAGTCAATTCTGTTGTCTTAACCAGTAGGAGCGAATCTTCTATTGTGTATGGATCAACGGTTACGACGAATGGATCAAATTCCGCGGTTATCTCACTTGGACTACTTGCCGCAGTCAAAAGCGATACCGTCATTGGACCACCTGTACTGAAGGCTTGGACGTTCACCTGTATGTTACCCATACCTCCAGGAACTAGATCTATTACTGTTCCCGGTGTACTGGAGAGCCTAAAGTCTCCAACAGCAGGATCGTGTTGAATTACTCTTAGTTCAATATTGGCATCACTAACCCAACCAGGGTTACTTGATTGTGTGCTAGCAAATCCTCTGACCCTAATATTGTATACGCCAATAGGAACATCTGCTGGTGATCCGATTGTGGCTCGTAGATAGGTGAATGATTGTCCG
>MEZD01000039.1:209015-213296 GCA_001775955.1 Candidatus Bathyarchaeota archaeon RBG_13_38_9 | reverse complement strand
ACCGTCACACTACTTCCACCCGGGAAGCTTAGCGAGATCTCGTCGCTAGGCCCAGTTGTTATCGACGCATTTAGAGTAACTTCTCCAATGAATCCGTCGACAGACTGGACTAGTACGTTGTACCAAGCAAACTGGTTGACTGCATAATCAACAGTTTGTGATACTGGACTTACAACAACGTTGAAACTGGCGATGGCTGCGACTTCAGGAACCATTGTATTATTCTGTAGAACGACGCCGAGGGTCGTGAGTAAGACTAGAGTCGATATCATGAAGGTTGATAATATTTTTCGTTGTCTCATCTAGATTTCCTCCTTATGTCTATCCAAATATTCTGATATGGCAATTTCGAGTTCGGCACTTTGTTTTTTTGTTGTACCATGTTTTTTTATTACCTGTCCTAGAAATTTTTTCCATAACTTGTCATCAATTTGCATCGTAGTTTTATGTTTTGGCATCAGGGTTAATTCCCCACAATAGCGTGAAATCATTTTACCATATTTAATGCTTATTAGACATTTTTTACTAATTGGTTACTACAAAAATAAAAACAAAAAATGATCTTTTTTTTCAGCATTTCTCGTTAATTCTGTGTAAAACAAATCAAAATGTCGGAATTTCATTTATTAGACGTCATTTAATCTTAATATTGCAATACCATAAAGAATTTTACATGTACATATATGTACACGAAAGCTTATAATGTGGTATTCACAACCATGATTGACCTAGAAACCTAATCAAGCATCAAAGTCCACTACCCAGGTGTGAACTTTGCAAGCAGATAACCAACATAATCTAATCGATATAGATCTTCTTCGCCCTCATGAACAGATCGATCCGATAAGATTGCAAGAAATCAAGAAACAATTGATAAAAGATGGGATCCAGAGAGAACCAATAATAATTGATGGAGATCACCTCATTGTTCTCGATGGTCACCACAGAATAAGGGCACTCAAAGATCTTGGATATTCAAAGGTTGTTGCCCATAAGATCAATTACAATGACAATGATTTAATTCTTAAAACCTGGCATCCAGCCATAAAAGGTTCAAAACAAGACCTTCAGACTACCCTTCATGATCACATCGCCTCCTCAGAAACCAAACATATCCTAATCAGATGCCCAAGACTCGTATTACATGATAAAGAACATAATCTGAAAACCAATAGAAAAACCATAATGAATTCCATCCTTGGAAGATTTAGAATCAAATATGTCCGAAATGAAGAGAAGGCAAGAGAACTAGTTAGACATGATAAATTTGCAGGATGCATAATCTTCGAAAGCATTGAAAAACAAGATGTGATCAATGCTGCACTATCTGGAAGCATATTTCCTCCAAAAACTACACGACACATAATACCTTGCAAACCTGAAAAATGTTTTATCCCTCTTGAGAAATTAGGCAAATGCCCTCACATCACAACGACCAGTAATCTAAAATAATTAAAAATCTCAGTCGCTCTCGAAGAACTCACTAATCTTGGTCATCTTGTTCTTATGAAGAACCTCAGCACATTTTTCCGGAGTTAATTTTTTAAATTCCATACCAAGTGATACTAGCATACTTTGAGCTCCAGATTTCAATCGTGGTGCAACCAGTATACCTCTAACAGTAACACGATTAGTTTTCTTGACTTCATCAACATAACGTTTCAATTGTAAAACAGCTTCCTTGCCAGCGGATGCACGTTTTAATTCTACAACCACTATTCTTCCAAGCGCATCTTTTCCATAAAAGTCTATAAAACCTGGTTCGACTTTTCTTTCAAAATCAATTAGTCTTAGACCCTCTTCCAAAATACCGGGATTAGAAACTAGAGCATCACGCATCTGTTCTTCGCTAACATGCAGATTGAATTCAGCATCATCAACAGGCCTTCCTGACGCAATGAATGATATATCGCGGAAGAAAATGTCCAGTATCTCTTTTGGTTTAGGACGATTAGATCTAATGTTCAGTGAAGAGCCCTCGAAGAAAATCGAGAACATACAACCAGGAGGTTGCCAATTTACTGGTTCATAACCACTTGGCCTATGCACTTGGACAGATCCATCACCTTTAATCAGAGTAATTCTATCTCCCCAATCCAAGCTTGAAGACGCTCTACCAGAATATTCACATCGACAATTTCCAACAATAATAACAAAATCTTTTCGACGAAAAGACTTTAAAAGTAGATTATTAGCCATCTGCAAGTCAGGTTTCTCTACTAATGAAAATTCTGAAACATAATTATCAGGGATCTGTCTCATTTTTGGATCCTCAAAGCCATTCTTACATAAAGAGTTAAACTTGAAAAGATTTTTATATGAACTAGTATGTGGAACATTCAATAACTGGGATGCAATTGGAACCATCTAAAAAACCTGTCAATCTCCTCATAAAAAAGGTAGACCAAGAAGTCGCTGTTAAACTAAAGAATCATCATGAATACAGAGGGAAGATGATAGATTGCGATAGTCACATGAACCTAATTCTTCAAGGAGCAACAGAATATAGGGATGAAGAACCCTCTGCAAATTTTGGAAATATAATTGTTAGAGGAAATAACGTGCTGTATGTTTGCATAGAACGCCCAATTTGATCTGTACAACTGGTTACGAATTTCATAATTTTAGGAAATTCAGATAGTTAGATTTCTAACATTACCTTTCACATATTCAAGCGCATTATCAAGATCGATTGTTAAATTTGATTGTCTTCTAAAACAGGTTACAATATTGTGAATATCTCTCTTCAAGTTATCATACGCATTTGGATGATCTATGCTTACACTCTGAGGCCAATCAATAATTAGTATCTGACCATTAGGTTTGATCAGTATATTATACTCGCTAAGATCAGAATGTATTAACTTCGCCCCCAGATACGCTCGCCTTACATTTCTCAGTATCTCTTTAGCAATTGATTTTGGATCTTCCATTTCCGCAAACTTGAGTTCAGTACCTACTATCAGACTCATCACAACTATATGCCTATTACATTTCACTGCCTTTGGAGTACTGACTCTTGCAGAAACAAGAGTTCTTAGAGCTGAATATTCTTTCTCCGCAGATAATTTTGACTGGTTTAGCCAAGAGATTTGACTTTGTTCAGCAACAAATCCTCTTTTTCTCAAGGTCTGTCTAAAACTTGTTCTCCCTAATCTATGGAATTTTACGGCAAGTCTTGTTCCTTTAGAATTAATTGCTTCAAATATGTCAGATTCTTTTCCAACACCTAATTGTTTCCCAATTGCGTCTATTACACCTGATTTTACTAGGGCTTTTAGACCCAGAGCGTCAAGACCATATGATGTCAGCTGATAACCTTCGTATCTAAGAATTTTTTTAACTGGTTTTGAAATAAACCGATCTTTTGATAGATTTTTGATTCTAAATTCAACTTCATCTCCTCTGATTTCTGAGAATTCGATTATTTCCTCTAAAGGTATAAACTCATGACGCTTCATCAAGGATTCAGTCACAGATAGGATTTTAAAATCATTATTCTCTAGAGCCATGAATTTCTTGAGGTTAAGCAATACTATTCTCCAAGATCAAGAAAAATTAATTTCTTTAATAAACAAGTCATTCAAATGTTTAACCTAATTTTGCTCTTTTAAGGGAAGCAGCAATGAAACCAGCATAAGGGGGAGATGGCCTATTAGGTCTGGATTTGAATTCTCCGTGATATTGCGTCGCAAAATGGAACTGGTTATCCTTGAGCTCAAGTATTTCCATACGTAATCCATCCAGACTCTTACCCGAAAATTTGAGTCCTGCTTCCTGCAGTCTATCTAAATATTCGCCATTTGCTTCGTAGCGGTGTCTGTGTCTCTCAACGATCATTTTTTTTCCATATAGACGATGTGCGAGGGTTCCCGATTGCAGGTTAATTTTGTCCGCGCCCAGCCTCATTGTAGCACCCTTATATTCAATCGCTTTCTGTTCCGGCATAAGATCAACCACCGGATGTTTGGTCCCAGGATTTACTTCTGTAGAATTAGCTTCTTCTAGACCAATATGCCTCGCAAATTCAACGATTGCCATTTGGAAACCAAAACAGATCCCTAAGAAAGGAATGTCCTGTTTACGTGCGTAGGATATAGTCATAATCTTACCTTCAGTTCCTCTTGAACCAAAACCGCCTGGCACTAATACACCATGATAATTTTCAAGATCAGTAATCCTAGAAGGTTTGTTTTCAAAGATCTCAGTTTCAACCCAATCAATATTGATTGAGGCGTTATTAATTGCACCAGCATGTCTCAGGGCTTCATTGATGCTGAC
>MEZD01000039.1:208551-209001 GCA_001775955.1 Candidatus Bathyarchaeota archaeon RBG_13_38_9 | reverse complement strand
GTTCAGCATATTTTCCACATATTGCAATTTTGATCTTATATTTTGGATCCGTAAATCCTTCAAGCATATTTCGCCAGTTTTTCCACTCTGGTTTCTTTAATTTTGCATTCATCCTATCAGATAAATAGTCACCCAATCCTTGTTTATCAAGAATTAATGGGACTTCATAGATGCTTTTTATATCAGGTGATGTGAAAACTGCACGTTCCTCAATATTACAAAAAAGAGCAATTTTTCTTCGAGGTTCATCTTTTAGCGGGATTTCACTTCTGACGACTACGGCATCTGGTTGAACTCCAATCCTTCTCAATTCCTGAACGCTATGCTGGGTCGGTTTTGTTTTTTGTTCTCCAACAGCTTCAAGTACAGGCACTATTGTGACGTGCACATTGATCACATTTCTGGACCCTTCTTCGAGCCTCATTTGTCTTGCAGCTTCTAAGAATGGCA
>MEZD01000039.1:206326-208530 GCA_001775955.1 Candidatus Bathyarchaeota archaeon RBG_13_38_9 | reverse complement strand
TACCACCAATCTCGACGATAGTGCAGTCAACTTTACTTTTTTTAGTTATAGATCGAATTCTATTCTTGATTTCGTTGGTGATATGAGGTATTATTTGGACACAAATTCCAAGAAGATCCCCTTTTCGCTCCTTTCCTATTACTGATAGATAGATCAATCCTGTAGTGATGTTGTGATCTTTTGGAATATTGATGTCTAAGAACCTTTCATAGGTTCCCAGGTCCATGTCGGTCTCTCCACCATCTTCAGTTACAAAGACTTCACCATGGATATACGGATTCATTGTTCCGGCATCTACATTGAGGTATGGATCAATCTTGATTGCAGTGACACTCATTCCCCGGGATTGCAGTATTTTCCCTATAGAAGCTGCAGTAACCCCTTTACCAATCCCGGACATTACTCCACCTGTAATGAAGACATATTTCACAGCATACACCGTCACAACTTTACAAACATCTTAATCATATTCTTATAACATTCTTTGGATTATGCTTAAGTGAAGCCATATGCGATTTCATTGATCAGATTCTGACTTTTCAGTCTGTACGGGCGACCTTTCTGGAAGCATTGAATATTTCCCATCAGAGGTTCTGTATACCGCGAGTCTACCAACGGTTTCCCATATTTCGTCTTTTAAACCTCTTACCTGGATGGTAAGCACCTCCGCAGAAGGATCCGATTTTCCTGACCAGACTGCCAAACTTAAGAAATTCCCATCAGGTAATCTTGTAGAAAAACGAGCTTTCGGTTGCCTTCCAGACAATAAATTCACCACTACTTTCATCAAAAGGCGTATATTGCTTATAGAAGATTTGGTCTGAGTTTGACAAAAGCAATAATTTACAAATATTATGCAGAAGAATTAAAGTAATTATCATATCTTTTGATGGTTTGATCATCAACAAGATTCTCAGCGATGGGTGTAATTTGTGGCCAGATATCATAGCGGAAGAAGACATGAAGAAAAAGTTATGAATAGATATAAAAAATATCCACGCATTCATAGCTCAAGAAGCTTGAGGATTGACATCATCATATTTTCGGAGAATGGTACAACAAAACTCGTTGAATGCAAGCGTTGTTCTCAAGATCAGATGTATATCTACCCTGATGATCTTAGAATATTAGCTCATTACTATTATCGGCTTATAGAATTAGGGCATAAACCCCAAATGATTCTTTCACTATGGTTTCCAAAACGTAGAATAACTAGAGAGGTAATTCTCGATCCTGAATTAGTGGCCAAAAATGCGCCTTTAAAATTCGAACTGAAAGGCAATAGATTATATCGTTGCTCTATTGTTAGCCCAAAGAAGAGAAAGTAATTATTTCTTTGAGCATCGAACCTATTCAAATCAATATTCATAAACTCAACTTTCAACGTTTCTTTCAAGGGATAGACTAGAATTTTTAACTTGATTACAAGTTTTTTTAGAGGCAGCGAGTAAGCGCGCGTGCATCAGTACCGTTGGTAGTTTTATCGCGCTTTATCCTATACATCGTCTTAATTTAGCGGCCTCAAGAAAGTAAGTTCTAGCCTGGACATCATCATGTTCCAAGTAAGATATTAAGAAATTATTTACGAAATTATCATGTTTTCTTTGAGTCAGACTTTTCGCACCGAGTTTTATATGTAAACTTGCTTCAAGTGATTTAATATCATCTAATAATTTAATGAGGACATTTTCAAGTTTCTCGCTGCTCATTCCCGCTCTTTCTGCAACTTTTTTATGCATATCCATTATCATGTTAATGTTTTGCCAAGAAAGATATCCTCCCATAGCCTTGAAGTCATTATTCATATTGGCATAGTATCTGTCAAGTATCTTCCATTCTTCTTCATTGAGTTCGGTCAAGAGTCTGGCTCCGATGATTTCAGGCGGGATGCCTATGGAGTATAATGCTGCTGTGAAAGGGATAGCCCTGGGTAATGTTGCTCCTGCGACATTTCTGCTGTATCCGAAGAGACCTATATGCAGCTTTCTCGCTCTTCTCTGAGGCACGTATGGTGAAACGCTCACTACTAATGGTGCGATGTCTTCAATGATGCTTTCATATAACGACCTTCCCTTGTTGAGTATCTTAAGAAGAATTTTTTCGTCATGTGGATCGATTGAATTCATCTCACCGTTTGGAAGAATATTGTTAAGTGTATTTACTATCTTCTTGGCATCTTCAAGTGGTTGATCGTATCTTAGAGA
>MEZD01000039.1:205502-206295 GCA_001775955.1 Candidatus Bathyarchaeota archaeon RBG_13_38_9 | reverse complement strand
TATTCATTTAGAAATCCTTCAAGATTTTCCAGCGATAAATGACCCCTGAAAGGTATAGATCCGACGCCCAGTATGGGATGAATATTTATGCCCAAATTAATTGATAGAATTTTTAATTTTGATAGCGCAATTTTTGATAATAGAACTGCTGAGAATAAACCGTAGTTCAGAGCTGGATCTGATCTCGC
Source organism: Candidatus Bathyarchaeota archaeon RBG_13_38_9 (assembly GCA_001775955.1). Classification (GTDB taxonomy): domain Archaea; phylum Thermoproteota; class Bathyarchaeia; order 40CM-2-53-6; family RBG-13-38-9; genus RBG-13-38-9. Next base: position 206,107 of record MEZD01000039.1, on the reverse strand, counting down.
GATAAAGACTCTCAAATATCTTGGCTTAACCGTATTGATATATGATTTAATTATCGTGTCAATAGATAATAAACTGCCAAAATCTTCTACGAGCGGTATTATTTGAATACGCTTAGGCATGATTGGGCCAATCCAATCTCTCACTCTTGAGGATCCGTTCAGCTCCAGATCCTCTGCACCTGCGATGGCCTTTCTATAGTAGTTGTAGAGCCAGATTAGTTCTGTGCTACTGGTTGTTAGAGGAAGAATGACTTCAAAAAGTGGTGGAATATCATTCTTGTAGAACATAGAGGAAACATCATATGCTACTGGAATGTTTTGGAGGGTCTCAACAACTATCTTTCTCTCAATAGTCTCAACTCTTGGATTGGGGATTCTATACGTTAAGAAAATATCTTTTCCAATTAAATGTTCTTTAAAATAATCCTCATATTTTGTTAATAATTTTCTGATGACACGTGTATCTACGTCTTTACCTTCAGCATCCCACATAACCTCATGACATTGGAGTTTACTATATACAAAGTAAGCTTCATGGATTTCCGTTTCACCATTAATAACGTCTGACATAGACCATTGCGGGATGAGTGCATTGTCAGGATGTT
>MEZD01000039.1:205203-205473 GCA_001775955.1 Candidatus Bathyarchaeota archaeon RBG_13_38_9 | reverse complement strand
TCTTCTATAAAGTTGTCCATGGAGAGTTACACACTATCTATCTAACTATGAAATTTAGAAACATGTAATATTTCAAGAATAATATTATTATTTGGTTTCATTTTCTTTTTTGTATTTATCGATTTCTTCTTTCTTTTGTTTATTCTTTTTGAGCATTTTTGGTTTCCCCATAGAGCTTCACCTCAAATTATTGGTTTTACTTAGAAGTAAACAGGCGGTAGATCAAAGCATCAAGGTATTTTCTTCTTTCCATGTTTTGTAGACTGGGAT
>MEZD01000039.1:204194-205120 GCA_001775955.1 Candidatus Bathyarchaeota archaeon RBG_13_38_9 | reverse complement strand
TCTTGATTAATAGTTGGCCTTGCGTGTGTACTTCCTGTATCTCTTGGATGTGTGAATGTTTGCTGATTCTTTTAGAGACATCTTCCAAGTATCCGGGTTCTACTGCGACCATGGCGTAGGATAAGGAATTATTCCCCAGCATTTCACTGTTTAACTGAATTGTGAATCGTTTAATGACTCCTGACTTCTTTAGCTTCTTTACTCTCTGGTGTATAGTTCCATCCGTAACACCGATCTTTTTTGCAACTTCTACAAATGGGGTAGATGCATCTTCTTGAAGAATCTGTATAATGTCACGATCTATCATGTCTAGATTGGTTTGCGTTTGAATCAAAACCCCCTATGAGATAACGCATTATTGTATCGAAGATGGATATAAGAATATCTTAATTATCGATATAATAATATACGATATACGCATTAAATATCATCGTATTATTCGATATTCTTATATGTTGCATGCCTGATCTCACATTTATCGTTAGAAATAATTGAGGTGAATTTGATAGTGTATTGGTTCTATCCAAGAATATTGGCCTATAATTACCCAGTCTATCCTGTCTGGCCAACATATTGTTATTGGCTATAGTAAACACAGAAAACCTGAGGGGAGGTAAAAGTCGTGATATTAATCAATTTGATCGTAGGCTTGATGTTATTCTGCATAGCTGTAATAGCCATAGTAACGATCATACTCTACAAGAGAGCTGAAAAAAAAGACCTCCTCGAAGAATCAAACATGTCCAACTGGACTTATTATCGAGTAAAAGAGGTGTGAAAAAATATGAATAAAAAGATTGCAGTAACAGGGATAGTTGCAGCAGTAGCCGTATGCCTCATATCATTGGCAATAATCAAAAGAAGAAGATAAAACCACTTTTCATCTGTATCAAAAGACTCTTGATCATGGTCATATCATATGAAAT
>MEZD01000039.1:196614-204153 GCA_001775955.1 Candidatus Bathyarchaeota archaeon RBG_13_38_9 | reverse complement strand
ACGCGTTCGACATATATTGTGCGTTCCTAAAGAAAATTGATCTTAATCAAAGAAATATAACTCAAGCGCGCGCTAAAGAAATGGAACTATCTCAATTATAGCGGTGATTGTATACATATGTCCATATCTGAAATAAATAGAAAAATGAAACTTGATACCAAAAAGTATCTTGAGCCTCTATTTTTAGAAGATTTGCTGAAATATAGAAGTAATTTAAGTGATATTAGAGATGATCCTCAGGTTTACAATGCACATTTTCATTTGAGAAATTGGACGACAGATTCTAAATTATTGATGATCAATACCGTTTTGGAAAATAAAGGTTATGGGAAAGATGTTATTGTAGAAGCTGATAGAATAGCATGTCAAAAAGGTCATCAATATGCCACTGTCGAAGATGTTAAAGAAGCAACTAGATCTGTGTCTAAAAAAAATAGTTAGTTTTTACATTTAATGCAATTTCTATCAAAATCTTTATTCGAGTCCTCTTGTGCGTGCTAGTTAAAAGCAATTATGTTCTTAATATTCTCAGTTTATGGAAGTTATGTTAGCGCGCGCTGCTAGCTCGCTATTGATCAGATTTAGCTAGCACTCTCGCTGACAAAAAAGAAAATAAGCAATGCTTAAAAATCAATGTTCAGAGGCTTTGCGATGGAATTTAGGAATAGAGTTTTGATTATCGGATATGGCGCAGTGGCTAAGTGTACGCTACCAATCTTGCTGAAACATGTTGCAATTCCTTATGAGAATATTACAATAATAGATTTCGAAGACAAAGCAAAAGAACTTGAACCATGGACAAAGAAAGGCATAAAATTCTTCCAGCAGAAAATCACTCCTGATGAACTTGACCATATTCTTTCAGAGTACCTTTCGACTGGAGGATTACTTATCGATCTTGCTTGGAACATAGATTGTTGTGAAATTGTCAAATGGTGCCATGAGCATGAAGTGCTCTACGTGAACTCTTCACTTGAAGTCTGGGATTCCTATGGTGAGAGATTCAATGCAAGCCCTTATGAGAAATCTCTATATCATCGACAGATGAGACTTCGAGAGTTAACAAAAGACTTCAAAAACGCTACAACATTTGTGATTGACCACGGTGCCAATCCAGGTTTGATTTCTCATTTCGCAAAGCAAGGCCTAATTGACATAGCAAATAAAATGATTTCAGATGAGATAGCAAAAAATCCAGATACAGTCAAGAGATTGATCAAGCAACAGAATTTTTCTGAGCTTGCCATGGAGATAGGTGTAAAAGTCATTCATTGTTCAGAAAGGGACACTCAAATTTCATATAAGCCAAAACAAGTTGATGAGTTTGTCGGGACATGGAGTATTGAAGGTTTGCGGGAAGAGGGAACTGCTCCTGCTGAGATGGGGTGGGGTACGCATGAAAAAAAGCTTCCAGAACTTGCTCATGTGCCACCAACAGGGCCAAAAAACCAAATAATGCTCGCCCAAATGGGGATCAACACTTGGGTACGGTCATGGATTCCGCACCATGAAATAGTAGGGATGGTAATAAGGCACGGCGAGGCATTTGGGATCTCGGAACGATGGACTGTCTGGAAAGGTGGTAAAGTGATCTACAGGCCGACCGTCCACTATGCATATGTGCCATGTGATGCAACAATAGCATCATTGCATGAGCTCCGGTGCAGGAATTACGAGATGCAACCGAAGTTAAGAATAATGGATGATAACGATATTGTCTATGGTGCAGATATTTTGGGAGCTCTATTGATGGGTCATCCCTATAACTCGTGGTGGACAGGTAGCATATTGTCGATAGAAGAATCAAGGAAGCTCGCGCCTGGACAGAACGCAACAACACTTCAGGTAGCATTAGGGGTAATAACAGCAGTTATGTGGATGATTGAAAACCCCAAGAAAGGCTTTTGTCTCCCTGATGATCTACCCCACGACTTTGTCCTAGACATTGCTAAACCTTACCTTGGCGAATTCTTTTCAGGACCGTCTGATTGGACTCCCTTGAAGAACAGACAAGTATACTTTAAAGAGAATCCCGCGAATAATTACGATAATGATGACATGTGGCAATTCAAAAACTTCTTATTTGTACCATAGTTGATTTTAATTGATGACAAAAACGAATGAAGAAGCTAAGGAGACATGGAAGCACAGGCATGATAATGGCGTACACCATATAGGCAATACTAAAAAAGAACTTTTACAAAATTTGGCGAAAGAACACGGGACGCCTATCTTTGTTATTGATCACGAGAAAATAAGACAGAATTACAAAGAATTTAAAGAGTGCTTGCCTAATGTCCAAGTATATTTTGCATTAAAAGCTAATCCAGATCCTGGAATTGTGAAAACGCTGTTCGATATGGGCTGTAGTTTCGACGTTGCATCCATGCCCGAATTCATGATGGTTTATGACAATATCAAGGATATGCCTGATAGCGAACGACAGGACTGGATATGGGATAAAATAATCTACGCTAACACCATTAAGCCGACGGAAACTCTAAAAGCTCTCAATAAGTGTAAACCACTTCTTACTTTTGACAATATTGAAGAGCTGCGAAAGGTTAAGCAGTACGCTCCTGATGCTGGTCTTGTGTTAAGGTTAAGGGTCCCCAATACAGGTTCGATGGTTGAGCTTTCATCAAAATTTGGTGTTGATCCAGGTGAGGCAGTCGATTTGATCGCGGAAGCGTTTACCATGAACCTTATTGTTGAAGGGTTAAGCTTCCATGTTGGTAGCCAATGCACAAACTTTGAAAACTATATCCAAGCTTTGCAACTTTCTGCAAACATATTGAAAGAAACAGAGACACGGGCTGGTCAAAGAATCAAGATTCTTGATATAGGCGGAGGTTTTCCTGTTAAATACAATCCTAAAGTAAAATCATTCAAGTCACTTGCAAAAAAATTGAATACTGAAATTAAAAGATTATTTGCGCCCGATATGCAGATACTTGCTGAGCCTGGAAGATTTCTAGTGGCTAACGCGTGTACTTTAGTTGCGAAAGTTATCGGCAAAGCTGTCCGCGACGGGAAGCCATGTTACTATATCGATGATGGAATATACCACACGTTCTCAGGACAGATTTTTGACCACTGCATTTACTCAATCAAGACTTTCAAAGAGGGGGAGAAGCATATTTCTGCAGTTTTTGGACCAACATGTGATGCATTTGATACAATCACGTTAAGTGCAGAGCTGCCGGAACTTAATATAAACGATCTAGTATATTCTGAGAATATTGGCGCATATACCCATGCTTCCTCTACATGCTTTAACGGCTTTCCGCCTGCAAAAGTGGTACATATCAGTAGATGATATTCTAAACTATTAGCGCTCGCTAAGGATGTGGAAAAAACAATGTCATGCAATGTTGTTGTTGGAGGTTTTTTTGGTGATGAAGGTAAAGGCAAACTGATTGCCTATTTAGCGTTAAGAGATAACCCGTCTGCAATAGTGCGAGGGGGAGTTGGACCAAATGCAGGCCATACTGTACAATTTGAAGGTAAGACCTACTCGCTTAGAATGATCCCTAGTGGATTCACAAACAAAAGCAGCAAATTACTTATTGGACCTGGAGTATCTGTTGATCCGAAAGTTTTCTTAAAGGAAATATCATTAACAGAGACCGAGTCAAGGGTTGGGCTCGACTCCCAATGTGGGATTATTGAGGAGAAACATATTCAAGCAGAGATGAGTTCAACTCATCTTTCGAAAAAGGTGGGCTCAACTAAGAGTGGAGTCGGAGCATGCAATGCCGATAGAGTTCTGCGTATTGCAAAATTAGCAAAAGATATTCCAGAACTTTCACGATATATTGTAGATGTTCCTCAAGAAGTCAATGATCTCATTGATCGAAATGAAAATATTTTGGTGGAAGGAACACAAGGTACTTTTCTATCATTGTACCATGGCACTTACCCATTTTGCACATCAAAGGATGTTTGTGCTGCAGCCATATGCTCTGATATTGGCATTGGCCCTACTAGAGTATCAGATATCACCTTAGTCTTCAAAGCATTCGTTACAAGAGTCGGTGAAGGGACTCTTGAGGGGCAACTGAACCGTGAAGAGGTAATTAAGAGAGGCTGGATAGAGTATGGAACAGTAACTCGACGTGAGCGTAGGGCAGCTCCTTTTGATTTCAATCTAGCCAATAGGGCAATCATGCTAAATGGTGCTACACAATTGGCCATTACAAAAATAGATTTGATAGCTCCCAAAGCTGCAGGGCTAAAAGTCTTCGAGGAACTACCTAAAGAAGCAAAAGAATTCATTGAAAATATTGAAAGTAAAACAAATAGACCGGTTACCTTAATCGGAACTGGTCCATCAACCCTAGATATTATTGATAGAAGAAACCAATGAATTAGAATAGGCTCACCTAAGTAATGGATTTTTCTTCTTTAAAATTTTAAGCAATTTCAGATCTTCAGGCACATCTACATCAAAAGCAAATCCAAGTGACCAAAATAGACGAAATTTCCTATTCCTATTTACCGCTTCTTTCAAATGTTTCTCAAGGCTATTAACTCCGAAATGTACTGGAATAGCTCTCGGTGGACGAAGAAATAGAGTGTTCGTACCACAATCTTTTGATGGACATATAATAACTGATTCATCATTGATTGAATTAATTAGTTGCTTCAGATCTTTATTTGATAATAAAGGAAGATCTCCTGCTACTAGTAAAATCGCATCATGTTTGTTTTTTATGCATTGGCTAATTGCCTGATCGATCGCTCCATTTAGTGATGACTTCTTATCTTTTTCAAATGTAACTTTATATTCAGAGGAGATTTTTTTTATTTCCTCGTCTGAGCCAATCACCAAGACTTCTTTTATTGATTTAGTAACAATTTTTAAAACATGCCTTAACATTTTTATGGTCAGGTCTTGCCGCTCATTCGAATTTAGAGATTCTGCAAGTCTTAATTTGGAACTGGATAGTTTCTTAACAGGCACAATAGCACAGATATTCATGATTGGACATCACTCATACTGTTCAAAGCAAGTCTCGCCAAATTGATTTTTGAGTCCATATTGCTCATAAGAGTATTTGTAACAATTACGCTCATACCCAAATCATTTATTGAAGTCTTGAGATTTACATCCCGATTATCAATAATCATGACATTTATCAGTTCCTTGTAAATTGCCGCTACACCAAAAGAGGATGATTCATTTCCGAGCTCTTTCATCATTTTATGAGCAGGCCCTCTCACTGCTTTTCCTCCTATTATTGGACTTATAGCAACTTTGTAAGCCTTAGATCTCTTGATCGCCTCCTTTATTCCAGGAACAGACAATATGCACCCTATACTGACAATTGGATTGCTTGGCGCGAAGATTATAATCTGTGCTTTCTCTATAACTTTCAAAGCATTCGAATTGGGTATAGAATCATTAGCCCCTTCAAATATCACTTTCCTAATTTCAACTTCAAATTTTTTCTTTACAAAATATTCCTGGAAGTCCAATAAGCCCTCTTTAGTGTCTACCTTGGTTCTTACTTTATCATCGGTCACAGGGATTATGTTGTATTTTACACCAAGATTATGGCATAATATTTTAGTGACCTCTGAAAGCGGTAATCCTTTTTGAATTAGAAAAGTTCGGAAGATATGAGTGGCTACATCCATGTCCCCGATTTTAAACCAGGTCCTGCAATCATAATGTTTGAACATTTGTAAGAAATTGAAGCTATCTTTTTTCAACCCCCAACCTTTTTCCTCATCAACGAGACCTGCAATCGTATACATTACAGTGTCAAGATCTGGTGAGATATGAAGACCATAAAGTTCGATGTCGTCTCCAACATTTCCTATAATATCTAGTCTATCAGGAGGCAGTATCCTGGTTAATCCTTGAAGAAAACGTGCTCCCCCAACTCCTCCTGCTAACACAACTGTTTTTTTAAAAGAAGCCAATTTTTTAAAGACCGTATTGACACATAACATTGTGATTAAAATCTTTGTTGGAAATTAAAGTGCGAGACGACTTATAGCAATTAAATTCATACAAGAAAATTCGTTTATCATTCAACAGTTACCGATTTAGCCAGATTTCTAGGCTTATCCGGATCACATTTTCTCTCAACGGCCATCCAGTATGCAAATAGTTGTAGGGGCACAATATAGGTTAACGGTGAAAGAAAATCCATTAAACCATCTTTTATTTCGACATAATCATCCAACAATTGTTTAAGCTTCTCATCACCTGCTTGAATAATACCAATCGTAGAAGCTTTTCGGGCTTTCATTTCCATAATATTACCTAAAATTTTATCATAAGTTCCATCTTTTGGAGCAATGAAGATTATCGGATACCCCTTTTCAACAACTGCGATGAAACCATGTTTGCTTTCTCCAGCAGGATATGCAAGAGATGGGATATATGATAATTCTAAAAGCTTTAATCTAGCTTCAAGTGCGGTCGTTACGTTAATACCTCTTCCTAAGAAACAGAAGCTCGACTTGTCTTTATATTTCTGGACAAGTTTTTGTATCTTAGTTTCAGTGGATAGAGTTTTCCTCATCGCTTTTGGTGCATCTAAGAGCATTTTTTTCATTACTTCTAATTCGCCAGTTGGAATACTTCCTTTTTTCTTAGCTAAGACAAGTGCAAGCATTGTTAAAACTGAAAGTTGTGCAGTGAAGGTTTTAGTAGCTGCGACACCAATTTCTGGACCTGAGTTTTGTCCGATATAGACTTCTGAAAGCCTTGTGATTGAAGATCCCATTACATTGGTAATGCCAACTATCGATGCGCCCATCTTTTTCGCGAAACGCACAGCCTCAAGTGTATCTGCTGTTTCACCGGATTGGCTTACCGCAAGTACAACAGATTTCTCGTTTAGTGTGTGACCATATTGCTCAATGAATTCAGAAGATACACTAGGTTTAGCTTGAAGTGTAGCTAACTTGGTAAAAAGATATGATGCTGCCAGACAAGCATGATAGGAAGTCCCACATCCTAGGATGTATACATGTTCAGCTTTATGCAATTTGGATGCAATTAGATCATAGTAAATATTTTGAATCCTAAGTGCATTACTTACAGCCAAAGGCTGCTCATGAATTTCTTTAAGCATAAAATGTTTGTAACCGCTTTTAGATGCATCCTCGGCACTCCAAGTAATTTCTGATATATCATGCTGGATATCTTTAGCCGTTCTGAAATTCATTACTTCAATCTTGTTATACGTGACAACTGCTAACTCGTCTTCCTCCAGAAATAGAGCTTTCTTAGTTAATGGGAGAAATGCTGAGACGTCAGACGCACAGAAGTTAGCATTCTTACCTATGCCGATCACTAGCGGACTCTCTTTTTTTACACAAATTAGCAACTCTGGAGATAGAGTCGATATCGCTGCTATAGAGTAGGATCCTTCAAGTTTTCTAGCTGCCAACCTCACTGATTCAGTAAAATCTTCTCCATTCATCAGATTTTCTTCTATCAGGTGAGGAATTACTTCTGTATCAGTACGAGAATTGAAAATATGACCTTTTCTCTCAAGCTCACTTTTGAGTTCGAGA
>MEZD01000039.1:194238-196605 GCA_001775955.1 Candidatus Bathyarchaeota archaeon RBG_13_38_9 | reverse complement strand
ATTATTCCATTGTGCACTATTGCAACATTCTTCTTGCAATCCATGTGTGGATGTGCATTTTCAAAAGATGGAATGCCATGGGTTGCCCATCTAGTGTGACCTACGCCGATTTTTCCACACATCTCATTGAAATTAAGTTGAGAATCTACCTCATGAATTGATCCTCGATCCTTTTTGATGTTTAGTGCATTATCATATATAGTGGCTAAACCCACGGAATCATATCCACGGTATTCTAAACGTTCTAAAGCTTCATGAATCACTGGTGCGGCTTTTCCATCATGCAAAATTGTTCCAAAAATGCCGCACATCTCATTTTCCCCTCCATCGAATACTATTCATCTAGCCAAAGGAATGCAAACTTTAGGATATACTTTAGTATAATACTGCAATAACAGGATTTTCGTCGATAAATTAATATATATTGCTTATAGAATGACAAGGAATTCTAGTGGTAAGGGAAGACTAATGGGTGATCATAAAATGGGTGACTGCGTTTTCGGTGATGGCGTTTATTTCTCCTTCAACTAATTCTAAGACTAATCCCTGTCAGAGATCAAACCACTCCAAAGTTGCCAAATCATCAAAAGTAACAAAAGGGAATAAGAGTTCTACACGAACATCAACTAGAACTCCCAAACATAAGCACAGTAAAATAATAGTGGTAAAGTTTGGCGGCTCGAGTCTGGCAGATAGTGAGAGAATAACAAAGGCATCAAAATCTGTCGCAAAAAAAGCCAAAAACGGATTTAAAATCGTAGTAGTTGTATCAGCGATAGGTAAGACCACCGACACATTACTTGAGATACTTCAAAACTCATCCGGAAAAGGTTTTGAAAAACATGATTCAGATGACATTTTATCCATGGGAGAACGTACTAGCGCAAGGATCTTTTCTACAACGTTGAAATCTGAGGGAGTAAAAACCAAATGTTTTGACCCAAATGACAGTGATTGGCCTATAATCACAGACGATAAATTTTCTAACGCAAATCCGATTATACATGAGTGTGAAAAGCGAATTATAAAATATGTACTACCTATTCTTAACAAGGGAACAATTCCTGTAATAGGTGGGTTCATAGGTCGAACAAAAACAGGTAAGACTAGCACTATTGGACGAGGTGGTAGTGACACTACAGCTTTCATTTTAGCAAAGGCTCTTCAAGCCGATAAAGTCATTTTAGTAACAGATTCAGAGGGCATAATGACAGCTGACCCTAAAATCATATCAGAAGCTAGACGACTTGACAAAGTAGATTGCGATGTTCTCGTTGAGCTTGCGGATTCAGGTAAAAAATTCATCCATCGCAAAGCGTTAAAATACAAAGATCCAGAAATCGATGCCAAAGTAATCAATTTCTCAAAAGGAAATCTAGACTCAGAAGGAACCATAATTACTGGCAGTATGAGTTCTGAACTTGAGGTTGATCTGGTTTCAACAAAACCTACTGCTGCATTAACAATAATAGGTAAACAGTTGGCCAAAAAACCAATAATAACTGCAGACTTAGCGAAGAAAATCAGTTCCCAAACCGATTTACTCGGATTATCAGCTAACTCAGATTCAATAATATTCTATGTATCAGAATCTAAGAATTCTAAGCACCTATACAAAGATCTTCACAAAATATCACTTAAACATCCTAAAGCGATTTCGATGACAATAAGGCGAAACCTAGCTTACATCAGAATAAAGGGTGTTGGTCTCGAGGACACGCCTGGGGTTATCGGTATAGTAACTGAAGTACTTAGAAAGAACGGCATTAACATATTTGGCATATTGACTATAACATCCAGTATTCTGATCTTCGTTGATTATGATGAACGAAATAGGGTTCTCTCTATAACTAGAGAGACCTTGGGAGTTAAGTAAAAATGTTAAAAGTTGGAGTCTTGGGAGCTACCGGAATGGTAGGACAAAAATTCATCGAAATGCTTGATGGCCATCCGTGGTATACGATCGAGGCCGTGGCAGCATCTGAGCGAAGTCAAGGTGTGAAATACGGAAAACTTGCCAAATGGAGAATGTCAACTCCCATTCCAGAATCAGTAAAAGATCTCGAAATTCTTCCAGTGACGCCTGAAGCGGTTGGCCAAGTTGATCTAATATACTCTGCATTACCCTCTGAGGAGGCTGGACCTGTAGAGGAAGAGTTTGCTAAGAAAGGATACATGGTCTTCAGTAATGCTTCAGCTCACCGTATGGATGACGATGTACCTGTTCTAAATGCTGAAGTTAACTGGGAACATTCGAAAATAGTTGATGAACAAAGGAAAAGAAGAGGCTGGAGTGGAGCCATAGTTACAAATCCAAACTGCACCACAGCAGTCTTGACACTTTCGCTGAAACCAATAAAAGATGAA
>MEZD01000039.1:190896-194200 GCA_001775955.1 Candidatus Bathyarchaeota archaeon RBG_13_38_9 | reverse complement strand
AATCTCTGGAGCAGGATATCCTGGTGTTGCTTCGCTAGATATAACAGACAATGTAATACCATTCATTAAAAATGAAGAAGAAAAATTAGTTATCGAGACCCAAAAGATTTTAGGTGAACTAAAAAAACCTGCAGAATTTAAGATCTCAGCTAGCTGCAACAGAGTCAATACAACAGATGGTCATATGGAGACTGTGTTCATCGAGACAGAGAAGAAAGCTGATCCCGAAACTGTTGCCGAAGTAATGGCAAAATTTCAGAGCGAACCCCAGAGATTAGGTCTACCAACCGCACCAAAACAACCCATTGTCGTAAGATATGAAGATGATAGACCTCAACCTAAATTGGATAGAATGGAGGGTAACGGAATGGCTGTTGTAGTAGGAAGAATTAGAAAGGATGAGGCATTAGAAGGAATCAAATATACTGTTCTTGGACATAATACTGTGAGAGGAGCTGCGGGTTGCTCCATACTCAACTCCGAATATTTCAAAGCAGCAGGGTACATTTAGGAGATTAGAAAAAGATGATTTCAGGTAAAAAGAGAAGACTTCAACGAATTTTCCGACGAGATAAACGTTCAGTCATCATACCCATGGATCATGGCGTAACTGCTGGACCCATTAAAGGACTCCATAACATGCAGAGCATTGTAGAAAAACTAAATCGTGGTGGAGCAGATGCAATTTTGCTCCATAAAGGGATAGCAAAGACTACTGATACTGGACGAACTGGATTGATAATTCACCTCTCCGCAAGCACTTCAATAGGTCCTGACCCACTTTGGAAACGTCAAGTGTGCTCAGTTGAAGAAGCGGTGAGGCTGGGTGCAGAAGCCGTCTCAGTTCACATTAATGTAGGTTCCCCTAGGGAGCATCTAATGCTGAGTGAACTCGGAAGAGTAGGTAAGAGATGCGACGAGTTTGGAGTTCCTCTTCTGGCGATGATGTACCCAAGAGGACCTACAATAAAAAACGAGCATGATCCGAAAGCAGTTTCTCATGCAGCAAGACTAGGTGCAGAATTAGGAGCGGACATAATTAAAACAAATTATACAGGAGACCCTGAGACGTTTAATGAAGTAGTCTCCGGTTGTCCCATCCCAATAGTAATTGCTGGAGGCCCTAAAACAAAAAGCCTCAAGGATTTCTTTCAGATGATCCATGATTCGGTAAAAGTTGGTGGTGCAGGAGTCTCTATTGGAAGGAATGTATTTCAACATGAAAAACCTGAACTGATGACCAAGGCCCTTGTCTCCATAGTTCATGGTAGAGCTGATGCTGAAAAAGCTCTACAGATTCTAAGTGAAAAAGATTGAAACAACTCTGGATCAATATACCTGAAGAAGCATCATCTTCTGTGAAAGAGAAGCTAATCTCGAAAGCGTCAGAATTCGCAGACATTCTAATATTGTCTAAAACAGATCATCGATTATCAGAGCAATTCAATAAACCAATAGCAGGCAAATTTGAAAATGCAGACATAAGAATTGTAGAATTCAATAACCCTAGTGACCTAAACTCTATAAAATCTTCAAAAGAGATCGCAGCTGAAATATCAATTACAACTGGAACAGATGAGAAAAAAGCTCTTACAGCTGCAGAGTCAGGTTCAAAATACATCATTCTAAAATGTGAAAACTGGAAGATAATCCCTCTTGAAAACATCATTGCAAGACTTCGAAATAAAGCAAAAATAATCATGCAAGTATCAAATCCAAATGATGCCAAACTCGCAGTTGAAACTCTCGAATTAGGAGCCGACGGAGTCCTATATAGCACCGAGAAGACAGAAGAAATAACACAGATCGCTAAAGTGATCAAACAAGCAGGCATTATAATTCCATTAGTTGAAGCAGAAGTAGTTGAGGTTAAAACTTTAGGAACGGGCGCCAGAGTTTGCATAGATACTTGTGAACTTTTACGACCTCAAGAAGGGATATTAGCTGGAAGCCAATCTTCAGGACTCTTCTTAGTCGAATCAGAGACAACAGAGAACCCACATGTCGAATCAAGACCATTCAGAGTTAACGCGGGACCTGCATCATCATACATCTTAGCCACACCAGAAAAGACCAGATATCTTTCAGAACTAAAAGCAGGAGATGAAGTTCTAGCCGTCGATTCAGAAGGCAACACTAGAATGACGAATATATGTAGAATCAAAATTGAATGGAGACCCATGATAATGCTACAGGCTAAATGTGAAGGACGAAACTTTACAATTATTCTACAAAATGCTGAAACAGTGAGGTTAGTCACCAAAAAAGGTTCGAAATCAGTATCAGATATCAAGCCTGGAGATAAAATATTGGCTAGAGTTGAGACAGGTGGTAGACATTTCGGCATAAAGGTTGACGAAGAATCAGTGATAGAACGTTGAGACTCAAAATATGCGTTTCAATTATGCCAAAAACCATTGAAGAAGCAAAGAGACTTGAAGAAGAAGCGGAAAGAAAAGACGCCGATCTAATCGAGATCAGATTAGACCTTCTAAATTCTGATACTAATCTTGAGGATATTAAAAATCATGTAGATATGATAAAAATTGGTACCATTAGATCGTCTAATCAAGGTGGTATGTTCTCAGGCAGTGAAGAGGCACGATTTCAAACACTCTTGAATGCTTCAAGGGCCGGTTTTGATTATATCGATATTGAAGATTCAGTTGAGAATCTTGAAATCAAGATTAAATCTATTAAGGAATTAGGTTCCAAGATTATTATTTCCCACCACAATATGGAATCTACGCCTACTTTGATTGAACTTGAGAACATCCTCGCTAGAAATTCACAATTCAAGGGAGACGTCTATAAGATTGTCACAACAGCGAAATCAATAGAAGATAGTCTCATTGCACTCAATTTCCTAAATACTGCTTCAAAGAATTTCACTATTGTATGCTTTGCAATGGGAAATTATGGAAGATTATCTAGAGTAACATCTCCATTTTTTGGAGGATTTTTTACAATGGCCTCTATCAAAAAAGGAGATGAAACGGCCAACGGCCAATTGACTATTGATGATCTAAAAAAAATCTATCAGATAATAAATCTTGATTGACAATATGAACCTAGATATGAAGATCAAGAGCAATTGGAAAATTATTTCCTAATAACAAACGAATAGGTAACCATAATTATGGACCTAAAAACCTGGTCGTGACTTCGATGAAACTGATTATTGAAAAGACTGAGGAAATCAGTGGAACAACAGCTGTTCCTAGCTCAAAATCACATACGATACGTGGATTCATATTTGCTTCACTTGCAGATAAAAAATCGATACTTCATAACGTGTTAGAAT
>MEZD01000039.1:180720-190875 GCA_001775955.1 Candidatus Bathyarchaeota archaeon RBG_13_38_9 | reverse complement strand
TAAATGCCTGCAACTCCTTAGGTGCAGAAATCAAAAAAATTGATAATGGAGAATTCGAAATTATTGGTTTCGACAGATATCCCGAGGTCGGAAAAACCGAGATCAACACTCTTAATTCTGGAACTACAACGAATTTCATTACATCTGTCGCAGCTCTTGCAAATAAGAAAATAGTCATTGACGGCGACGAGTCAATAAGAATAAGACCTATCGAACCCCTACTCTCAGCCTTAAGAAATCTCGGAGCTCACGCATCCTCTCTGAAAAATAATGGGTGTCCACCTATAGAGGTTAAAGGAAGAATGAAAGGTGGAAAAACAACACTAGACTGTAAAAGCTCACAATATCTATCCAGCTTATTGATATGCTGCCCATTATTACAGCAAGATACAGAAATAGAGATCATCAATTGTTGCGAGATTCCGTATATTGAAATGACACTCAAATGGTTAGATGAACTCAACATAAAATACAGGAATAAAGATTTCAACGAAGTTCTAATTTACGGTAATCAAAAGTATTCTTCTTTCGAAAAGACAATCCCTTCAGATTGGAGTTCTGCGACATTCTTAATCGCCTCAGCAGCAATGATAGGCAATAATGTAACGATAAGAGACCTCGATCCAAACGATTCCCAGGCTGACAGATACGTTCTAGACTACTTACACAATATGGGTGCTGAAATCAAAGTCGAAGGCAATAATATTACGATTACAAAGTCAAGATTGCATGGCTGTGAACTCGATCTAAATAATACTCCTGACGCATTACCTACAATGGCTGTATTGGGATGCTATGCTGAGGGCACGACTATTTTAAAGAATGTTGCTCACGCAAGGATAAAAGAAACAGATAGAATAAAGGTGATGACCGAAGAACTTTCCAAGATGGATGCCAATATCGAGGAGACAGATGATGGAATGATTATTCAGCAATCCCAGTTAAAAGGAGCAAAACTTGGCGGACATTATGATCATCGCATAGTCATGGCTCTCAGTCTTGCAGGTATGATTGCTGATGGAAGAACAGATATCGATACAGCTGAAGCAATAAAGGTAACATTTCCGAATTATGTTAATATAATGAAGAATCTAGGTGCAAAGATGAGTTTGGAGGATTGAAAAATTGCAGGGAAATACATTTGGTAGAATGTTTAGAGTTACGACATGTGGAGAATCGTATGGAATAGGAGAAGGCAGTGGTTTAGCCGTTATCGTTGATGGCGTTCCACCCGGCATGGTGCTTACTGATGAAATGATCCAAAAAGATATGGATAAGAGACGGCCAGGTCAAGGAAAACTCGATTCTCCTCGAAAAGAGACAGATCAAGTTCACATATTCGCGGGCGTTGGTCAAGATGGTGTGACGACGGGTGCACCTGTTGGAATGATAGTGTATAATGTTGATACTCAAAAAGTGCACATAGACCAGTATTACGAATATAAGGATCTAATACGGCCAGGCCATGCTGAGTATACTTTCTTTCTCAAATACGGTGAGGCAGCTGACTGGTGTGGAGCAGGAAGAGCTTCAGGGAGAGAAACTGTTGGAAGGGTGGCGGCAGGTGCTTTAGCCAAACTCATTCTCGCACGTGAAAAAGTCGAGGTAATCGCCTACTCTGTGGAATGTATGGGAATACAGGCCAGAGAAATGACCTTTGATGAAGCTAAGAAAAATTATCGAAAAAATGAGATAAACTGTCCTGATCTGGAAGCGGCAGATGAGATGATAAAAAAGGTGATGGAGATCAAAGAAGAAGGGGATACTGCCGGAGGGGTAATTAAACTAATTATTCATAATATTCCAGCTGGTCTTGGTGAACCTGTTTTTGATAAATTCAGTGCAATGTTATCTCATGCAATCATGAGTATTGGGGCTGTCAAAGGAATTGAACTTGGCGCAGGTTTCAAATGTGGTAAAATGAAAGGTTCAGACTTCAATGATCATCCTTACCTTGAAGGTGGAAAAGTTAAGTTTAGAACTAATAATTCGGGCGGAGTCTTAGGCGGAATAACAAATGGAGAAGACATTGAGGTTCGTGTAGCTATTAAACCAACTCCGACTGTTTCTGTAGAGCAGCCCTCAATAGATATGAATAAAATGAAAGAGGAGAAATTGAGCCCAATAACCAGAAGAGATCCTACATTATTGGGAAGAATCTATGCAGTTATTGAAGCTATGGCGGCCATAACAACTGTTGATGCTTTGTTTATGGATCGAGGTTGGGAAGGCATGTCAAAACTGGATAAGAAATGGACTGATTTGAAGAGAAAATAGAATTATTTTCAGATGCCACAATGCACTAAGATATAGTTAGATAAAAGAATAATCAAACTAGGAATGAGGACCCAGCTATTGAAAAAACTCAATGATCATAGAAGAGAGATCGATACATTAGATGAACAGATGCTTGAATTACTTGAAAAACGTCTCGCAATCGTAAAGAAGATAGCTGACTTAAAAACTCGGGAAAACCTTCCCATTAGGGACACAAAGAGGGAAACAGTAATTCTTGATAATATTGCAGTTAAAGCTGAGAACCTAGGTCTAGATCCTGAACTGGCGAAACGATTTTTCAGAAATATAATAGAACTTTCAGTTGAAGTCGAACAGAAATTATAAAACTACCCAGTAATTAAATAAAATTTATTCATCTCATGGAGTTTTAGAACCATGAATGGTAACAGAACAAACTCTAGTATTTCAATCAGCATTGTAGGTGGTACAGGCAGGATGGGGATGCTGCTTGCAAAGATACTGAAAGACAAAGTCGAAACGATTAATATAGTCTCGAGAGAGGTGGGTAGAGCACAAGAAGCTGCGCAGGAACTTAATGTATCATGGTTGCCTTTAGAAGAAGCTCATCAGAGCAATATAGTAATAATCTCTGTTCCAATTCCTGAGACAGTGAAGATATGCAAAAGTATTGGCCAGAAAATGCATGATCAATCATTACTTGTCGAGCTTGCATCATTAAAGACTGGGATAACAGAGATCATCAAGAGTAGTATTCCAAATTGTGTGGAGTATCTGAGTCTGCATCCTCTCTTTGGACCCCAAGTCAAAGATATAGTAGGCAAAAGGTTTGTTGCAGTTGAACCTGCTTCTGGATCTTTGACTACTGAATTTCTTGAAATGCTTCAGGAATGCGGTTCGGTAATCAAAAAAGCAACTGTGAAAGAACATGATTTAGCTATGGCTTCAATTCAAGTGCTTCATCACTTTGCCTTGATCACGTTTTCTTCGGCATTAAGTAGATTTGCTGAAGAGAATGGACTATCAGAATATCTGACAGAATCTCTAGAAAAGACTCTGCAGAACATTGAGAATATCTATGAAAACTGGGATACAATCTACGCTATCCAGAGCCTAAATCCTAATGCTCAAAAGGCTAGAAAAATATTAGCAGAAGTTGCCAACCAGTCAATCGATGCTAAAAACATTGCAGGAGAACCGCTGCGCCAAGCAATCTCACTCCTTAGAAAGCCGTAAAGAGTTGACCGAAAGCCCAAAACTTATACACTCATTAATATCTACTCTAATGTGGTGCAATTATCTTGTGTGAGACATGTGAGGAACCTAGATGGAGCACTTGGTCATTATTTAACTGCTCTAACTATGAAAATCATCCAGAGGATGCAGAGATTGGAATCGCAGTCATAACCAATATGGAAAGGGCGGCAATGATTACTTCAACTATGGCAGAACGAATCTGTACAGTGTGTGGTGCAGAGTTTGAGCAAGTAGTAGAAGAAAACGCCTTGACACCATATTTAGAACATGATATTGAACGGTTCAAGTCCTCTGGTTATGCAATAATGAAAGATGTAGAGATCGTAGGCGAATATTAGTCAAAACCTATGCATAAACCAAGTTGGGCTACTTAGCTCGCTTGTCGATCTCTTCTTCGATTAATTCAACAACTTTTTTTGCTTCTACCTTACCTCGAACATCTGCCATTATGATCTTCATCAATTTACCAGTTGTAGACTTAGGATCTTCTAGCAGATTTTTGTTTTTGTCAATGATCGAACTTATTCTATCTCTCAGTTCACTTTCACTAATCATCTTCAGACCAAGCTGATCAATAGCCTTGTTGACATCGCCCTCAGGATTTTCAGCAAGCCATTTCAGGAGATCCGGTACAGCCTCTTTCGCTGTTAGATTGGAGTTAACCGCTTGGAACGCCTCAATTATTTTATCATCATCAATGTTTTCGACTTGAATACCTTCCCGACTAAGACTCTTAATGACCTCAGTTAGAATGGTTGCAATAAAAGATGCAGGAATTTCGGTATCTTTAGAGATTACTTGAAACAATTTCAAATAATCTGAATCTACTAATTGTTCAGAGAGTTTCTTATTGATTTTATGCCGTTCCATTAGTTCTACTGTAAGTTCTTCTGGCATTGGAGGCAGAGTCGTATGTAGTTTAGAGAGTTTTTCCTCTGCTACGATTAGAGGGGGCACATCAGTTTCAGGATACATTCTAGCTGCTCCCGGTCTTGGCCTCATATACCTGCTAGTTCCATCTTCATTTGCAGCCCTTGTCTCCTCTGGAACTCCATCCAAACATTCCCTTGCTCGCTCTATAACCGCTCTAAGGGCATCCTGAGCTTTTCTCTTTGAATCAGCGACAAGAACCACAGCATCTTTTTCTGAAGCACTTACCTTCTCTCTAAGCAAATCCACATCTTGTTCTGAAATTCCATAATTAGGTAATTCATCTGTATGAAATATACCACCAACTCCGCCCCAATACATTGCTCTATGAGCCATTTCCGTACCTAGCCTGATACCCTTCTGCAGTTGTTTTCCAAGTAAACCTCCAAAACCTGGAAGCAGAACTGCTAAGGCTACTCCACCTCTCTTAATGCTGGAAGAAATTACCTTAGAACCAGTCTGGCTAAATAAGTTGGACACATCATGAATATTTTCTTTGATGCCATCTTTTTTGATATTTCTATTCTCGAGCTCTTTTTTTATTTCTAGAAGCAATATTTGTCTTGATGCTTCTCCGTCTACTATTTCTGAGATGAGTTCAAGTTTTTGAACTCCTTTAACTTCAATTAGAGCTCCTTTCTTTGTTGAGATATTGAGATCCTGTCTTATTGTTCCAAGGCCTCTCCTTACTTTTCTTGTTGCTCTGAGTAGCTTACCAATTTCTAAGGCAACTGTCTCTGCTTCTTCGGGGGTTTCTATTTGTGGCGCGGTGGCAATCTCTATCAGCGGTATGCCAAGTCTATCTATCCTATAATTTGATTTTCCCTTCAATTCTGCTGTCTTTCTAGCAGCATCCTCTTCAACGCTTACATGCTGAATACTTATTTTCTTATCTTTGCCTATTGAGCCTCCAAGCGAGATTACACATGTTCTTTGAAATCCTGTAGTGTTTGAGCCGTCAATCACTATCTTTCTCATTACATGTATTTCATCAACAGGTTTAGAATTCATCAATATTGATGCTGTCAGAGCAATATCGATAGCCTCCTCATTCAGATTGTGTGGAGGTTCTTCATCCATTTCAACAAGACATGAAGTATCTGTTGAAGCATCATATTCTATCGTCTTGCCTTTTTTGAATTCGAATAATGCTGCTTGATCAACTTGACCAAGCTCACTTTGAGTTGGCCTTAACATCCTATTGAATTCAATATTTGGTTGTTCTGTCAATTCTGTAGGACAATTACAGAACAGTTTATGTGTTGTATCGAGCTGCTGATGAATTTCTAAACCAACTTTCAAACCAATTTCGCGATAATTATTCCCCAAACTAATCAACTTTTTAAGAGTTCATTTCTTCAATACAGCGCCTCATTTGAACGCCAAGTTATTTCTCCAAAAATTCGGTTAATTCAGGAACCTTTCTTAAGATTCCCGATTCAATTCTAGTTTTATTGATGAATTTCCAATCTGGTTGTTTTTTTCGGATGTTCTCTATTTCTTTTTGAGAACCTTGTAGGGTGTAAGCATCAATATTATTTCCTTTTATTATGTATCGAATTCCACCTAGTGTTTCTGGTAGATCATGTGCATATGTTTTTGTCCAGATTATGTTTTCTGGATAATCTTTCTTAGTGAAACGTACTCCTAACTTTACGAGGGTCCAGTCCATGTTGATTGGATGGAGAGAATGTAGATCATTTTTTAGCGTGAGTCTTTTAAAGATAAGAGTGGATCCCGCATATGCTTTTGAACTTATTGAATATGTTCCATCAAGAGCTTCCTGTGTTTCTATTTCAACAGATGATGGATAATCGATAAGAACACAAATGTTTCTTGCAATTATTTTGCTTGAATTTTTGAGATCAATTCTTAACTTTACAACTTGAGATTTTCCATTTTCATCATATTCTAATGTGTTAATTTCTTCAGAATTCAAAACTGCATAAATCCCTTCTTTTTTACGGTTGAACAAAATCTTTTACTCCTGATTTTTCATGATATTAAAAAAAATCAAATCTTTGAAAATCCCATCAATTTCATTGAGATACATCTTCAGGCAAAGTTCTTGGAGACATCTCTCCAGCAATATTGGTGATCATGATCTTTTTGGCATCTTCTAATTTAGTAGTCTGCCCAAAAGTCCACATCATCTTTACTAATGCGGTTTCTGGAAGCATGTCTTTCAATGGTAAAACGCCTAATCTTAGAAGATCTCGGCCAGTTGTGTAAACATTCATGTTTATTCGTCCCCAGATACATTGGGACGTCATGCAGAAGAAGACGCCTTTCTCAATTCCTTTTTTTATAGCATTTAGCAAATTTTGGCTAACATGTCCCAGACCAGTACCCTCTAGAATAATTCCAGAGTATTTCTCAATAGCCCATTCAATTAGTTCACTTTTCATCCCTGGGTAGGATTTGAGAAGCAGAACATTATCGTTGAATCTCGCTTCCAAATTTAATTTTCGATTGCTATCCCGTTTCTGATATTGATCCCAATTCATCTTTAGAGATGAATTTTGAATATTATAAGTTGCAACAGGAGAAGCGTTAACAGATCTAAATGCAAATCGACCACTGGTATGACATTTTCTGACTTTTGTTCCTTTATGAACCAGAATATCATTATCTGAAGATTTTCCATGCATCGCTACTGTCACTTCAGCGAAAGGAGCTTTAGAGGCTATAGCTACTGCGCCCATCAAGTTTGTAGCTGCATCGGAACTTGGTCTATCTGAAGACCTTTGAGAGCCAACCATGATAATAGGAATTGGGAGATTTCTCAATGCAAAACTTAGAGCTGCAGCCGAATATGACATTGTATCTGTTCCATGACAGATTACGATTCCATCTGTTCCTGATTTTATTACTTCTGAGATCTTTTCTGCCATACCAATCCAGTGATGTGGTGATATGTTCTCACTCAATTCACTATAGAGAATATGTGCATTAATGTTCGCTAAATCGGATAGTTCAGGAATTGAGCTGTAAAGGTCTGCAGCCGATAAAGCTGGTTGAACAGCCCCTGTTCTATAATCGACTCGGCTTGCTATTGTGCCTCCAGTACTTATGATATCAACTTTAGAGAGATCTTCTTTATGGTCTGGGCTTGGAGGTCTGATAAATGTGGGTTTTGCTCCGGCACCGATCTTTGCTATCTTTGTAGTTGAATCTATTTTTACTCCTATGTTATATCCGCTTTTAATTTTAATCACAATATGTTGATCGTCTCCGGATTCTGATCTCGGCATCAAGCCGCCTAGATAATTTTCGCCGTTTTTTGTTATCTCGATCATGTCACCGATTGAGGCGTCAATTTGCTTCAAGAGTTCATATGTGCTGCCTCTGTAACCTTTTAATTCATTTGAGTTCAATCCGTTATTTTCACTCCACAAATCTTCAATTTATTTTTCCGTAGATTTTATCTTTCAAGCTTTTTTGACATGTAAGGTCCTTCTAATGAGTATCCTAGTTTCATAAAGTATCTTCGTGATCCTAAAGCACTGGTTACTAGGATCTTTTTACAGGCGTATTCTGTTTGAACTATTTCTTCGGCTTTATTTATTAGAGTGGATCCGTAGCCTTTATGCTGCCAGAGAAGTGGATCTGTTTCTCCTACAGGGACCAAGGGACCTAACACATGAATTTCTCTTATCAGCCCAGTGTTTTTTCCAGCTATTTCTTTTCTGTGTGCTTGTTCTGAAGGAATTCGTAATCTTGTGTATCCAATTAAGCATCCAGAGTCAGGATTTTCTACAGAGATAAATATCTCTTCACCATTAGAAGCATCATAGGTTCTTGTTACAATTTTTAGATCATCTGGTACAGGCATTTTTTCTCCTTTTATTAGTCTGTGGCCAACCTCTCTGCACCGTATACAATTACAGTTTAGACCTTTCTCCTTCATTTTTTTGAGTATGAGTTCTCGTAAATTGCCCTTCGTCACGCCAGCGACGATAAGCTGAGCTGGGATGTCTCTTTGGATACGCATTATCCTAACCCAGGGGGGCACTATATTTTTGATTTGAGCGATAAGATCAATCGTTTGTTCGAGATCATAAGG
Source organism: Candidatus Bathyarchaeota archaeon RBG_13_38_9 (assembly GCA_001775955.1). Lineage (GTDB taxonomy): Archaea > Thermoproteota > Bathyarchaeia > 40CM-2-53-6 > RBG-13-38-9 > RBG-13-38-9. The sequence continues at coordinate 182,366 of MEZD01000039.1, read as the reverse complement.
TTGGTATGATCCTTTAAGCCACCATTCATGAATTTTTGTTCCTTCTAATACAAGACATGGATAGATCTTAAGCATGTCAGGTTTGAAAGCTTGATCATTGAAAAGTCGATTAAACGCTTTCAGGTCTCGTTGAGTGGTAGAACCTGGCAGCCCAGGCATCATATGTGCTACTATCTTTAGACCTGAATCTCTTAGGGTCTGAAAGGCTTTCGTAACTGCTTCTAGGTCATGTCCTCTTTCTATGAGATCATATACATCATCGTATAGATTCTGTACACCAACCTCGACTCTTGTGACTCCCATCGAGAGCATATTGTCAACTTCGTTTTTCGTAGCATAGTCAGGTCTGGTTTCTAATGTGATTCCTACGTTTTTGTTCTTGCTCATTGTGGCTTTATTCATAGAATCTTTTAGAGATGATGATGGTTCATTCGTAATTGCGTCAAGACATCCCTGGATGAATGATCTTTGATATTCGATTGGAGAAGCTGGAAAGGTCCCTCCCTGAACAATAAGCTCAATCTTATTGATACTATGGCCTATAGCCTTGAGCTGATCGAGTCTACTCTTTACTTGGTTGTATGGATCAAATTCATTTTGGATCCCCCTCATTGCCGCCGGTTCTTTTCCAGTATAGCTGGATGGAACTCCTTCAACAAGAGGACAATATGCACATCTTCCGTGGGGACATTCTCTTGGATGACTCATCACTGAGATGATGTTAACGCCGGATATGCTTCGGACTTTCTTTAATTGAAGAGTTGGTAAGAGTTTTTGAAAATCTGCAGATGAAGCTAACGATAATATCTCAGAATTTTTGGGTAAGACTTCAAGCTTATATCGCTTACTCGATTCAAGTTTCAATTTATTGATATCTAGTTTCTTATCTGAACCTTCTGTCAATTGACTTAATACTTCTTTGCAGACTGCCTTTTGATCCTTTTCATCCTTCATTGATGGATCCGCTTCGGTTTTCAGTCATTCTAAATCCCATCTTAAGTATTAAATGTAGATAAGCCAGGTTTTTTCTGCGGTTATATAGTGCGGTCATGGTTGGATCGGTTTCGAATGTTACCATGACAAGAAGTTGGAACCTGAACGTTAAGAATTACTGCTAGCAGATTTGATTCTGACTTATGGCTGAACAAAGATACATTATTTGAACAGGCACTCGCTATAACTAACGCGCGCTAGTGTTCGCTAACATAACTGAATTATCTAAAATGTTAAGAACTGATTTAATGATTAACTTTAGATAAGTGTAGAAAATGGTTCATTGCATAAAATGTGGTAAAGAGAATCCGAATGATTCTGAATACTGCAACAAATGTGGAGTACAATTAACAACCATCGGAAAAAGCACTCATCATAAACGAATAGAAGACGAATGTTTCGGCATCCCACGTGGCACATCCATATTTTGGTTACTCATTGGTGTTGTGATAATCCTTTGGGGCATTAGTCAGATCTACGGCGTAAAAATAGAATGGTGGCCAACGATAATAGTAATATTTGGCCTAATGGTTGTAATAGGCGCATTCTATAAGCTAACACGCAAGAGTTAGCTATATTCTCCTTTTTCCCAAATTCATGTCGAATAGACCTTACAATAAAACCGTTTATTAGCTATGGGTAATTTTGCATGA
>MEZD01000039.1:174586-180664 GCA_001775955.1 Candidatus Bathyarchaeota archaeon RBG_13_38_9 | reverse complement strand
CCCCCTCCATATGGAATTATTCAAATTGCATCATATCTGGATCAGAAAAGTAAAGATGTTGAAATTGAAGTATTAGATTGCAATGCCGAGCATATTGACTGGAAGAATCTGGAAAGACAAATTGAATCACGTAGGCCCGATATTGTAGCATCTAGTTCGTTAGCTACATGTAATGCTTACGTTACAGTTAGAACACTTGAGATCGCGAAAAAAGTAAATCCGAACATTCTCACTATTACAGGAGGTCAACATTTCACAGCGACAACACAAGAAAGTCTAGAAGAATACTCCAACATTGATGTCATAATAAAGAATGAGGGAGAACAAACATTCACTGAACTTGTTCTGAATGCAGACAAGAAATCAACATTTTCAGGAATATCAGGTATATCTTTCAGACATCATGGGAAAATATTCCATAATCCATCTCGACCACTAATCGAAGACTTGGATACTCTTCCTTATCCGGGCTATCATTTTGTCAAAGATTCTATTAGTAAATATCATTTCGCCGCGATGGCTGGACTCGATGCTCCTTACGCATTGATCGAAGGGTCGAGAGGTTGTTCACATTCATGTACTTTTTGCACACAATGGCAACATTGGCAGGGAATATGGCGGTCGAAATCCTCGAGACGTATTGCAGATGAAATGAATTTCTGTAATCGAAACTATGGAAGCAAAATTGTTTGGTTGACAGATGATAATCTGGGTGCAGGCAGAAGAGTCAATGATCTTGCTGATGAGCTTATTCGACACAGGTTGCCTGATGATTTCATGTGGTTTGTCCAAGCAAGGTGTGATGATATCATTAGAAATAAAGAAGTACTTCCTAAGTTACGAAAGTCTGGACTTCGATGGGTCCTTCTAGGAGTTGAGAATTCAGATCCAGCTACTCTTGAAAGGTTGAAGAAAGGAACTACACCCAACGATGCAAAGGAAGCTGTAAAACTGCTCAAGAAGAACGACATTTTTTCTCATGCCATGTTCATAATAGGTAACCGAAACGATACACCTGAATCGATATCGAACTTACGTAAATTTGCGAATGAATTGGATCCGGACTTTGTTATCTTTGCTGTCCTTACACCTTTTCCTGGTAACGATATTTTCGATGAAGCAAAACGTAACGGATGGATAGAAGATTATAACTGGTCAAATTATGACATGGTTCATGCAGTAATGCCGACAGAGACCATGACAAGGATGAGTGTTCAAGAAGAACTTTATGAATGCTATAGAAGTTTCTACGGTTCATGGAGTCGAAGGATTCAAGGCTCATTTTCCAGTAATGAGATGAAAAGGAGACTTTTCTGGCATATGGCGAGAAAAGGCATAATCAGAAAACTTGGGAAGCTCTTTTAGAGGCCAGCGCATGTCTGAAGACACGCGTTTAAACCTGTTATTATTATTTTACATATGTCTCTCACTCATCGGATTATTCACAGTATTGATGTTTGCATTAAAAGCTCCAACACAAATAGAAAACATCACTTGGAGAAAGCCACTCATAGGTTCAATTTTCGCCTTAATCTGCATAGCTGGATCCATCGCAACTTTGTTTCCAAAAAGATGTTCAGGTTTTTTTAATCTACAAAGAAAAGAAATTTCTAAAATTGCTCATGGTAAAATTTTAAAACCATATGGAACTGTAAGGGGGCATCATATCGAGTGTGAGAAATTCTCTACTCATACAATACAAATACAAGGACATATTGTATGCGCAGGTTGTACCGGATTACTCCTCGGTGCAATAATTGCGCTCTCTGGAACAATCCTCTATTTTTTTATCGACTGGAAACCTGGATTCGTATATTTTCCAATGGTCTTGATTGGGATAACAGGCATTATCTTAGGATTTATTCAATCAAAATTCAAAAGCTTCCTAAGATTGGTGCTAAACGCATTTTTTGTTCTTGGGGCTTACTTGATCATTGTTGCATTAGATAATTTTACAAAAAACATTTTCATTGATTTTTATTTGATTGGTCTTATTATTCTTTGGATTTGCACAAGGATATTTATTTCTCAATGGGATCACAGTAGAATCTGCCTTTCATGCAAATTAAACTGTGAGCATGCGCTTTGAGTCTTTGAAGAGGTGTATTTGATGCGCAGATCTGGTTCTGCAACGTTAAGATTGCATGGTGGTAAAGCTCCGTATTGGCTTATCAATAAGATGACTCGATTGTCTGTAGCGTTATTGGAAGCTATGGATGATCTTTATGGTTCTGAAAAGATTTTAACAAGACTTTCTGATCCCCTATTTTTTCAAGCTTGTTCAAACGTTCTTGGTTTTGACTGGGACAGTAGCGGCTCCACCACAGTAACATGCGGAGTATTGAAGAATGCACTTGACAAAATAGACATTGGAGTTAAGGCTGTAGGCGGGAAGGGTAAACGGTCAAATGTAATTCGTGATTTAGATATTTTTCGAGAGTCTTTATTGCTTTCTGAAGAAGAGGTCTCAAAGATCGGTTATGCAAGTAAAACTTCAGCAAAAGTTGATACTTCAGCTATTCAGTCGGGTTATAGTCTTTACCATCATTCGGTTTTCGCTGATAATAACGGGAATTGGGCAATAATTCAACAAGGTATGAGACCTGAAAAGCATCTTGCTAGGAGATATCATTGGCTTTCAGATGATGTGGAGAGCTTTGTTATTGAGCCGCATAAGGGAATAGTCGGTGTGAAACATGATCATGTATTGGACATGACTGCTTTAGAAAGCACTGGCTCAAGAAAAGCTTGCGTAGATTTAGTGCATGAGAAGACTTCCAGATTAAGAGATTTATTCCAATCTGTTGAGAAGAAGGAACAATCTTCCTTGAGGAGGTGGATGGATCTTGATTGTATCAAGCATCATGTGAATAATGAAATTTCTTATTCTATCCCTACCAAGGTTAATTGGAAGGCTCTTGAGAACCTTTACATTAATCCTCCAAGCGACTTTGAGGAACTATTAGGTTATCCAGGAGTTGGCCCAGCCACCATTAGAGGCTTAGCCTTTCTTTCGGAATTATTATTTGGTGAAAAACCCAGTTGGAAGGACCCTGTAAAATATTCATTTGCGTTTGGAGGAAAAGACGGCATTCCTTTTCCCGTAGATAAAAGAGCTATGGATAATGCCACAGAAATTCTAAAGTCAGCCGTGGAATCATCAAAGCTGGGTAACAAGGAAAAGTTGGAAGCCATATCCAGAATAAGATATTAGCTCGCCACATGAATTTTGGCTAGGACTTAATTTCTTTTCTTTATTATTACAGTAGTCAATGCGATAATTAATCCAACCAGCGCTAAATAGGGAGCGAGCAATACGAGCTTGTTTATTGGAGAAGTTACTCCACCTACCGGTGCGATATTTATCGGCTGCCAGTCAGGCGTATCATCAGGAGTTAGGTTTGAAGTCAATTGTTTTTTGTTTGATCCGTCAGCATTCATTGTATAGATCTCCAGATATGTTTGCTCATCAAAACTATCGTGGACAAAGACGATCTGTGACCCATCGGGAGACCATGCAGGCACGAAATGTGTTTCACCAGATGTTATCCTGGTCGGATTTCCGCCATCTGCATCAACTACCCAAATTTCATTTGAAGATTGACCTGGTCTTCCGAATACTATCTTTGATCCGTCTGGAGACCAATCAGGGTTAAAATCATTTGTATTATCAGGTGGACTGGTTACCTGCATTGGATTAGAACCATCAGCATTGATAACCCAAATTTGATCACTGTTAGAAGTTGAATCGTACTGTGTCAAAGCTATTTTAGAACCATCTGGAGACCAGACGGGCATCTCATCATCATGTCCACTATCATATAGTAGTCTTTGGCCTGAGCCGTCAGCATTCATGACCCATATATCCCAGTGATCTGGCGGTACAGTGAACTTTTGATAAACAATCTTAGATCCGTCTGGAGACCAAGCAGGCCAGTCATCATCATCATCATTGTTTGTTAGTTGCTTTTGATTCGAGCCATCAGCATTCATAGACCATATTTCCCAATCATTCTCATCACCTCTAACAAATACGATTTTACTTCCATCGGCTGACCAAGCAGGTCTTCCATCTTCTTGGCCATTGAAGGTTAATCTTGTAGCACCTGAACCGTCAGGATTCATAACATAAATTTCACTTGGACCACCATCTCTATCACTTGAAAAAGCTATCAGGCCATTTCCTCCTGGAAATGCGGCGAATGTTGATTGGGTAAAAAATAGCATAAAACTAAAACTAAAGATCAATGTGACAATAAAGACTAATGGAAGAGAATTCCTTTGCACATTTTTCAGATCAAGCAAGGACATAAACATGCTCACTTTTGAGGTTAATTAATTAGATTCAATCTTTCCTATTAACTTAAAACTCTTTTCATAGTCACAACATCCATTTCAAGTGGATAAAAACACACACGTCAAATTCCTAATTGAGATAAAGCTTTTATTCTGCTTTTAATTCTTGGGTAGAAATCAGTATGGTGAGAGTTTGAATACTAGACTCATTGTCGGATTTATCCTCATTGTTTTAGGCTTCCTCGCATATCAAGTAGGTTTTTCCTTCATACTCCGTCAGACTGAGCTCATGATTAAATACATAACGATGGTTGTACCAGAAAGCTACCCAATGGATACTGTAGGTCTTGCCCTACAGTTTGGCGGCGGAATAGTCGCGATAATAGGTTTTCTTCTTTGTGTGAGCTCTCTCTCAACTCGCGTGGTCACTAGGATCCAAGAGGTTAAGACTGTGACTGAAGCTCCCCCAGTAGTATCTGGACCTAAATGTAGATTCTGTAGTGGAACTGTAGGAGCAGATTCTGCCTTCTGTACAGTATGCGGCAAATCTCAAAAGTAGAGAGAAGATTTTTTTAAAAACCAGTTAACGTCCGAATCTTCTTCTTTGACCTTGCCAGTTCTGTCCGAGCTTTCTATTCAGGAGAAAGCGTTTAGCATGGCTTTTCTTGAATCTGACTCTGGGAATTGGAGAGGCATGGAGTGTTGCTTCAACCTTGGGTGTCTGGCTTCTTACCTTTCCTGCTTTCGTTAACGAACCATGAGTGGGCATCTTATTTCACTTGTCGTTACCTTATCACTCGAATGATATAAATGATATCTTATATTGGAACACTCTTTCCTGAGGCATCTCTCTTTGAGACATTGAATTCTTTTAGATCTTTGATAGTTTCGCCATCGAATACTGGGCCATCTTTACAAACTCTTAAAGAATCTAGGACACAACTTCCACAGATGCCGATACCACATTTTATTATTCTCTCTAAGCTGGCTTGTACAGGTATTGAATTTTCTAAGGCCAGATCCACTATCTTTTTGATCATAGGTTCGGGACCACATGTGTAGATCATATCATATTCTTCTTTTTTGATTTCAGTTTCAGCCATTTCTGATGCTAAACCTATAGTGCCATAGGAGCCATCGTCTGTTATTGGCAATACTCTTCCTCCAACCGCTTGCGTATTCAGTTGGTGACGTTCTAGAAATAGAAGTTCTCCAGCTACTGGAGCCCCAATAATGCAGGTGAATTTGATTTTTTCTTTTTTTAGAAGGTCGGAGAGTGGTCCTAAAGGGACTCCTCCACTTCCTCCTGCAACTATAAGCGCATTTTTGATATTATCAATATTGAATCCTTTACCATATGGACCTCTGACACCGATTTGTTGATTGTTTTTCATTGAATACAGTTCGTTTGTTGCTGAACCGACATTCCTCACAGTGACCGCTGACTCGGTTTCACCAGACATGAATGAGATACTCATAGGTATTTCGTCGATACCTGGAATCCAAACCATCAAGTATTGTCCTGGTTGACTTTTAGCAGAGAGTTCGTCATCGAAATAGAGTGATTTTATCGAGATTGTTTCGATTGATTCCTGTTTTATTTTCACTATTCTGGGGGTGTGAGTGATTTTCTTTTCTCCAGATAGCTGCAAAGTTCTCAACATGTCAGATGTCAATTAAAATAGTCTAAAAACCTTTCTTGTGAGATTTTCTAGCACGCAAAAATTAATAGTAGTAAGAGAGAGTAAACGGATCCTAAATCTGGATCATACTCTCCATCCA
>MEZD01000039.1:171115-174557 GCA_001775955.1 Candidatus Bathyarchaeota archaeon RBG_13_38_9 | reverse complement strand
TCGTGTGTTGTACTCAATTCTCCTCCGTTGAGATCTGAAAATACAGTTAGAAACAATGGTTTCTCATTCCGTAGAATGTCAACAACAGCATTAAAACTAGTAATCGAAATACTTTACCCTAAGTCTATTACGATTAATTTCAGTTTTTGCTCCTTTTTCAAAAATAGTTTTTTTTTTCCCACATATTATCTATCTTTTAATAGAAGAATTTCAGGAGATACAACATTTCCATTTTCAGAACTTCCATATTTTATAACGTAGGCGTCAATTTCTTTGGTGATACCAGCCATTTTGTCACCTCCACAATATGCTCGTTTTGTCAATATTTTTTCTATTCATGGAGAGAGGTAAAGTGTTGACATAAAATAAGAGACTAAGGATTCTAACATCTTCCTCTCAACATTCATTTATCGAGTAAGTGCTTTAAAATTCCTCGTCAGTCTTGGAAGAAATGTCTAGTTTGGCCCATAGTCTGAACATTTAGTGGTTTTACGTTGACGACGACGGGGAAGTCTTGAACTATATCTCCCACAATCAAACAGTTTCGTTTGGGCAGGTCCTTGACGATCGATTTGAGACTTTCCGTATCTATTTTTGCTACTTTTGATACTGCTTCTAGGTCATGGTCGTTTGTGAAGTTGAACATGAAGATGTTGTCTGCTTGTCTGTAAACACTTTCCTGTACGGTGTCGGGCTGGTTTGTGATGAAGGTTGTGAAGACGCCGAGGTGGCGCATCCTTGTTACAATATCTTCCCAATATGTTTCACGTAAATAGAAGTGGGCTTCTTCTGCAAAGAGGAAGACGGCTTTGAGCATCTTTTCTGAGAGTTGTTCAGTCAATTTGCTTATGAATAGTTCAACTACTAGTCTACGGCTGAGAGAGTGCTGGTCTTTCATGTTGATTATGTAGGCACATCCCCGATTCATCTCTTGTACTGAATTTTCGAAATCGAAAATTTCAGATGGATCATCAGAGAAAAGTTCAAGATCCAACAAGGTGTTAAATCTCGAATATATTGCCTCTCTTACGCTTTCGTGGCATCCGAATCTTCTAATGGCACTATTGAATTCAGTTAAGGTTAGTTTTCCAGTTTTTTCGAGTTCACGCCATATTCTTGAGAATACTTTAGAGGAGGTTCTAGGAAGCTCGAGGGCATAGATCATTGTATTGAGGAGTGTTTTCAATCCTACACTTTTTAGACCGAATCGCAGGTTCTGTCCGGGGGTCATTACGGATATTTTGTCTGCTTCAGGATTGGGTTCATTGTTTTTGGATCGTCCTATGTTGACGTATTCTCCGTTTACATCGAAGACTAGGCATGGTGCACCATTTTTGATGAGGGTTAAGATTATTAGTTTGGATAAGTGTGATTTCCCTACGCCTTTCTTTCCTGTTATGACGTTAAGTTTTCCGTCGAGCATCCTTACGTCTACTGTCAATGAGCTTGAGCGTGTTCTTCCGAGCGTCATTGGTCTTTTTCCATTTTTTGTAGATACTAATTTCTCGATTGGGTAGAGGACTATTCTTGAGTTAGTTCTTGAGGGGAGCCATGTTGCTTCGCTTTTTGCTTTCCCGTTTTCCATGGAGCCTCTAATTTTGCATACTAGGAGTCGGGTGTCTTTCAGAGTCTCTATTTGTGAGGAGATGTTGAATGGGTCGCAGTCGTATCCTTTGATTGAGTCTTCAGTCATTACATCTCTTAGCATATCTTCTAGTATTCCTGGGAGGTTGGCGAATTGTATGTCGATGACTTGGACGATTAGTCCTTTTTTCATTTTCTGGTCTTCTATGTGGAGGTAGTCACCTTTTTCTGCTGTTTCTTCTGGTGAGCATAGGATCTGTATAGTATCGCCTTGTTTTTTGTAGATCTTCATTAGGAAGCCCCCATTTTACGTGCCATAAGGACCGAATAATGACCGTCTGAGGTTCATTTTTGGTGTGAGTCTTAGTCCATGTTCAATTGTTAGATGCCTTTGAATAGCTAATATCTCGTTTGCTGTGAATGTTGATAGTATATGGGCTAATCGAAGTGTTTCTGGATACCCTTGTTCAACTAAGTCTGAGTTGATGAGTTGCCCCATAGCTTCGATAGCTGTTTCTTCTGACAATTCACGGTCTATATCGACTCTGAATGGTAGTCCTCCTGAAGCTAATTTTGCGATGTAGACTCGGCCCATCAGTTTGATTGGGCTGGATGGGAATTGTGGCGCGATCATTCGGTCGATATTTATTATTGATGGTGCAGTTGATTTATCTAGGAGACGGGTGATCTTTTTTCCTGAATAGCAGAGTCGGGTGTCTTTTGAGAATCCTATCACTGAGTTTTGGTTTTCTCTGGATTCTCTTAGTAGCTCGGTTAGGTAGACTATTGGGTTATCTGGCGTACCTGCTGTTAAGGATCCGTCTATTAGAACTATTCCTTTTGATAGTTTTGAGGAGGCGTATCTTTGCATCCATCTTTCTAGGGTATTTCTTAGTCGAGCTAAGACGCGTTCGTTTAATGGTGACCATGCTGCGTAAAGCATGTTATTACTTGTTTGGGATCTTCCATTAAGAAATCTTGAGATGGAATCATTAAGGTAAAATGTTAAGGGACCACATCTCATGTAGTTGTAGTCTTGTTGTTCTCTCCAGACTATAGCTCCTCTTAAGGAATATATCGTTCCTGCTTCAGATTCTCCGACTCGAACACTTGAAACATCGATTCCAATTACCGGAGAAGTATTTTCTGATTTGATCAGAGGTTTGGGTTCATCAGGTACTTGGGAATCGTTTAGGTTTAAAGTTGGACGCTCAACGATTTCCTCTTCCAGACTCATTTCAACTGTTGAGACTTCTCTTGCCTCAAATATGCCTCCGTTTATTGTCTTCATCGACTTACTGCTTAAATCGAGAAGGAATTCTGGCATTAATGATGGCTTAGATTCCTCTGATAGAAATCTACTTATTTTTGAATATTCAAATTCTATACTTTGGGTGTGGTGTGTCGATTTATTTCCCTCCTGAAGGAGTATTTCCCCCAACCTAACTCCTGCGGTCGCCGCACCTATCTTCAATATTGGCGGCTAGCCAGTTTCTTCTTGTTCTGTGCTATCCTCTATTCCTGGTTCTCGTAAGGTCTTGAGCATCTCTTGGACTTCTTTGGTACCGATTGTGGTTAGTCTGTAGGATCCTTTTCCAACTCTTTCGATGACTCCTGTTTTGCTCATTTCTGTGAGCATGTTCTGTATGGTCTTTGGAGCTTTTCCTATTGTTTTGGCGATAACTTCTATCATTACTTCGTCGGTTGATTTTTTTCCGACTTTGAATGCAATTTGACTTGCAAGTAGGATGACACCCAAGGCTTGGTCTGTGGCGAGATCTGATCTTAGAAGTATTGGTTGACCGTCACGTGTTAGATTAATAAATGTTGAAACTTCGTCTAGTAGTTGGGTATAGGC
>MEZD01000039.1:159603-171088 GCA_001775955.1 Candidatus Bathyarchaeota archaeon RBG_13_38_9 | reverse complement strand
ATCGTATGCTGGTAGAATTTGTGCGATGTACTGGCTGATTGCTTTTAGAACTTTTTCAGGTTCACCTTCGAAAGTATGTTTGAAATCTCCATGTTCCATGTGGACTCGTAATTTTGATTCTTTACTCATTTTATTACCTCTATGATGTGAGTTTAGGAAGCACATTTTTTATGAAGAAGTCAAGCCCGTATGTGGTTATTCGGTATTCGCCTTTACCTATTCTTTCGACTAGGTCTTCATTGCACATCTCGCTTGTTCTACCTGCTACTGTTCCTGCACTTTTTTTGGTATGGCTGATTAGTTCGCCGATTATTGCTCTGTCAGAGTCGAGGTTTTTTGTAAGGTAGCCGAAGCGTGTTCTTGTGAGATATAGTAGGATTAGTTCTCGGTCGGTTAGGTTTTCAGTTGGAACTGTTACTACGACTCCTTCTGGTGTTAGTTTCATTATTTTTGAGCATGAGTTGAGAAATTGTTCTTCGTCTATGGTTAGTGTTAGTTTTGAGATGAATTCTAGGTTGGGTACGTTGGTTGATAGGAAGCTTATGACTTCTCGGATTACCGTGTCCTTGTTACCTGTAACTTTTTTTTCTAGGTCTTTGTATTTGATCCAGACTTCGATGTCTTTGTCTTCGCTCATGTTGGTTGGCCTCCGGGTTTCATTGATTTTGCTTTAGTTTCTACCCATTGTTTGCCGGCGACTGTGAGTTTGTATGTGTCACCTTCACGGTAGGCTAGACCTTCGCGTTTGAGTTCGCTTAGTCTACTTGCGAAACCTACTGATAGGAAGCCGCTTAGGCTGAGGAGTCTGCTGAGTTCTTTTGGTCTGAGTCCTTGGGGTTCCATTGCGTAGAGTAAGGTTGCTACTGCTTCTCGGTCTGTTAGTTTGTCTCGAGTGACAGTTAATACTGGGCCTTCGGTTGTTATTTGGACTAGCCCTGAGAGAATGTCTTTTTCGCCTACTGCACTTGATTGCGTTGATATCATGGTGTCGATGACTTCAAGCCATTCTGGGAATTCCTTTATTCGTTCAATGATTTCGTCGAAGCTATCGCCTTCTAGTTCTATGTCGCCGTAGCTTCTGTGGAGTACGAGCCTGACCTTCAAAATGGTTCTAGTTGACTATTTCCACTGGAACGTATATAACATTTGCCACAAAGTTGGAAGTATACGTAACGTTCAACTGATACATGTAATTAGCAATTTCATGGCAATTTTCTTAGTATTTCGTCTTCAACCCACTGGTTGCCAGCTCCTGATAGAGAGTATTTGCCATTTTCAGCTATGAGTCGACCTTCTCTTCTGAGTTCGCTTGCTCGGGCTCTGACTGCTTCGGGTTTCATGGTTTTCCAGCTTGAGCTTAGTAGGTGGCTTAATTCGTCGCATTCAACCGGGGTCGGTTTAACTGCGTATAGGATTAGGGCCAGGGCTTCTTTAGCTTTGAGCATATCTACTGGGATGGTCAGTCTTGGTTTGCCTTCTGGGGTGTATTCGATTTTGCCTTGGAGTGTGGGTGGGGGGTTTGTTGTTTGTTGGAATTGTGTAAGTTGGGTGTCTTGGGTTGTTGTTTGTTGGATTGGAGTTGTTGGTATTTCTTCTAGAAGTTTTTCGAAGGTTTCTTTGACGTATTGGTATTCACCTTCGAGTTCGACTTCATAGTCTCCGCGTCTGATTCTGAATCTTAGACCTTTATCTTCTCCCATTGCTTTTTCTCCTGTCATTTGGATTTTTTGGATGTTATGTTGAGTTCTTGTTTCTAGCTGTTCGTTCGGCATATATTAAAGGTCTTTGAGATATACGAAAGTGAAGCGTTTTATGAAGTGTTTTTTCTGGAGTGAATTCTTAATAATGAAATGTGTTTCATCTGTAGCCTAGAATAGGGGTTTGGAAAGGCATTTCTTTAAACTCTTTATCTCTGGTTGAGGTAGAGTAGTCGGTATGCGGCCGTAGTCTAGATGTGCCTTCTGGGTCTGTTTGAGAGATCCCAGTTCACAGGATAATCTGGTTTAGGACGTTGGCCTTCCATAATCTTTGAAGGTTGATGTCAGTCAACAACCCGGGTTCAAATCCCGGCGGCCGCACCATATTGTTATGCTTGGGCAAGCGAATTTGTTGGATGCGAGAATCATATACTGTTGGAAAAATGGTTTTGCCTGCATGTTATTATTCGGACTCCTCAAGCGTGCCGGTTTAGGTTGAGTATCGAAATGAATGGCAAATGTTATTTATATACAGCATCAGAGTTGTAGGCTATCGTGACGCTGATGATTACTGGTAAACATCCACTCATGATGATTCCAATGTCTAAGCCTTGTTTCACGATCGTATTGATCTCACTTATTGTCCTTCTCAGCTCAAGCTTCGGCATAGTAGCTCCGGCTGTGGCCACCAAAGGCTCTTATCCAGGAGCAAATGGAAAGGTTGCATTCATAGGTCCTGATCCTTCGAGTTTTTTCTCTCAGATCTTCGTGATGAATGACGATGGAACCAACATACAACAGATCACCCATGGTGACTTCAATGTGGAATCATTGTGTTGGTCTCCAGACGGTACCAAGATCGCATTCACCGCATATATCAGCCCCGAAGGCCGAGTCGTATGGATTATCAACGCTGACGGAACTGGCCTCAGACAAGTGACGACGACTGGTGCCAGCCAAAACGATTATAAACCTGCATGGTCTCCCGACGGAAAGAAGATCGCCTATTATAGGCGTACAGGAGTAAATAACGACATTTACGTTATAGATGCAGATACTACAGGCGCCGGTGCTCTTCTAATCCAAGATGCTCAAGTTCCAAGCTGGTCTCCTGACGGAAGAAAGATTGCATTCAGTCGGGAATCTGATGTCAATATCTTCGTTGCAGATGCCAACACCGGATCTGTCCTGAGCAAGCTGACAACAAACGGTGGGACCGAGCCGTGCTGGTCTCCAGACGGCACGAAGATCGTCTTCGTTAGAAGTGCTGGAATATGGGTGATGAATGCTGACGGTTCAAACCAGCAGCAGCTGACTTTTCCAACAGGTGGCCTAGTGGATGGAGATCCGAATTGGTCTCCTGATGGAACGAAGATTGTCTTCGCGAGGCGCCCCAGTAGTATCTGGATCATGGATGCTGATGGATCCAACCAACATGATCTAACTCCTGACATGCTAGGAGCTGTTAAGCCTGACTACCAGACAATATCACCAGGACCTGTTGGTGGAGTCGTCATGCCTGTGAGTAAGCTTGAGGTCCTAGCACCTTACCTAGCACTAGCAGGACTAGCCATAGCAGTATCAGCAGTTGTAGTGGTTAAGAGAAGAGGCAAAGACTGAGATTCTCTCCCCACCCTAACCTTTTCACTAAGAATGTGTAGGCATAGCTGAGCAAATCGCTAATACGCAATAGACGTGAAGATATTCAAAATAACTTTCCAGAATCCGAGGAAGCCAGCAATTCTTTCTTGTGGAGGGCTGGCGCACGCTAGTTATGGATATATAATGTGGTTAACCGATATGATATTTGCTGGATTTAGACTTGGTCACGTTAAGTCTTGATAAAATTTTCAAACCCAAGAGCATTGCGGTAATTGGTGCTAGTGACGAGATAGGTTCTATTGGATATATTCTAATGAATAACCTTACAAAGTCAGGGTATGAAGGCAGAACATTTCCGGTCAATATCAATAAAACCGAAGTTCTAGGTTTACAAACTTACAATACCGTAGATCAAGTCCCAGAAATAGTTGATCTAGCCATAATAGCAACACCAGCAAAGACTGTTCCAGATATAGTTGAACAATGTGGTAAAGCTGGAATCCAAGGGATCATAATAGTCTCTGCTGGGTTCAAAG
This sequence comes from Candidatus Bathyarchaeota archaeon RBG_13_38_9, assembly GCA_001775955.1. Classification (GTDB taxonomy): domain Archaea; phylum Thermoproteota; class Bathyarchaeia; order 40CM-2-53-6; family RBG-13-38-9; genus RBG-13-38-9. The sequence goes on along the minus strand of MEZD01000039.1, from coordinate 167,253 downwards.
AGATTGGGAATGAAGGTAAAGCGTTAGAAGATAAGATTCTGGAAATTAAGCGAAAATATCACCTAAACATTATTGGACCAAATTGTTTGGGCATAATACAAACAAGCATTGGACTTAACGCTACATTCCTAACTAGAATGCCGAAGCCAGGTAAGATAGCCTTTATATCACAAAGTGGGGCGCTCGGTGCAGCAATTCTTGATTGGGCTATTACAGAGGATATCGGCTTTAGCAACTTTGTATCCATAGGATCTATGATCGATGTCAATTTTGGAGATTTGATCGATTATTTCGGCACCGATCCAAAGACCAGTAGCATTCTCATGTACATTGAGGGAATAACTGATGCAAGAAAATTCATGAGTGCAGCGAGACATTTTGCAAGAACTAAACCAATAATCGTTGTTAAAGCTGGAAAATTCGGTGAAAGTGCAAAAGCTGCAGCTTCTCATACAGGTTCTCTCACCGGAGAGGACGTGATCTATGATGCGGCGTTCAAACGCGCGGGCATAGTAAGGGTAGAAGAAATTGCGGATCTATTCAACATTGCCGAAGTATTAGGAATGCAACCAATCCCAAAAGGCCCGAACCTAGCAATTATTACAAATGCTGGAGGCCCTGGAATAATGGCTACCGATGCACTAATATCCAGAGGAGGCAAACTTGCAAAACTCAGCCCCAAAACGATGGATAAACTAGACAGCATATTGCCTTACTACTGGAGCAAAGGCAATCCGATTGATATACTTGGAGATGCACAAGCCGATCGCTACAATTCCGTTTTTCAAGCATGTCTTGTAGATGAAATCATCGATGGTCTACTTATAATTCATACACCTACTGGAAGAGAAAATCCAGTTGAGATTGCCAAAAGAATAGTCGAACAATGCAGACTCAAGTATTCTAATTTTTCAAAACCAATCCTAACATCTTTTATGGGTCGTGAGCAGGTAGAAGAAGCGAATCACATTCTGAATCAAAATGGTATCCCAACGTATTCAACACCTGAACAAGCCGTCAATACATACATGTACATGTATCAGTACAAGAGAAATCTGGAACTACTCTATGAGACGCCTGAAGAACTGCCACCAAGTAGTGTGCCCCCAAGAAGACCACTTACTGTTATAATGCGAAGCGCTGCAAAGGAAAACCGTGAAATATTAACCGAAGTCGAGGCTAAGCAGCTGCTGGAATATTATGATATACCAGTAGTGAAGACGTTAGTAGCAAAAACATTTGAGGATGCAATATCCCAAGCCACACATATAGGATACCCTATCGTTCTGAAGATACTCTCTCCGCAGATAATTCACAAAACTGATGCTGGAGGAGTTATGCTTGACATAAACTCCGAAAGTCAACTCAAAGAAGCATTCAATAAGATTATGGCAAATGCTAAACAGTTCAATTCGAAAGCTGAGATTCAAGGAGTCACAATTCAACCTATGATCAAAACTAATGGCTACGAGGTTATTCTAGGAGCGAAAACTGATCCACTATTTGGCCCAGCAGTCCTATTTGGTATGGGTGGCATCGGAGTTGAGCTTTTCAAAGACGTAGCTGTCGGTCTACCGCCATTAAACTCAACATTAGCAAAAAGGATAATGGAAGAAACAAAATGCTACCAACTATTGAAAGGCTACAGGAATGCACCTCCAGCAAATTTGGCATTGTTAGAAGAACTGATGGTAAAATTTTCTCAGATGCTTATTGATTTTCCAGAGTTGAAAGAAGTAGATGTCAATCCACTATTCATAAATGAGAAGAATGCCCTCGCTCTCGACGCTAGAATATTAATAGACACAAAACGTGCTTTGACTAGATTCGAACCACATGAACATCTTGTTATCAGTCCTTACCCTAAAAAGTACGAATCTCTCTGGACTCTCAAAGATGGAAGAACAATTCTCTTAAGACCAATAAAACCCGAAGATGAAGCTCTATGGCTGGAAATGTTTCAGAACTTCTCAGAAGAATCAAGACGATACAGATTCTTCGAAATCATAAAAGACGCACCCCATGAAGTAAGAATTCGATACTGCAATATCGACTACGATAGAGAAATGGCAATAGTCGCAGAATTAAAAGACCCTAAACATCGAAAAATTCTAGGAGTCGTTAGATTGATTATTGAACCTGATGGAACATCCGGAGAAATCGCATTCATAGTAGCAGATCCATGGCAAAGACTAGGATTAGGTTCGAAAATGGTTGATTACATTATTGAGATCTGCAAAGAGAAGAATCTTGAGACTATATTCGCAATAATGTTGCCCGATAACAAGTTAGCAATTGAACTAGTAAAGAAAATGGGATTCAAAGTCAAACAAATAGAAGATGAAACCGTAAAAGCTACACTTAACTTGAAAGAGGAAATAGATGAGACCAAACCAATATCCACACCATCTCCGAAGATATAACATAGAAATTGCAGAGTTAGCGCGCGCATTAGCATGAAGCGCGCATGTTAGTTCCGATTTTAATATAGTGGAGTTTAACATTTGATGTCTGGAAAATATGTGGTGCGGTAGATGGAAATCATCTTTTCAGAGGATTGTTTAGATTACTCGTATTTTGGGCATATAGAAACCTCTGAAAGAGTCAAGATAGCCAGTGAAATTCTGGAAAAAATGGGGTATAGTTTTGTGGAGCCTGAACCTGTATCTGAGGAAGATCTTTTACTTGTCCACTCTACGAATTGGGTTGAAAGGGTTAAGAGAGGGGGATTCTTTGATGCGGATACACCTGGTTCTAAGAATATCTATAGATATGCAAATCTATCGGCTGGAGGGGCACTGCTGGCCGCCAACGTGAAGGGTTTCTCATTGCTCAGACCACCCGGACACCATGCAGGCAAAAATGGAAGAGCCCTAGGCGCATCAACCCTTGGATTCTGTTATTTCAATAATATGGCTATAGCTGTGAAACATCTCAATCAGCGAACTCTAATATTGGACATAGATGGACATCACGGAAACGGTACCCAGGAGATTTTCACGGGATACCCAAAAGTTACATATATTTCACTACACCTAGTCCCAGAATTTCCAGGTACTGGCCTGACCTCAGAGATAAACTGCTTCAATTATCCATTACCCCCAGGAACGGGTGATAAGTTGTATCTTAAGACATTAGACAAGGCACTGGACCACGTCGATATGAAGAATATAGAGATAATTGGAATTTCGGCTGGATTTGATGCCCACCAAGGAGACCTTGCTTCTTTGGATTTAACCTCCAATTGTTTCAGAGAAATCGGTAAAAGGGTTAGAGATTTAGGAATAGAGGTTTTCGGAGTGCTAGAAGGCGGCTATTCAGGCGGAAACATAGCATCAGATCTACATCATCTCATACAAGGATTAGAAAGAAGCTAACTCAAACTCGCTCGCCCTCACGTGCGCTTTGAAAAAATTGGTAAAGAAAATTTTGAAAATCAGAAAACATAATTTCAGTAAATACCGCGTGCTAATAGCTCACGCTCTAAGATATTTGCCTGGAAACAGCCTTCTAAACATCTAATCAAGTTGGACTATGTATTACCAGAATCCTCTTCCTCGACCCCAGCCTATTCCGAAGCCTCGACCCCAACCCATGCTAAATCCTCTGTCATAACTGAAATTAGCTCCAAATCCTCTTCCAAGTCCCATGCTTAATCCAAAGCCTTGTCCCATGCCTCTACCAAATTGAGAATCATAGTGCCCTTCTAAAACTCCTCTTTAATCATAATTTCTCGATACTAACCAATAAAACATCATCTTCTCACTTAGAAATTCCGTCAGAAACCTCTGCCTTAATTGTATGGTAACCAGTTTTTTTGAAAAGTATGTGTATATGTCTTATTAAATTCAGAAAAAGAATTTTCAGCAATTCTAAGACCCCCCCGTATACGCCTTCCATTTATTGGAGGATAGTTAAATCATAACAGACTATAACACCGACAGCATGAAGGCAATTAATATTCCATCAACACAATCATAGATGAGAATCATGTTCGCCCGCTTCTTCTGGTATTGGCTTCAACTACACAGCAGCCAATGGTTACCAATACAAGAACTCGAAAAAATACAACTCAAAAAACTGAAAAAAATCACATCATATTCATATGATAAAGTACCATTCTACAGAAAATATTACGATCAGCATGGAGTACATCCTAATGATCTTAAATCATTAGAAGACATTCGCAAATTCCCAATAATTACAAAGGAGCTTGCACGCGACACCCCCCTAGAAGAAAGAATGTCAGTCGATGTTAATCTATCTCAATGTGTTACTCGTAAAACATCCGGCTCCACCGGAATTCCAGTCTCAATACTTGACGACAAACATTCTCTAAGTTATGTCGATGCATACCTCTTTCGAAGATATCTCGAATACGGCTATAAACTCTGGGAAAAGATCTGCCGTACCGATACACATCCAATCGAATCCCCAACCCAAACCACCAGGAGAGCACGACATACATTATCAAAACAAACAGAACGCACTGGAAGATTCAGAAGCCTACCCCTAGAAGATGGTATCGAAAAGAACATAGAAACGATAAAGAAAGAACGCCCACAAATTCTGATGGCGTATCCTTCTTACCTAAGAGTTCTTGCAAAGGTTTTGCATGATCGACAAGACAATAGCATTAGACCAAGAATAATAATGACTCATGGAGAGGTTCTCGATGAATCTAGCAGAGCTCTTTTCAACTCTACTTTCAATTCTCAAGTTTACAATGGTTATGGCTGTATAGAGGTAGCTCCACGTGGTATGGCTTGGGAGTGCAAAAAGAGATCAGGACTACATATTAACTCGGATTTGGTGTTGTTAGAAGTTTTGAAGGATGGGGAATCTGTATCGCCTGGGGAAAGAGGAGAAGTAGTTGCTACCAGCCTTTTCAGATTTTCAACCCCCATGATAAGATATAGAGTAGGAGATATCTGCACATTATCAGATGATAAATGTGCATGTGGAAGAGAGATGCCACTGATCAAGAATATCGATGGAAGATTAGTCGATTTCATCGAATTGCCAGACGGCAACCAAATAGCCCCTTATACGATTATGTCGCTCTTTCAAAATATTCCAGGAATAGGAAAATTTCAGATCATTCAGGAAACCCAAAACAAGATAGTCGCCAAAATCGAGAAAAGCAAAGATTTTGATCAGACTACCATCACAAACATAAAAGATGTATGCTCGAAACTTTTTTCTTCGGATATCCAGCTTGAAATAGATACTATTGAACAATTTCCTATCGAGATCGGAAAGAAAATTCGAGTAATAACATCAAGAGTTTAACTGGCCTCATAATACATGAATAACCAAAAAAACATAGACTTTAAGCGTGCGCTAGTATGCGAGATAACAAGTGTTATATTCTAAGCCATGTACAATTTTTTCTAGTGATATTAAGTTGGCATCCACTAAGACAGTAGGCGGACAAGCAGTACCATTAGATAAACTATCAATATTCCTTTCAAATTTCTGGCTTTTAATAATGCTGATAATGGTAATTCCTATCGCATTCCTACTTTACAGGAACCGCAGCACTCTCAAGTTCATCACACCACTAATTTCGAAATTCTTCGAATTTAGACGAATGTTCTGAATAATTCCACCTGCTCCACAGCATAAATCAGATCGATACTATTAGCTGATGCTATGATAGCGTGCGCTATTCTTATTTGAGCGCATTAGTTCTCTTAATACTTCTCCACTAATGTTAAAACCATTAATTTTACTTCGAGGTACTTAGCGCACAGGTTTGAGATGTTTTACTCCTTCAAGAAAACGTTTGTTACCTGATACAATAACATCAAAGAATGGAGGGCCGTCGATCGATTTCATATCTCTTAGATGTTCTTTGCTAACAATGACCTCTATCTTGGGCATATGTTTGAATATTTCACAGAATATTAAAGCCACTTTTTCCGGAGGTAAGACAAAATCATTGGAGTCATAATATTTTCCTAGAGTAGCTATGATCCTAACCAATATTTTATCATATTCATCATATATTCGAACTAATGTCAGAATATGCCCTATATGAGGTGGCTGCCCTCTTATTGGAAAAATGGCTGTTACCATCACATCAACGCTCATGTGCAATAAACGTAATAATTTGATACATTCAAATCCTTAAAAAACATGGAGCACTCGTGCTAGTATCAAAATGCTAGTAATTAATAGGAATTATTGAATAAAGAATATGTAAATCATCGATTATGCGGTGAAATGATTAATGGATTCAAGTGGAAAAGATATTAGAAAAAAAATCATTAAAGATATCAGACCATGGGGTAGTTTCAAGCAGTATGCTTACAATGAAAAATGCTCTGTTAAGATCATTATCGTAAATCCTAATCAAATGCTCAGTAGTCAATCTCATAAAAAAAGGGATGAACTTATGGTTATTCTTGATAATGGATTAAAAATCGAGTTGGATGATCAAATTTTAATGCCAAATCCTGGTGATGAAATTGTAATTAATAGAAACACTAGACATCGCGTTTCATCTCTTGGAAAACGCGCAAGAATATTGGAAGTATCATTTGGTTTTTTTGATGAAAATGATATTGAAAGATTTGAAGATATTTATGGACGACCATAAAAACGAGCGCGCGCATGCTATTGTGATTAGCTACCTCACAGTTTCTCCCGTCTACCACGCAAAGAAGCTTTCCTGTAAGGACCCCTTGTTCTTTTTCTAGACTTATCCCTTCGCTCTTTTTTCTTTGTCAGCGTATCCTCAATTTGACGCTTATCATTCAAATCGTTTACAGATTTGTTCTTTGAACACTTACGTTTCATTTATCTCAAGACCCACACTACACATAACTATAAATTTAAAATTCTCTACTTCAATTAAATCTATAATTTTCGGAATGAATGAACATGGTAAGGGTTTGCCCTGTTTGCAACAGTAGAAGAATCGATGTCTGGCTTGGACGAGGCTGCGGAAACATGTACAAATGCTTAGATTGCGACTACCAAGGAATAATCTTTATCGAAGTAGACGAAGAAACAGCCCAAAAATTATCAAATGAAAAACAACAACCCGAATAAACAAATAGAACAAACACACATCACAACTTCCTAAACAAAATGAACAACCACATCTCCATTTCCCAAACGGACTGACTTATCACAGAGATCATGTAACTACTCGAAAAAATTTCAAGTAACAAAGAACCCTAATATTCAGACTATTATTATTATCGTGTCTTTCACCCCTCACTAAAGTTACGAAGATGAGCGCATTTTAATGGAAAAATTGAAAGTTACAAGAGATTATTTTTACACCATTTTACTCCTAGTTTCACTTCTCCAAACCACGTTTGTTTCAGCAAGTTCAAACTCTGAGATAATCGCGAATGGAGGATTTGAGATACAACTCTATGGATGGGATCCTTATGTGGTTAATGATATGTATGGTAGAGTCAATTTAACTTCTGGAAATAGTCATTCTGGAGAATCTAGTTTACGTACATATGCCATCCCCCTAAGAAAAAGTCCCTATACCTTAAAGCGTGGGGGAGGAGCTAGTCAAATCATATCAACAGATGCAAATGAATTAGACATGATATTTAGCTTCTGGGTCATGCCATCATTAATTGGTGAAAATGATTATACAAATACTCGTTCAATAATTAATAT
>MEZD01000039.1:151932-159495 GCA_001775955.1 Candidatus Bathyarchaeota archaeon RBG_13_38_9 | reverse complement strand
TTCCACAAGGTTAAACCAGTGGTCCTATGCCCAACGTTCAATCAACGATGATTTAGAACCTATATATGATGTTTCAAGCAACGTTAACATATCAAAACTCTCGGTAATCGTTGAGATGATCACAATATCAAATATGCTGTCTCATGATGCTTTTTGGGATGACATCAGTCTAACATATGAAATTCGTAGAGTGAAAGAAACATCAACTACTGGAAAGCTACCTCAAGAAACACCCACAACACAGATGCTACCACCTGCAGAACCTCAAACATCGTCACCTGCTTTAAATTCAACACAACAGGCAACTCGACCAGTAGACTTCGACATAAATACAATCGGATTAGTTGCAATAATAATTATCATCATAGCAGGCGCTGGATTCACTCTAACTAAAAGAAGAAAGAAATAACCCACAATAACTTCCAAATCAGTTTAACATAAAAATAATTTATCTAGATTCTAAGTTACGAGAAGATCCTATGCCACCATGGGGGCCGTCTCTTTACTTTTCTTTTTACGAGCTAAAATTGAATGAACAATTTTCTGAAATTCATTTTCACTAATAAGTCTTCTATCAATTGCATCATCACAATAAACTCCCGTCCACGATTCAATTTCCTCATCTATTGCTACTCTATCATCGTGATTCGTTAAACGTAATAGATCCATCCGTCTCAGCCATTCCCTGACCTTTACACTCATCTTAAGCAGCCCTCTTAACTCTTATTTATGGTACGGTGTTTATGTTTGGTAGCACACACTTTAGCACAGACGCTAGTCTTTCTGAAAAAAAAGCTGTAAGAAAGAAGATATTGAATTCTACTTTCTTTTCTTGATGACATATACTGTTGAAATAGCTGCAACCAATCCAGCTAAAGCAATGTATGGCATTAAGATTTCAAGACTATTTTTCGGAACTACAACTCCGCCTACAGGTGCAGGTTCGTAATCTTGAAACACGTTAGGGTCTGAAGCTGTTATAGATGTTATTTGGTAGAAATCTGTGTTCGGTGCGCGGTCAGTACCAGTTGCGTCTAGCCATGCATAAACCGCAATATTGGTTGACCCATCATCAACAGTCATTACAAATTCATATGCAGTCTTAGCTGGTCCACCACCACCGCCACAATTGATTACAATCTCACTTGGAGGAACACCTTTCAATTGTGTTATGAGAATAGTTAGTGCTTTACCTGGAGGAGGGGTCGGTGCAGCAAAGGTTACCTTTACATGTAGTGTAGGTCCCACGACTATAGGCCGTAACGAATGTGCCACTGTTGTTGTCGTTGTGGTCGTCGTAGTTGTTATCGGGTCTATGTATGCTTCAACCATGATTATATCCTCTTCAGGGGATTCTGGATTGTAAGGAGATGGGGGAATATCCGGACAAGGTGCTGATACCGATCCTATCAGCATAGCAATCAAGAGAAGAACAGGAATCAAAAGTCTATACGTCTGATTCATCATATCCACTGTTTCAGTTCTACTTTTCACGTAATATAAAACACTGTCGGACTGAAGCGTTCAAACCGATGATAACTATTTCGCGAAAAGGACACAATTAATAAAAAGTATTTTGAGAAAATTAGACAATCAGGTTATGATCCAATTATATTGTGAGCCGGTTAGATATTTGATTTTTTCACTTTTCGTGTTCCAATTTATTGGATAAAAAACATATGTCATTATACCTGACCGTTTTAAGGATCATCTGAATATTCTTAACGTATGATTCCCGATCAACATCCATCTAGAAATTCAGAAGACATAATTCACCTCAAGGATTTTTTCCTCAAATGTCCCTTCGTCACAATCATGTTTGTCTTTCTAACCATTCTGACGATTGGAGGTGTGTTAAAAATGTCATTTATAATATTCATCATTCTCGCAATCGTCCAAGGATTCAACCTCTCAATAATATACGGGGTCGAGATCGGATTCGCACCATACCAATCAGTCATTTTCTGTCTCGGCATATACACCTATTTATCATACAGCACACTCTGTATCTTCGAGACATTCGAACACTATGTAAAAGTCAGACCACATATTAGAAATATAAAGACTAGATTTACACCAGTATATTTTTTCCTCACTCATCATCTAGGACGATTTGGCTTTTTCATTATTGTAATTCCATTTACATTCCTTATGGGATGGTGGGTTGCTGTAGCCTTAGCCTTTATTGCTGATCTTAAGATCCATCATGCCATAGTTGGAATATTTCTTGGTTTGACAGGAAGCGGAATCATTGCATTAATTCTATATGCGGAAATCCAAAAAGTCGTGAGTAATCCTCTTGCCTTGGCCGTCGTTTTCATTGGGATCAGTCTTATCGTAGGAACAATTATGCATTCCATGATTTACAGAATGAGAAAGTCAGGGAAACAAATTGGACGCCCTCAATAACATCTGGCACATGTTATCCTATGGTCTGTAATGTGTATGTATCTGTTGGTGAAGGATTAACTATTCCATCACCGTTAGTATCATCCCAACGCCAAATTTCGTACTGGCCGGTATGCATGTTAAGTTGACCATTCTGTACCCACTCAAGCATCTTATATGTCGCAGCCATTGAGCCTCTATACCCAAATCCGTAAAAAACAAAGTACTTATTCCCGCTACTATCAACCACTGTGTAGATCACAAAATGATCACTGCTAGCTGGTGTGCTTACAGGCTGAGTGACCAACGTAGTTCCGTTTCTTGCTTTGAAATATAGATTACCAGACCCTTGACTAAAGTAGACAGGACTTAAAGATCCTTCAAGCCAATGAACAACCGAGTGAACTATAGGTCCACCAACCGTGACAATACCCATATTTGACGCTCCAGGTTGACCGGTAGACGTATTCATCATAAGCGGAGACCCAGCATTAGTATCAAGACTACTGTATTGCGCATTGTTTGAGAGCCCTATGAGTATTCCAATCGCTGACCAATCTGTGAATAATGCGCCAACAACTCCTGCAGGTTTTGGTCCTGAAGTGTCTGGATAAACAAAGATGACAGAATTAGTTGATCCATTGACTACTTCCGCACCAAAATCATCTATCCCAGCAGCCGTGCTCGGACCATAATCAACAACAGCATAAATCTGGGTGCATCTTGCCGCTGTACCGTCTACACCGCTTGTTTCCTTTAGCCATACTCCGATCTTTATGTTAGACAAATCACTCCATGTCCAAGGATCATCATCGAAGGGATCATTATACCATGTCTGGTAATATTCGACATATGATGTTGTAAGTGATTGCTCATTTCCATAGTATGTGTTTACATGATAAATTAATGGTTTAACTGATCCTGACGCACCGGATGTTTCTCTACACCAAACATAAACTCTAACCCAGTTTATACTTCCATTCTGTTGAGGCTCATCCCAAACGTAAGTGTCTTCTAATCCGGCCTGTGCGTTGGAAAATACATAATCTGAATCTCCATTCTGCGCAGTTTCATCAACACAAAAACTGTTAGGACCAGATGGATATGGATTCAACTGTACAACATTATCTGCTGTGGGTCTACCAGTTTCTTGACTCGCCATAACGAAATCTACGTTTGCAAAATAGAATGGTGTAAACAGTAAAACAAATAGAAGAATTAATCCGACTCTTTCTTTCTTAGGGTCTAAATCCAAATTTACTCACCAAAAAACTCAAGGAAAACTAGCCATAAGCCAGCGTCTCAATATCATCATAAAAGGATCTAAAGAATCTTTCTAGAAGCATGGATCAAAGTCGAAAATAATAATCTAACTTCACTAACCAATCATATCCTATAGCTATTCTTCTCAATTGACTTCTTATTTATGCTGAGGGTTATCATCCATATCTAGGTGCCATTCTTGAATAAGCTGTGAATTATCGACTTGAGATGATTCACTATTATTCTTCTTTTCTCTAATAACCCTTGACTCATCTAATTCGGGTTTCTTACGATCAATGGAACTGTCTTTATCGATCAGTTTTCCATCGATGGAATTGTCGGAATGAATTGATTTTTTATCAATAATTTTCCTATCTATTGATTTCTCGTTTATCGGCATGTCTGGTTTAGGATCATTTTGTTTAGGTCTGTCTTGTTTAGATTTATCAGGTTTAGGTATGTTTTGTTCATGATCATCTTGCGTAGTTTTCTTCGCAACAGGTTCATTGTTGAACGTTTTTTCATCAATCGACATTTTCTCAGTTTCAATGCCTGGTTTAACATATTCCTCAACAAATCTATTTTCAACGAACTTCTCATCAATCGAAATTGAATTTTTGTCTCTTGAAAGGTTTGGTTCTGGTTCAAGAATTACTGTCTCAATCGGCTTTTTATCAACTATATGAGTATCAGCTGAGGTTTCACCGACATAACCATTCAATATGATCTGCTCCTCATCAACTACACTCTCATCAACTGGCGGTTCATCTGTAGAATTATTCGAAGGAACCTGCTCACCATTAACTACGCCTTCATCAACAGAAGTATCATTAGAGGAACTATCCGGAATAGTCTGTTCCCCATCAATTACACCCTCATCAACTGGCGGTTCATCCGTAGAATTATTAGAAGGAACCTGCTCACCACCAACTGTACTTCCATTAACCGAAGTTTCCTTAGTGTAAACATCTGTCTTAATGGATTCATTTTGCTGATAAAATTGCGTAGGATCTATATCTTCAGGAAGTTCAACAAGGACTTCGACATCCTCGAATCCTTCTATGGCGTCGTCAACATTTCCAGCTTGAAGATCCTTCTTGATCTTTTCCATTTGAATTTTAGAATCTTGTATGGTTTCTTTGGCAGCAGCCTCTTCCTGCGGGGTTAAAGTTTCATGCGAATCCTCTATTTTCTGCTCATAGGTGTGCAACATATTCTCAGTTTGCTGGAAATAGACTTCAGCTTTTTGGGCTTTAATGATCTTGGTTACCTGATTTAGGTCTCTCATAGATTTGTCAATAATATTTTGGGCCGCATCTAATTCACGAGAGGCTCTATCCACGTTACCGGTCTGAAGCAGCAGCTTACCATTATTCAGAATTACTTCAGCTTGCCTTATGTCACTCCTCATAGTGGCTACGTTGAATCCTTTTTTCTCAGCCTCGACTGTTAGAATTTCGAGTCTATTGATATTATCTTTTTCTCGAACTACGGTCTCACTTAAACCGATAGTCTTCTCGGCGATTATTTCTGTCTCATGTATCTGAGGAGTAGCAGCTGCCTGTTCTGCTATTGTTATTGCCTCTTTGTATCTACGCATGGCTTCAATTGCGTTCCATCTTGCTTGCTCATGGAGGCTTTCATCTCTAAGTTTTACAGCATATTCCTCTTTCGATCGACCTTCTAGATACTTGTTTCTTGAGGCATCTGGTATTGATTCACCTTCACCTTCAATCCTACTGAAAGTTTTTACTACTTGGTATCTGCTCGCTTCAATAATCTCTAGGAGTTTGTTCGTGCGCAAATCTTCGTTCGTTTCTTGAAATCCTATTACAGACAATGAATCCATCAATATTATATTCTGATCTGTTTCATCTGCTGTGACTTTCACGATATCCATGAGTATTGGCATGTTTACAGCGGATACCACTAGAACAACTAGCATGAATAATGCTAGTTTAGACGAGTTCAAACCAATCACTGCCCTTTGTTTGCGTAAATTGAATATATCGAATCTTTTGTTTAAGGAACATTCCGGAACAACTTGAAACATTAGTTTCAATCACTTTCCCTCTTGCCCTGTAAATATTCTTCCTTGATCTTCAGGAGGTTCTGTTCACCAATCTTTTGAACATCTATGATCTGTTCTTTCTGTAGACGTTTCGTCATTCTCCAAGCAGTCGTTCTGGGAAGTTTGAATTTTTCTCGAATCTCGGTCTCAAGAGCTTCTCCACCCTTCTCAGCTATGAACTCAAGAATCTCTCTATCATTATATCTTAGAGTCGGATTTTCCTTGAATATTTTCTTTAGATCTACAATCGTCTTTTTTTCAGGAGGTTCAGGTAGTTTCCGTTTCTTGAAGTGTCTCGACAATAATGCAGTAATAGCAATTATCGCAATTATGATTATGAACCATAAGTAGTTACTTTCAAGAATCAAAGGAGTAGTTGTATTCTCAGCTTCAAATTTTGCTTTGTTAGAAAGCTCGAAACTTTTTTCATAATCACCTTCAACATACTTATCATTCGCCTGTTGCATTAAAACCTCAGCTTGATCTAACCCTCTTGTTCTTCCTTCGCTCTTCGCAATTTCAATTAGGTTCTGCACCTCAATGGTAATGTTATTAGCTTGGATAGCCGCTGTTTCAGTCTCCAATGCTATCTGTTTAGCTTTTTCCGCGTATATTTCAGCATCAGCATATTTTCCAATACTAAAAGCAGTCTTGGCTTCCTCAAGATCAGCCTCAGCTTTAGCAACTATAATCTTTCGATCTTTCAGTTCCTGAACTTTTGTCTCAGCCTCTGTTATGAGAAAAAGTGCGTTCTCTCTTGTCCCTGCAACTCCAACGAGATAGGATATTTCCAACAATCCTTCAGGCATAATCAACAGGGTCTTGCCATCAATAATAGTAATAGTCAAAGGAACTTTATTCAAGCTAATGATAGTTGCTTCCTCAGGCAAGACGATGCTAGAATTAACCGGGCTGTTGATACTTAAGTCCCAAACCCTAGCGGATTTGTTAGTAAGGTCAGAAGTAAAATATATTATTCTGACGGAGTTCGCTCCCAAGCTATAGACATTTACTCCATTCTCAATCAAGGAATAGTCTAGCGGGATCCCATTTGGATCTTCAATTATTAGGTCTTCATATATTTCTCCGAAAAGCACTATTTCAACTCTCGGATATGTCACGTCCAATTCAACGTCATATTCAACCATAACAACTCCATCAGCATAAACGGTCAAAACCAGTTCTTTGGGAACATAATCTTGCTGGGCTTGAACTGAAACCAAAGAAGAATTAATAGAAAATATCAAAATGAATAAAGTCCAAAGGACTATTTCTCTATTCATCAGCCCAACCAAGTTTCTATAATATTATTTAGTGTACGTGATAAGTTGCACATTAATTCGAGCATAGTCAAGATGAGTCCTACCAAGCAATATTTCTCTTTTCTAATAGGGTGAAATTTAAAGATCACATGCTGATTCAACCTATTTCCAGAATTTGATTAAAATCTTGTCATAATATCGCTAAATCATCTGTGAAACAGATGTTTCATTCTGTTCCGGCGATTTCCTTTAACCAATAAAATGACGTTGTTAGAGTGCAGTAAAGATGCTCAGAACAAGGTGAATTTGAAATTGAGAATTGTATTGAAGGCACTGCCACTTGGATTATGTATAATATTGATAATGACCGCCATGATGAATATACAAGTATCAGGTCAAATCTCTGAAGAGAATCATAAAGAAGCTTCAAGCAATTTACAAATTGTTGCAGGAAGAGAAAATAAATCTAATACAGAAAATGTGCGTGCATCTGCCAATGCAGATTTGGAAAACACAAAGTCTGATAAAAATACTCAGCCTCCAGAAAAAGTAAAGGGGAATGATAAGAACCCTGAACAG
>MEZD01000039.1:127931-151875 GCA_001775955.1 Candidatus Bathyarchaeota archaeon RBG_13_38_9 | reverse complement strand
CCCAACCTAGACGGAACCACCATAGACGCACCTACCCGAGACAGACCTAACCGAGACCTACCAGACAATCCCAACCTAGACGGAACCACCATAGATGGAGCAACAGAGAGAACTTTACGCGACAGTGATGCAATTGATCGGAATAGTTGGTCTAGATCAGACCGTGTCATTGATGGACATTCTGAAGATTATTACAACTATTACTACAATTACTATTACAACTACTACTATGGCTATGGATACTATGGATATTATGGTCACTATTATCCGACTACTTACTATGGATACTATCCGTACTACTACCCAACTATTTACTATAGCCACTATACATACTACTACCCAGCAAGTTACTGTGGATACTATGGATACTGGGCACCATATGGATACTCTACATACTACTATCCAACCACCTACTATGGATATTGGGCACCATACGACGGATACGGATACTATAGCACCTATTATCCAATAACTTACTACAAATACTACACTTACTATCCGACTAGTTACTACGGATTGTACGGGTATTGGGCACCATATGGATACAATACCTATTACTATCCAACTACATACTATGGATACTGGATACCATATGGATATTATGATGGAAATGGAAGCACATCTTACTACCCAGGTTTAACTGGGACATCTACAGTCAAAATATCAATCTCTGGATTACCCTCTGATTACTTCGCGTATATCTGGATCGATGGAGAGGAACAAGGATCCATCCAAGGAGGATCATCAGAAGAGTTCCAAGTCAATAACACAGAATCCCACCTCTTCGAGATTGAAAGTTACATAGCTGGACCAGAAGGAGTCATATACTACTGTGGTGAGTCTTCATGGACCTTCGAAAATCCCGACGGAACAGACTATCAATACTCCAACTCTGCATCCTCATATGATACACAAGATTCGTCATATTATCCTATAGCCTCTTACACAAACCCCCCAAACCCCTATAGTCCAAGACCCGAAGTCTCCCATACCTTCGACTATGGATCTGAGTACTTCTTAGCAGTAGAGAACCCGTATGAATATTCGACTGATCAAACAGGATGGAAACCAAAGGATACAACCGTAACATTATCTACACCAGAAAGAGTTGAAAGCTCAAATCAAGAGAGGGGCAACTTCAAAGCTTGGATTGTGAATGGCATAGAGCGAACAGATAGCACAATTACCTTGACAATGAACGATCCTCATATTGCCATTGCATTATATGAAAATCAATATTACCTTGAAGTCCATTCAGACGAGAGCCCGGCTCAAGGTTCTGGTTGGTATGAGGAAGGTTCCATGGTCACAATTTCCGTTCCTCCTGAAGTACCCATGACTGGTTTCTGGGGATTACTTGGAGCTAAACATCGATTTGTAAGTTGGACCGGCCCAGTATCCTCACCAAATAGTCCCACTACTACAGTTACTGCCGACAGTTCAGAGACGATATATGCAGTCTGGAGTGAAGATTACTCAGGTGCCTATATTATCCTAGCAATAATATTCGCCGCCATATTGATTCTGATAGTCGCTGCAATAATGGCTTCAAGAAAAGGCATAACTCTCAAGAGAGATAGCAGCTCAACAGCACTAGACTCATTGAATCTCAGATATTCTCAAGGCGATATCTCAAGAGAAGACTATCTTAAGATGAAGAAAGATCTCGAAAAGGCGTAAAACAATTCATTCAGAGGAGCTCAAGAGAGGGCTCCGAAACTCCTTTTTTACATAAATTTTATCTGCAGATTAATTTTTAAAAGCGTATTAAAATTGAATATGATCAAACATTTTCTATTGTTTTCTTCATATCAAGATATTGCTCCTTTGTCAATTCCCCTTTTGCATATCGAATCTTCAAAGTATCTAATGCCTCATCACCATTCCCAACTTGTTTCCAAGGAGAACCCTTTGCAATGGCAGGCAAGAATGCAATGAAGAACCAGACAACTAAAACGATTACCAGAACTCCAAACACTAGCCATACTAGTCCACCAAGAATGACTCCCATCCCTTCCGCCACTTTTATGAACGATTCTCCTAAAGATTGAATCTCCGGTTCATCTATAATTCTCAAGAGTACCGGTAACAAGTAAGCAAACAAGAATACAATAAAAAAGGCAACTATAATCCCCACTAGAGCCTTTAGCAATCCAAGTAGTTTATCATTAATTTCTAGACTATTTTGATTCAATAGATAATCCCTTAAAATTCGTTTATGCCTATGTTATGGAAATAGGCCGAGTTTCAAGTGAGCTTCCTCCAATCTTTTCAAAGCCAAGACATACGCAGCGGTTCTCATGCTAGCGTTCATCTGTTCAGAAACGGTATGCGCTTCTTTAAAGGAGTTTACCATTCTCTCTTCTAGCCTCTTGTTAACTTCTCCAAGAGACCAACGATCTCTATTGAGATTCTGAACCCATTCAAAATAACTCACAGTTACTCCTCCAGCATTAGCTAGAATATCTGGTACGACAAATACCCTTTTCTCGAATAGAGCCTCGTCCGCTTTCGGCGTAGTGGGCCCATTGGCACCTTCTGATATTATCTTCGCGTTAATTTTATCAAAATTATCTATATAATAATAGAGTTCACTCAGAAAGTGTTTAGTTATGACTTATGTGGAACGCATATTGAATAATATTGAAACCACTATTCTTAGATGAGAAGATACTCAGATGCATAATGGTGGAAACAAATTGACATTTATTTTTAAACAGATCAAAAGGCCTGATTCCGGCTGTGTCACTTACATGATAGGATCTAAAGAAACTGGAGAGTGCATTATAGTTGACCCCCTTCTTGACATAGACTTTGTTGTTGACGAGGCCAAGATAGAAAGTTCTTGCAAGATAATCGGTGTAATTGATACTCATACACATGCAGATCATATCTCCGGTGCAAGAAACCTTGCAAAGAGGTTCAAGCTACCAGGAGTCTACATGTATGCTGATTCAGGCAGTAAGTTCAAAACGATACCTGTGACCGATGGGCACATCCTGAGACTTGGTAACATAGAGTTAAGGTTCATCCACACTCCAGGTCATACTAATGATCATATGTGCATATTAGTTGATAATTCTAAATTGTTGACAGGCGACACCATGTTGATAGGGGATGTTGGCAGAATAGATTTAGGTCTGGACCCACGCGAAAATTCTGATAGACTTTATGAAAGTCTACACAACAAATTATTAAGACTAGATGACGATGTGGAAATCTTTCCTTTGCACATCGGTGCTGCTCACCATCTCGGAGAAAAAAATACAACCTCAACCATTGGAAAAGAGAGAACCAACAGCCCCGCACTCACACCGAAGAACAAGGACGAGTTCTTCAAGTACATGACAGAGGACTGGCCACCAAAACCACCGGATTACCAGAACATAATAAGACTAAATCGTGGCGAAACTTCAATCGAGATCATCTAAGTATTTTGCAACTTCTAGAACTCAAACAAAAAAAGAAAAATTAAGAACTTAAACGAATATTGCTTCGATGATACTCTGAACCCTCAAAATCACCATTATTTATCAGTTCAACTGTCTCTATGTTTGACCCAGTTGAAAAAATGAGTAGAAACAATGAAAATGTACAAAATAGATAATTCAAATTGAATCGTACCATATCCTGAAATGTCTTGATACATGATTTTTTCGCATGATAGAACTCATACAATAATTTGAATAAAGGAATTAGATACTACGATTTTTGATCATATTCACATTTGCCACAATCTTATTTTCCTTGTTTCACTTGGGATCCACAATTTATGCAATAGCACGCGTTAAAATTTCCCATAATCCTGCAAATCTCTTAATTAACCAATCAATGCAATTCTCTCCTGGGAGAGTTTGTTGTATAAGAAGATCGGTATTCTCGGAGGGCTAAGTCCTGAGTCAACTTCCACATATTATAATCATATAATTCAAGAATATGCAAAACGATATAGTGACTATAACTATCCAGAGATCATTATATACAGTGTAAACTTTCAAGAATTTATTGACTGGCAAAATCAAGAGAGATGGGATCTTGCAGCCAACAAGATGATTGAAGTATTCAATGTGCTGGAAAAGGCTGGAGCAAATTTCGGTCTAATCGCAACAAACACCATGCATATAGTCCTTGATAAAGTCCAAAGCGAGATCTCTATCCCTATTCTTAGCATCATTGAATCTACAGCAGAAGTCATAAACCAAGAAAAAATAAAAACGATAGGACTTCTTGGAACAATCTTCACAATGAGTAGGGACTTCTACAAGCAAGGACTTGAGAAAAATGGTATAGCGACGTTAGTACCAGAAAATAACGAACAAGAATTACTCAATAAAATAATCTTTCAAGAACTTACAAAAGGAATAATCACACCCCAATCAAAAGCAGAATATATCAAGATAATCAATAAACTGAAGACTAGAGGAGCAGACGGAATCGTTTTAGGCTGCACAGAAATCCCTTTACTTGTAAGTGGAGAAGATTGCGCAATCCGTCTCTACGATACAACCAGGATCCATGCGGAAAAAGCTCTAAATTTCGCTACTAATAGCCTCTAAAAGATGATGAATTTTGAAGGTTCTAGGAGTTGTTGGCAGTCCAAGAAAGAAAAGTAATACTGACATCCTAATAGATGAAGTCCTACAAGGATCAAAGGCTGCTGGCGCAGAATTCGATAAGATTTTCTTAAATGATCTAAAAATAAAACCCTGCCAAGCTGAATGTAGTGATTACTGCAAAAAAATAGGATATTGCAAAATAAATGATGACATGTCACCATTATATGACAAGTTGTTTGAAAGCGACGCCATAATTTTAGGCACACCTGTCTATTGGTACGGCCCATCAGCTCAATTGAAAACGTTCATCGACCGCTGGTATGCATTCTGTCATCCAAAACATGTTCAGAAAATGAAGGGAAAAATATTCGTTCTTATCGCTCCTTTGGAAGAGACTGATAAATCCGCCGCTCAACCTTTGGTAAATATGATTAAAAAATCACTCGATTATTTGGATTCTAAATTTCATGCGAAATTAATCGTCTCCGCTGGGGAGAAAGGAGAAGTTAAAAAAAATGAACAAGCAATGAAAGAAGCCTATAAAATAGGTATGAAATTGAAATTATGATTAATAGGGCTCGTTATCAGGTTTAACACACATTATCAATAACTTGTACTCAATGGCAATAATTAGATTAAGAAAATGCATTTCTATTTCTTAATACGATTATAGATTTTGTGAATTACAATAAACGGCATCAGCATGTAAGTTGTTATCGATAATACGGCTGCGGATAGAAATGCTACTATTGATAAAACTATTGGATTGAGAAGAGAAACTGTGGAATATACTACAGCGGTCATTGTGTGTTATAGCGATTAGAGGAACTAGGAGGACATTTGATGCTGAACGAAGCATTTCCGAGTTCGATATTATTTCCGCTATTGTCGGAGACCAAGAATAATAGAAATT
Organism: Candidatus Bathyarchaeota archaeon RBG_13_38_9; assembly: GCA_001775955.1. Taxonomy (GTDB): domain Archaea; phylum Thermoproteota; class Bathyarchaeia; order 40CM-2-53-6; family RBG-13-38-9; genus RBG-13-38-9. The sequence continues at coordinate 146,406 of MEZD01000039.1, read as the reverse complement.
ATTCCAACCGACAATAAGTATTCTCCCAACTTCATTAGATCCTATCATGTCATCTCTTACATGTCTCATGAAGATTACTTCAGGCGCCATCTCCGTTCCAAAAGTCGCAGTTACAATAAGACAACCAGACTGTGGTGGAGGAGTCGTTGTTGGTGGTGGTGGAGATGTCGTATTTCCTGAACCTGCTAACACCAATCGCAAAGTACCATTGCCTGATACAGTGCATGTTGTGGAAACCATAGTATATTCTGCCATAGATATGTTACCAAAAGTCTCCCATCCACTGAATAAGAAACCTTCAATGTCTGCAGTTGCAGCATAGTTTCCTTCTTCTTTGGAGACATTATCACCATTTTGATATTCCATTCCATCAAAGATTATCTTACCATCAGTTGAAGGAATAGTTACAAAATTTATTATATTGACTCCTGGTGATGGTGTTGGCCCTTCCCTTTGCGCTACTCCCTCAAATTCTCCAGAGATATTTAGCATCATTTCACCTAAAGGAACAGGAGTCCCACCATAGGATATGGTACTTCCATTCAGAGTGCTACTCAATGTTCCATTGAGTTCTCCCGACTCAGATTCTGTTCCATTAATTGTTAGCTGTAATCCACCAGTCAAGACATCAGACACTTGCGCAGTAGCATTCCCAGAAATTACTCCAGATTCATCAATAGTCATCATGTAAGTCCCACTTATTTCGCCTGAATCTTGTTCATCTATACCTAGAGGAGAAATCTGATAACTGGCATTATATGTTCCAATCCATTCACCACTTGATGTGTTACCGCTAAAGGTGCCTTCCATAGTAGAATTGACGTCAACCGTGTAGATTTCTTCAGCAGTACCTGTACCACTCATCTGTGTCGTCCAAGAACCATTAGCATCAACCGTCTCAGAAGCCGCCGTTGTCAAATCAAAATACAAAGCTATTACTGCAATAAACATCAAGAATAAAAGAGATAGTAAAGCTATCGACTTAGAAAACTTTTGAAAACTAATTTTAAAAAGTTTTCCGCTAAATATTAGTTATCCCAATCTCCTAATCTAATCCCCGTCAAAAATATAACAATGTTATGAAATACAAACCTCTACTTAAATGTAATGTACAAAACAAAACTTTCACACATGAAGTAACACGACTTTCTCTTCGAAAGATCTGAAACATCCTCAGAATTATGAATCATTTTATCTGTAACACGGCAGATTAAGTACAATCCAAGATCAACAGTAAACTGGCGGAATATTCAATGTATCCAAGACAATACAATCAATATCAAAGAGCAGCAAGACCCCCTCTCTATGATACAAGAACAATCAATCCAAACGTCTATCAAGGCTCAACATACAATTATTATCCTCATTATCCTTACTCCCAACAAAATTTCACAGGCATCCCTCAAACACTGTCGTCTCCACATCAGAAACAAAATACAATTGCTTCGACGATTTTGCTCAGCTTCTTTATGTCACTTATTTTATCATTTGTTTTATCTCTTGTCAACACTCTGATCAACGTTGGTTTAGCTTCTGATCTTATCCTTATTTGGATAAGATCGTTTGCAATTGGATTTCTTATCAGCTTCCCAACAGCTTTATTGGCAATATTCTCGGTTAGACCAATCGTAAATAAAATGATCCCAACTTAACAGAAAGTAGGAATAAATGCTTACAATTGTTAATCTTTCTAAACGGACGTTTCTCATGGAATATTTAAAACCATAAACATGATACATGTATCATTATGAAGAGTCAGAAGCTTATTTGCACCATTCTCGTATTCTTCTTAATATTGAACATTAATTACTGTCAAGCTGAAAGCAGTAATCTGATTAAAAACGGTGGATTTGAGGATGGTGTAGCGTCATGGTTAAAGGTTATGGGTGGAGAAGCCTCACCGAGTGATTTGAATTCACATTCAGGAAGAACATCAATTAGAACCAGTAATGGCAGTTTATGGCAAGTCGTTAAAGTCGACTCTCCAGAAAATTTGAAGTTGGAATTTTGGGCATATTTAGACAGCGTACCTGGAGAACCTTCCGGAAGAACAGTTGCTGCAATGAACGTTTGGGTTAAAACAGATACCACAAAAAAAGGCGTTACATATTATATTTTTAACAAAAATCACGAATCACAAGGAGACATACAAGAAACGGTAATGCTCGCCCTTCAACGTGATAGATGGAACCTAATTGAATTGGACCTTGAAGAAAAGTTTGAAGATCTTGACTTCAGCAAAGTTCAAGAAGTTAACATAACTTTATGGGCGTATAGATCTCCTGAACCTGTAGTCTATTGGGATGACATTAACTTAACATATGCTAAAAAATCAAAAGAACAAACACAATCAACCACAACTAGTCAGACCGAAACAACACCATCACCTGAACCAACACTTCAAAAGCCTGAAACCACTACACCAATCGTAACTCAGAAGACTCTAGATGACCATAATGAGCTGGGATTTAACAAACTTATCGAACAATACGGCTTTCTTCTATTCATAATATCGCTAATAGTCATTTTGACCTTCATCGTATTAAGGAAAAGATCACGAGTCAGTCAATCAAAGTCATCAACGAAATACTGTATCAGCTGCGGTACTAATATGACTACGGAAGATGAATATTGTCCAGACTGCGGCGCAAAACAATAGTGCTGAAAAGAGTAGATCATACTAAGCTATTGAAACTGTGAAACATATTTAGTTAAGCGGTAGACCATCATGAGAGAGGTTAATGCTTCTGAAATTACAGATATCGTCCAACGACTATCTATAGAAAATAACATCTATCTAGATAAAGATGTGACAGATAAAATCACAGAATCTGCAAAAAAAGAAGATTCCCCAATTGGCAAACAGATCTTAGAACAAATTCTCACTAATGCTAAACTTGCTATAGAAGAGAATAGACCCATGTGCCAAGACACGGGTATTGCAGTTATTTTCGTGGAACTGGGACAAGATGTTCACATCTCAAAAGGTATTTTTCATGAGGCGATAAATGAGGGAGTCAGACGCGGTTACACTCAAGGGTACCTTAGAAAATCTGTTGTAGAGGATCCTGTCTTTGATCGAAAGAATACCAAAGACAATACTCCAGCCATTATTCATACTGAGGTTATTCCCGGAGATAAAATCAAGATAACTGTAACATCAAAAGGCGCTGGCTCCGAAAACATGAGTGAAATAAAAATGTTAAAACCTGCAGATGGAATTGACGGAGTCAAAGATTTTATCGTAGATCGCGTAAAGAGATCTGGTGGTATGCCATGCCCACCGATTATTGTTGGTGTAGGTATTGGGGGCAATTTCGAACAATGCGCTTACCTCTCAAAAAAAGCTCTCCTGAGACCATTAAACACCAGAAATCCTGATAGAAGATGGGATACTGTTGAAAAGGAACTATTGACTAGAATAAATCAACTTGGAATAGGACCTATGGGTTTAGGTGGTAGGACAACAGCATTAGCAGTACAGATTTTAGCTATGCCATGTCACATCGCCAGTTTACCAGTTGCAGTCAATCTTCAATGTCATGCTCATAGACATAAGACTGCTATAATCTGATAGGAAGGATAGAGTTGACAGAAGAAAGAATTCTACAAGCCCCTCTGAAAAATAAAGATATTGAAAAATTGACTTGCGGCGACAAAGTTATGCTTAATGGAACAATCTATACAGCGAGAGATGCTGCACATAAGAGATTAATTCAACTGCTTGAAGATGGAAAACCTTTACCCTTCGATATCAAAGATCAGATAATATATTATGTTGGACCCACTCCAGAAAAACCTGGAGAGGTTATAGGTTCAGCTGGACCCACAACAAGTAACCGCATGGATCCTTATACACCTCGACTATTAGACGCCGGACTTAAGGGCATGATAGGAAAAGGACAACGCAGCAAAGAAGTTATCGAAGCAATTGTTAGAAACAAATCAGTTTATTTTGCTGCAACAGGTGGAGCTAGCGTACTACTAGCTAAGTCCATTAAGAAATTAAAAATTATCGCCTATGAAGACTTGGGCACTGAGGCAATAAGGGAGATATATGTTGAGAATTTTCCCTGCATAGTCGCTATAGACTTCAAAGGAAGAGACCTCTATGAAAATGGACCAGAAAATTATCAGATTCTATAAACTGAAAGAGCTACATTACTATTTTGTCAGTGATTTTTCTAAATAATATTAAAGAAATATTTGTTATGATTTCGGTATCGGAAAAAAAGGGATGTTGAGAGCTTGTGCGGTCCCTTCTCAAACTGTTAGGTTTTAGTGTTTTCGTTTTCTAATTGAAATTGCAATAACAGCTAATGAAAGCAGTCCCAACATTGTTAATAGGTAAGGCGCTATGATGTCGACTTTATTTGTAGTAATATTGACATCGCCAATGATATTCCCGCTACCAACTGTGAAACCTGTTTGAGTTAGGCCAACGACGATATCAGTCTCTTCATCGTATATACCATTCGGGTCGTCAAAGACCAAACCATAAGCATTGTAAAAACAGAGAAATGATGATTTTTCAATATGATAACCAACATGATCATGATTGACATAAATACATATAAAAGAACTTGGACTGAATTTAACAGAATACAAACAAATCGGGTAAGAACCTTTTTCGGCCATAATATTCAATTTAGATGTTAGGAACAAAGGAAAGACAAGACATGAACCGTTTTCTCGGACCATTAAAATCAGACTTTGATCCTGGAAAAAACATTTTTGACAGAATATTCATCTATCTACTTTTAGCAAGTCTACTCCTAGGATTCTTATGGATCGATAAACCTGATGGTAGCCTAATATTTGACGAAAAATATTATGTGAATGTGGCCAGAAATCTTCTGAATATTCCACATGATCCAGATGTCTATTCCGATGCAACCCCAGGTACAGATCCTAATCGTGAACACCCATTTCTAGCTAAAGGCATAATTGCTTTTTCAATGCTGATTTTTGGTGACAATGCTTGGGGATGGAGGATCCCAAGTATCATATTTGGGGCAATCGCACTTTTCGCGTTTTATTTGCTTGTCAAAAGATTATCGAAAAAAAGTGAACTTGCATTATTCGCATCCACCTTATTCGTATTCAGTAACCTAATTTTCATACACAGCCGAATTGCGACTCTCGATATTTTCATGCTTGCATTCATGCTTCTTGGATTCTACTTGTATCTCATAGAGAAAACATATTTGAGCGCATTTTCCATGACTCTGGCTACCTTGTCAAAACTTGGAGGCCTCTATGGTTTCCTCGTTATTATCATATTTCATTTCGTTAACACTTTCCTAAAGTCTAGGAATACTCACGAGAATTTGGATTGGAGAAAACTGCTAACTTGGTTGGAAAAATATGCGATAACCTACGTCATTACTGGAGCTATTCTTCTCACAATTTTCGATAGAATATGGGTAGGTTACAACAATCCCTTTGATCATGTCTCATACATTTATGATTATTACAAATCCTTGACTCGAGCTGTACCTGAGGGAATAGAGAGCTATCCCTGGCAGTGGTTAATCAATGAAGTGAAAATACCTTACTTAACTGTCAACGTAGATGTCCGCGCTAATGGTAAATTGATCAGCAGTCATCCTTCAGTTGCCTTCCAAGGAGCCATCAATCCACTAATCTTATTCCTGGCGATTCCAACATTAGCATATTGCATTTATGCGGTCTATAAGAAAAGGGACGAAACAGCACTATTCGCGACTATATGGTTCGTTATGACTTACTTGCCATTCTACCCCATGTCAATCATTACTCATCGAATAATGTATCTATTTTATTTTCTTCCCACGCTTCCAAGTGTATGCCTAGCAATTTCTTACTTATTTTATGATCGAAAAACTGACAAGATTGTGATTTTGTGCTATTTATTCGCCGTGCTAATTGGATTTATTCTGTTGTTTCCATTTAAACAAATTCCATAAATTTCTTTATCACATTTAGAATATCGAATACTCGATAATTCGTATACTTCTAATTATCGAACAAGAAATAAAGAAAAAAGGATTAAGACTTTTCGAGATCTTTTTTCATCTTAAGATAGTCTTCTCTTGAGATCTCACCTTGAGAATATCTAAGATTCAACGTGTCCAATGCTGAAGATCCATACTCTCTTCTAAATGATATCCCCCTTGTTATAGCAATTATTGCAACGACTATCAATATTAATGCAGCAACCAAGATTATTGCTAAAACCATGTAAGCATACGAGTAATCCGCTCTCCAGATCGCATTTACTGTCATCGGGTTTTCTACTACAACTTTGGTTGTTGTACTAAACATATCTCCACTTGTTATTCCACTCCATCTATCGAAGACATACTTTGCTCCCAAAGATCCCCAGAAACCTAACATCGGAATCTCAGGATCAACGGTAATTATTGCAGAGGATTCTTCATTATACCATCCAGAACCTTGTGGTCTACCGATTTCAGATCTTACTTCTAGATAATACTGGGTTTCATATTCTGCCCTAACATCATATTGTTTATTCATAGTCAGAGTAATTGTACTGCCAGAATTTTCCGAACCATCGATATACCAAGCCTTGAAAACATATCTTTCCATATTTGATTCTTCAATCTTCTCTGGTGTTGTCAGCGTTACAGTTGTGTCCTTTTGTTTCCATCCTGATTGTTCTATTGATGCTCCATGTGGATTCTGGACTGTCAGCAGGTACTCCGGCTCGTATGTGAATGTGTGGGATGCTTCGAGTGTTGAACCTCTGGGATAACCGTAGTTGTATGGGTAATCATAGTAGGGATAATAGTTGTAGTATGGATAATAGTAGGGGCTAGGATAATATTGATTGTATAGGTAATCGTCAAAATAATAGGACCCCGCATAGGCAGTTGAATCTTGATAATATCCTACTTGTCGATATTTCTCCGTTATTTTATTTGAGCTTGAAGTTGGATATGCTATCTGCAACATTGCGGCAACATTGGTAATTTGTTCATACCCTTTTGAATCATGACCACTCTCAGTCGTCTGCTCAGATGATTGCGTCTCAGTTGTTGTGGTACCCGAAGTCGTTGTACGGCGAGTTGTTGTACTAGTTGTTGTCGTGCTTGCAGATGTTATGGTCGTTGTGGGTTGACTTGAGCTAGTTGTTGTTCCACCTGTAGCTGTTGTGTCAGTTGTTGTTATTCCTGTAGTATCACTTGTTGTAGTATCACTTGTTGTAGTATCACTTGTTGTAGTATCACTTGTTGTAGTATCTGTAGTCGTTGTTGTCGTAGTATCAGTTGTAGTTGTCGTGGTTGTTGTAGTCGTAGTATCTGTAGTATCTGTAGTTGTTGTAGTTGTTGTGGTCGTCCCGTCATAGTAGGGAGGATAATAGTGTGAATAATATGGATAGTGATAATATGCATAAGGCGTGTAGGGTTCTTGCGCTTGTTCAAGTGTCCATGTCGAATCCTTGCAGATATACCTGACACCTTCTTTGCCAGATATTTGATTTTCAATCTGGAAAATATGAGACTTGGTGCTTTCAACTTCAAATTCTTTAGATGATCCACCTTTAACTGTTCCACCGTCATTTCCATTTATCTTAACAATAGCTGAATACTCTGAAGGAAGTCCTGAGATGGATATTGTTACGAAATATTGTGAATGTGTAACATATGTGGAATATGGATATTGTGCTGAGACGTAAGATTCGGGAAAATCATTGTTTATGGTTTCTCTGATTAAAATTGAGCCAAATGAATTAGACGTAAGTATTATTATTAATGTAAGAATCACAAAGAGTGCTTTGCATCTCAATTTTTTCACTCATGAAATGATTATATTATCAGTTCACATGGTAAGTGGGTCATTTAAATATGACGGGAAGAATTTTCCTGAGTATTCAAGAAATCATTATTTACATATATACGCAGGAATTCTCGCACTGCGTGAGGTTGTACCTTCCACATATTTTATTGACCAAAAAGGCATCCATCCAAGCGCCATCAATTGCAATTGAATGTCAGTGCTTCGGGGCTTAATTGTTTCTATAATAACCTCTTCATCAACATTCTCCCATCTTGTTGATATCTCTGATGTTGCCTCTTTCAATTCTTTTTCAAGATCATCTATGTCTTTTTTTAGTTCAACGATGTCTTCCTTGGTTTCCTCCACATCCATCTTAGCTTTCGTACTTATTCGGCGTCTCCTAAATATAGTGGTCCCCGCACTTGTTGGTCGCCGACCCATAAGTACACCTATTACAGTTCCACCTATCCCTATCATCTCTTCTCGCTTACGGGCCTCATACTCTACCTCATCTGACGCAAGTTCTCTCTCGAATTTTCGAATTTTGTCCCGAAGACGGTCGATTTGTTTAGAATACTTGTCATTCAACTTGTCTACTTCTTCATCGCGACGTTCTCTAGCCGCCTGTTGTAGACGAATTGTGAAATCCCTAATGTTTTCATTCGGATATTGAAAAATATTTAACTCCTCACATTTCCTTAGTTCCAATTCCATATTTCTGTATAACCAGTTGACAAAATCTTTGGCAATTTCATTGAACTCTTTTGAGCTGTTAGCTTTTTCTGGGACAACATCAAAGAAGGGGCCCTGATCTGTTTCAATTTTCTCTGGAAGATTTGATAGTTCTTCGAGATCATATGATAACTCTTCAGCACGATCCCAATCAGGTCCACTCAAACCACCAAGTAACTGCCCTAGGAATGTTTTATTTATCTCTTCATCAACATTTTTTCTACGATCAACAAAAGTTATGATTGCTCGTCCAAGGATTGCAGGTTCATAAATCAGATACATAGATTCACTATAGATTTCTCGTCCAAGCTTCTTACTCAACTCAGTAATAGCTATTCTAGCTTCCAAACCTATAGGGAGGAAAACTTGTGTTATCGAAGGATCTAGCGCTGGGGGGATTTTAGAAAAATCTGTTGATTGCTGTAATAAGGTTGGTACCTTACTTAGTGTCGGAGTAGTTGAGTTCATTGGAGCTGTATCGGCGGTAGAAGTAGGCCTTACTTTTGTGAGGTGTGATCTTTTTGTTTCCATCAATCCTCGAATCTGTGGTCTTGTCAGTGGTCCTCTAAGATAGCTCATAACCCAACGCGTCTGGAAGACTATTGGCAAATCTTCATGAACATTATGCATCAGAAATACTCGACTTTTCAATTTGTTGATTATTGAGTCGTGATCAACCTTTTCACTGCTTTTTCCAGCTTCGTTGATAGCTCCTTTCAGTCCCTGCAACACTCTATCTTTGTCTCTTTCAGCTTGTAGTTTTCCGATGAACCATGTACCAGTATTCGTTAATCCTTTATAATCTAAATCTACAGGATTCTGTGTAACCAGTAGAAGGCCAAGTCCGAAGGCTCGAGCTTGTTTTAAAAGTGTTAATAAAGGTCGTTTGGAGGGTGGCTCTGAAACCGGGGGAATAAATCCAAAGATCTCATCGAAATAAAGTAAAGCTCTTAAGCTCGTAGTACCAGTTTGACGACGCACCCATGTTAGGAGATTTTCTAGAAGAAGAGTAACGAAAAACATCTTTTCTCGATCTGAGAGATGTGCGATATAGAAAATACTATGACGAGGTTTTCCTTCAGAAGTATAGAATATGCGATCAATATCAAGAGTTTCTCCCTCCAACCAGCTTCGAAAGCTAGGTGATGCTACCAGATTATTGAATTTCATAGCCAATTGGAAACGATCTTTTTCTGGGTAATAGGTATCAACATCAAATACACCCAACTTTATAACTGGCGGTTTCTGGATTGACATGATCAGATTCTCTAGATTCAAATTCTCTTTCTTACGCCAATATGTCTCAAAAATATTGGAAAGAAGAATCGCTTCACGACTACGTATCGGATCAACATCAACGCCTGCAAGACTTAGTAGTGCAGCAACCGTACCTGAAATCTGCTCTCTTATGATCTCGGTATGTTTATCGAAATCTAGGTTTGGAACAGCTAAGCTGCTTAAGATGCTAATCGGTTGTCCAGCATCCGAACCTGGCGTAAAGATACTGAAGTCAACTGATTCTTTTAAGAGATGGATTCTTTTTGATCCTATGCCACAGTCTTTTAATCCTTTACGCCAAAGCTTGGAGATATAGTCAGCATATTCTTCAACACTTTTTCCTTTCCTTCGGGCATCATCAGTATTGACCCAAGGTTGGAAATCTTCTGGTCGTAAATTGGGGAACTGTAGCATTAGATTTGTAATGTCACCCTTAGGATCAATTAGTATAGCCGGAACTTTATCGATCGCAGCTTCTTCCAGTAAACCTATACAAAGACCGGTTTTACCACTTCCCGTCATGCCAACACATAATGCATGAGTAGTTAGGTCACGAGCATCATAATTTATCGGTTTTTCAGATATTTTATTCCCGACTAAGTCATATTCGGATCCTAGATAGAAAGATCCTAATTTTTCAGGCGGAGCTCGCATTTCGAAATCCTTCCTCCCATATTAGATTTAGAATAATTGTAGCAATACATTTTCTGCTATAAAAATTGGATTTGAAAGTAAAAAATCGAGTTCACTCAAATAGTTTCATCACTGCATGATGACTAAATGCAGAGCTAAGGAAGATTAGTTGTGTTTAATTCAATGATTTAAAACGTCTCGTGACGTTATGGGTGCAAAGATCTTTTTAAGATATTACTAGTCTGCCTTTCTTCTTCTAATTATCAAGGTAACCGCTATGACAATAGCTGCTAAAGGTATTAGAGCATAAACGATCATCATTATTCCGTTGTTATTTGCGTCATCTAATTCAGGTTCTTGTCCAACCAATATTCCTTCAATTCCTTTGAAACGATTAATAGCTTCTGAATATTGGCCACTGCGACGTAATTGTACAGCCTCATAGTATTTATCATTCGCCTTTAGGAAATATTCTGCTTCAGGTCTGACAAGAAAATCCAAGTAGCCTTTGAGAGGTTCAACCATTTCTGCAGAGAATTCACCTTGAGCTATAGATTCATTGATTTTCTCATTGTGAACTTCTGAAAGTTCATTTTCTATTATCTCATTCATTTCTGCACATTTTGTACGGTCATAATGATCTATTTCCAAGTCTCCGCCTGTGCAATCGTAAACACGTGTTTGACTGGAGGCTTTATTGACCACTTCGGAGTACTCAACTCTGATATCATAGAAGTGATATCCCAATTCAACATCTTCTGGTATGTCAATGTTGAGAGTAAAAACACGAGCATCATTCGAGTTAATCAGAGTCGTTGGAAGTGATTCAGAATAATCGATATAGTGCTCTTCTGTCTCCCAATCTGGACGTAAAGCAATTTTCTGCAGCTCTATCTCATTATTTGGATTGTTGAGTTTTACTGTCAATAGAACTTTATTTACACTTCCGGGAGTTGCCCACGTCTCATAATCCATGTTCACTTCTATGGGTTCATCAAGAGTTTTTTGCCAGATATCAAAGTTGCCAGCTCTATCAGATTCGAAGACGATTTTCTTTCCATCCGGACTCCAAGATGGATAAACATCTTGGTATAAACTAGTCGTTAATCTTGTTTTCTCATTACCATCCACATTTATCATCCATATGTCTGGTTGGTTTCCGTATGCCGTGGACCAATAGACAATTTTTTTACTGTCAGGACTGAAACGTGGTGATCTATCTCCGAAATTATCAAAAGTTAATCTGGTTTGATCTGTACCATCAGCATTCATGACCCAAACTCCATAATTATTTGATCTTAAAGAGATGCAAGCTAGTTTCTCACCGTCTGGGCTTACACTGCGTACATTCTCATGGAGTTTAGGTGTCAAATTATATTCGTACCCAGTATCAACATTGACCATAAAAATTTCAACAAAGGCAACATCACCTGGTATGATGGTGTATGTTCTTTCAGGAATTGGAAAAGTTAATGCTTGGTAGTATAGTCTCTCTCCATCAGGATGCCATGTTACTCTAGTTTCAACAGAATATTTGGGTGAATGTCCAGTTGTTATGTGTCTATTATTGCTTCCATCGGTATTGATCACGTAAACTTCGATGTTTCCTGTTAGGTTAGACGTGTAGGCTATTCTATCTCCTCTTGGACTCCACATCGGGGGCCCCTTGAAACTACCATCAGTAGTTAGTTTGACTTTTGCGCTACCATCAGCGTTCATCTTCCAGATGTCCCCAGTTCCTGATGTAATATCCCAGGACCAATATGCAATTTTTTTTCCATCTGGACTCCATGAAGGCCAACCAGTTATCACATCACTGGAAGTTAACTGCTTCTTATCACTTCCATCGGGGTTCATGCTCCAGATTGCCCAATTTCCAAGTCTATCAGTAACCCAAATTATCTTGTCCCCATTTGGACTGTAGAATGCCCCTACATCTCTTCCGGCATCATATGTGAGACGCTCCACGTCAGCTTCCATTTCGATTGCTACTGACCTAGGTTCACGAGTCAGAACAGATGCATCAAATGACGTTTCAGGTGGAAGCGGATAAGACATTTTGTGGCAGCTTGCACAGAACGGCCCCTTCTCCCAGGCGTCGAGCATACGTTGAAGTGATGAAGTCGTTGCTGAACCATAATCACGTTTAGGATCCTGTGCTAACGTATAACTCGGAAATGTGATAAGTGAGAGTGCAAAGATAATTAGGAATACGGCAATTATCTGAATTCTTTTATTAAATGATCCCACAATCATGGCTTTTCCACTCTGAGATTCAAGAGCTAACAATTAAATGTTTAACTTTCCCATATACCTTTTATGCTATAAATCCATATTAAAAAAAGGTCAAGATGGATAATATAAGCATGATTAACTTCAGATCAACAATATTTAGAGCTCTTGCGGATCCGAGCAGACTTAAGATCTTAGATTTTTTAAGGCCTGGTGAAAAATGCGCATGCGACATTGTAAAGGCTGTAGGTTTTGCCCAGCCAACTGTATCAAGACATCTCAAAGTATTGATTGATTGCGGCATATTGAGAAGACGTAGGGAGGGAAATAAAATGTTGTACACTAACAAATTCCAAGATACACGAGATAATGGATCTTGTGGATTCAAGGTTCATTGATTCTTTGAGTCGACATGTGATCGCTTTGGTGAAACACGGTTACCGATAGAGATCGAAAATCTTGATTTTACCTACTAAAAAGGATTCATAATCCATCTGATCGAGAACAACATTTCGATGATCATAGTTCTCGTTCGTTTACTGCTTGATTCCTTGGCACGTTCAACTATTCATCTTATTCTTTTTAGACAAATTTTGATTACAATTTATCAATGGTGCCCTTCAGCTCCTCAACTGATTGGCCAAGAATAATTGCATCCTTAATATTTTCAATATTTTCAGTTTTTACTCGTACTTTAGCTTGGCGAAGGCGTGGTCGTTTTCCAAGAAGTTGTTTAGCAGCATCATTTTCCAGTTTTAGAATAAAATGAGTTACTTTCATTCCGTCAGGATTAATCTCAAAATTCTTGACTTTTCCCAGTTCTACCATATCTTTGCTATAAACTATCTTGTCATATAGGTTGCCTGCGAGCAATCAAAATTCCTCTTCGGTAATTATTCTAATAGTTATTCTATATCTTCTCTAAAATATCAATTAAATGATGTTAATGAATGAAGTAGAGCTATCGCTACGATTAATTATCTCGCATTTCTTCACTTGTTGACTTTTATTCAACTAGTTTGAATCGTTGTTTTGGTGATCCACAGACGGGACATGTATCTGGAGATTCGCCCTCTGCTGTATAGCCGCAAGTCTGACATACGAAATATTGAGTTTTCTCAATGTCTTTTCCCGTGTTAATTGCATCGATTGCACGTTGATAAAGGTCGGCATGTACTTTCTCAACCTGATTGGCATAGTTGAAAGTTATTTTAGCTGAGTTTCTGTTTTCTGATTCAGCCTCTTTGATAAATTCTGGATACATCTTATTGTGTTCGTAGACTTCGCCTTCTAATGCTGTTTTAAGATTTTCATTCGTTGATTCTACCTGTTTCATTGTTCGTAAGTGACTGAGCGCATGTACAGTTTCTGCTTCTGCGGCAGCTTTGAAAAGTTGGGCTATGTTTGTAAAACCTTCTTGTTCAGCCTTTCTTGAAAAGGCCGTATACTTTCTATTTGCCTGAGATTCTCCAGCAAATGCAGTCTGTAGATTTTCATCAGTTCCCAAATTTAGACCTCCGAAATTACCTTGTGAATTTATCAAGATGTTATTAAGTATTGATGCTCGAGTAGAAGACCTATTACCAAAAAATAAAAGTAATTTCTAAGATTTTTCTCTTAATCTAGCCATGATTAAGTAGATTTTTTCAAAGAAGAAACTTTGTTCATCCTGTATTTCAACTTCAAATCCTTTTTTGCATAGAGCTTTCATTGTTTCATCATACCCTGATAACGTAGACTGTATGATCTGTACTCGCCCATTATTACCAAGGTAATTACCTACTTCTTTGATAAATCTCTCAGTCAAATTGCGCCCATCTCTTCCTCCATTCCACGAGTAATCTATTGGATCGTTTTTATCATCAACTGATTGTGGAAGATAGGGTGGATTCATTATTATGAGGCTAAATTTTCCTTTTATTGCGGTGAATAGATCACTAACGATGAATTCCACATTAGTTACCTTATTTTGTTTAGCATTGATCTTCGCAAGACGAACAGCATGAGGATTGATATCTATACCGAAAACGCTTTCAGCCTTTTGCGAGGCCACCAATGAGATATATCCTGATCCTACACCAATCTCCAATACTCTATCATTTATTCTAACGTCAAGATTCTTCGCAAGCAGCGTTGTATCTTCTGCAGGATCATATACATTTGGGTCTTTTTCCATTTTGAATTTGTTTATTGATAAATTCAAAATGAAATCTCCACGGGATCATATATCTTTTTTTGATGTTCATACTTAAACATGATTTAATCGTGATCTAAACGGTTACCATTCAGTCAGTCATATTCTTCCAAGAAGATATATAGAACTGACATAACTAGGTAGCGCCACGGTTTAGGTTAGAGAAATTGAAGGATTATTACAAGATTGCCATTATAGAGGGGGACGGCATAGGTCCAGACATCGTAAGCGAAGCAAAAAAAGTATTGGAATTATTGCAAAAGAGATTTGAATTTCAACTTGAATATACAGATGCTCCTATGGGCGATCAAGTAAAAGAGAACTCTGGGGAACCCGTCCCTGAGAAATCTTTAGAGATATTCTTGAAGTCAGATGCAGCTCTAAAGGGGCCTGTTGGTGAAACCACAAGAGACCTTGTTCAGGCTCTAAGATTTAATCTTGACCTATACGCTAATGTTCGACCGGCAAAATCATATTCATCTATTAGCCCCCCAGCGCTGAGACCTGATATAGACCTGGTTGTAATAAGAGAAAATACAGAGGGACTTTATCGTTCACTCGAGAATGAAGTTATTCCAGGAGTATGGACAGCTGCAGGAGTTTACACAGAGAATGCATGTGAAAGAGTTTCTAGATTCTCATTTGATCTTGCTAAGAGTAGATTGAGCAAAGGTGGCAAGGGTGAGGTTGTTCTGGCTCACAAAGCAAATATTTTTCGCAAAACACATGGAATGTTCAGAGACATATTTAGAAAAGTCAGTAAAGACTATCCGGACATAAAATGTAGGGATTTATACGCAGACGCTGTTTGCGCATTGTTGGTTAAAGAACCACAAAAATTCGATATAATTCTAGCTGAGAATCTAATTGCTGACCTATTGAGCGATTTGGCTGGACAGATTGCTGGAGGATTAGGCATGACAGCTGCAACAAACTTCAATATAGAAAAACGAATAGGATATTTCGAACCGACACATGGATGCGCTTATGATATAGCAGGAACGAATAAGGCAAATCCCATAGGCCAAATATCTTCTGCAGGGCTCATGCTAGATTTTCTTGGAACATATCATCAAGACAAACGTCTAACAGAAGCGGCTCAAGTGATAGAAGCTTCAGTTGCTAAGTACTTAACAGAATCAAAAAATGAAGAGTTACCTATAGAACTTGGAGGAAAAGCAGACACCAAAATTGTTGGTAAAATCATTGCTGAGATAGCTTCAACATCCTCTGCGAAATCTTGAAATCGAATATAACATATGTTAGATTCTTTAATATTCCAAAAACGAAAGTGACAATTATGTCAAATGGCTCCGATATTCTTGAAAACGTCAAAGAGTGTTTCATCAAATTAGAAGGCCCCGATAGAATTAAAGAACTCACAATGAAAGCTCTTGATTCAGGAGTTGAAGCAAATCAACTTATCAAAGCTATCAAAGAAGGCCTTGACGAAGTTGGAAAAAAATATGAAAACAGTGAGTACTTCCTTTCAGACCTCGTGATGTCTGGCGTTATGGCCAGCGAAGTAACAAACTTAGTTAAACCCAGACTTCAATCTGCTGATTCTGAGCCTATAGGCAAAGTCTTACTCGGAACAGTGAAAGGAGACATTCATGATATTGGCAAAAACCTCGTTAATAACATGTTAACTACTCAAGGATTTGAAGTGATAGATATCGGCGTTGATGTTTCACCCGAGAAGTTTGCAGAGAATATACAGAAACATAAACCAGACATCCTAGCCATGTCCTGCTTATTAACAGCCGGAATGCCCGAGATGTCTAAAACAGTGCAATTATCAAAGAAAGTCAGTTCAGAAGTGAAAACAATGATCGGAGGCAGACCCATAACAAAAGAATTTGCAGCTGAGATAGGTGCAGATGCTTACGGAAGAGACGCATTTGAATCCATAGACTTGGCAAGGAAAATGGTGGGATCAACAACAATTGAATAGTAGAGAAAGAGTCCTCAAAGCCATAAACTTCGAAGAACCAGACATGGTCCCAATAAGCGAGTTGTCAATAGATCTCAGCCTTATGGAAAAAATTTTAGATATTAAAAAAGATATTACTTACTCGTCACAATCCGCTTTAATCTCGGACAGAGAGAAAGAAAGATCATTATATGATATTTACTACAAAACATACAGAAAGATCGGTTTGGATCTAATCTACTGTATATCAACATCATTGCCTTATGATTATGAATTAAAAAAATTACCCAATGGTCAACTCGTGGACGAATTAGGAAGAACATGTACATTTGATCCGACCTCAAAGACTCAGACTGTAACTGGGACTGTATTTAATACAGAAGAAGATGTTGAAAAGTTTTTAGAATATGAATTCCCCGACCCAGAGGCACCTGGAAGAGATTATGGTCTAAGACATTTGAAGAAAATTAATCAAGAGACAATGGCACTAGGTTTCCATATTCGTGAGCCTTTTGCACAAACATGGGAAGCTCTGACACCGGTGAAGTTCGTCTATTGGATGCATAAGAATTTTTCATTAGTGAAGAAATTTATAGACAAATTAACTGACTTCAATATTCAATTGATTAAGATTCTATGTCAACATGATTTAGATATTATCATTATGGGCGGAGATTTATGCGAGGCAAAAGGACCAATGTTATCTCCAGACAGATTCAGGTCATTAGGAGTTTTCGATGCTATGAGGAGACAAGTCGAAATGGCCCATCGATATAACACCAAATTCATAAAACATACAGATGGATTTGTTGATCCATTACTTGAGGATTTATTAGATATCGCGAAAATCGATGGTTTACACTCTTTAGATCCTAGTGCAGGTGTAGACATCGGTAAGATCAAAAAAAATTACGGTGATAGACTCATATTACATGGCAACATTTCAGTTGATAATCTAGCTACAAAGAGACCAGAAGAAATAATTGAAGAAACAAAAAACGTAATTAAAACAGCATCACCAAATGGAGGCCACATATTATCATCGAGTAATTCATGGTATGGCGGCGGCAAACTCGAAAATTATCTTGTAATGGTTGAGACCGGAAGAAAATATGGGAAATACCCTATCACACTCTAGACGGAATGGATGAGGTACATTATCCTAACTTGCTATGCAACCAACCATATTTGTACATAATAGAATTTTTTAACATTAAAATACTGTAGATAGTTCAGCTCATAATAATTTCCGATCTTTTTTCTTCACCTGTTGCTTTGATTTTTGAATTAAGATGTAAACTATTGAAGTTATAACTAGAATTGTTCCTGTAGCTATTAAGAATAAACTAAGGTTGGTTCTTTCAAGAAGTTTATTGATCCGTGATTCTATTTGCGTTGTGAGATTTGTTTGGCTTTTCAAATGTATTAGTGCTTCTTCTTTTGCTCGTCTGGCGAGTTGGTATGCACTGTCGTCATCCAAGTATAATGGTTTTTTATTATAATTCATTGATACTGCATAACCTTTCAAGTGGAATGAAGGCCCATTCACTCCAAAAACAACTGGGACACTCCAACTTCTGAATTTATCAATAGATTTCTTCAAAGTGTTCAGTGCAACTGAAGGTTTCTCAATGTAACTTGGCATATTCTTAATTGTTTCATTTGCATCTTGGATCATAGTCCAAGTCATA
>MEZD01000039.1:119035-127898 GCA_001775955.1 Candidatus Bathyarchaeota archaeon RBG_13_38_9 | reverse complement strand
AAAAACCATGAGTAATAAGCACATTTCTTAGCTTTGTCATAGGATTTTTTGTTTAGATAATCTTCAGCTTTTGAAGACCATAACTTTGATTCGTTGACATCATCATATGACATATTCCTTACCTCATCGGATATGTTTGACTGAAAATGATCAACCAGCATCTCAAAAGTGCTTGTAGAATCTTTAGAACTGTAAATAGCATAAAGAGTGAAACTTACATCTTCTTGAATAGAGATCGGGAGAGATGACGCCGTATATGAGAAAGATGATGATATTAAAAGTACCAAAATTGCTATGTTGAACATGCCAAATCCCTGTTTCTTCTTCATTCTGTTTGTGAGTTATTCTCTATGATGCAATGTAAGGTGCCATGTATCTATTTGTTAAGTTGTATTACACAATAACTATTTCACCATATCAGGTTTAAAAATATCTTTACTTTTATTAGACAAATTTTATTCAAATCGTACCTTTATTTTTATGATAATCGTTCATTTGATTTGGATAAGTGAGAATAGTGATGAGATTCTTGAATGAATCATTGAAAACAGCGAAAAAGATGAAAGGACTCCTTTTACTCATTACAGTATTATACATTATCTCATATTTTATTGGATATATTTTAATTCGTATCCAAGTACCAGGCATATTGGGATTCATAGAGCCTATGCTTGAAGGAATTTCAACAAATCCTGTATACACTCCAATAATTAGTGCATTTGAAGATAGAAATCTTGCATTTGCGATTGTATATACGTTTATAGTGAATCTTTCTGCAGGCGCTTTTGCAACAACGACTCTCCCTGGAATTATTCCTCTCATAGGAGCAGCGATATCTGGGTTGGTAACAATATTCCGTGGTTTCATTATAGGAGCATTATTTACATATGCTGCCTCAATTGAAACCGAACCTCCAGTTGGAATTGAATGGATGATCGTAGCTTTAGGAACATTAATTCTTGAATTAGGTGCTTACGTTTTCTCGGCTACAGCTGGAATAAATTTGAGCCTTTCCAGCATATTTCCAAATCGATATTTTTCTGAAAGTCGTAAAATTGCTTTCAAAGAAGCATTGAAGGATGCAGGAAGATTGTATATCATTGTGGTAATTTTATTAGTACTCGGAGCGATATGGGAGATGACTGGGCTTTATCTGCTTATGCCATAAATTCTCCTTTGCCTCAATAGAAATGAAACTTACTAGATCTTCAATCAAAAATAATTTTCTGAAACATGAAATATTGCTGAGATAAATAAAGTATGTAACATCTATGATTCAGTCAAATCAAATCTTATATTGAAAACTTTCTAATCTATACAGAATCTGCATTTGATTTAACTTCGTGAGGATGACATA
Organism: Candidatus Bathyarchaeota archaeon RBG_13_38_9; assembly: GCA_001775955.1. GTDB lineage: Archaea > Thermoproteota > Bathyarchaeia > 40CM-2-53-6 > RBG-13-38-9 > RBG-13-38-9. The sequence goes on along the minus strand of MEZD01000039.1, from coordinate 126,541 downwards.
ATTGCCTAGAAGAAGTGATCGCGATATTGTATATTTCTCTGAAGCCATGATCAAAGACATAGATCAAATTATCAGATATTCTAAGTTATACTGTAGTAGAGAAGCATTCATAACTAGTGCCGTTAAGGAGAAGATCGCCAGAATTCCCAAGAAATATTTTCCAGATATTTGATAGAAAAACTCAATTAGCATAACATCTCTCTATATTTCATTAACTTGAATGCAAGCACCTGTTAAAGAAGATTCAATTATTGACGCTGTGATAATATTCTAGCTAGAGCTTTAACCATATTTTCTGATATAAGATCTTTCGATTTTCTCTTTAACGGCATCTGAGATAAACTTCTCAATTGCATCGAATACAAAATCTTCTCTATTACGATACAATCTGCTATTCTTGATTACATCATCTATTTCTTGAACCAAACATTCCGGTACATAAATTAATTCATGACTATCATCAAGCAACAATTATTCCTTGCCCAAATAATGGATTTATAAAAAGTGAAATCACTTTTCACAAATAAGGACTTCTACACTTTTGAATCATGAATGATACATCCATGTCTCATAGGTTGTTAATTGCAGTTTGACACGCACTAGACCTTAATCTTGTTCTTACAAATCACATCTCATCAAAACCATAATCTAAGGATGCCATAATTTGCATAGAGATTAACCCACATGTTCATTTTAAATTAAGACTGCTGATTGAACACTAATGGCATAAAAAACATTATTAGTTAACAAAAACGCATGTATTTTTAAAATAATATTTTATAAAATAAAAATCCTGTTCTCAATGTTTATTCAAATAAATATTTCAAGAACTGATCTGTTTTTTAATTTCTAAATACAATTTTGTAGGGATCCCATACCCGGTATATAGAATATTAATTGTCCAGATAATGCACGTTAGAATTGATGCTACGTAGAGAACAGGGTTTGAAAAGATTTTTGCCATTTCAAGTAATATTTCAGTGGTTTGTCCTCCAGATAAAACTCCAAATAATTTAGGAATTAAAGCGATAACTGCTATAACAATTGGTATGAGACCAATTATCGCTATGGTTCCACCAATAATAATCATTACGATATAAACGATAATATAAGAAGCCGTATAATTACGCAAATATTCAATACTTCTTTTAAACCCATCAGCAAATCCTTTTAGATCAATAATTACTGTCTGGTATACCAATAAAAATGCACATGATATTATTAAATTAAGTAACCAACCAATATAGCGAATACTTCCTACTAATATCGAGAGAACTGACAACAAAAAAGCGGCAACAAAAATTGAAGGATACCTTGAGAAACCCATACGTAAACTTTGAGTATATGGTTTCGATTCTCCAGAAATTCTATTACCAATATTATGAATCACTACACCTGCTTGATATATACAAAAAAGAAAATACAAAGATAACGTTCCAACTAAAATAGAAACCATTCCAAGAAGACTTAGAACAAATTCAGCTAACCCAATTGCACTAGTTTCAATCGCTGACATATTATGAACGATTAGAAGAAACATCTGCGGAGCAAGGTAAAGACTAGTCATAAAAAGAAGCAGCATGGGCAGAAATATTATTAGAAAATTACCTATATTCATAGAAGGTTTAAAACTGCTCCCAATAATTTCACTGATTGGAAGCTCGTTCTCTCTATTCACATTAATCTGAGTCTTTTTACCGCAGACTGAACAGAACTGTGCACCTTCAGGAAGCTCTTTGCCACACTTGATACAAAATGTCAAGTTCATAATGCTCCAGATATTCTTCGATAAAATATAGAATGTACTTAGTAATATTCTATATTCATACGATCCTTGTTATAATGAAATATGCACAAATTCCTGTTTGATATCCAATAGTATAATCTACACGAAATGCTTTACCAGAAAGCCTCTTAAGTCTTGGCCTCATATCAAGCTGGGATACGTATGCCAGCAAAATTTGAAGTTTATAAGGACGCCAGTGGACAATTCCGGTTCAGACTAAGAGCAACAAATAATGAAATTATTGCCGTAAGTGAGGCGTATACAGCCAAGGCATCATGCATGAACGGTATTGAATCGGTCAAAACAAATGCTCCCATCGCTGAGATTGAAGATCAAACAGATGACTAAGCAATAATTTCATCTCTCTCCTTTTTTTATCAGCTTCTACCTGAATCAATCCATGATTCAAAGTTGGTCCTCAGCTAATCGTATTCACGAAATGTTCTTGCCAGTCATTCCTAAAAAGTAATATTCCTATGAAAATGTTTTAGGTATTCTTAAAGAGTTAGTGTTTAAAAATGAAAACTAATGATAATGTTTGCACATTCCAACAAATGAAAGAAACTATCAAAGACTTTGTTATTGAAAGAGATTGGATTAAATATCATACTCCAAGAAATCTTGCAGAGTCTATTTGCATTGAATCAGCAGAACTTCTAGAAATATTTCAATGGTCATTAAAAGATAATCATAAGAAAAATGAATCCAATAACTTCCAAAATTCCAATATTAAAGATGAGTTAGCTGACATTTTCATATATTGTATTAGCTTATCAAATACATTAGAAATAGACATCGCTCAAACTATTTTCAAAAAAATTGGAAAAAATAAGAGCAGATATCCAATAGAAAAGTTCAAAGGTAGATTAGGAAAGAAAAGATAGATTCATGAATCTTTATCGGAAATTATTTTGAGAATAGGTATGCCAGCCAGAGTCAATATCGCTATAATTCTAAACGCATAATCAAAATCAACTTTATCTGCCAGAAATCCCACTATGGGCGTAATTGTTGCCCCTATGAAGAAACTTGCACTTACAGCAACACCAACTAGAGTTCCCATTATTTTAGGAAAATTCATCTCAGTGATCCAAGTATCGGTAACAGCAAGACATCCAAATGCAATAAGACCCATTACCCCGAGTAAAATTACGAGGATTCCAACCGAGGAATAAGTAATCAGATACATTACTAGTGCTTGTGACATCAGAATAATGTACAAAGTTGGTTTTCTACCAATTCCATCAGATAACCTTCCAAATAATGGACTCCCAACTATTCCCATAATTTGAAGTAGAGATAGCAGCTGAGCAGCAGATTCCAAACTAAGAGCATGTTTTGCAATAGCATAAGTTGTAAGAAACGGCATCAACGCTCTATATGAAATGACATGTAATAAACCGAAGGTAAATAACAAAATAGTTAATCTTACAACTTTTTGGTTTGTGAAAATAGATCTAAGATTACTAATCCTCTCATTTTTTGTATCCATGAGTTTGGATTCATCTATTCTAGTCCAAATGAATAAACCTAAAATGAAGCCAAAAATTGACAAGAACATAAAGCTATATCTCCATCCTAGAAATACGGCGATAGATGCAGAAACAAGTGGAGCTATGAATGCTCCTATAGCGCCACCTGTCTGATGAAAACCCATTGCCTGACCGCGTCTACCTTTTTCAACTGCCAACGAAGCCAATGGTATTCCAATTGGGTGATATGACGCGCCGCCGACCCCAGCTATGAATTGGGTGGTGCCAAGCTGTACGATATTTTGTGATAACCCACATAGTAAGGTCCCAAGTGAGTAAAGGAATATTCCGATAACTAGTATTTTCTTGCGACCTTTACGATCTGACAGATATCCAAATGGAATTTGTAGGAGAGAGTAAGGAAGGAGGAAACATGCTATTAAGATTCCAGCTGTATAATTCGATATTTCAAATTCTAAGATTAAGATCGGAAGTAATGTTGGAATAACAAGTTGCAGTACATGATTTAACCCATGTGATAAAATTACGACATTTAGCAGAAAGTTAAAGCTCTTGATATTTTTTCCCCCACTTTGAAATGAAAGCCTTCAATTGTAATTTATTAGTCTTTGGAAATCATTTTCTTCCTAGTTCATTAATTCTTATAAATCTCTGCAATTATTGTAATACAAATTTTTGTGGTACGATCCAATGAAATTAGTTACTTTTCAAGTAAAGAACCCTATTGGCATATTCAATAGAATAGGCTGCCTTAGCTGTAACTGCATAATTGATCTGAATTCTGCTTATGCATCCTATCTGCATTACGAGAGATCAGAAGAAGACATTTACACTTTGGCTAACGCATCGATTCCATCTGACATGGTTCAATTTCTTCATTTGGGATCTACTTCTAATAAGGCTTCGAAAATGGGTAAAGAATTTGTTGAGAGAGGACTGAGAAGAAACGAACAATTAGAAGGCCCCAAGTCTAAACAAATCACATATAGAAAGGACGAAATCAGACTGCTTGCTCCGATACCCAGACCTAAATTGATAAGAGATTTTATGGGATTCGAAAAACATTTGGAAACTGCCCTAAGAAACGTGGCAAAACAATCCCGAAGATATGGTATGAGATTCCGACATATCACAAGGGCAATCCAAATACTGTTGCGGGACCTGATGATCCAATACTTTGGCCCAGTTATACAGAGAAATTAGATTATGAATTGGAATTGGGTATGTACATCGGGAAGAAAGGTACGAATATATCAAAAAAGAAAGCTACTGAACATATTGCAGGATATACAATATTCGATGATATAAGTGCTAGAGATCGTCAAATGGCAGAAATGGAAGTTAGCATGGGACCTGCAAAAGGAAAAGATTTCAATAACAGCAACATAATGTGTCCATACATAGTTACCTCAGACGAGCTTCACTCTAAAATTAAAAATTTGAAAATGATAGCTAGAATAAATGGCAAGATTACTTGTGAAGGCAATAGTGGCGATATGTATTGGACATGGGAAGATATGATCGAATATTGTTCCCAAGATGAAACGCTTTATCCTGGAGAATTTTTTGGTTCGGGGACAGTGGGAGGTGGATGTGGTGCAGAGTTGGACAAATTGGTAAAGCTAGGCGATACAGTAGAATTGGAGATCGAGGGTATTGGAATTCTTAAGAATAAAATAATTAGAAACTCAGAAAATAAATAACACACATTTTGGTGTTGCGCGCGCTAAGTCTTCTGATTTTCAGAACGGTTATGGATAATGAAAATTGAGATTCTCCAACCTAAGAATCAAGTCGATATTGAGAAATATTATGATCTCAGATGGAGAATTCTTAGAGAACCATGGAAACAACCACGTGGAAGTGAAAAAGATCCATTAGAAGATGAATCAATCCATCTAATGGCTTGTATGAATAAAAAAATAGTCGCTGTGGGCAGATTACATCTCAATTCTGGCGTTGAAGCTCAGATAAGGTATATGGCAGTGGAATTAGACTTCCAGAACAGAGGAATCGGAACCCTCTTACTTAGAGAACTTGAAAAAATTGCGAAAAATAAGGGAGCCCATCACATGATATTATATGGCAGAGATGCCGCCTTGCAATTCTATCAAAAGAATGGATATAAAATATTGAATAAAGCACATACTATTTTCGGAAGTATTGAACATTGGAAAATGAGAAAAGATCTAATCTGAAGATCATCACTTCCACTATTCTCTTAACTCTACCATCAACCAGATGCAAAGTTATTTAGGTCTACAAATATCATAATTTCATTAAAATACATAATATTTAACGACCACATACACATCAATAATGATTAAGTGATTATGACGGATGACCCGTTTGTATCCATGCATTAATTGCGACGCTGAATTAACAAAAGGCGCAAACTTTTGTGACAAATGCGGTAGTCCAACTTCTGGAAGTCTCTGGACTGCAGTGCAACAATTAGAAGATAAAGTCTCAGGAATAGGAAAACAACCGAAAAAAATTAAAAAGAGAACATCTACAGACAAAAGAAAATCAGTTCCACAGAACAAATTCATGGAACTATACAAAAAAGGTCTAAACGACAGACAGATTGCGAGAGAAATGGATGTTTCATTCTCAGCAATATATAGAATGAGAAAAAAAATGAAACTCTCAGCTAATGCTCCCAGAGGTTTTCCAAAATACGTTCATGAGATGAAAAAGAAGTCACTACAAGAGAAGAATAGTAAAACTTGAGTGGAGAGTTTTAAAACTACTACTTTTATCATAACGATTAACATCTGGTCCATACTTTTAGGCGTGCGCGAAATAAATGCCTTATTTCATTCTTTCGAAGGTCCTTGTTCCTATTGTGAACATCACTACAGCAAATCCAGTTAATACAATAAGATCTACATATAATGGAAACTGAGATACACCTAAAATCGCCATTCTAAGAGCATCGACTCCATATGTAACTGGATTAATATATGTAATGAATGAGAGCCAGATAGGCAGATTATCAATTGGAAACAGGGCACCACTAAAGAAGAAAAGCGGAAAGACAAGAAAGCTTATGATCATATTAAAACCTTCGGGGCTTTCCATTAAAGATCCTATGATTAAGCCGGTACTCACTAGACTAAGCGCCAACAGAAAAAGTATAATGATTGCCAATAGAAAGGACGATACAGTCAGGTAGATACCTAAAACGAAACTCACAAGCAACATGATCAATGCTTGTATCATTGAGTCTGTACATCCACCAAGTACTTTTCCCACGAAAATTGTTGTTCTTGATAGAGGTGCTACAAGAATTGCCTTCAGTATATCGATCTTTCTATCCCAGATTATATAGACCCCAAAAAATACGGAACTGAAGAGCACACTCATTACCAAGATACCTGGATAAATAAAGATCTGATAGTTCACATTTCCAATATTGATTGCTGAACCTAAGCCGCCACCGAAAACAAATATCCAAAGCATAGGAGTAAATATCGATGAAACAATTCTTGATTTTTCACGTTGGAAAACCTTAAACTCTCTTAGCCAGAGGGCGTAAATAGCTTCTGCTTGACTCATCTTACTGTACGCTCTTTTATCATTCTCTGAACAATGCCACCTTCACCGATCTCGGCTCTGATTTCTTTGCCCGTATAATTTATGAAGACATCTTCAAGGCTTGCTGATCTTACTTCAACGCTTTCAACTTTTCCAGAAATTTCAAGGATTTCTTGAAGATGTTCACCTGCATTTTTTACTGTAAGAATTATACAATCATCCTTTTTCTCTATCTTACTAACTTCTTTGATTTCTCTAAATCTGTTTGTATCTGCAGCTGTTGTCTTTAGATAGACTATATCTCCACCAACTTTCTCCTTCAATGAGTCAGGTGCATCCATTACAATTATCTTTCCCTGATCGATTATTGCCACTCTGTCACAAAGGTTGTCAGCTTCTTCCATGTAGTGCGTGGTTAGCACAATTGTCATTTCACGCTCTCTTGACATTTTTTCAATATATTCCCATATATGTTCTCGAGTTTGTGGATCAAGTCCTAAGGTTGGTTCATCCAAGAATAGTACATTGGGGAGGTGAAGTAATCCTCTAGCTAACTCAAGTCGCCGTCTCATACCTCCAGAGTAGGTTTTCACGAGACTATTCTGTCTAGATTGTAATCCTACCAGTTCGAGAACTTCATCTATTCTTTGTTTACGTGTTTCCTTAGGAACACCATACCACATTGCA
>MEZD01000039.1:116669-118984 GCA_001775955.1 Candidatus Bathyarchaeota archaeon RBG_13_38_9 | reverse complement strand
TGAAAGACAATTCCAATAGATTTCCTTACTTTTTCAGGATTTTTCAGTATATCATAACCATTAACTTGGGCAGATCCTTTAGTCGGCCTTAAAATTGTACACAACATTGAGATCGTAGTAGTCTTACCCGCTCCATTAGGGCCAAGTAAGCCAAAGATCTCGCCTTGTTTGATCTCAACATTCAGATTGTCAACAGCCATAACATCTTTGAACTGTTTTGTGAGATCATATGTCTCTATCGAATATTCCAATATCCATTGACCCTCAAATTAGGAAGATGTGTAAGAGAAACCCAGCCTATTTGTCTTGCTATGGATATGCTTATACATATGAGATATTATTCGTGATTGAGAATCTATAAGTAAGCAAGATTTTTTGTTATTAATATAGAATATTGAGGCGAATCATCTAAGAAATTATTGAAATTAACAGATTATTCAGGGTCCTAGGATTTGTCTAAAGCCGAGTCTCTTGACATTGAATCATATTGTTCTTTACCTTCAGAGAAAGTCTTACAACTTCTGAAAAGTCAACCTAGTGGCATAACAGAAGATAAGGCAATTTCTAACCTGGCAGACTATGGACTTAATGAGATTAGAGAAGCTCGTGGAAAACCTCTAAGCCATAGATTCATTATTAATATTACGCACCCTATGGCGATTCTCCTGTGGATAGCCTCAATCATGGCTTACGTAGGAAAAATGCCTGAACTCACGATTGCAATTATAGTCGTCATAGTCATAAATGGTGTTTTCAGTTTTTGGCAAGAATATCGAGCAGAACGTACAAGTAAGGAATTGAAGAAATTAATTCCTCAGAATGCACGTGTTATTCGTGAAGGACAAGAGAAACAAATTCCAGCCACCAACATAGTTCCTGGCGACATCATAATCTTATCTGAAGGGGATAAAATCCCTGCCGACGGTAGAATCATAAAAAATTTCCAAATGCTAACTGACGAATCAACATTAACAGGCGAATCGAGACCGATACATAAAATTTCTCAACAAGTTACGTCAACAAAGTTCAAAGTGATTTACGAAATACCAAACCTGATATTCAGCGGATCGAATGTGGTATCCGGTTCAGGCACAGCAGTAGTTTTCGCCACAGGAATGAAAACACAGTTCGGAAGACTAGCCCATCTAACGGAAACAATATCGGAGGAACCTAGTCCCCTACAAAAAGAGCTGAAAAAAGTCACATTCACTGTGTCAACTATCGCTGTTTTTCTTGGCGTTGTAATTTTCCTGACGGCCTTCTCCCTGGGAATAGGCGCTGCGGAAAGCTTCCTATTTGCAATTGGAATGATCGTGGCCAATGTTCCAGAGGGCCTCCTTCCAACGGTCACTTTGTCATTAGGCATCGGTATGCAAAGAATGGCGAAACGAGGAGCTATCATAAAGAAACTTTCAAATGTTGAAACGCTGGGCTGTACGACAGTGATCTGTAGCGATAAAACTGGAACTCTAACCTGCAACGAAATGACTGTCACCAATATATGGACAAGAAGACTAAACATCAAAGTTTCTGGAACGGGATATACCCCAAAAGGACAATTGATTTCTGATAATGAAGATAACCCGACAGAGACTCGTTCAGATATTCAAGAATTATTGAACGGAGGAATGTTATGTAATAACGCTCGTCTTTTACCTCCATCCGATCAAAAAACAGAATGGAGCATCTTGGGCGATCCGACAGAGGGCGCGATTCTCGTAACCGCCATCAAAGCAGGTCTAGATTATCCATCTAAATTCAATAAAATAGCTCTAATTCCTTTTGATTCAAAACGCAAGAGAATGAGCGTAGTCATTGAGCGCAACAACAACTATTTCTCTAAAGGCAAGGAAGATAATCATTTAAAAGCCTATGTCAAAGGCGCACCAGTAGAACTACTATCGTTTTGCGATAGCATCTTAGATAACAATAAAGTAGTGCAAATTCAGGAATCAGATCGCGTTTTAATTAGAAAGCAGATCGACATCTACGCAAAAGAAGGTTTGAGAGTTCTAGGAATCGCTTCTAAAGATATTAAAAATAATACACATAAATTAACTGCCGAGGCTATCGAAAAAGAATTGACTTTCCTTGGTTTAGTTGCCATGATGGACCCACCAAGACCTGAGGTCGAAGAAGCCATTCGGAAATGCCAGAATGCGGGAATACGCGTTATAATGCTTACTGGAGATTACGGCCTCACGGCCGAGGTTATAGCTCGAAGACTTGGCATAATATATGGACAAGCAAGAATAGTTACGGGAGATGAGATTGAAGGAATTTCAGATGAGGCCCTTCAAAAAGTTCTTCAAAAA
>MEZD01000039.1:104782-116617 GCA_001775955.1 Candidatus Bathyarchaeota archaeon RBG_13_38_9 | reverse complement strand
TGGCACTGCAAGCATTGAATCATATTGTTGCCATGACTGGTGATGGGGTAAATGACGCCCCCGCCTTAAAAAGAGCAGATATTGGAGTGGCAATGGGCATCTCAGGAACTGATGTTGCTAAAGAAGCAGCCTCTATGATCATCACTGATGACAATTTCGCATCAATAGTCAGTGCCATAGAAGAGGGACGTACAGTATATAACAACATAAAAAAATTTACAAGGTACATCTTCGCGAGCAACGTCCCAGAGATCATCCCCTTCATTTTTTTCGCCTTAGCAAAAGTTCCATTAGCTTTGAATGTAATGCAAATTTTGGCAGTAGATCTTGGCACAGACATGTTACCTGCTTTAGCATTAGGAGCAGAGCCAGCTGAAAAAGATGTAATGAATATGTCACCTCGAAAACGGGAAAAGAGTTTATTGAGTCGCGGATTATTAGCCCACGCATTTCTGTTCTTAGGAATAATCGAGGCTGTCGCAGCCATGGGAAGTTATTACTGGATGAATCTAATTAATGGCTATGGACCATATTCTCTTGCACAACCTGGCAACATCGTTTACACAATGGCTTCAACCATGACACTAGTAGGGATAGTAATGGTACAGGTTGGAAATGTCTTTGCATGTAGAACAGAAAGATCATCTAGCCTGCAACGCAGCATTAGAATCAATCCACTGCTGCCAATAGGAATCTTATTTGAAATAATACTCATAATAGCATTAGTATACCTGCCATTACTCCAACCAATCTTTGGAACAGCTTCATTATTACCTCACCACTGGCTTTTCCCCATCATATTTGCACCAACAATACTTTTAGCGGACGAACTAAGAAAGCTCATCTATAGAAGAAAAACCTTGAAATCCTTAAATCATCATAAAGAGGAAAATAAATGAAAATTTTAGTTATAGGATGCGGAAGAGTTGGATCATACCTTGCTGAATTGCTAAATTCCGAAGACCATAATGTTGCTGTTATTGATAGAGATATCAACTCCTTCGATCGATTAAGCTCAGGCTTCAAAGGTCAGTGCATACACGGTGATGCACTTGACCGAGACATCCTAAACAAAGCGAATATACAGAATGCTGATGCGTTAGCCTCAGTAACGAATAGTGATAGTCTAAATGCGACTATTGCCATGATAGCAAAGAAAAAGTTTCTTGTCCCTAAGATTGCCATAAGAGTATTCGATCCATCAGATGCTGAAGTCTATCGAAAATTAGGAATATCCATAATCTCACCAACAGAGTGGGCTGCGAACTTTATTAGAGATGTACTTGTGCATCCTGAGCTTCACCCAAAGCTTACCATTGGAAGTGGTGATGTTCAGATTGTCGAACTTGTTGTGCCCCACGCACTGGTGGGCAGACCTATTGATCATGTTAACATCCCTCAACAGGTTAGGACTATCGCTGTTGTTAGGCAAGGTAGAGCTATTATTCCGTATGATGGAATGATGTTTGCAGATAATGACTTCCTTACTCTTGCCGTGTCAACTCTAGCTATGAAAAGAGTTGAAGAGCTTATGGGACAATAGGAGTGACAATAACAATTGTACATTGTAATAGTTGGTGGTGGCGCCGTAGGATTCCACCTTACGCAAAAACTATTATCTTACGGCCACAAGGTCACAGTAATCGAAAAAAGACCTAAGACTATTGAAGAATTGAAATCAAAGATCCCTGAAGTTAAAATAATTGAAGGAGATGGATCCAAACTCGAGACTTTACGTAGAAGTGGTCTAGATAAAGCTGATCTACTCATACTTCTGACAGGTGTTGATGAAAAGAACTTATCAATAGGACTTTTAGCAAAGAATGAATTTAAGGTACCTCGAGTAGTTTCACGTGTTAATGACCCTAACCATGAATGGTTATTCGATAAACATCTAGGGATAGACAATGCAATTAATCGTGCCGCACTAATGGTTGATGAATTAACTAAAGTGCTAAAATCTGACGAATCCAATTAGTTATTACTCTTCAACATATTTCAATTTCGCGAGCACTATTAGAAGGCTCTAAATTCTTTGACACTTTTTTGAACTGGTGGATAAATTATCCTAATGAAGAGCATCGATAAACCAACTTGTATGGGAGTCACAAAAGCACCTGTTACCCAGATGATCTTCATTGCTTCAAGAGTCAATCCATAGAATATATGATAAGTCCGTAAAGGAACAAGTAGAAAAATTCTGAATAAGATATCTGCTTCTAGACCGATAAATGTACTTATCAACAATCTACCTTTGTTGAGCTTCATAACAGAAATTATCATAAGAACTATCAATGCTAAATAAACGTCCCACATACCCCATAAAGGTAGCTGCCATGAAATGGGAGTAAGAAAATAGGATGTTAATAAAATAGTGAAGAACATTATTGGGATACTTTTTCTTTGTCTGAAAAGCATACCCGCGATCATGGCTCCAACAGGAGCACCAATTGTGAATAGAAATTCATGGATGCCTCTAAAATAGATAGAATGTCCAACTAAGACACCTATAAGAATAGATAAAAATCCATCAACGGGACCGAGAATAAAACCAAATAAAGGAATCACCAAAAAAATCCAGCTAGACCATATACCAGACTCAAATTGTGGTATCCCTGGAATCGAATCTAAAATCGCAGCTACTGCAGCAAATGATGCAATCAAACTAATTCTTTTTGATTTCGTCATCTGGCCTTTGATTAATTGAAAACTGCACAATTTTACCACTGACATTAGAACATATTTTTAACCATACATAATAGCCCGTAATAAAATACCTGTCTATAGGGAAAACTTCTGTTTAAAACGCCAACCGAAATACTTCTCATGTTCAATCTAAATATGAAGCGATTCGTAGATGTTCGTAGCTATTTGTTTCCCTCTCAGTAGAAGATTGTTTCTATCAGAACCTTCCAGTATTACGGAACATAGAGGCTCTCCAATCTCTACTCTAGTCCTTGGATGAGGAATATCTCTGCATTCTTTTCGTAGAATCAGGTCAGGCACAACTACTCGTTCCTGTGCGAACAGAATAAGCCGGATATGTTTCGAACTTGATTGTTTTAGGTCTCCACGATCTGGAAGTATGTTTTCAGTACATGCGTTTACATGAGTTTCTACTAAATTAATCCCCAGAGCTTTTTCTGTGCATTCTAGTGTTCCTTGAAATCTTGGATTAACCTCAATTACATGTGGCACGCCTTCAGATATTACTAAATCAACTCCGTTTGAACCTTTTAAACCGAAATGTGTTATCACTTCCTCAGCAGTACGTTCACATTTGTCAAGAATATCTCTTGGTGCACAAAAGGGAACTATATTACCACAATAACCAAAAGGCTCTCTTTGACCAACATCACTCATACCTATGAGTTGCTCATTTACAGTTAAAGCTAGGGATTCACCGGGAACTGCCATCACAGAAACACTAACAGATGTGCCGGTCAAGAACTCTTGAATAAGATAGTTTGAGATAGATGCCTCATTTGAATTCAACCAATTGTCTAATTCATATTGTGTAGAGATTTTTTTTATTCCTGAACCGCCATATCCATCTAATGGTTTTATCAACATTGGAAAACCGATATTTTTGCAAATATCTTTCACATCTTTAAAATCTTTTATTATTGCAGTCTTAGGATGAGGTATTTCTAAATCCTGCAAATTCGAAAAAAAACTATTTTTCTTTCGAACACTCAAAAATGCTTCAGGACCATTACCCAAGATCGGGACGAGGTCATTGATCGCAGATAAATCATCAAATGAGTCATCTAATCCAGATGATAAGAGAGATACATCAATATCTTGACTCTTTACCAGAATTTTTACCAATCTGATAAGTTCTCCTGAAGAAAGATCATGTAAACCTTTGAAAATCTTCTCACTTGAGTTACTTAAAATGGATAAATTTGCTTCAGCATCTCTTTCAAGATCTTGATCTCCATAGAAATCTACTGCAAATACTGAATATCCAGCTCGTTTTATCGAAGCTGTCAATGATGATACATCAACAGCACCAATCGCTAGCACATTCTTAATTTGGATTGAAAGCACCCTCGATACAGAATAGAACTTAGATAGTTTGTTTACACTTTACGGTTCATCTGATCAGATATGATATAAATCTCATCATGCAGTCTTAATCAGACGCTTCTTTTGTGTTAGGAAAATAATTAGTGCAATGGATCCAGCAATACCCATGATAATACTATATTCAAAAGCGGCTACATAACCGATATTTGTCCATAATATTCCGAATACTGAATTGGCAATCAGTGCTCCAATACCTATCATAGAATAATAGAGGGCATATGCAGTTCCTTTCAATTGCACACTTGCATAGTCAGGCATTATAGCTCGTTGTACAGTCTCAGCTATACCCAGGTAGCATCCAAAGATTATCGCTATCGGAAAAGCATAAATTGGATTTCCATTTAGGAAAAGTCCTGTGAATGAAGCTATAATAAAAACTGCATAACCTAAAATTAGAACTGGAATCTTTCCTATTTTATCAGCCATCATTCCTGCCGGTAGACTAATTATGACTACTGCAACATTTAGACTCGCATAGACTAAAGGAATGAGATTCTGATTTACGCCTAAAGAACCAGCTTTTAAAAGTACAAATGAGAAATTATATGCACCCATAGTGAAAATAGCTAATGCACCAAGAAGCATTATGAACTGACGATCTAATACAGATCTAGCATTCTCGAAAACACTTCTATGCTTCACAGACGATTTAATATCCCGAACAAAAAATAGTAAAATCAATAAAGCTATCACTGCTGGAATAAATGAAAGCCAGAAGATTCCACGAATTCCAATTAGAGGAATAAAAGCAAATGCAATAATTGGTCCTCCAACTGCACCAATCTGATCGAGAGAACGATGAAGACCGAAAGCTTTCCCTGTTTCAGATTTCTTTGCTGAATCACTGATTAATGCATCTCTAGGGGAAGTTCTAATTCCTTTTCCACTTCTATCAAAAATTCTAATTATGAAAGCATGGCTCCACGTACTTGTAATAGCGAAAAACGGTTTGGTAATTGATGAAAGAGCGTACCCTAGCAATACAAATGGTTTCCTTCTACCAATCTTGTCAGTCAATACACCAGATACAACTCGAAAAAAATAATTCACAGCCTCAGCCAAGCCTTCAATAATCCCAAGAATTGTTGCAGTTGCGCCTAGCTCTTTGATAATAAAGAAGGGTAATACACCAAGAATCATCTCAGTCGATAAGTCTGTAAAGAGACTTACATATCCCAACCTGACAACATTTCGAATACCTAGTTCAATCGGTTTCTGATTCTTTAATTGTACCAATGGTGAATCACCATAGGGCTCGTCATGATTCTAAAAGTTATTTTATGCCAGATCATTTTAGTTTTTATCAATAGAAATTATGATTATAGGATTTTTTATAAATCATTACAGATAACTTCTGGGCAGTGTATGACATTGATAGAAGGAGTCTACCTTCCCCTACTGCTTGCCGCAGCGGTTCTTGCAGTTTTACCTCAAGAATTCAATCTTCCCAACTCCGAAATCTATATGCCAATAGCACTCACAGTGATTTTAACTACAGCAATAATTACTACAATTGGACCTTCCACAATCTCTCATTCTAAAATATCTGTTGGCACGCCATACCCAATGTATTCTTCATCCGATAGAAGTACTGGCTTTGAGAGCTAGTATTCAATATTTGTTCTTCTTATTCTCCATTTGTTATTTTGTTTTATAAGATCTAAGTACTCTTTTGCTGGCATAGAAAAGTTTAATGATTCGGATGAGATCATATAACTAATTTGAACTGTGGCTTTGTTTTGGTTTATTTTGATCTTTGAAATTGTAACCTCTGATATTTTTGAGTCTGGAGCGAGATCAAAAGCCATCTCGAGATAAGATATTATTCCTTCTTTGGGGCCTTGATAAGAGTAGTCCTTCCCATAATTTACTGTTATCTCAACCTTGTCTGTGAAAAATTCGATAGCATTTTCTGGCGAATGAGTATTTAATGTATCAAAATATGCTGTTAGTGTATCTCGAATCATAGATTTTTAATTAATGATAGGAGATTCTTGTTCCTGGGTTGAATGTATTGTTGTAAAAGTTTTATTTGATATCTCGGGTGAAACATTTTGGATCCTTGTTGAATTAGGTTTAACATAATTCTCGTTATAATCATTATAAGATTTTATTCCGTTAATATCATATGTGCCAGGTTTGATTGTATACAGGAAAATTCCACTTACTACCAGGACATCTAGAATTAACATAATTAGTAGTATCTTTTTTTTCTATTCCAGATTGTTTATTTGAATCAGAATAAAGGGAGTATTGATCGACATTTTGATCTGATTTGATCAAGCGCAATCACAAGCCTTGTAAGTGTTAAATTGAAAATCAATATTCTTTATTTCAACAGTACAATTTTTTTTCAATTTGATTTCAGGATTACCATCGATTATCAGAAAAGATCCGGTTTTGACATTTCCTATTATCACTTTAGATTCTTTGGGAATACTTGCGGTCATTGTTGTAAAAGGCTCCATTCGCAGATATTCATCTTTTGTCACTGAAGGCATTATTACTGGTTTATCGATGACACTTATTGCAGCAGGAATGCTTTTGCAGCTTATTTCATTTAACGCTCCAGTGATCGCTTTTCCAATATATCTCTTATCTACTTTGCTAGCGACAATTGAACCAAAAGTGCAATCTTTGATCATTAATTCTTTCTTTTTTCGATCTATAATTTTTATGTAAGTGTCTTTTCTACCGATTGGTTGTGGTTTCTTTTCTACTATTACCCCTTTATTCTTTTTCATGATATCGATCTGGGTCGTCCGCCCATTAACTGTAGTAACAATTGTGTTACCAATAACAATATCATTAAAACTAAATCCAACTAATTTTCCTTCATAACTTGCTGCCAATGCGTTTACTTTTCTAGGATAAAGTATGATTTCAGATTTTTCGAGAACATCTTTCCTGATAGAGATTAGATCTCCAACGTTTGCGCTACCTAGCCCGATACCGATAATACGAATTTGTGATTGTTTAACATAAACTGCTCTTGCTACGTCTGCAAGCGTGCCGTCTCCTCCAACAATTAGGAGAAGGTCTATAGTTCTGTCGAGAATTTTTTGTATAACTGATACAGTGTCTTCTCTTGTGTTCATGTAGTCGATTTCAACGATTTCTGTAACCTTGTTTTTAGGTAGCCAATTGAATCCTAAGAGTCCGTTCGAAGTTACAAATTCGGCTTTAGGAAAAAATCTAATGATTTGATTAATCACATTTTTTTGGTTACTGATCCCTGTGCCAGCATAAGGATTAATTAGAAATCCTACTTTCATTGGTTTGTTACATGGAAGATTTAAGAGCCTCAACAAATGGAATCCCATTAGCCTTTTACAATGATGATGCCTGAATCATTAAATGAATCATAAAATAAAGAAAATGAGCAACTATCCATACCAATTTAGACTGTCTTTTATGTAATCGATAAATGAGAGAAAAAATTTTTTTTCCCCATTATTTAGAGAGGTCTCTGAGATCAATTTCTTCGCCATTTCAGCATGAAATCTTGAACGGGTTTTAGCTTCTTCTAAAGCACCGGAACTTGAGATTATCTCACGTATTTTGTCTATGTCTTGGAGCCGTTTCTTGAATATTGATTTCTCAAATTCGTTAAGTTGTTTTGAACTGGCTTTCAGATATGTGTACACTATATGCAACGGTTTCTTCCTTTTTGTAAGGTCTTCACCGGGTTTTCGACCATAATCTTCCTCTGACGCAAAGGTGTCTATGATGTCATCTTGTATGTCAAAACAGTATCCTATGTTTTCTGCTACCTTTTCAAGTAATTTCAAATCCTTTGGAGATGCATTTGCCAGTAGGGCTCCTGTTAGAAGGGAGACTTTGAATAGAGTTGCTGCTCTTTTCGATGCCATAACATACCATTCGGCAACATCAGGTTTCCGATGCTCGAAAAGGCAATCAAGGATCTGACTTTCATTCACACTTTGAAGATTGTGGTTAATAAGATCAATTATTTGATTAATTTCATCTTCCTTAAAACCAGATGTAATGATTGATTTCAGAGCAAGCGTCTGGAGAATGTTACCTGTGAATATCGATATATTTCTACCAAAATTATCATCATAGTTCTTAGAATATATGTTGTGTAGAGTAGGTTCTCCTCGTCTTAATTTATCATCATCAGCAAGGTCGTCATGTAAAAGTATTGAATGTCTGTATAACTCTATACCAACACAAATCTTTAAAATTTTAGTATCGATTCGTCCAGTCAATCCCTTAAATATTATCAGAGTGCTGCAAGAAGCCAGTCTTTTTCCTGGTCGAAAAACATATTCTTCAATTCGTTCATAGAGTTCCTTAATAAATTGATGATAATTCTTTGCGTTTATAATTTCATTCGAAAGAAGATTTGATAATTCTTTTTCGATCATTTTTCCATATTCATCTAATGTGGCTTCCCAAGTAGACAGGTCTATTCCTCTCCCAATTTCTAATTACATTAATACCATGCTCAAATTACATTACATTAAAGTTGATTTTTTTTTCAATCCATATCCCATAATTTTTTGAGTTTCCTTTTACTTAATAGAACAAAATCTCTATCTGATGAGAAGATTTCAAGTGTAATCGTACCATCATAACATTTTTTTAATTCACTTATTGTTTTCTGCCAATCTATATTTCCGCATCCTATTGGTAAATGCAAGTCTCGAATTCCATCATTGTCATGAATGTGGACATGTTTCATTTTTGAGTGGAAAGCCTCTATGAATTCTATAGGATCATTATTATTGAGATTGGCATGACCAATATCGAGGTGAAAACTTATGTTTGGCACCTTTTTCAATATCTTCTCCATATTTTCGATGGTATCATGTTTGGAGACTGTTGGTTCTAAAATAATCTCTAATTCATATTCTCTTGCCTTATCATTTAGCAAATTTAGAGACTCTGACTGAAAATTGATCGCTTCAGCTTCAGAGAACAATCCACTAGCCCAATCTGTATGAATAGTCACTAGTTTTACTTCCAAATTTCTGAAAATATCAAAGCATTTGAATATTTCATTAACAGCAGAAAGTCTAATTGTTTTATTTGGAGAACCGATCGGCAGATACCAAGCAGTATGACCAACTGTATCCAAACCGTAACTTTTCAGCAGCACTTTACTTTTCAGAACATTGATGTTTTCCAGTGATGCCTCATCCTCTTCTAAAAAAACATCTACAAAATTAAATTTGTTTTTACCAATCCAATCGATCTCTTCTAGAAAATTCCTTCTTGGGTGATTAGGATATCCAATCAACATAGCACAGAACACAACTCATGTCTATTTGAGATTGACAAAGGATAATGCTAATATCAACATTGTTATTTGCAATAGCACCCTATAGATTAAAATCTTAGTAACATTTCTCTAAATCTCAATATGCCTCTTCAAAAAAAGGCGAATCGAAATGAAATGTCAAAAATGTGGAAAAGAAATAAAAAACGAATTTGCATTTTGCCAATATTGTGGTTCCCCAACATCGCCTACACAAGAATTTATGATTGTAACTACTCCATCGATACCAGGATACAAAATTAAGAAAGTATTAGGTGTAGTAACAGGTCTTACACCACGTACTCGAGGAGTTCTAGGAAAATTTGTAGCAAGCTTTCAATCTATGTTAGGCGGTGAGGTTACAGCATTTACTACAGAACTTGAAAAAGCAAGAATTGAAGCAATGGACAGAATAAAAGATAAAGCGATAGCTCAGGGCGCCAACGCAATTACAGGACTTGACTTGGAAACATCAGATCTAGGTTTACAAGCAGGAGTTACCGTAATATCTGCAACAGGAACTGCAGTTATAGTAGAACCTGAACGATAAATCCCATTATTCCTGTTCTAATGGTCCTTCTCCAAAACCATAATCAGCTAGTAACATTTGACCTTCGTCTGATAACCAAAATTCAACATACTTCTCAGCTACACTTAATTTCGATACTGTATTCATCACTGCAATTCCATAGATACCAATTGTGTTAACCTCATCAGGTATATCGAAATACTTCAACCCAGACTGTTGAGATTTTGTATCAGAAATATATACGAAACCAGCATCACATACACCCAATGCAACCTTGCTTACCACTTGTGAAACTGAAGGTTCATAGGATATGATATTTTTAACAACTCTGTCTCGATAATTCTTCCATTGAGCGCCTCTATATTGTGGAGAATGTTCATCTCCCCAAATTTCTCCAATCTTTGTTAATGTAATATTTGTATTCGTTCCTATGGGAGAAGTCGGTGTCGCGATAATAACCTTAACATCAGGTCTAGTAAGGTCCAACAAAGAACTAATGTTCTTAGGATTATCTTCAGGTATTATTACAACAAGTTTATTCTTTGTGAAGCTATAATATTCATTTTTGTAAAGAAGTTCACTCTCATTAAGTTTCTTTGTCCATCTAAGGTCAGCAGATAAGTAAACGTCTGCTGGCGCACCTGAAAATAATTGCTGATAAAGACTGTTCGAGGATCCGAAATTGAACATCAATTTAACATTATTTTCTTTTTCAAATTTTGGTTTATGAGCATTCACAACATTAGCTAAACTTGCTGCGGCAAACACTCGTAATTCTCGGGTCATATTGATGGTCGATGGAGATAGATTTGAAGTGAGTGACGATTCAGGTTGTCCTAAAATTGGAGTTGGCGATGCAGAAGTGTTCTCAGAGTCTGAGAACTGAATATAATTATTTTTACGAATGATTTCGGATCCAAATACAAGTAAGGCTGAACCAGTAATAGCAAAGAACATGAATATAATCAATAATTGACGTTTCAAAGCTTAGACTACCAGAGGCAAGCTTAGTCTCAACTAGCGGAATATATAATGCTTATCCCAGTTACAAAAGTAAACTAAATTATTTACTTATAAATATAAAGAAATATGTTTTTTCGCGTGTGCACATTAACGTGCTCTTGGTGGACCGGGCGGGGTCCGATGCGTTTTCGGTGCTAGAATCGGGTACAAAATTCACGCAGGTTCAAATCTGGAAGGGTTTGAACCGTTGAGGAATCTGAGGCCCTTTTCGGCAATAACAAAGTTCCGAATCACGTTGGGCACGTAACATAAATTTGTTGAATCCTTTCTTGTAGAGGTCCGTCCGTATACAATAAGAGCACACACTATTCATTGAGTGAAGTGGCAAAATCCCACGGTGTCTACATAATGCAAAGCTGGGAAAATGGAATGAGCGCGCGCTCCCCCGGAGACCGGAGATTCCAACAATACTGGCATGTATCTCCCCTGGGCTACCAACCGCCCTCGTTGGTATAGGAAGGGCTCTTGAACCTTCACTTCAGTGCCCACCTCAGCGCTTCCCGACGAACCGCTTCTACGGCATAGTTCTGCATTCGCCACGAAGCGTTTTAACATAGAACGGAACTATGTGTAGACCGCTGAAAGGAATGTGAAAACCCCGTTCGGTCCGGAGCGACTGACTATCCTAGAGAGAATCATTGGCTTGACCCGTCTTCCTTACTCCATCAGCTGTCTGGTCATTGCGGTCGCCACCGGAGGACCTGGCTATTTCTTAGCCTGGTACCTGTACAGCTTCAGCTTGGAAGAAGCTTGGAGGCGGATGTTATCGAATGCACTTCGTGGTGTTCTAAGCATTACGCAATTCAGTCAGGAGATGCCGGTAGCTCAAAGGCTGTTGGAGATTACCATCGGCACCTTCACCCTGTTTCTTGGGATGTATCTCGTAAGGTACTGGCGGCTGAAGGTG
>MEZD01000039.1:101663-104771 GCA_001775955.1 Candidatus Bathyarchaeota archaeon RBG_13_38_9 | reverse complement strand
ACCAAAGTTGTCTTCATTGTCGCCTAATGGAGAGACGGCCTACGACCGAGCGTTCGGTCTTGTATCCAGCGCTAAGGGCGCCTTGCTCGTGGCATTTGTCTTCTATCTCCTGTATTTTCCCATTTCATGGGCGATAAGTGAGAATAATCCCGTCTCCCTATTCGCTGCAATCATTCTGAATCCTCTTAGCGTCCTAGCATTGGGAACGGCCTTCTGGGTGTATCTGAGCGGTCTCTGGGGCCTTCGCAGGTTCGGCCTCGAACCGCTAAACCTGAAACGCTTCTACGAAGACAAGATGTTTGGCCTACGACCTCTGGGCCAGATTGCAGTATCCTTCGCATCAACCTTTTTCTTGCTCATCTTTTCTTTTTTTGCGGTAACTCTTCTTTCTGCAGACATCTACAACATGGCCGTCGTTCTTGCGTGTGTCTTCCTCGCTCTAGCGATGCTCTTCCTTCCCTTGTGGGGCATACATGAGAAGATGAATCAAGTGAAGCAACAAGAGGAGGCTTCACTCCGTTTGAGGAGCATCGAACCAATGATCGCTACTCCCAAGCATTCAAGGACGGATCATCAGGTCCTTTCAAGAATCGAAGAGCTTCTCAGACTACAGGCTACGATTGCTCTTGAGGACAAAGTCTCAAGGGTCTCGGTGTGGCCTTTCGAAACTAAGGTGGTCAAGGAGCTTGTCGCGATCATTGTTTCTGTTGCAACAATCATGTTGGGAAGAATCCTCCAGTTGGCGTTCAACCTCTAGGTCACACTAGCCGTGCATGGAAAACCTCACTGCACAACACCCCGCCGAGAATTGAAACATTGATCTTGTTGTGTGCGCACACGGTGGGACTCCCAAGCAAATAGCAGGAGTTGACAAAGAGCCATATTGTCGTCCGGAGAATGCCGTCCGCGGAGGACGAAGGCGTCATGCCGAAATAGCGCGCGCGGCAACTCTTAAATGGTAATCCGGAAAAGGTTGTCAGTGGAGAACGAAAGTGTAATGCCGAAATTGCTAACGAAATCAAAAAGACTCAATGCCGCGATTGTTCTGTTTTCTATATGTTCTGCATGGTATTTGATCGCGGGTGCTATGTATGCAATTGAAGGAACGTTCATGTTTTATCACGTCGAGTTTACGGGGTTGACCGCGGCCGAGGTGTTCGCCTACAGCGCGAAACTGATGACTCTTATCAGCGTCATTATCCGGTTATGGGGGTTTCTCTGGATTGGAATTGGACTTGCTCTTCTGTATGCTGCATTTACCGGTCTCAGACAAGCACAGAAATGGGCATGGAACCTTTCTTTAGTTCTAGGGTTTTTCATAAACGTACCCGCACACATATTCTACTCGGTGTATATGTTTGCGTTTCACCCTATGTACATAGTAATCTACACTGTAACGGTCCTGTGGATAATAGCATTAGTAGTATCTTATGGAGAAGTAACATAGTGAAACGATGTCAGCGTCCGTTTCTCTCCAGTGGCGCGATCTCCCTAGTGTAGACCAATGGCGCTCCTACCCACAGACTCTTGCGGTACTTTGGCTTCTATCCTGACGCCCTAGATCGAGCTAGCGTCCGACCACGAGTAAGTACTTTATACTGGCGCCGGCGCTATTGTGTTTCACACATCCAAGGAGGTGACTCGTTGAAGGAAAGTACGTTGACCAGTGTGGCTTGGGGGATATTCATTTTTTTCATCGGCAGCCTCTGGATTGTGGCGGAGTTAACACGACTTGATATGGGTTCGTATTTTGCCCTTGGAGTCGGACTGATCTTGATTGGCCTTAATCTAGCCCGCCGCAGTATTGGAACCAAGATTAGTAAGTTCAGTCTTGGACTTGGAGTACTAGCCTTGCTTGTAGGTCTTGGCGCACTGGGAGGACTTAAGTTGCCATTGGTCCCAACAATAGTAGTAATCATTGGCATCTTCATAGTCGCGGAAGCAATTGCAAAGAAAGAATCAGGCTAGCCGATCTTAGAAGCGAGAATCCCAATGAGCGCACGCGCTCATTTTCTTCTTTCTCACCGGTATTACCACAATACGTTTGTGATCTAATGAGTTAAACTGTAAGCCTTTGATTACGCGCGCGCTATTCGGGAAGACTTGGGGTTCAAGGGGCTTTGGCTGTCTGTACTTTTCTTATAGGCTGGTGGATAGCGACGGTGCTCGCCTATCTAATGGACCTTGACATGAGAACCGTAATGATCAGTATAGCGCGCGCTTTTGTGGTGGACCGGGCGGGATTTGAACCCGCGACCTCCCACATTTTGAATTATCATATGCCAAGCGGGCGTTCGTCGGCCTCAATTGTTGAGCATACCGAGCTGAACTACCGGCCCAAAACCATTTCATACGAATTTGAGCATCGTATGCATATCGTCTAAGGATAAACGGAGTAGTTAATATCGATTTAGGTTAAGACAATTCTGTTAAAGCTTATCACAGCGATGGGATATCAATTCTTAGAAATTTTTTGCAAGATCTTTTCAGAGCAACAATTCCGTTATTCATTGTTGTTGATTCACTCGAAAATATAGCAACCTTCATTTCCTTAAAAGAGAACTTATCAAAAAATGACTGCCGACAAGCCTTCTACATGGCTAGTATCGTGGCCTTAGCTTGAGCTTTCCCTAAAATGATAAAGAACGTTTAATGTACATTTATGTACTGACTAGTTTTATATATGACATGTATGTATGCAATTTGAAAGCCATCAGGGAGAATTACAAATGAGGGATCGTCTTTGGACAGCCTACAAAACTACTCTCTCTCCAAAAAAATAAAAAGTTGAAATTTCAAGAAATACCCTACGAAAATCCCTTAGATCTCTTTTCCAAACTCACAGATGAATACAAATACCTCTATCTTCTTGAGTCTGTTGAAGGCCCCAAGAAACTGGCGCAATTTTCGTTTATCGGTTTCAATCCTAAAAAACTGATTCGAGTAAAAAATTCAATAACAGAAATAATAGAGGGAAAAGAACGATCAGAAATTAAATCCGAAGATCCACTTGAAATCATAAAGAAATCAATTCAGGACAATAGAACAAGTTTTGATAAATTCCGTTTTATCGGTGGAGCAGTAGGTTACATATCATATGATGCCATC
>MEZD01000039.1:87900-101591 GCA_001775955.1 Candidatus Bathyarchaeota archaeon RBG_13_38_9 | reverse complement strand
GATGACGGAATAATCTTCGATCATATTCAGAAAAAAGCATATTATTATTTCTTCAACGAAAACAGATTCAAAGAACTTCAAAATAAACTTCTAAAACCAACCGCTAAAAAGAAAAATAAATTTCGATTTAGTGAACCAGAACCCAATATATCCAAAGAAGATTTTGAAGAATCAGTCAAGAAGGCTAAAGAATACATATTTGACGGCGACATCTTTCAAGTCGTATTATCAAAAAGATATGGATTCAAATTCGAAGGAAGTCTATACAACTTCTACACAATTCTCCGAAAAATCAATCCTTCACCATACATGTATTTTCTAAAATATGGAGACAGGCAGATCATCGGCGCCAGTCCTGAAATGTTAGTCAGAACAGAAAAGGGTCTAGTAGAAACTTATCCCATAGCAGGTACACGACCAAGGGTGGATGATCCTGAGGAGAATAAACGCCTTGGAGACGAATTAATTTCTGACCCCAAAGAACGGGCTGAACATGTTATGCTTGTTGATCTTGCAAGAAACGACGTTGGAAGAGTATCTGAACCTGGGTCTGTCCAAGTACCTGAATTTATGACTGTTCACCAGTACAGCCATGTTCAACACATAGTATCAAGAGTGATCGGCCGTTTATCATCAACTCATGATTGTTTCGACGCATTGAGAGTTATGTTACCCGCGGGTACAGTCTCTGGTGCTCCAAAAGTCAGAGCGATGGAGATTATAGAAGAGCTTGAACCGTCAAGAAGGGGCCCATATGCTGGTGCTGTAGGGCATTTCTCCTATAATGGCAACTGTGACTTTGCTATAACGATCAGAACCTTGGTTGCACAAGATGATAAAGCGTACATTCAGGTTGGTGCAGGAATCGTTGCAGACTCGGATCCTGAAAAAGAATGGTTCGAGACAGAACATAAAGGAAAAGCTCTGATGCGAGCACTAGCTCAGGCAGGTGAGAAGTTCTGAAGGTTCTATTAATCGATAATTATGATTCTTTCGTCTATAATATTGCGCAATATTTGAGTGAGCTAGGTGCTTCTCCAATTATTTATCGAAATGATAAGATAACCGTTCAAAAAGCAAGGAATATTCGTCCGGAAGGAATAGTTCTCTCCCCTGGTCCGGGAACTCCAAAGGATAAACGATACTTTGGTAATTGTCTATCAATTATTCGTGAAGCAAGTCCAAAGATTCCTATTCTAGGAATATGTTTGGGTCATCAAGGAATCGTACATGCCTTTGGGGGACAAATATCCCATGCAAATAGGCTGATGCATGGTAAGACCAGTATGATTAGACATGATGAACAAGGAATATTCAAAGGAATTCCGAACCCCTTTGAAGCTACTCGATATCACTCTCTCGTAGCTAATCTCTTCAAAATCCCATCCTGTCTCAAGATCTCCGCATACTCGTTAGATGACTGTGAAGTAATGGGTATTCGACATGTTGAACGACCGGTTGAGGGTATACAATTCCATCCGGAATCTATCCTAACCGCCGACGGAAAACAAATTCTGAAAAATTTCTTGGATAGTGGTCAATAAATTGATCATAGAAGGCATTTCAAAACTCACAGAAGGTAATGACCTGACATCAACCGAAGCAACAGGGATTATGAATGAGATAATGCTGGGAAAAACAACAGAAGCTCAAATTGCTGCCTTTCTCACCGCATTAAGAATGAAAGGCGAAACCATTGATGAAATAACTGCATTAGCCTCTACAATGAGGAAATTCTGCCACCAAATCCATCCAAAAAACAAGACTAGAATAGTAGATACCTGTGGCACAGGAGGAGATAAGATCAAAACATTCAATATTAGCACCATTGCCGCCATTGTAGCCGCAGGGGCAGGAGTCACTATAGCTAAACATGGAAACCGTTCAGTCACAAGCAATTGTGGAAGCGCAGACGTACTTGAAGCATTAGGATTTAACCTTATGATGCCGCCTGACCAGGTCGAAAAGTCAATAGAAAATATTGGCATTGGATTCATGTTTGCCCCTACTTTCCATCCTGCAATGAAGTATGCAATTGGTCCAAGAAGAGAAATTAAAATAAGAACTGTCTTCCATATTTTGGGACCCCTGACAAACCCTGCTAATGCGAAAGCACAACTTCTAGGTGTCTATGATAGCCAACTAACCGAACCACTAGCTCATGTGCTCAGTAATCTAGGTATAGAGAAAGCATTGATTGTACATGGGCTAGATGGTCTGGATGAAATATCGACTATAGGTCAAACCAGGATAACCTCTCTGAGTAATGGTGAGATTTCAACCTCTGATGTTTCTCCAGAAGATCTTGGAGTGCATGTTATAGAAAAAAAAGACATCGAAGGATCTTCACCATCAGAGTGTGCATCAACCACATATAGACTCCTAAATTCTAACTACGGAGACAGCGAAAACAATCCAACACTGAATATGGCCATAGTAAACGCGGCAGCAGCAATCTACTTGGGATCAAATACTGAGACGATCAAAGAATGCATAGATCCCGCTAGAGAGTCAATCAGAAGTGGATCAGCCTACAAAAAGTTGAGATCTCTAATTGAGCTTAGCCAAGGAGACATATCAAAGCTGGAAGAAATGGAAAAACATGAATGATATACTAGACACTCTGGCAAAAGATGCGAAAGAAACCGTCGAAAGTGGATATTACAAAATAAATCCTATTGAGAATCATGAATATAGTTTTAAAAAAAGTATAACCGAAAGTGAGAAAGCTCCTATCATCACAGAGATAAAACTATCTTCACCTTCCAAGAGTGTTTCCAGGAAAATCAATATTTTAAATACTGCCAATGCAATGAGTAGAGGTGGCGCAATAGGTATATCTATTTTAACAGAACCTAAACATTTCAAAGGTTCCCTTAATCACTTCAAGATAGTGCGAGAAAAAATCTCTATTCCATTATTAATGAAAGACTTCATAGTAAGCAAAACCCAAATTGAAACCGCAAGTAACCTTGGCGCCAATGCAATTCTATTGATACAAGCACTCTTTGATAGAAATTACTGCGACACAAATAGAGAAGTCATGATAGAATACGCACACTCAAAGAACATTGAGGTCCTATTAGAAACTCACACAGAAGACGAATTTCAAAGAGCATTAGAATCTGATGCGGATCTAATTGGAATCAACAACCGAGACTTGAGAACATTAAAAGTTGACCTGAAAACAACAACAAAAATCCTTGGAAAATATCCAGATCTTAGCGAGACTATCGTAAGCGAGAGTGGAATAGAAAAACCAGCAGATATAATCTCATTGAGAAATTCTGGAGCCAATGCATTTCTTGTTGGAACAGCTGTGATTTCTGCTTCTGATATCAAAAATAAGGTTAGAGAGCTTGTGGAGGCTTGATATCAAATGGTTCAAGTTAAGATCTGCGGAATAACAAGATATGAAGATCTAAAAGTTGCAATAGATGCTGGAGCAGACTTAATTGGATTCATTATAGGAGTAACATCCTCCCAACGAAATCTTGGTCTCGCTAAAGCAAAAGAACTAATTTCGAAAGTCCATAACGATGTTAGAAGTGTAGCAGTAACTGTATTCAAAACGAAAGAAGATCTAATAAAAATATATGACGAACTCGAGACCGATTATCTTCAAATTCACGGTAACTTTCAAAGTATCCTGGAATCGTTTCCAGAAACATTATCGAAAGAACGAATAATAGGTGTAGTCAGCGGAAGAAATCCCGATGCCTCAGAATTAGCTGTAAGAGTTTCGGACATATTTCATACAATCCTCTTAGATAGTACTACACATGAAGGGTTAGGAGGCACAGGAATAACGCATGATTGGAATCTAAGCAGAAGAATTAGAGACACCATATATCCTAACCGATTAATCTTAGCTGGAGGTTTAACACCTGAAAACGTAGAAGATGCAGTTAAGAAAGTAAGACCGTATGGCATTGATGTATCGACTGGGATAGAAGAGAAACCAGGAATTAAAGATCACAAGAAAATTTTTGATTTTATAACCAGAGTAAAAGAGATGAAAATATGAGCAGACTGGATATTTACCCAATTGATGGAAAATTCGGGAAATATGGAGGCAGATTTGTTCCGGAGACATTAATGCCTGTCATAAAGGAACTTGAGGAATCCTATCAGAAATTCAAGAATGACTCGAATTTCAAAAAAGAATTAGAATACTACCTTAGAGATTTTGTTGGAAGACCTACTACACTGTATTACGCATCGAATCTTACTAAAATTCTAGGTGGAGCCAAGATCTACCTAAAAAGAGAGGACCTAGCTCATGGCGGAGCTCATAAGATAAACAATACACTAGGTCAAGCTCTACTTGCTAAAAAAATGGGAAAGAAGAGAATAATAGCTGAGACAGGTGCAGGCCAACATGGTGTGGCTACAGCAATAGCATGCGCCGTCCTAGGTCTGAAGGCTGAAGTATACATGGGTACCGAAGATATGGAACGACAGAAACTCAATGTCTTCAGAATGAGAATGTTAGGTGCCGAGGTCCATCCAGTCGATTCAGGATCAAAAACGTTGAAAGATTCAATCAATGAAGCATTAAGAGACTGGGTAACAAATGCTCAAACTACATATTACTTGATTGGATCGGTTGTTGGTCCACACCCATATCCTATGATTGTCAGAGATTTCCAATGTATAATAGGTCATGAGACAAAAGAGCAGATACTTGCAAAGGAAGGACGACTTCCTGATGCCCTAGTCGCATGTGTTGGGGGTGGAAGTAATGCAATCGGATTGTTCCATCCATTTCTCGAAGATGCAAATGTTAAGATGTATGGAATAGAGGCCGCTGGAGAAAGCATCACATCTGGTAAACATGCAGCTTCAATCTCTGCAGGTTCTGAAGGAGTTTTCCATGGAATGCTAACTTATGTCTTACAGGACGAAAATGGGCAGATCCAAACCACGTCCAGTATCTCTGCTGGGTTAGATTACCCGGGTGTTGGACCTGAACATAGTTTCCTGAAAAGCATTGGTCGAGTCCAATATGACGCTATCACAGATAAGGAAGCTTTGGAGGCTTTCATTGATCTAACCAGAAACGAGGGTATTGTTCCAGCTTTAGAGTCCAGTCACGCACTAGCATATTCTAAGAAATTGGCGAAGAAGATGAATAAAGATCAAATCGTGGTAGTAAACTTGTCCGGTAGAGGAGATAAGGATGCAGAGGTCGTTGCAACGCAAAAGGGAGCGATGATATGATGATAAGTGAGAGCTTTCGAGAATTACACAGACGTGGCGAAGGAGCACTCATTGGATTTATAACTGGGGGGGACCCATCGCCGAAAATTTCGCAACAGATAATTGAAACAATCGCCAAAGAAGGAGCGGATATAATTGAGATAGGAATCCCATTCTCCGATCCAATTGCAGACGGCCCAACAATACAAGCGGCGTCTAACCGTTCTCTTAACGCTGGCACTAACCCCCAAGCAATATTCGATATTGTCAAGGAAACAAAAAGCAGGATAGAAATCCCAATTGCATTAATGACATATTATAATGTGCTCTTCAAGATGGGTGTACAAAATTTTCTAACAAAAGCAAGCGAGCATCGAGTCGACGGCCTTATCATACCTGATCTGCCAATTGAAGAAGCAGCAGAATATCGAGAGCTAGCAGAAAAACAGGGAATTGATACGATATTTCTAGTTACTCCCTCGACTTTACCAAACAGATTGAAAGATATTTTAAATTACACTTCAGGATTTCTATACCTAATCTCCATATATGGTGTAACAGGCAAAAGAGACGATGTTTCCCAACTCACTATTCAATCAATAAAGAGAATCAAACCTTACACCGCCGGAACAATTCCATTAGCAGTGGGCTTCGGTTTACATAAACCAGAACATATCAGTTCTATAATAGGATCTGGAGCAGATGGTGCAATAGTAGGAAGTGCCCTCGTAAAAATTGTTGAGAATAATCTGAACGATTCTATAAAATTAATTGAGCAAATCTCAACTTTAACTAGGAATTTGAAAAGTGCAACCTTACCGAAAAAATGATATGATATCTTGAAAAATTAATCCAAAAAAAGGGTCTCTCCATATTTGAATCCAACACTTTTTATGAAAGTCGCTATAACACGCGTTAGAATTAGGCTCAAAGCTCTCTAATTTATCTCAAAGTTGCTCTTTAGGAAAATCTTAAGTCAATCTTTGTAGTTGCTGTACAGATGTGCCGAGGTAGCTCAGCCTGATCTATCCTTAAAGAGGTTAAGGAGAGCACCCGACGGTTGATGTGGGTGACGCTGAAGACCGGGTTGTCGCTGGTTCAAAACAGTTAAGAAAACTGTGAAATTCCGGCCCTCGGCACCAATAATCTGCATATCAGCATGCAAATCAACTGTACTCCATATTCTATATTGAAGAATTTGGTGAACTGTAATTTGATCTCTATAAATGGTAAGCTTTAATCTTCCCTAATTAAGAAAATAGATTGGTTAGTGTTTTTATGAGCTCGGGTGAAATTTGTCCAAATTGTGCCATTGAGCAACCTACAGGATCTAAATATTGTGATAGATGCGGTGCACCAGTTCAAGGTGAAGTTGCTTCGAAATCTGTTAAAAAGATGTCTAAGGATGAAGTTCAGAGTGTTCTTCATTGGCGTGAGGAGAAAGACCAGGCTTTCAAAGGTCATTTTGCGTCCCCAATACCTGAAAATATGAGAGGACAATTTTCTGGTCTCAATTATTATCCAGTAAATCCTTCCTACAGATTACTATGTAGGCTTAACAAGTACCCTAATCCAGCTTCTGTTATGATGATGACCAGTACAGGAGAAGAGAGGGAATATCTCAAAGTAGGACACTTCAGCTTCATTATAGGTGGAAAGACACATACTCTTCATGCATACAAGGATCTAAGACAAGAGGCAAGTGAAAAAGAGTCACTATTTATTCCTTTCAGAGATAGTACATCAGGCATAGAGACATATGAAGCTTCAAGATATCTAGAAATAGAAGAGACCAAGGAAGGGGAATTTCTAGTAGATTTCAATAAAGCATACAATCCGTTTTGTGCCTATACTGATACCTATAGTTGCCCATTGCCTCCGAGGGAAAACTGGCTCGAAGTTGAGATCAAAGCTGGAGAAAGAAAATACATAGAGTAATTTCATGCCCACTTTAACATCTATATACTATTCATGACACCTTTATGGTATGTCTTAAAGCGGCCGTTGTCTAGTCTGGTTAAGATTCCGGCTTGCCATGAAAACGCAGACTGCCGGTGACCCGGGAGATCAATATAATGATCCGGGAATTCAAATCCCGGCGGCCGCACCATTCCAGTCACCACCACCAGTTAGGAAAATGTCTGTGCGCGCACATGCTTTCATGTTCGTATCCCAAGATTTTTAAAGCGTCCACTGTGGTTAAGAAGGAAAAAAGTGAGCGTAGATTATCGGACCTAACGTAACAGTGTATAATCGAATAGTCTAGAAATCAGAGGACTCAACATTTTCAGAGTCACGTCACGTTTTCTGTGCAATATGAATGCTATCGGAATAACAAGTATCAATAGTACTAGAATCCATGAACTTGAGAGGAAAACCGATAGTTTATCGATTGGAACCATTTCCCCTGCAACAGGTGTAGGTGAGGCAAATCCTCCACTTTCGGTAGGACCCGACTTAACAGTTAACGCTTGAGATCGTCCAGCCTTCAAATCTATCAACTAATGTAAAGTGATGTCTGTTTGAATATAAACTATTTTCTCGATTCGAAACATGGATCCTACACGGATCCAATATTAAGGACAGAGAAAAGTGAGAGTGAACATGAGAGAGATAAGAATGAACGTGTTAACATTGGAAAAAGAAGTTTCAGCTTTCCTCAATTAAGTATGAGGGGTATGAAGTCCAATTTATTGGATCATAAAAATTTTCCACTGGAAACGCATAAATAAATAACAGAAAATCAAAAACCAGTCTTACAAAAGACAGACTATAAGCCAATGAATCTTGGAGAATCTAATGAACGTAGAATCATATTTTCCTCAATATCCTGGAAAAAGAGAAATTTCGATTAATGATAAAGATTTCTTGAAACAAAAATTATTAAAATTACAACCTCAAATCTCTGAATATACTTTTACAAATCTTTGGATATGGCGGCAGCATAGGCCAGTATTTCTATCTCAATTAGAAGATGCTATGTTAATATTCAGAAAAAATCTTAACGGGCAAATCTATCTTTTGCCTCTCGTTGAAGAGGAAAAATCTTTACATGTTTTCGAAAAGATGAGGCATGAGGGTATTGAAGATCTAGATGGTCTTTATGGATTCAGTAAAGAAGAAGCGACCAAATTTAACGAAAAAGGATTAGCTGTTATTGGAGATCGAAACAATTGGGATTATGTGTATTCGGTTAAAGAATTGATTTCACTCGAGGGAACAAAATATAGAAAGAAACGGCAGAACATTCATCAATGTCTAAGTGACCATGAATGTGTATACAAACCTATAACATCACAGATCGTAAAAGAGTGTTTGGAATTACAAAATGATTGGTGCAATCTGAGATCTTGCGTATCTGATCCAGGTTTGATGTCTGAAGATTGGGCCATTAAAGAAATTCTAACTAATTTTGATAAATTATCCGTTTTTGGAGGAGCAATATATGTTGACGGTCGAATTGAGGCGTTCACGATAGCTGAAAGACTTAACGGCAATACTGCTGTGATCCATTTTGAGAAAGCTAACCATAACATCCGCGGATTATACCAACTGATAAATCAATGGTTCTGTAAACACAGTCTTCAAGATTATGAGTATGTAAATAGGGAACAAGATTTAGGGATCCAAGGTTTGCGAAGAGCTAAACAAGAATATTATCCACATCATATGGTAGAAAAATACACGATCAAAATAAGTTAGACAATCAGCCTTTTTTTCATCAAATTTATCGATAGAATTGTGAGGGGTACTGCAACCACGACTAACCATAGTAGACTCAAGGCAATACTAGAGTATGCTATACCTGTGGTCAGCCACCTAGAGATGTTAACCGCATGAGCTAGGGGGAATATTAGCAACGAAATCGTTTGGATCTGTTCGGGTAAAATGGACATTGGGAAAAAAGTACCGCTGAACAAATACATAGGAGTTATTAAAAGAAAAATTGGATAATTAAAGAACTCAATTTTTGGTACTAAACTTGTAAAACACATTCCAATAGATGCAAATACTAAACCCACCAGAAAAGATAGCGGAATTAACAATAATGACTCAGGAAGTCTGACGAGTTGTAATGCAGATACAACTAATAATATTATTGATGCATTTATCATGCTCTTAGTAGAAGCCCAAAGAATCTCTCCAAAGATAACCTCATCAATATTCAGAGGAGTATTGATAATTCCATCAAAAGTTTTTTGATAATACATTCGAACAAACGATGCGAAAGTAGATTCGAAAAAAGCTGAATTCATCATAGATATACAAATTAGAGCAGGCGCTATGAACTCAACATAGGGTAATCCATCTATTTCTCTAACAAAAAAACCTAATCCATAACCTATACCAAAAAGATAGAGAATAGGTTCAAGAAGTTGAGGAATGAAATTGATCTTTATCGTCTTCATAAATACGTCTTTGTTTCTCAACCATACCTTGAAGGCTCTAGAAGATATCTTTGGAATGGAAAAGATTCTCAGTATATTCAGATTAATCCCTCAAGACTTTCTTTGTTAGTTTTAGAAAAACGTCTTCCAGAGATGCTTGTCTTACAGTAACCTTATCGAAGTCACATCTTTTCATTAGTTTAGATGTCAATTCTTCAGGCTCGGCTGCAAATACGTGCACCCTATTCGCGAATTCCTCATATTTGTCTCCATCTTCTGTTAGACACTTCATTACTGCTGGAGTATTATCGACTTCCACAACATGTGAACCTACATGCTTTTGAATAAGTTTCTGAGGGCTTCCCTCTTCGATTATCTTACCAAGATCCATAATCACCAATCTATCGCACAGCTGTGAAGCTTCTTCCATGTAATGTGTCGTAAGGACGACTGTTACACCTTCTTTCTTCAGGCTGAGGATCTTGTCCCAAATCATATGTCTAGCTTGTGGGTCTAATCCTGTTGTAGGCTCATCCAGAATCAGAATTCTTGGTTTATTTATCAGAGCACGTGCCAATATCACTCTTCTTTTCATTCCTCCTGATAGTTTATCGATCATTGTATCTTTTTTTTCATTTAGTTGAAGGAAATCTAACTGTTCCAATGCTCTTCGTTCAGCCTCTTCTTTGGATATATTGTAATATCTAGCATAAACAAGGAGATTTTTTAAAACAGAGAAATCAGGATCGAGATTATTCTCTTGAGGAACAATTCCTAGGATGTTTTTTACGGATCGAGAATCTTTCTCTACATCTAACCCGTTAACCATTAAACTTCCTGAAGTCTTAGGTGATACACATTGTATCATCTTCATAGTAGTGGTTTTTCCAGCACCATTTGGACCCAGGAACCCAAAAATCTCATTCCGATTAATTTGAAAATTGATATGATCTACTGCTAAAAAGTCGTCAAATTGTTTCGTTAAATCTTCAGCAGAAATTGCAATAGACATATTCGATATTAAGGATTTTTTCATTTAAAGGGATTCTCAAAGTTCAATAATCGCCTAATATTTTGTTTATTTAATACAACTTGAAAGGTTTTTGAAAATTTTATATGATATTTGTATCAGGAAATCGTTATATCATATGGAAATATGGCAATAAAACATCAGATAGAATTTATAATTAATTACGGGATGTTCAGGTTTGCGAGGTAAAACATTCTATAGATGTACTGTATGCAACGATATCCACTACGGTAACATCGCACCAAAAATATGTCCTACATGTAGCTCAAAGGATGCTTATGTTCATATTGCAGAAAGAGAAGCAGGCGTAACACTAAAATTTCTAAAGATAGAAGAAGGAAAAAATTTCAATGAGAATGAAGTTTTAAAGACATTTGAGGATTTCACAAAGTCAAAAGACTTCACTTTAAATACAGATAAAGAACGTATCGAGTTAATTGTTCAAGGTGTTCTTGAACATGAAGAACAATACGGCCTCAAATACTGCCCTTGTAGAATGACAAGCGGGAACTTTGATGAAGATCTAAGCTTAATATGTCCCTGCAACTTTAAAATTCAAAACAACTGGAAAGAAATAGGAGAGTGCTGGTGCAGCCTTTTCATAAAACGGAAGGAATAATGATGGCAGAAAAAAAACAAATTATTATGTTCTGGGGAAGAAGATGTCCACACTGTCGAGCAATGGAACCCATTGTACAAAAACTCGAGGAAGAAGAAGGAATAAAATTTGAAAGACTTGAAGTTTGGGAGAATAAGGAAAACGCTGACAAAATGCGAGCCTTATCGGACATAATCAAACCTGCATGTGGTGGTTATTTAGGAACTCCCGCCTTCCACGATCCTAACAGAAATTCTGCTCTCTGTGGAGAGAAACCTTACGAAACTCTCAGAGATTGGGCCCTTGCAAAAATGGACGGATAAATTATTATTAATGGCGCCCGTGCAATAACCTTTCTAATTCTTACGTATACGCGAAGTAATTCTTTTCTTGAAAATAAGCGATAATCCCAACCCCAACAGTAGAAATGCGACACTTATCGCCATTGATTCATCCCCCCATAACTGGGCGGCAAATTGGGAGGGCGTAGCTAATAGATGAATAAACTCATGAAGATTAAAATTAAGTTCTTCATCTACTAATTGAACTGTAAGTGTCCGGTATTTGTGATAGGCCACGTACAATCAGGAGCGAGGATAAGGCCATGCTCTTTTACCAGATTTAATATGGTCTTTATTTTATCCATCTATTCTTTCTTTTTCTTAGATTTCTTTACTAGTCTTTGTTTCCCCAAAATTATCACCTCACATGTTTTCATAAATTAGTGATATCAAAGTATTAACTATTCTTGTGTTTTCTTTATTTGTTTAAACATTTTCTCGGCTTGTTTTAGTTCTTAGAATAATATAAATCAATACAACAATAAGAATCGTTGCGATGATAGCCGCTGTGAATTTAGCAAATAACGCTTCACCTGATGGCATTATCACTTCAATAAAATTTTCTATTACATCTTTTCAAAAAAATGCGCCTAGAGTAAAACCGTATATTACCGTCTGTTCAATCCTAAATCTAATATTCTGACTAGACAAAGCGATTCAAAAATAAATTACAAAAATCAAACCTATTAACTGTTTAATCTTCTTACCAATCTCAGAACTAGCTAGCAATATCATAAATAGATCATATTTAGATGCTATAATCTACCTTTAGGAAAAAGTAGAAAGGTTGTTAGCATATTGAATTGGATATATCTCATCCCCATAGGAATATTTGTAATATTCATCGTCGCGTTGATCGGCTATTTTGTTTCTATTTACAATAGATTCTTCAGTCTCAAGAATTCCGCAGAAGCAACATTGGGACAAGTCAGAGTAGCTATGAAAAAAAGGCTAGATATGATCGAGCAGCTAGTAGATTCTGTTAAAAGCTATGCAAAATTTGAAAAAGAAGTTTTTGAAAAGATTACAAGCCTTAGAGCAACAGCAACTAATGCAGGAGCAGGATCGCTGAGAGAAGTCGATAAAGCATCGAGAGCCCTTTTTGGAAATATTGTCGCGGTTGCAGAAAATTATCCAGACCTTAAAACTTCTAATACCGTCACAAGTTTGATGGGATCAGTCAAAGATATC
The DNA here is from genome assembly GCA_001775955.1 of Candidatus Bathyarchaeota archaeon RBG_13_38_9. Taxonomy (GTDB): domain Archaea; phylum Thermoproteota; class Bathyarchaeia; order 40CM-2-53-6; family RBG-13-38-9; genus RBG-13-38-9. Next base: position 88,841 of record MEZD01000039.1, on the reverse strand, counting down.
GAGGACGAAATAGCTCGACAAAGATATACCTACAATAATATTGTACAGGAATACAACATAAAACAGGATACAATTCCATCAAAATTTGTCGCTCAAATGATTGGACTCATAAAAATGGAATATCTGCAATTCGAGGAAGAAATAGAGAAACGCCCGAAAATAGAATTTTAATCAATTTCGGTTCTAGGCGTACATTGAGGATCGTAAATAATTGTAATGGTTCATTTCACAAGGCCATTATTGTCATAAATGTAGCGAGGAAATTAAGTGTCCCAATTGTGGAAGTCTGAAAATTGAAAATCAAGGTTATGAAGTTTATTTGGGTAGAAAATGTAGCTATCAGCTTAAGCATTTAACAAGTGATGGTCAGACATGCCGAACTATCTAACATGTTATGGAATTTAATATTGGGTCATCAATCTACTTGTTTTCCACATGAGGTGCAGTATTCTGTTCCAGGTTTTATTTGTGCTCCACAGCCAGGGCAATAACCAGTTGACGGTTGTTTTGCTCTCTGAGTAGGAGTTCTTCCTCTTCTTAACAGCATCACAATTAGAACAACTATCAAGATCGCTATTATGATTAACATCAGGTTTGAAGGGTTCTCAAAGAAGCTGAATCCAGAAAATCCGCTTGGTTCCATTTCGCTATCTGGAGACCTTGGAGCTCCTGTCTTATCTCTTATTGTAAGTTCTGTCGTGGCTGAATGTGTCTTGCCACCTCCAGATGCATCTACAGTTACAGTGTATTTCGATGTTGGTGTAGATTCCAGAGTATCTATTGTTAGTGTAGCTGAGAATGGAGGTTTACCAGATTCTGGACTGAATGTGGCTGTTGCACCGGTTGGAAGACCTGAAGCTCTTAAAGAAATCACTTGATCGAAATTCGCCAATTTATTGACATTTACAGTAAGTGAGACGGACTCTCCCTGATCGCAGTAA
>MEZD01000039.1:86474-87894 GCA_001775955.1 Candidatus Bathyarchaeota archaeon RBG_13_38_9 | reverse complement strand
GATGGTGTAATAGATATAGTAAAGTCTGCATGTTCTTCAACTATAAGTTGAGCATTAGCGGTTTTTACATGCCCTCCACCAGTCGCTGTCACAGTCATAGCAGAAACTCCTGCCGATGTCATCGTAGAAGTATCTATTGTGAGAGTTGAAGAGAAAGGTGGAGTTCCTGAATTCTCAGAAAATTTATACTGAACATTTACAGGTAATCCAGTAAGGCTTAGACTTACTATTTCAGGAATTCCGCTTACCACGATTAAGGCAATTGTATAAGTTACAACATCTCCAAGAGAAGCTGTTCGAATTTGAGGTGAAATTGTTATGGAGTAATCAAATTCAGGAGGTTTTTCCTTTACAATTATTGTACCCCCAATCTGATGTGTTACTCCTTGAGCTGAACCAATAATTATCATAGGATAAGTTCCAGAGGGTGTGGAAGGTAAGGTTTGGATTGTTAAGCCTCCCTGCGCCGTTAATTGATATGTCATCCCGGGACCCAAACCGCTGACCTGGATTGTTACAGTAGTACCAGAATATGCTATATCACTATAAGTCAAACTTATTTGAAAATTAGCTGGCTGACCAGCCTCAACCGTAATAGATGGCGGTAACAGATTAATATTAAAATCAAATTGTGGAAGAGGTGGCAACTGGTTAGTGGTAAAAATCAAAACTCCACCATTGTAAGGGATTTTGAGTTTATTACCAATCAATTGATAGGATTGCGCCGTTTCAAGTGCAGAGATAAAAGTACTCTCCTGATTCATCACCTCAGGCTGAATACACAACATTAAGGTCAAACTGTTAATCGTAATACTCAATGAATTTCCGAGAATCTGATATGAACCCATGTAGCTATTGCATCCAGCAGAACCAGTAATGGACCCCCCACTAAAACTAGCTGTAATATCATTGGGCGTTATAGGTAGTACAGATGTTGGATTATTTTGGTTGCCATAAGAAACCAAAGTCCAATCAATATTTTCTATATCTGCAGGTGCTCTAACCGATTCAATCCCAAAAAAAGTGGAGGAAGGAATAACCGATAATGCTAGAAATATTATCATGAATGTCGGATTAAAAATACTTGTAACTTGATTCACTATTTTTTTTATATCCAAAACTTTCTAACTTCCATATTGATTTCAATTTTTATGTGGATGCATAAGAAATATCTTATTCTAATCTAACAAGTTCCAATAAGATTTGGCGTATATCAACTATCATTCATTGTTATTGTGACATATATTGATATACACAATTGAGCAATAGACGAGCTACAAAGAATTAACCAAAGCAAGCACACGCCATTTCTTGAGGCAAAAACTTTGGCAGAAACCAAACAAATAATATCACTAGCAATTGTTACGTTATTAGTAGCAATTTCAGGCATAGCTCTAATCGGCTATATTCCGTTATTGTT
>MEZD01000039.1:84596-86439 GCA_001775955.1 Candidatus Bathyarchaeota archaeon RBG_13_38_9 | reverse complement strand
CATATCTAGCTGACGGCACTCTAATCGAAAAATATGATTATGAAATAAAAAAATCTGACCAGTACCGAATGTTATATAGAATTTGGGAAGCACCACTTCTTCAGGGAAAATTAGAACAACCGTATATAGAGTTTCTAAATTCTTCATCTAACACAGAAATGATATTATACATGAAAAATTTTTTGGGTTCAACATGGGTTCCAGAATCCTATAGAACTCAGACTCGAATAATTAATACAATAAAATCCCTTGCAGAATTAAATGAAGTCGGAGGTTTTAAATCTCAACGATTCGATTCAGGAAAATATAATCTCAATTATGCTTTTAAAATTCATCCGCCTATAGAATACGACGAAGAAATTTCTCACATCAATCTAAAACTTGCTAATCAACATGTCAAATATCGTAATGTGACAATCATCATCGAAGATGCCGATTATATAGACGATATATATCCACATCCACCATCCCTACAAATGTTCAAAGAGGAAAATAGAATCATATTTCAAGGAAGTTCAGAGCAAGATGAACTTTTGGAAATAGAGATGCTATTAAAAAACGATATTAAGAATGTCCTCGATGGTTTCCCAAGAAAATCTGATAATGTAAGAGATCGCACGGTTCAAGCAAATATCCAATATTCGGCTCAATATTATGGCGCAACAGCTTTGTGGCAAGGTACTCGCGCATTTTCCATAATTCTCCCATTTCTATTTGTACTATTGTATATCGCTTATGGCAGAGAGAAGCCCTTCGTCGTTCCAAAATACTTGAGCACTATACCAAATGAGAAAAGAAAACCATGGTTAGTAAATCTCGTAATCAAGAATGACGCATTGGACTATGATAAAGATGGGTTCTATGCAACATTACTAGACCTACATCTAAGAAAAAAAATAAGCATCAAAAGAAAAAACAGCGGATTAATCACACAGATACTAGACGATACAGATTTAGATAATTATGAGCTCCGCGCGGTCAATTTTCTAAAAGACCTATCACAAAATGGAACTATAGATACAAATGAAGTTGAGAAATTAGCATCAGAACTTACTTCAACTAGATCTGAATGGCCGAGATTGAAGCAACTTCAGAGGGAATTATCTTATCTTACGAGAACCGCAGAACCGGATGTAGCTAAAGAATTTGTTGTAAATGGAAGAATGAAGATTATCCCCTTCATTATGGTCTCAATTTTACTACTTGTACTAAGCATATTTCTGGGATTTATTTTTAGTAATGTGTTTATGCTTCTTCTGGCTGCAGCAGCCACATCAATCATATTGATAGTGCAATCGCTGATACCTTTCGCATTCCCATCTGCATTATTCGGAAAATGGCGTGGATCCAATTACAGAGAAAAGCTAGAATGGGATGCTTTCAAAAGAATGCTATCGGATTTGGTTCAAATCAAAAAGTATACACCCGAAGATCTCTCGATGTGGGGTAAATGGCTTGTCTATGGCACCTCATTGGGAGTAGGCGATAATGTTGTTAAGGCTATGAAAGAATTAGGAATCAAACTCGAAGAAATCAATATTGCCTCTGATATCCCCCTCATAATTCACCCTATAATGATCGCATCTTTACCTAGTCAAGGTGGTACTGGGTCAGGAGGATTCGGAGGAGGCGGTTTTGGTGGTGGCGGTGGATTCGGAGGAGGAGGGGCAGGAGGAAGATAAAGTCTATTCACATCGAGAACTAGACAGCTGCTCTAAAAGAATTTTAATATCAAAAACTTGTTTGCAATTACTCGAATGGGGCAACATATTAAATGACAAGTCAGGAAATTGAAAAAGCATCACTTCATCCAGGAGAGAAATATTCTCCACGTGAAAGAGTA
>MEZD01000039.1:76628-84566 GCA_001775955.1 Candidatus Bathyarchaeota archaeon RBG_13_38_9 | reverse complement strand
AGGGTAACTGGTGAGCTGGGCGGTTGCATGTCTTTCATAACCAAACAAGCATATTTCAGATTGAAACACTATCTGGATCTGCCAACACAATTCTTCGAGATCGACTATTGGCCCTCAGAGGCTTCATTTAATCCGTGGTGGCAGCCAAAAATCGATGAAAAAATCTACAAATATTTCAGAAGCGATCTACGTCCAGTATCCTTCAAATCATCCAAACCTTTTGTACCAAAAAAAATGTATCCTGACAATTCCTTTATTGACCCCTTTGGTTTCCACAGAAAAGCAGGTGGAACATATATGGAGATTGCTACTCCAGCACCTCTTGAACATGCCGAGGACTTAAACGAAATATTATCAGATCCATATTGGCCTGATCCGGAGAAGGATTTTAGTGTAGAAGGTGTTGGTAAAACAGCTAGGTGCATTGAAGATGCTGATTATGCTGTGTGCATTAGGCGAGGCGGTATTTTTGAGCCATCATGGATGCGTAGAGGTTTCAATAAACTTCTAGAGGATATGTATCTAAGGCCAAAATTTGCTGAAGCAATTTTAGACAAAGTTACTGAGCAACAGATCCAAATATATGATATGTTACTGGATGAGGCTGGAGACTGTGCAACATTAGTAACAACACTTGATGATCTAGGAGCTCAGACCACGGCTTTAGTGAGTCCAAAAATATATAGAAAATTTTTGAAGCCACGACAGAAAAAACTATTCGATCATATCCACAATAAAACCAATGCGAAGTTATATTATCATTCCTGCGGAAATATGGCCATTTTCATTCCAGACCTCATAGAAATTGGAGTAGATGTATTACATCCTATCCAACCGGAATGTCCAGATATGGACCTTGCGATCTTGAAAGAAAATCATGGTGACAAAATTGTTTTTTGCGGTGGGATTGGTTCCCAACAAATACTTCCACGTGGAAGTGTAGAAGACGTTTATACAGAAGTACGAAGAGCTATCAAAACAGGGGCTCCTGGTGGTGGCTATATCGTCGCACCTGGACATGTTATTCAGCCTGAGGTTCCTCCTTGGAACATTGAGGCTCTCTATTCCGCCATCATAAAGTATGGTAAATATCCAATCAATCTGTAAAATAATCTAGAAAATATGAAATAAGATTGAGGACATGCACTTCAGGAGGTTGAGTGATGGATAAATTATTCGTTCCCGGTCCAGTTGATGTTGGACAAGATGTAATGAAACAAATGCAGAGACCTATGATCTATCATAGAGGAAAAGAATTTTCTCAAATGTTAGAAAATTGTGTCGAGAAACTCAAGAATATCATGTATACAAAAAATTATGTCTTCATCTCAACCTCATCTTCCACAGGATTAATGGAAGCCGCAATAAGAAACTGCGTTAAGAAAAGATGCCTCAATGTTGCTACAGGTGCCTTTGGCGAACGATGGCATCAAATCACCCTCGCAAACGGAAAGGAAGCAGACATATTACAAGTAGAATGGGGTCAGGTTGTAACACCAGAAATACTAGATGATACACTAAGTAAAGGAAATTATGATTCTATAACTTTGGTCCACAATGAGACTTCAACTGGGGTTTCCAATCCTATATATGATATCAGCAAAGTGATCAAAAAACATGATGTATGTTTCTTAGTTGATACTGTATCTTCCATGGGAGGAGTAAAAATTGAAGTTGATAAACTGGGAATTGATGTTTGTCTATTTGGCTCTCAAAAGGCACTCGGTCTACCGCCAGGACTATCTGTCTGCTCAGTAAGTGAAAAAGCTCTAACAAGAGCAGAGACTGTGGAAAACAGAGGATACTACTTCGATTTCATAGTTTTTAAAAAATATTGGTTAAAAAAGCAGACACCATCAACACCAGCTCTTCCACAAATTTATGCACTAGATTATCAACTTGATAGAATACTCAAGGAAGGTCTAGAAGAAAGATATCAAAGACATAAAGAATTAGCAGAAATAACAAGAGCTTGGACTAAAGATAATTTTGAATTATTCCCAGAAGAGAAGTATGCGTCAAATACTCTAACTTGTATAAAAAATTCAAGGAAAATTAACATAGAAAATCTCAAAGCAGAATTGAAAAAAAGAAGATTACTGATATCGAATGGATATGGCAAGTTGAGAGAAAAGACATTCAGAATAGCGCATATGGGAGACAGAACAATTCTTGAATTAAAAGAATTGTTAGACGCTATTGATGAAATTCTGGTGGAAACTTGAATATACTAATTTCGGATCCAATCGATGAACAAGCAGTAAAAGAATTAAGAAAATTTTGCAGTTTGCTAAGAAAGGGCGAAGAAGCGAAAGCCGATATCGTGATAGTGCGTAGTAGAACTGTAATAGATAGGGCCTATGTAAATAGAGCCAAGAATCTAAAGATGATTATTCGAGCAGGAGTGGGTCTTGATAATATTAAAGACATAGAATACTGTAGAAAAAAAGGAATAAAGATTGAGCATACTCCTGAAGCATCTAGTATAGCTGTTGCCGAACTCGCGCTTGGTCATATGATTGCAATAGCAAGAAAAATTCCAGTTACCGCCAAAGATAAACGAAAATGTGAATGGCGTCGAGAAGATTTAGTAGGTTTTGAGCTTTGTGGCAAAACACTTGGCATAATTGGGTTGGGAAGGATAGGTAAGGAAGTAGCGAAAAGAGCAGAGCCATTTGGAATGATTATACTAGCATATGATCCATACATAACAAGCTCAAAATATAAAATGGTTAAATTACAAAATTTGTTAAAACAGTCGGATATTATATCATTACATGTTCCACTTACTGAAAAAACTAGATGTCTCCTTGATAAAAAGGAGTTCAGATTGATCAAGAAAGGAGCAGTCTTAATCAATACATCAAGAGGAGATGTAATAAATGAAAATGAACTTATACGAAATTTAAAAAGCGGAAAAATATCATTTGCTGGACTTGATGTTTATAGTGAACGATTAATAAAAAACTCTTCCATTAAACATATGGACAACGTCATTTTAACTCCTCACATAGGTGCACAGACGATAGAAGCAAAGGAACGAATCGGAAAAGCAATAATTGAAAAAGTTAAAAATTTCCAAAAAGAATTTGAGGGGAAATGATTGTTTACTCATTTTGAAGTCTTTAATCATTATTTGAAAGTCGGTAAGCTCAATGGAATCACCTTCAGACATATTAGTTGATACCTCTTGGCTTTCTGAACACTATAAAGACCAAGATCTAAAAATTATAGAAATAGACACACCTCCATTAACACGTATTATAACCAAATACATTCCAAATAGTTGGGTCATAGATTGGAAGAACAACTTATGGCATATTGCAAAAAGAGATTTCGTGGTTAGAGCTGATTTTAAGAGATTAATGGAAAGTGTAGGAATATCAAACAATGATACTATAGTGTGTTGCAGTACAATCAAGCAATTTGCTACCTACGTTTATTGGATACTGAAATATAACAACCATAAAGATGTCCGGCTTTTAGATGGAGGACCCGAGAAATGGATCTCTGAGGGAAATCCTGTAGCGGATGACCCACATAGACCGAATGAATATAGTAAGAGTAAGTACGAAATAAGTGACGTCAATTCAAAGATAAGAGTCTTCAGAGATTATGTGCTCAAAAGTCTCCAAAGAAATGATGTTATACTTTTAGACGCTCGAAGTCCTGAGGAATATCAAGGTACACTGATAAATGTTCCAGAATTAACTCAAGAAGGGTCTTTAAGAGCTGGAAGAATTCCAAGAGCAAAAAATATCTATTTCGAAGAAAATGTCCAACCTGATGGAACATTCAAATCAATTTCAAGCTTGCAAAACATCTATTCTTTTAAAAATATCACATCTGATAAAGAGATAATTACTTATTGCAGGATGGGACATCGTGCGACATTAGTCTGGTTTGTACTTTCACAACTTCTTCGTTACAAAAATGTGAAACTATATGATGGATCTTGGACTGAATGGGGAAACTTAGTTAATGTGCCAATTGAAAAATGAAGTGCCCTATTAAAAAATATTGTATCTTTTCAAAAAAATTTTATTTCAAGAAAGTCTGTTAGTGATTGAGATAGCACGCTATGAGTCTTCTTTAAGAAATCTGCTAGGAATCAACATTGCTCCCACAATTATCGCAAGAATAGTTAGTCCAGTATAGAAATTGCCAGTAAGATCTCTAAATAATCCTACTATTACTGGTCCTAGTACTCCTCCTATTTCACCGAATGAGAAGTATAAGCCACCTGCTGCTCCCATTTTTTTCACTCCAACTTCACGAGTATCCATTAGAATTGTTAGCAGAAGCGGTGATAGAGCTCCAATGAATAAACCTATGGATGCAATACACAATAACGCTAGATACTCATTGCCCAAGGGTAAAATCACTATAGAGAGGGCAGTTATGGATAACATTATGGCGACACTCGTCTTTCTGGAACTCCAGATATAAGACATTCTTGGAATTCCCAAGCTTCCAAAAATTCTGAAAATGCTAAAGCTCGCTGCTAGAATTCCCGCCAATGTAGGTGCAAGGTTTTGTGTCTCCAATATCTTCGGTAACCAGTTGTTCAGGCTATGAATCACCATGAAAGATGTAGTCCCAATCAAAACTATGGACCAAATATTTCTATATCTTAAAAGACCGAAAATCGATTTCCAAATATTCTCTTTATAGACAGTCGTCTCTATGCCTAGACCTGTTGATGATTTTGCAAATTTGATCCAAAGTAGTACAACTATTATCGGTATTATACCATAGAATAGAAGGACGTTTCTCCAAGATCCCAATAAAGGTAGAATCAAGATATTGGTTGCCCCCAGTGAGAAAGCAGTCCCCATAGAGACCCCCGTGAAATAAATCCCAGATGCCGTTCCTCGCTCTCTTCCAAAGAACCATGAGGCAATTAACTTGGGTAGTCCAATAGATATGATAGGTGCCCCAACACCGAAAACCGCCACGGAAGCAAAAAGAGAAGTAAAATCAATTGCATAGGATCTCATAATCGCCGATAAAGCAACTACTAAGATGCCAACTGAGAAAGATTTCTTTAGTCCAAGTCGATCAATTATAATTCCTACAGGATAGGAAGACGCTATGTAGATTAGAGGCCATGCACCAGCAGCAATCCCAAATTGTGTATATGTTAACTTCAGTTCAGCCATTATTGGAGTGGCTAAAGGAGCTAAGGAAAATGAGACTAACCCAAAACAGAAATATGTGGCCCAAGCCAAAGCTAGCATGACCCATCTATATTGTATGGGTGATTGTTGAGTCAGCGTCTCTGACATATTTTCATCCTTAATTCTCAGCTACAGATGGAAATTACCTTTCATATATCGAAACGATCAATTGATCGAATTCGATATCGGTGGGTTATTCTAAACATGTAGCACATCTAATTGTACAATCCAGAAATGATCGATTAAATGTTAAGTATTCGATTTCAGATCAATATGGGATATGTTTCTCCTCCCATAGGTAAAATATTGATTTTACTATCTTGACCGTATTTATTGGATAGGAAATTTGTAGCTTCATCAATATTTTGGAATTTTTCAAATCCTAGTTTTTCTGCATCTTTATGTGAAACACCTTCTGATATTATACATATTTTATGTCTTTCCCGAACATAACCGATACTCATTGCCATTCCCAGAGATACATAATCTTCGATTTTCTTTTCATCTTTATAGATCTGTTTTAATTGATCAGTGGAATACTGCATGTACTCAAGTAATTTTGGATGCATGACTGCAACGCCTTCAGGGCAGGGAGAAAGTAGTAGGATTCCACCACTTTCTTTTGTGGCAAGATCGGCTGAAAATAATCCTTTCTGTCCTTGCCAAAATTCTATATCTGCAGGATAACTACTGCAAATCGTGAAATCAGATAATGATGAAATTTCGACACCATAGATTTTTTTCGAAAGTTTAATTCCTTCTCTGTGCGCCTTAACAAAATGCCCACAAAAGACCTTTACAATTTCCCTATTTCTTGTAATGGATGTATTCACTAAAAGGTGAATTCCAACTTTCTCAGCAAATTCGTCAATTAATTGGCGAGTTGGGTTGTCTTCCATCCCTAACCCGTTTGGTGTTGTCATACCAGAGTGTACATGCATCCGGCCAACTGTTTCTTCACCTGCTAATCCTGGAAGAAGTATCTTGGCACCTGCTCCCCAACCGGCATTACAGTGTGGAATGATATTTCCAGTTGCGATTCGAATATCAGCTTTGATGTAGTCTTTGTTAATCCATACTGGAACATTATCTGCAATCTTTCCTATGTATTCAAGTTCTGTTTCATTGTCAAAAGCATGATTGATCACTTCATAATCTTCGACAATTTGAGGTCCATACTTGTCTTTCATCTCTTGGTCCGTCATTTCTCTATGAGTTCCAAGAGCGATTATGATCTTGATATCCTTCCTATTGGCTCCAGCACTTTCTAGTGATTTCAGAATTGGAGGAAGAATAATGTGCGTAGGTGTTACTCTAGTTACATCATCTACTGCTATAGCGATAGTCTTACCTTTAGGAGATAATTCGTCAATCCTTTGTCCTTGTATAGGATTTTTCAGAGCATTTTCCATTTCAAGAGTTGGATTTAGGGAAGGAGATATCTCTGAAGGATTTACAATTTTCGTAACTCTTCTATCATCGAGTTCGAAACTTATTCTTCGTTCGCCGTATGGTATTTCCAAATGCATTGCTCTTCACTTTAATGAAGACAAATAACACACTTAAAAAATTAATATTCTTTTTAATTATTAGTCATTTGACTATTAGCTAATATCGATTCAAACTTAATGTATTAAGATGTAAAGCAATGTGTAGATTATGTATAATGCTAGGAAGCTTACTGTAAGAGAAAGCAATCTTACTACTAGCAATAGTGTTTCCTTGGAGAATCGTAGGGAGGCGTAGTATCCTCCTAGCGTCTTATTGTACATTAAGTAAGAGTTGGTCAGTGCTTCTTCTTCAGGTATAGCCGCGACTTCTGGAATAGTAGTAGTAGATAAGATGAATGCGATCAACTTTATTCCAAAAACTATCAAGAACAGATAGAAATAATTTCCGTTAACTAGTGTGCTCATGGGTGAGATCAGAATATTCGCCAAGCACATAATAATCACAATTAACATACTCGATTTGATCGCGCCTAGCCATCGATTGTAGCCTGCGAATAGAAAGTTACCAATAAAATTAGATGCAGTGTAAGTGAAAGATGAAAATGAAGATAATAGAGGATGTATTAATGCAAAAGGTGTAGCTAGAGCCAATATAGGAGTGGCTGCATCCAAACCAACATTATATCTCAGTTTCTTGAAAGGCCAACCCTTACAGATGACTGATGCTACTGCGCTTGTCAGCATTGTTGCAAGATACATGGACGTTGCCAGATAATCTGGGGCCTTCAGATAATCCATAACGTATGGTACCCAGACTACTGTAAGAAGATAATTTCCAGCAAATATGGCTACAAAATATGTTGACGTAGAAAACAGTCTCTCTGGTTGTTTGATAGATTTGGGGATCTCAACTTTTTTAAGATGTGACAAATCCATCATAGAGACTATTAACGTCGCCAACAATCCAATGCTAGCACCTAATACAAAGATGTAGAGAAATTTTACATTTGCAGGCATGAAAGCAAGTAAAAATATTGCCATTACGTAACCAATAATGCTAGAGAACCCTAAGGCTGCTGTACGTTTGGCAGTTACATCTTTTATCTCATCTTCTGATAGAGAACCAAATATTGCAAGATTTGTAAAGGCTGTTGTTGGCGTGGCTGCCACACATGCATAGATTAAAGCGATAACTCCGACATCTTGAGTAAAAGGAATGAAAAGAAATAGAATACGATCTATTGCATGTTGAATAACAAAATTGATTTTTGCTTTTGTTAATAGAATTTTTGGAAACTTATAAAGTA
>MEZD01000039.1:73895-76566 GCA_001775955.1 Candidatus Bathyarchaeota archaeon RBG_13_38_9 | reverse complement strand
CCACCTCCAATCGATACAACATAAATGAATAGAACGCCTGTAGTAAGTGCTGACGACACCCCGTAGAAAAGTGCCTCTAAGACTAGCAGAGATTTTAACTTAGTAGTCACATCAAACAATCTCTTAAAAGATTCATATTAACGTCCGCATATGGTAGAAATCTAATATGAAAAATGGCGTCACAAATTTTGTTTTATCATTATTAATCAAATTATTATATCTTACAAATTAATGAGCTAAGTATTAAATATCTATTTAGACAACAAACTATCGATTCATATTGAATTTTGATTATGAGGCAGTAATTTTAGGTAATGCAGTGATATGGTGTGTTAGTGTAATTATTGTCGCAATTATTATCCAAGAAACAGAGTATTTTCTACCAGTAGTAGTGATTTTGTGTATCGCCGCTATGATAAGTATAATTTTGATTGCAAAAGCTAGTAGGCGACCAAAAAGTAAAGAATGGTATGAAGGAGAATAATTTCAGTTCTAATCTTTTTCTAAACGACTTTTTGCTATGATTGCCGCGCCTAAAGCACCTACCAATTGGGGATCAATTTTTTCGGGAATGGATAATGGGACACCAAGCTCTCTAGATAGAGAAGATCTTAAACCGAGATTTTTTGAAACGCCACCAGTTAACATAACCTCTGGTCGAAGGCCAACTTTTTTCCCCATTATTGCAACTCTTTGTGAGATTGCATTATGAAGTCCAGCAATGATGTCTTCCTTGCGAGTTCCTTCAGCAAGTAATGAAACAATCTCTGTCAAAGCGAACACAGTGCAGGTGCTCGATATTTTTGCTGGATTATTTGAATTCATTGAAAGTTTTCCCAAATCTTCGAGAGGGACCTCTAAAACAAGTTTCGACGCAAATTCTAAGAATCTGCCTGTACCTGAAGCACATTTATCGTTGAGAGCAAAATCTATTATTTTACCATCTTCACCAAGTGCTATTGCTTTAGAATCCTGACCTCCAATATCGATTACAGTGTGAACATTAGGTGCAATATGACGTGCACCACGTCCGTGACATGATATTTCAGTAACTGTTTCATCTGCAAAAGGAGCTTTGACTCTTCCGTAGCCAGTTGCCACAATATATTTTCTATCTATATTCTTCATATTCAACTTCGATATTGTTTCTTTGAGTGCTCTTTCTCCAGCTTCGGTTGGATTTGCTCCAGTCGATAATATTGGCCCAAAATGAATTTCGTCATTGAACATAACTGAAGACTTTGCTGTGGTACTTCCTATGTCAACTCCCGCTGCCATTATTTCCATTTATTAAAGCTCCTATTGAGATATTGTGTGCGCTTTGGTCTTAGTCTAAATTGGTAATAGTTCAGGTATTAATTGGATAAGAGCGAAAACAAACCATACGTACCAAGCTGCTGTCGCTGCAATAGCAAAGGGGAAAAACCATGATCTGATCTTGATGTTGGTACCTCTCAAATATAGATCTATACATTCTCTGGGGCAGACCTCTATACATTTTCCACATTTTGTGCAGTCAAGATTAGGTTTTCCCTTTTCTTCGATGGCCTTAGGTGTCATAGCGTAAGTATGACAGACATGCATGCAGTCATAGCACTTATCACACTTATCCAAGTCTACTCTAACTCTGAAAGGACTTAAACTCTCAACCAGATTTATCATACCCCCAACCGGGCAGAGAATACAGAACCATCTTTTCTTTGTCATTATCGGCAATACTATCACAAAGACTGCGACTATAGCTATGAAAGCTATTCCAAGCCATAGGTACTGTATAAGGAAAGTCCAGCAAACTAAGCATATTATGGGGACTAAGGCTCCAAGAGCCACTAAGAGCAGTGCCACGGCGATACCATACTTGACATCTTTGATTTCCTCCTTCAAACCACCTAAGAAAAGTTCTCCACGAGGGGGGTGAAAGGTGGCTCTAAATTTTCTAAGCTTCCATCTTTCCTTTGTTCCATGTATAAATGTCTCAACTGTACCACCAAAGAAACACATCCAACCGCACCAACCTCTTCCGAAAACAACAGCTGTAGCCACAAATGGTATCATTACCATTATTAGCATAACCAAAGTTGTTGGCCAATGTAGCATTGCTCCTGGTTGTGATTCAGATCCATAAACGGCTAATCCAAGAGTAATCTCTGGAAGAGTTCGAGTGCAGGGAATTATTGTAGTCCCATACATGGGAGCTCCCTGGAAATAGTAAACTCTTAGATGATCACTAACCCATTGTGTTAATGATGACCAACCGATCCAGCTAAGGATGGCGAAGAATCCTGCCCATACAACTGTTGAAAAGAAAATTAGAATTGATCTTCTGACATGTTGTACCTCTCGAGCACGTAAAACCCAATAAGTTGCAACCCCAATCAGACCTCCAGCTAATAATCCAACGATAAAATAAGGTCTAAAATAGAGAACAAATGAGAAGGTAGCTACTGCTACTGCTGCAATAATAGCATTACGGGTACTGGTTGCTGGTTCCAAAGTGGTTAGACATGAGATAGATAAAAAATATAACTTTTGTCATATAGGAAATCAAGCATTAGAAGGTTTGAAAGCCCTTGAATAGAAAGAGCTTTGCCTTGGACAGTGATTAATGATGCAAATCCATCTTTCACAATTGATTATTGCATTATTCTGTGATAAGAGAGTGACCTATCTT
>MEZD01000039.1:65245-73887 GCA_001775955.1 Candidatus Bathyarchaeota archaeon RBG_13_38_9 | reverse complement strand
GCGTTGAATGAGAAATTCAAGGATCTTCCTGAATATCTGGCAAGGAAAAAAGAAAATGGTTCGAAAATTATTGGGTATTTCTGCAACTACATCCCTGAGGAATTGATCAAATCAGCAGATGCGGTTCCATTAAGATTAGTCAGTGGTGGTGTTCCTGAAGCTATGCAGGCTGGAGAGCAATATGTGAAATCATATTGTTGCCCATATATTCGGAGTTGTATTGGAAATCGAGTAAACGAAAATCCCTTATACACATTTCTTGATGCAATTTGCGTTGCAGGCACTTGTGACGGTATGAAACATGTAGAAGAATATTGGCGTAAATATTCTGACATACCCGTGTTTTCGGTTGGAGTCCCAAAAGTTTCTAATAGATTTCGAACACGTGAACATACCTCTAAATATTTTAAGAGTGAACTTACTCGGCTCAAAAAAGATCTCGAGATATTGACTGGAACAAAGATCACAGACAAACGACTCAAAGAGAATATAAGATTATACAATTTGATTCGAAGTAGAATGAGAAGATTATATGACCATTTGAATATCGGATCCTCTAAAATATCTTGGCGCGATATATTCAGAATATCTCACTTGGGATATCTAATCGACAGAGATGAATTTCTTGGTGAGATAACAAATATCCTCAAAGAACTTAGAATAAAGACTAGTAGCATAGAACGGAGTGAAGAACAGGTCAGGTTGATGCTGTATGGCTCCATATTAGCCTTTGAAGATACAAAAGTACTTGATATCGTCGAAGCTTCGGGAGGAAAGATAGTCGCAGATGCTCTATGTACGGGCTCCAGATTTTGGCGAAAAGATGTTTCCATTGAGGGATCACTGATGGACGGTCTCGTAGATCGATATCTATACAATATTCCATGTGCCCACATGATGGACTTCATGATGAGACTGAATTATGTAATAGCAACAGCTAGAGATAGTAAATCCCAAGGTCTACTATACTATAATCTCAAATCTTGCGATACATACAGGTCAGAATTTAGGGAAATTGAAGAAGATGTTAAAAAAGAGCTTGGAATTCCATCATTGCTGATCGAAACTGAATATTCGCCAGCAGATATAGGAACTACTAGAACAAAAATTGAGGCTTTTCTTGAAATGGTGAGAGGTGTCTGATATCACAGCACATACTTCATCTCGAAAAATACGGTTTGACGATTCATTTGAAAGCTTCAGCAGATTATGGAATTTAATATTGGACAGTAAGAATAGAATAGGTGCGACTCGATCCCGAGTCGTTGCAAAATGGCGTTTGTTCCCTCCGGAAATAATATTTTCGATGGGAGCAATCCCTTACGATCTACTTCTTCATGAAGGTTTAGTTACTACAAAAGATGACGAGGTAAACCCTTCAAAATATGCGATCGAGGCAGGTCTGAGTGCAGATTGTTGTCCTTGGAACCTATCGGCAGCCAGTAAAATACTGTCAAAAGAAGATGACTCAGATATTGATATGTTTTTGGCAACAGTAGGATTTTGTGACGTATCTTCAAAAAGTTGGCGGACAATGTCTAAAAGGATTGGGAGGCCATTCTACTCAATAGAAATACCCCAATTCAATTTTGAATCAGAGAATAATGCCCTCTTATTTATTCAGCAAGAATTATCTTCAATGTTCAATCGACTTAGTCGCCGGCGAGGTTATGAATTCTCTGAAGAAAGACTTCTCAAAGAGATAAAAAAAGGGAATTTTATAAGAAATCTTCTAAGTGACATCACCAAATTTTTATCCACCCAATCTGTGCCAGTATCAGCTTTAGAGTACTTTCTAATACAAACATCTGCAGGAGACTATCTCCAAGATCCAGACATAACAGGATCAATTCTGAACAGAATCAAAACAGAAATTGAATCTAGAAATAAAAATGGTGAATCTGCACCAGGAATCCAAGATGGTGCTCCAAGAATATATTTTGTTGGTATGGCTCCCCAACAACTGGGATTCTGGAATCTTATCGAGGATTGCGGTGGAGTATCTGTCGGCTGCGACACATATCTTTCATTATTCTATGAATTGATTCCTGAGCATACCAATGTTCAAAAGGAACTAGCAAAATGGATTTGGCGTATGCCTCATAATATTCCAAGTATCGAAAGATCAAAAATGCTGACAGCCTATATTAAAAAACAGAATCCAGATGCAGTTATAATAGGAAATCTTGTTGGATGTAGAAACATATCACAATCTGATAGATTTGTGAAAGAGACAATAAGAGAAGAACTTGGTATCCCAGTAACATCGCTTGAGTTTGGAGCATCGGATGAAGATATCACATTATTGGAACCACATATACGTTCCCTCATTGATATGTGTAAATAGTTTGGAGTCGGCAACACCATATGAAAAAATGGAGAAAGGTTGAGATAGCGCAAACTATTTTATCAATTTTAATCATTTTCTCCATTATAATTATCTCGGTCTATAGTGTATGGCCAAATTTTTTTAGGCACAATTCTCCAGAGGCGGTGAAGCTAGTCATCAGCGGACCGCCATCAAATACTATAGCAATTGGTCAACCACAAGTCATAACGATATACGCTGTCAATACTAACGGCAAAATAGATAGAGGTAGAAATGATATTATCGAGTTAATAATAGATCCACCAGGTTCAGCAACCATTCTAAACTCTACGAGAGCGAATTTACAAAACGGTGAAGCTTCATTCATTGTTGTAATTAATCAAAGCGGGATAGTAATTTTGACTTCCAATTGGATTGCCGGAAGAACACCTCTTGAATCCACTATGGTTTCGGTTAACTTAATGGAATTCTAAGAACTGCAGAATGCTATCTTTTTTATAAAACATCTATTAGCTACGCTTAGATAACGGAAGAATTTTTAGAGTTAGTATTTGGTTAGGCTGTTCTATCTACTTATACTTCTGCCAATCCTGACTAAGCCTTTGCCAACTTTACGTTTTGTAGTTCTTGTGCTCCTTCGTATCGTTCTTTTAACTTTGGTATGGAGTTTTGGTTTTCTCTTGGATGTTGTTTTCTTCTTTTTCGTTCTTGTTTTGCTCGTACTTTTCTTAGATTTTGTTTTCTTTTTTTTCGGTCTTGATTTACTTTTCTTGGATGTTGTCCTTTTTCTTGTTTTCTTAGTTTTTGGCATAATCTATTGTCAACGTTTTTTAAACATAAAACTTGGGGTAGTCTATATACGTGGTCAGAAAAGATGTTACTTTAACTTCAATTTATCCAAAGCCTCAAGAAGGTTAGATATTTCATAATTTGGCATATTGTTGTCGTTAGATATTTTTTCATTTCTTCTATTAATCCAAATTGTCACGATTCCTATGGATTTTGCAGGAAAATGTCATGTGACAATGTGTCACCGATACTTACAGTCTGTTGAGAATTAGAATTTGAAATAATTAATGCTCTGTTATAATAATTATTTTCTGTTTTTCTATAACCAATTATTGTTTCATCAAAAGTAAAATCAAAAAATTGTTTTGAGAAAAATCTCTCTATTCCATGAGCTTTTTCTTCAGCATGAGACCCAGTTGTCAAACAAATTTTAAAATCATTATTCATCATTCTTTGAAGGAATTCGTGAGTCTCGTCAAAATAACTAGGATTTGTCCAGCACTCCTCTTCCGCTTGTTCACATGCTTGGATAAAACGTTTGGCTTCTTCCTTGTCGTATTGTTTCCCTAATAATTCAAAAAGTAACTCGCAATGAAATGCCGAATCATTATGTTTCTCTGGAAATTTTTTATGAATTATTTCTCTATGAACTTTGAAAAAGAATGTATGCCATATAGTCTTTCCGTCAAAGCCAAGAAATCCATCTAGTTTACTCTCAAATTTCGAGTCTGAATCATGGAGAGTTCCATCAAAATCTGTGAAAATTGTGTCAATCATCTTATTCACAGTTTTCTTAATTGTTTATGAATTAGTATTCATGGATTCATGTTTTGCGCACGCTTGTATTTTGGTGTGTTCGATTTTTTAATTTGTTTTGTTCTACAATGAATTTTGCGGCATCCAGGAAGTCTCTTGCAATGTAAACATTAGTTTGGTTGAGTTTTTTTATTTTTTCAATATGTCTAGGCTCATTTTCAAAAGGAATCAGGATCCCTATACCATCGATATTTAGTGCTGTTTCAACATCACTTGAACGGTTTCCAATCACGTATAGAATAGTCTCCTCGCGAGTTAATCCCTCTGTTTTGAGTGCGTCAAAAACCATTCCTGACTTCGGTTTTTCACACTCACAATCACAGACCATTACTTCATCAAAATTATAGTCAATCCTTTTTTTTACATATTGTAAGTTTGCAGGTGGGCACAAGAAATAGCCGTCTATCTGTCCACCCATCTTTGCAATTTGAGATAAGATATATCGATTCACTTCATGTGCTCTATCAAGAGTCAATAGAGGGAAGTCTTTTATTGCTACCCCTGGCTGGTTTGTGATTACATATATTGCCACATTTGGAAGAGTTCTTAGTAATCTTAAACCTTCGATGACTGTTGGTAAGATTTTAATTTTAGATTTCCAATCATCGGTTCTTCCAAGATGATATTTCTTATCGTAAATTAGTGTGCCGTCTCTATCGAGACAGACTAATGTTTTTTTCATTCTTGAATATACCTGGAGTATGCATCTTCTACAGTAGAGTTTTCTATAGTTATTGCGTATATTGCATTGCACATGCGAATGGCTTCTTCAAGTCCTTTTTGATGTATATTTCTTCCAGTTGCGTTTCCTGATGCTCCACTCTCAATTTGCTCATGAAGTTCCTGAAGAAAAACCTTAACGTCAGTTGAAGGTCCTCCAGCACATATGACCTTTGTTCTTCCAGCAGCAATTACAGCTTCTTTGAATATTCCTTTTGATTCTTTTCCTTCTTGTTTTGGATAATTCACTTTAACGAAATCTGAACCAAGACAAGCCCCAACTCCTGTTGCACCAGCAATTAGATGAGGATCTCTCTCATCGTTAACAGCTTTTCCTCTAGGATAGATCCATAGAACCGCGATTAGTCCATGTCTATGTGCTTCGTATATGATTTGTGACGCTTTTCTCAACATATCGGGCTCATATTCACTTCCAAGATAAAGGGTATAGCCTACACTGAGTATTTTCAATCCACTATTCTTCTGAAATTCAACTACCTGACTTACATCAATAAGCTGTTCACTGTAAGGGTCCTTTTGATTTTTTTTGATAAGATTAGTTTTTGAATTCAATTTTACAAGGAATGGAACTTTTCTGTAATGCATACCGTATCGTGCAATAAGACCAAGCTGAGTGGCAAAAAGGCCAATGTTTGCTTTGCTTGCAATTTTGAAAAGATGTTCTGGGTTTGAATCATCAAGATGAATGGCTTCACCAAAGAAATCGGCATTCAGATGTTCGATCTTCTGATCTCCCGCAAAAAGCATAAGTCTTCCAGAACCTGACGTCGCATCGAAATAATTCTTAATATATTTCTCCCTGACTCTTTTTGGAACATCTAACGGAACAATGATTTCTGATTTCTTCATAGAAATTCACCTTTAAAATTTCATGTATGTGGAAGCTTATTTAGTAACTGGGAGTTTATCAAATAGATAAATTGTTTGTAATTCTATAGTTATAAAGAATTATTTGTTATTCAAATAATTTCTTAATCGAATATTATAATAAATTTTACAATTTATTAGATGAAAAGTTGGTTATGGTAATTGGCTGAAAAAATTCTACCTCCAACAACAATAGGTGTGGATCTTGGTGGTACAAAAGTAGCGGCGGCCATATTAGATGGGGAAGGCGATATTCTAAGTTCACATAAATATCCTACTAATTCAGAAAAAGGATCTGACAGTGTCGTTGAAGATCTTGTGGGATGTATAACTAAACTTCTCCAACAAGAGAAGTATAATCCTAAAGCTTTGGGAATTGGTGTCGCAGGTCAGATTGATGTTAATGGCATGGTGAGATCTGCGCCTAATCTAAATTGGCGTGATGTACCTCTTAAAACAAGATTAGAAGAAGAATTAGGACTACCAGTAATTGTGACCAATGATGTACGTGCGGCGACATTGGGTGAATGGGAATATGGATCTGGAAAAGGTGTTAACGATCTAGTTGTTCTTTTCGTTGGAACGGGAATAGGTGGCGGCGTAATAACCAGCGGTAGATTATTGAGAGGTTGCACCAATACTGCAGGAGAGCTTGGACATATTACAATAGTAGTTGATGGTAGAAATTGTCATTGTTCCAAGAGGGGCTGTATGGAAGCATACGGTGGTGGATGGGCCATAGCAGAAAGAGCGCAAGATGCTGTTTGCAGTGATTCTTCTGCTGGCAAGGCTCTATTAGAAATTGCTGGTCATGTTAAACAAATAACCGCTGCCACTGTAAGTAAAGCATACCATGATGGAGACCAATTAGCTTTGAATCTTGTTAAGGAAACCAGTCACTATATCGCGGCAGGTGTTTCGAGTATAGTGAATGCATTCAACCCTTGCCTTATCGTATTTGGTGGTGGAGTAATAGAAGGAATACCAGAACTAATCCAAATGATAGAAGAACAAACAAAAAAAGAGGCGTTAAAGCCAGCAATCGAAAATTTAAGGTTCACTAAAGCATCTTTAGGTGGAAAGGCAGGTGTAGTTGGAGCAGCTGCCCTTGCTCAACATCAGTTAACCGGAACCATTTCATAATGATAAATTCTCAAAGTAAAGATGAATACTACTATGACCGATCTAGATAGAATCTGTGTAAATACGCTCCGATTCTTAGCTGTTGACGCTGTTGAAAAAGCCCAGTCAGGACATCCAGGTCTTCCTCTCGGTGCGGCACCTATGGCTTATGTACTATGGGATAAATTCCTGCGTCATAATCCGAAGAATCCAAAATGGATTAATCGAGATCGTTTCATACTTTCAGCAGGACATGGGTCCGCTTTACTATATTCTCTCTTACACATGTATGGGTATGATCTTCCTCTAAAAGAATTGAAACAATTTCGACAATGGGGAAGCAAAACTCCAGGACATCCAGAATTTGGCTTAACACAAGGAGTCGAGGCTACCACAGGTCCATTAGGCCAAGGTTTTGCAATGGGTGTTGGAATGGCTCTTGCTGAAGTATTTCTAGCCAATTGTTTCAACTTCCCAGAATATGAAATAGTAAACCATTATACCTACGGAATAGTGTCAGACGGAGACCTTATGGAAGGTGTCGCTTCCGAGGCTGCCTCACTTGCCGGAACTCTAAAACTAAACAAGATCATCTACCTATATGATGATAATCATATCTCGATCGAGGGCGAGACTGATTTTGCATTCACAGAAAATGTTAAGGGCCGTTTTGAAGCCTATGGCTGGAACGTTATTAAGGTACCCGATGGTAATGATTTAGAAAACATTGAAAAAGTCATAAATTCTGCAAAATCCCAAAAAGAAAAACCCTCTCTCATAATAGTTAGAACTCGTATTGGATATGGCAGTCCCAAACAAGATTCAGCAGAAGCACATGGAGAACCACTAGGTCCAGAAGCTTTGAAAGCTACAAAGGAATCTCTAGGGTGGCCTATTGAACCGTCATTCCACATTCCTGAAGATTCTTTAAACCACTTCCGAAAATCTATCAAAATGGGAGCTGAGCTTGAGAAAAAATATTACAAGATTCTCGATGCTTACAAACAGAAATATCCAGACTTCTTTTCCCAATTTGAGAAGACAATAAAAGGGCAATTGCCTGCTGACTGGAAGAGCTACATACAATTCTTCAACCCGAAAGATGGTCCATTAGCAACTAGAGCAGCTTCAGGCAAAGTCATGAATAATCTAACAAGGAAACTACACTCACTAAATGGGGCACCTCCACATATTCTTGTAGGTGGGTCAGCAGATCTTGCGCCATCAACAAAGACGCTCTTGATGGGTTATGGTGACTTTGGTTTGAGTAAAGTTTGTGCCCATAACGTCCATTTCGGTGTTAGAGAACATTCTATGGGGGCTATCGCCAATGGCATGGCCTTACATAGCAATTTCATTCCGTATACAGCGACGTTTCTTGTTTTTTCTGATTATATGCGTCCACCAATACGACTAGCAGCGTTAATGAAGACTCATGTGATTTTTATTTTTACACATGATAGTATTAGTCTTGGCGAAGACGGTCCAACACATCAACCAATTGAGCAGCTAATGAGTCTCAGAACCATTCCTGAGTTAACAGTTATTCGGCCCGCTGATGCCAATGAGACAGCGATGGCCTGGCAAATGGCGATCGATAGGAAAGGGCCAACTGTCCTAATATTCACGAGACAGAACCTGCCAATTCTCGATCCAGT
This sequence comes from Candidatus Bathyarchaeota archaeon RBG_13_38_9, assembly GCA_001775955.1. Lineage (GTDB taxonomy): Archaea > Thermoproteota > Bathyarchaeia > 40CM-2-53-6 > RBG-13-38-9 > RBG-13-38-9. The sequence continues at coordinate 65,565 of MEZD01000039.1, read as the reverse complement.
AAAATATCCGATTAGAGATGGCGTTCCTAGAGGTGCCTACATTTTATCTGAAGCCGAATCTGGTAAACCTGATATTATCTTAATAGCAACAGGATCAGAAGTTCATTTAGCATTAGCATCTAGCAAAGAATTGAAAATAAACGGAATAGAAGCTCGTATTGTCTCGATGCCTTCATGGGAGCTTTTCGAAGAGCAAACAGAAGAATACAAACTGAAAGTTCTTCCTCCAAAACTGCCTAAGCTTGCCATAGAAGCCGGAGTATCTCTAGGATGGGGAAAATATGTTGGAGATAAAGGGGATATAATTGGTGTGGATCGAT
>MEZD01000039.1:63624-65212 GCA_001775955.1 Candidatus Bathyarchaeota archaeon RBG_13_38_9 | reverse complement strand
AGAAATTTGGTTTTACCATAAAAAATGTTGTTAATCGAGCTAAGAGATTATTAAAGCAATAAACTATCTTGCATTAAATGTAAAGAAAAGATATGAAGACAAGATTGCTAAAAAAATCGGCTGCTACTAAAAACCTAAGTCAAAAATCATTTTAAAAAAAATCTATCTGTAATTGTAAACATGCTTCTGTTTAGAAAAAGAGGGAATGAAGAATGCAATTAGGAATGATAGGATTAGGGCGCATGGGTCTGAACATGGCGACTCGGCTGGTAACAGGTGGACATAAAGTTGTTGGCTATGCAAGACGAGAAGAAACAGTCAATCAAGCAAAGGAAAAAGGAATAGATGCAGCATATTCATTAAAGGAATTGGTTCAGAAATTATCTGTCCCTCGGATAATCTGGTTGATGATTCCTGCTGGAGACCCAATAGATAAAACAATTCAAGATATTTCGTCTGAATTAGAAGAAGGTGATGTGATCGTCGACGGAGGTAACTCGAATTATAAAGATAGCATACGTCGAGCTGCATTGCTTAAAAAGAATAAGATCCACTATGTGGATGTGGGCACTAGTGGTGGTATTTGGGGTCTAACAGAAGGTTATAGCATGATGGTAGGCGGAGAGAAGGATGTTGTGGAACAACTAAACCCGATCTTCGAAACGCTTGCTCCGACTAAGGACAAAGGTTGGGGTCACGTAGGAACAAATGGCGCAGGTCACTTTGTAAAAATGGTTCATAACGGTATCGAGTATGGCTTAATGCAAGCATATGCCGAAGGATTTGCCTTACTAAAAAAGAAGAGTGAATTTAATCTAAATCTGCATCAAATAGCTGAGATTTGGCGTTTTGGTAGTGTTGTCAGATCATGGTTACTCGATCTAACATCACAAGCTCTTGAAGAGGATTCCGAATTAAAGAATATTGCACCGTATGTTGAAGATTCTGGTGAAGGCCGTTGGACTATATTTGAGGCGATTGATCTAGATGTTGCAGCACCCATCATAACCTTATCACTCTTAAGACGACTTCGATCCCGAGACAATGAATCCTTTGCAGATAGAATACTGGCTGTCATGAGACAAAAATTTGGCGGACACGCGGTCAAGAGAAAAAATGATAAAAAAACAGATTGACCCAAATATTTTTATCATTCTCGGTGCGACTGGTAATCTTGCTCGTCGAAAATTATTCCCCGCCCTATACCAGCTATCGACTAAAGGGGCGCTTCAAGGAAAATCAGTAATACTTGGAGTGTCTAGAAGCAAAGGATACAATGATGCCACTTTTCGAGACCAAATCAAAAACATGCTCGAAACCACGGGATTAACCATTAATGATAATGCATTCTCAGAATGGTGTGAAAAGTGTTTACACTATCACTCCATTGGTGAAGGAAATCTAGAAGACTACAGAAGACTTTCCGATCGAATATTGGAATTGGAAACTCAAAAAAAGCTTCCAAGCAATAGAGTTTTTTACATGGCTTTACCTCCAGATGCTTTTCCTTCTACTATCCAAGGGCTCGGAGAGAGTGAACTTAACAAAGGGTCAGGTTGGATACGAATCGTTATAGAGAAACCTTTCG
>MEZD01000039.1:57541-63571 GCA_001775955.1 Candidatus Bathyarchaeota archaeon RBG_13_38_9 | reverse complement strand
CAAGAATCTCAGATTTATCGAATTGATCATTTTCTTGGTAAGGAGACAGTTCAAAATCTTCTAGTCTTTCGTTTTGCAAATGCGTTTTTCGAACATCTATGGAATCGCGAACATATCGAAAGTATAGATATTGTTGTCGCCGAGAATCAAGGGATTGAGGGAAGAGCCAATTATTATGAACAGAGTGGCGCACTACGTGATATGGTGGAGAATCATTTAACGCAACTATTGACTTTAGTTGCAATGGAGCCTCCTACCACTTTTGAATCAGATGCAATCCGTAATGAGAAAATAAAGATACTCCGTCAAATAGCACCGATCAGATCAGAAGATGTAGTTTTCGGACAATATACAGAAGGGAGGATGAATGGTGAGAAGGTTAGGGGCTATAGAGAAGAATCAGGAGTGTCTCCGGAATCTAAAACAGAAACTTTTGTTGGATTACGTTTGGAGGTGGCAAACTGGCGATGGGCAGGAGTACCCTTTTTCCTATTTACTGGAAAACGTATGCCTCAAAGGATTACTCAAATAAAAGTGCGATTTCAATGTGCGCCTGTATCAATTTTCGCACCCTTTGGTCCTGCCTGTTCTGTACAACCTAATGTGTTGATAATTACAATACAGCCTGATGAAGGTTTTGACCTCAAAATACAGGTAAAGTCCTTGGGTCAGCCAATGAATCTAACTACACAAAGTCTAAACTTCAAATATTCAGCAATCTTTGGATCGCCTCCAGATGCATATGAAGCTCTTCTTCTTGACGTGATCAACGGCGATCAAACTCTATTTGTACACTCCGATGAAGTAGAAAGTGCTTGGAGCCTCTATACACCTCTTTTGAAATTAGATAAGCCCATTAGACTATATCCCGCTGGCAGTGGTTATCCTTCTGAGACAGATCGTCTCTACATGCGATAGGCTTAGAAAAATGATTAAAAACCCGGATAATAAATTCATATTTCCAAATCTTAATACTGCTAGCAGGGTTATGGCGGAAGAAATTGTTGATTTGATTAATTCAGTGATATCTAAGAAAGGTCGTTTCATGCTAGCTCTATCAGGTGGTAACACGCCACGTACTTTGTATGGTATCCTTGCTTCAGAATTCCCACATAAGATTCCTTGGGAGCATGTTCACCTGTTTTGGGGAGATGAGCGATATGTACCGAAAAATCATGCTCAAAGTAATTTTGCTATGGCATATGATTCATTTATTTCGAGAGTGAATATACCTCAAGGAAATGTTCACAGAATTCCAGTTGAGGATGGTTCACCAGAGAAATCAGCTGAATTGTATGAAATGTTACTTAAAAAAATGTTCGACTATTCTACAGAAAATAATGATTATCAATCATTCGATTTGATATTGTTGGGGATGGGAGAGGATGGTCATACAGCATCACTCTTTCCTGCAAATCCAGTTTTGTTTGAAAAGCACAGATTAGTATGTGCTGTTAATGCTCCACCGGAGATGAAACCAATTCACAGGATAACAATTACCTTTCCGATAATCAATAGAGCAAATTGTGTTTTTTTCCTTATTTCTGGAGCTAAAAAAGAGAAAATACTTCAATTAATTTTTAAAAAAACAGAAAAAGCTAAGAAGATTTATCCTGCAGCGATGGTAAATCCAAGAGGTAAAACTGTCTGGTTTATTGATTCTAATGGAATGAGTGACATTAAACCCATGTGAAGATTATCAAACTGGTTATTTTAATTTTTTGAGCGTACACTATGCCCGATTATAAATTTCTGTAATCCAACAACTATCTTTCCAAAATAAAAGCATGTTGTTACAAGAATTCAAATTCAGAATTATTCTCAAGAATATTTCTTTTTATTGACATCTTCCTAGCGTTCATAATTTTTGTATTATGGAAGAAATGATAATCGAAATTGGTTAATTCCCCACTTTTCTTATTTGGAATAGGTACAAGCCTTGCTATCAGTGGTTTGTTCAACATTAAAGCTAGCGATGACATATCAAGTATTATTGAAGATATCTCTTTTTCAGAAATATCTCCAGGTAATGGGATCATGTCAGGACCACATCCACATACTGAGGAATAAAGTAAAAGACTCTCCATGTTGAGAATGTTCATATCATTACTCGAGGTTAAGAATCTGTCTTCCAAAACTGGGTACATTAAGCCAGTAAAGCCAATTGTTCTGACAGAGAGTTTTTTCTCTAGATGTTTGAGTAAATTGGTTAGGTATGCTGTTAAAAATAAAGTCCCGTTTGCACCAAACCTGTCAAGCCCTAATCTTTGAATTGCCTTACCAATAGAATGGTTATCAGTTGGATATGGTGCTAAAGATAAGTCTAGGCCATAATATTTGTAGCCTGTTTCTTTCTCGATTTCTCTTGCAATTCTGTCTATGCTCACAAATTCTCGTGACAACGCATTTATTATCCATTTTCGGTTTTCTGAAAGATCTTTATTCTTACTTATGGTGCTAAGTATTAGATCGATTGTCTCTAAACCAAGAGAAAAACCATCTTTCCCTTTATGCCAGGAGTATGGGAAGAATGCGCCGTTAGGTTTAACGTTTGCACTTACACAAAATCTAAAGTTATCAAATCCACTCATGTCAGTTTTAGAGATCTTTTTAACTTGTCTAGCACATTCATTGATTCCAGAAAAATTCAATTTATTTGCATGACTGACGATAACGCTAGAGAAAGAGATTTTAGAGTTACTCATAATACCTGGCACAGTTTTAATAAATTGATAGTCTTTCTGATCTTTGACTTCCCCAATAGGGAAACAGAACCAGTTAATATTCTCATTCTGACAAAGTCTATCCATACTTATGGTCAGTTTATTTACTTCTCTTGGGTTGAGATCTTTAACATTTATCAAAGGTTGAGAACAAAATCTAGTCGTCCTAACTTTCAGATTTCTCTTTTTGAAAGCTTTCTTTAAATCTAAAATTAAATTTGAGGCTTCGTGAACAATTTTATCATTTTTGTCATTTTGGATATTGAATCCCGCATTTATAGATCTAATGTTCATAGGGAGAAGTGTCTGCTAAGATTGCTAAAAAACCTTAAGGCAGCCCTGTTTGGGTTTAAAAACCGAACTTTTTCGGGTTATTATATGAATTATTTTAGGGTGCTTTACTTTTCTTTTAATTTTTCGGAGATTGTTTTCAGTTTACCATTTCTTAATATCTTAATTTTAAGGTCGAATCGTACATCGAGGCCTATGGTTCGCAAGATGTGTAAGAGTTGGTTCTCATCTATTGGTCCATCTATTTCTCCGCTCATAACAAGACGTGCGAGGTCTGGCTCCAACTTTTGCATTATTTCAGGGTATTGTTTCCATGCTTGATCCCAGACTTCCATTGCTCTTCCAACGAAGATTCTCTTTAAGACATCTTTAGGTTTGATGTCAGGTTTTGGTTTGTCCTTTTGATTTTTCTTTTGTTCTTCCTCGACTTTCTTGACCATGAGGCGTTTTTGCATTTCCAATAGTTTTTTTCGTTTCCATAAGTCGAGTTCTGCATCTTCAGACAATGGATACACCCTTTGATAGGAACTAAAAAACATGTGTTAGTGGCTTACATACAAGGATTCTGGTTTCGTTATGTTGTTAGCGCGCGCTTCTATGGATTACTATTGCATATATCGTTGAATTCCAAGGCTTGTTCATAAGTAAAGATCACTTTTGAGGCAACCGTCCAGCTTTCAAGTCCCTTGGGAAAGATGCTTATGGTTTGATCTGCTAATTTTAAAGTCTCTTTGGTGAAGTGCCCTTTAGAAAATCCTCCAATAATTAAAACAGGTTTTTTTTGATTCACAATGATGTGCCCCAAATTTGTAAGATTTTCATAATTTCCTTGGGTCGTTAATGCACCAACATATGATGGTGAAACTTTTCTGATTAATTCTTTCAAACTAGATTTTCTAAGTTGTAGTAGAGGTTTACCCGTTGTTGGTACTCGATGTGACTCGAAAAGTTGTTCTAGAATTCCTTTGAACCGTTCACTGTTTCTGGGGATTCTAGTTCTGGATGATACTTCAATTATGAGATCTTCGATAGTATGGACATATGTAGTTAATCTTCCTGTCACATTTAGTGGTGAGCCCAGACAATTGAGTAATGTAATGTGAATTATATCTGGACGTCCTCTCTTCTCTGGATTTGATAGTCTATTAATTGCTTTATGATGGTAAGATCTATCCAAGATTAGTTGTTCAGGGTTTTTACGGCGTCTCTTGGCATCACTTATGACTGAGGGATCATTAACTATCGCTTTTGGAATACGCTCAATTGAAGACTCAGCGAGAATTAAAGTTAGCATTTTCTTTCCCCAATGAACTCTACTAGAAATATCTTCTTGAGCATAAAATAAAGTATTTAATTTAAATGAGATTCTTGTGGATCAACCTTCACGTAGAGAATTACGAAAGTTTAACTTCCAAACATTTAGTATTAGTTGAATGCAATCATGAAATATAATGATCAGCACAAAGTACGCGTGATAGCCAAAGAAAGAATTGAAAAACTCTTTAGGCTAGCATCAGAATGTTATAGTAGAGATCCTGTTCTAGCCGATCGATACGTAGAACTTGCTAGAAAGATCGGTATGAAATGTCAGGTCAGAATATCGAAACAATTTAAAATGTATTTTTGCAAGAAATGTAACTCTTTTCTAGTTCCAGGTGCAAATTCGCGTATAAGGAACAGGCCTGATGGAAAAGGGAGAGTGATCATAACATGTCTCAAGTGCGAAACGATCAAACGTTATCCAATGAACCGAGAAAAAATCCGAAGAAAAAAAGATTTCATAGACTGAAAAGAAGATCTTCTAACCTCAAACCGAAAATCTGGATTGGTAAAACAGGCGTTACCGATGCTTTAATTGAACAGTTGAATAAGCAGCTCAAATCTGACAAACTTGTGAAAGTTAAAACTCAGAAGGTAGCTATAGCTAATAAAGATCTATTAGAAATAACTAAAATTGTTGCAGTAGCAACTAAATCGTCGATCGTAGATGTAAGAGGAAGCACTTTTACTCTCTATAAACCAAAAACAAGTACAGGAAATAAAAAATCAACTAAATAGAATTACACATTCTTGTTTTCGGTAATTTCAATTAAAATTCATTGAGAATGATCTTTATCACCTTGCAAAATATTATCGATCAATTCATTAATTTGATTACTGAGTTTAACAGGATATTCCTGGGCTCCATAATTTTTCTTAACACCGTCCGGAAGCATCCGTATCTGATCAACTGTATACTCCTTTATTTCATCAAGTGATGGAAAATCGAATATTGATTTTCCATTTTTTACTATTGGTATCAGTAATGGGTGCCAGTCATACTTTGAATCAGGTTTTTCATCCCAGATTGTTATCATATCTTCAATAAATTTTCCAGATTCCGAACGTCTATAGACTTGTTTTCTACCTGGTAACGTAGCCTTTGAAATGTCATCAGTCATTTTCATTTTAGGAATTACAGTATCTCCCTCGATTCTCTCCACTATCTTGTAAATTCCATTAAGCGCTGATACATCTCCTTCATGAGTAATCGAATTATAATTAGCCCCGGTAATCAATCGCGTGCCCACTCCAAACCCATTTATCGGAGCATTTTCTTGTAGGAGTTTTTCAATAACAAACTCGTCTAGATCACTGCTAGCAAAAATCTTAGTTTCTGTTAATCCCCCATCGTCAAGGATCTTCCTCACTTTCTTACTCAAATCAAGAAGATTTCCACTATCAAGTCTAACTCCTTTAAGCTCAAAACCTTTCTTTCTTAGTTCCTTACCAATTATGCAAGCATTCCTCGCACCTTTTAGAGTATCATAAGTATCTATGAGCAGTATGGCATTATGAGGAAAAGATTCTGCATATTCACGAAAAGCATCAAGCTCACTCTCCCTGTCCTGAACAAATTTATGTGCCATTGTTCCAACATATGGGATACCCCAAATTCTTCCAGCCATGACAAGTGATGTCCCATTAACTCCACCTATGAAAGCAGCTCGTGCTCCCAGAATGGCGGCATCTCGAC
>MEZD01000039.1:57059-57534 GCA_001775955.1 Candidatus Bathyarchaeota archaeon RBG_13_38_9 | reverse complement strand
ACGACGAGCTCCAAAATCAATAACATCATTTCCTTTTGCCGATCTCGCTATCCTAGAAGCTTTTGTTGCAATCAATGTTTGGTAATTCATGACATTGAGAAGGTACGTTTCAAAGAGCTGAATATCTAGAGATCTTCCAGTAATGTTGATTATAGGCTCATTAGGGAAGACAACAGTGCCTTCAGGGACTGCATATACATCTCCCCCAAATTTGAAATCTTGGAGATATTTGTAGAATTTCTCATCAAAGTCTTTTCCACTTGTGGAGTTCAACCATTCAATATCTTCTTCAGCTATCTCAAAATTCTCAATAAAATGGATGACTTGTTCAAGTCCGGCTGAAACTAGATACGCTCCTTGGGGAATTTTTCTGACATAATAGTTCTCTGTGATAATGTTCAAATTTTTATGGTCAAGATCAGCCTTAGCCATTGTCAATTCATAATAATCTAGAAATAATCCTATTGAATTAAAA
>MEZD01000039.1:43102-57042 GCA_001775955.1 Candidatus Bathyarchaeota archaeon RBG_13_38_9 | reverse complement strand
ACTCATTTTCTTGTTATCATCATTTAATGATCCTGACATGACGCCTTAAACCTCAATTAGTTAAGATATTCACTCAATAACAGATTATTCTGTTTCCAATGAAAATTTATATTGAGCATTTGAATTTAGTGCTTAGACCTTAGTATAGAATAAAAACCCTATTAGGAGAAACAAAATTTGCCTTCACCATATGAAGTGCCAGCTGATCTATTCATCAAACGGCTAGCCACATATCTCAAAGAGAATGTCGGAGAAGTCACACCTCCAGTGTGGTCTATCACAGCAAAGACTGGCGCGCATAGAGAACAGCCACCTCAAGACCCTGATTGGTGGTACAAAAGGTGTGCTTCCATACTGCGAAAATTGTACATTCACGGTACAGTTGGAGTTTCAAAATTAAGAACTGAATATGGAGGCAGAAGCAGTAGAGGAAGAGGTCAGGAACATGCGAGATCATGTGGAGGGTCATCAGTGAGAGCACCGCTCAAACAATTAGAACAGGCGAAATTTGTTTCAAAAGTTGAGAAAAAGGGAAGACAACTGAGCAGTGAGGGTTTCAGTCTACTTAGTAAGATCTCTGCGGAGATGCTCAAAGAACTCAAGCCAGGAGCAGAAAAATAAAAATGAGTTCTGAGCCTAGCGACGAAGAACTTCAGCTCATTCGTCAAAAAAAGCTAGCTGAGCTTCAAAACTCAACGGTGGATGAACAAAGGGGCGACAGAGCTCAGGAAAGACTTGAAGCTCAGAAACAGGCTCTACTTAGAACAATATTAACCACTGAAGCTAGGCAGCGATTAACGAATATTCGGATGGTTAGGCCAGAATTTGCTGAGCAGCTTGAGCTTCAACTCATTCAGCTCGCGCAGACTGGTAGACTTCGAACTCCATTAAATGATGATCAATTGAAAGAAACACTTAGGCGTATGCAAAGTCAGAAAAGAGATTTTACAATAAGGAGAATTTAGATTTGGCCAGAAATAAACCAACTTCAAGGAAAAAAAGGCTTGGTAAAGCTGGCAAGATGAATAGACCAGTTCCAACGTGGGTAGTTGCGAAAACTAGGGGAAGAGTTAGATCAACTCCTAAGAGAAGAAATTGGAGAAGAACTAATCTAAAACGTTGAGGTTAACAGACTATGTCTAAAGAAGAAATCAAGAATACAGTTAACGAAGAAGATGCCATAAAAGAGGAGCCTGTTGAGGCTGAGCAGGTTGAGGAGCCTGATAAGACTGAATCGGAAGAAGATTCAGAAATTGACGAGGAAATCGAAATAGTTGACGAGAAATTTTATACAATCAATCTCAGAGATGTCTGGAATGCGCCTAGAATAAAGAGAGCCCCGAAAGCAGTCAAGTTAGTCAAAGATTTCGTTAAGAGAAGAATGAAGGTAGATGATGTTAAGATTAGTAATGCTGTAAACGAAGAGATCTGGAAAAGAAGCATAAAAAAGCCTCCCAGAAAAATCAAGATAAGAGCTGTAAAAGATAAAGAAGGACAAGTAATAGTGTTTCATCCTAAAGGTGCATAGTTACTATTCTTAAACCTCAACTACTTTGAGATAATCTAGCTTTTTTTCAAGCTAATTTGAGATTGAGTTTTCTCATTTCTGACTCTGAATGGCGAATAATTAATAGCGCACAAATTTTTGGATCAAGTATAAATCTTAAAAAGCCAAAACCTTGGATTCATAGGACATTCGAAAGCATAGAGATGCTGTATTATGGAAATGAAGATTTTAGAGCGTGGAACACAATTCGCGCGGCCGAAAATTACTCCAAATGATTTTCGTGAATGGAATAGAGATAACAAACCACGTGAAATGATTGACAAAGTTATGGACGCAAAGACAGCTGTTAAGAAATTCATGAAAGATGGTGATATAATCTCAATTAGTGGTTGTAGTTTTGTAAGAATTCCTGTAGCGATTCTCCATGAAGTTGTAAGGCAAGGGATTAAAGATCTTTACGTAGGTTGTGGAACTAGGTCTATTGATGTGAATTTCTTAACTGATAATGGTCTGGTTAGCCACCTTGATCCAGGTTACATAATTGGACTTGAAGTTTTAGGTCTTCCAAAGATGAGTAGAAAAATAGTAGAACAAGCAGTAACTAAAGGAGAGATTACACTCACTGAATGGGATAACGCCTCAATGGCTTGGAGACATAAAGCTGCAGCAATGGGAATCCCCTTCATGCCAGTGCGACACATGATGGGTTCTGATACTTTCAAATACAGCGGCGCGGTCAAGGTGCAATGTCCATTTACTGATGAAGAAGTAGTTCTTGTACCCGCTCTATTTACGGATGTTGCATTGATCCATGTTCATGAATCAGACATTTATGGAAATGCTCGAATCACTTCGGGTGCAATAGTAGAGGATTGGGGCAAGGTTAGAGGGTCTAAAAGAGTAATACTAAGTACTGAGAAAATAGTGGACACTGAAGTTATTAGAAAAGAATCAGATAGAACATTTGTCCCATATTTCTACGTTGATGCTGTAGTTGAAGCGCCTTATGGCTCTCACCCTGGAAATATGCCCGGTATGTATTATGTGGATATCGAACATCTTATAGAATACAGAAAAGCCTGCGAAGATACCACTGGAAAAGCTTTGAAAGAATATTATAACAATTATGTCTTCGGTGTCGACTCGTTTGAAGAATACCTAGAGAAGATAGGCGGAAAGAAGAAGTTGAAATTCCTAGAGGATTTGGAATTTCTAAAAGTCAAACCAGGGGGTTTCTCTTAATGAGTGAAGAATACAACGTCATGGAATTAATGACTATTCTTGCAAGCCGAGATATTGAAGACAAGAAAATAATCTATGTGGGAACAGGGATACCAATGCTTGTCACGTCACTCGCACAAAAAACAAGAAATCTCAAGATCACACCAATTTTCGAAGTTGGTGGAATAGGTCCAGAGATGCCAACTCTGCCCCTGTCTGTCGCTTGTTCTCGAACAACCTGGCGAGCCCTGAGAGCAGCAGACAGTGCAGAAGCTTTCGAAATAGCACAGGCAGGTTTCGCAGATTATGCTTTCTTAGGTGGAGCCCAAATCGATAAATATGGAAATCTAAACTCGACAGTCCTAGGAGATTATCATGCTCCAAAAGTTAGATTTCCAGGAAGTGGAGGAGCAAACGCTTTCGCGTCTTTCGCTTGGAAGACAATGATAATCATGAATCATGAGAAGAGAAGATTCGTTGAGAAGACAGATTATATAACTTCCCCAGGATATCTCGATGGACCCGGTTCGAGAGAGAAGGTCGGCCTACCTCCAGGAACTGGACCCTACAAAGTCTACACCACCAGAGGAACTTTTGATTTTGATGAGAAGACAAAGAGAATGAGACTCTTTGCTTTGAATCCTAAAGTGACTGTGGAAGACGTTGTCGAGAATACTGGATTCGAATTGATACTTCCATCCAAAATAAAAGATAACGATCCCCCTTCACGCGAAGAACTTAGGATACTTAGAGAAGAGGTTGACCCATACAGGATAATTCTTGGACGGGGAGAAGCTTAACCGGCATCACGAAGACTTTATGCATGAATACCTGTACATGGTCGTCAGTGCTCTTGCAGCCATTTCAGGGGATGTATAAGTTGGAATCCCCTGCTTTTCAAGATCCTCTTGCAATTCATTTACTAGTTGCCACTCACTAGTGGCGAATGCTACGATAGGCTTCTCTGGATGCCTACGCGAGGCTGCTGCAAAGAAGCTATTATCTTTGAACTCAACCCATCCTTTTGTAACCATTGTTCCAGCTATTATAGCATCGACATTAGGATCTTCAAACACTGCGTCGATAGCGACTTTATAGGCTGCATCCATGCCGATTTGGGAGACTGATGGCCAGATGTCATAGGGATTTCCAACATTAATAAATGGTGGGCTAGCTTTTCTGAATTTATTCAAGGTATCTTCTGTGAGTGTGGCGATCTTTAATCCTGAACGCTCACATGCGTCCGCTGTAATAACCCCGAGTCCTCCAGAAGGTGAGATGACTCCTACATTGTTTCCTTTCGGTGGTTGTTGAAAGACAAATGCTTTTGTCAATTGAACGAGATCCATGTAGTTATCTACACGTATTATTCCGGCTTGTTTGAAAGCTGCGTCTACAATCGTGTCGTTTGCAGCCAATGAAGCCGTATGTGAATGAGCGGCTTTAGAACCAGCTGATGTTCTTCCAGATTTTAATGCTAAGACAGGTTTCTTCTTAGTAACCCTCTTTCCTACTTCTATTAGCCGTCTTCCGTTCTTAATTCCTTCAATATACATTGCAATAACTTTGGTTTTTACATCTGTTTCCAAATATTCTAAAGCGTCAGCATCATCAACATCAATTTTATTGCCAAGACCTATGACTCTGCTGATTCCAAATTGTTCTTTTGATAGTATCCATTTGAGTGTGATTGATGCAAAGTTTCCTGTCTGAGCGATGAATGCTGCAGGGCCTGGTCGAAACTCAATTCCAGTCTGGAATGTTGTTGAAAACCTGTCTACCATACTTAGAATTCCAGTAGTGTTTGGACCGATGATTCTCATTCCGACCTTTCTACTGATTTCGAGAATTTCTTTTTGCATTTCTGCTCCTTTTATATCTACCTCGCTGAATCCTCCAGCAACTATTACTGCATGTTTGATTCCTTTTTCAGCAAAATCTCTAATTACTACAACTGCTATCTCTGCTGGAACAAGAACAAGACCCACATCGACTGGTCCCGGAATATCTTTTACATTAGGATAAGCCTTGAAACCAAGAATTTCATTGGCTTTCGGGTTAATTGGATAGATCTTGCCTGTATATCCTAATATCTTTAGATTTTCGATAGCGATATATCCTAATTTTCCTGGAGTACCAGAGGCTCCAACTACGGCTACACTCTCCGGATTGAAGAATTTGTCGAGGCTAGTCTTCATCATGTCACACTCTTTCTGCAATGCTAGATTTATGAATGGATAAAAACGTTTTCTGCTAGCCCTCTAATATACCTTAATCATTCACTAGCGCAAATCTTAATAATTTATTTCAGGAATCACGAGTCTAGGTGGTTAATTTGGTAAAGATAATAGATCTCTCACAAGAAATCTATCAAGGAATGCCTGTGTATCCAGGTCATCTGAAGACTGTTCTTTGGTACCATGATACGCATGAAGAGACCCGTTCGAAATTTCCAGACAAATACCCATTCCAATCATATGCAAGTATGGGGTTGCTCATGAGTGACCATGGTCCAACTCATGTCGATTCCGTCTTTCACATCAATCCTGAAGGAAAAACAATAGACAAACTTCCATTGGAGATGTTCTACACAGAAGCTGTTTGTTTGGATGTTTCTCACGTACCTGCAGACAAGTTCATCACTTTGAATGACATCAAAGAAGCTCTTGACAAACATAAACTCACAATAAAGAAAGGAGACACTGTTCTTCTTTATACAGGTCATTACAACAGAAAGTATGGTACTAAGGATTGGCTCTTCAAATATACTGGTCTTGATATGGAAGCTGCAAAGTGGCTTGGAGAACAAGGTGTTGTCAATATCGGCGAAGACGCACCAAGTATAGATAGTAGTCAAGCTATGGAAACTAGATATTATCCTGGTCACATCGTATGTAAGGAAAGGAGTATCCTAAACACTGAGAACCTTGCAAATCTTGACAAAGTCGCTGGAAAGCGTTTCATATATGCTGGTCTTCCCTTGAAGATTAGAGGAGGAACAGGATCTCCAATCAGAGCTGTAGCAGTACTCAACGAGTAAAATAAAACACTTTGATTTCAGGCATAGTACCAGTTATTCTATCGCAGATAATTAATCAGTATAGTAGCTAAAGTTTAATAGTTACAAATATGGCGATTGCGTAATCAAAGGTGATGATTAGGATGACTGAAGAAAATCTAGGAATTCCAAATACTCAAGAGAAGGATGAGTCCAAAGAAGAGAAGAAACCTGAAGCAACTAAACTAGCCATATTCTTGTCTTTAATAGGTAAAAACCGTGAAAAGAGCATTTCAGTCAAAGCCATAACAGATGAAGGCAAGGTAGATGATTCTAGAGATGATGAAATAGAACTTTCAATAAATCCTGAAAGTGGTTTACGATTTACAGATAAATCAAAGAAATTACAGCTAAAATTGGTTAATGGCGAAGTCGACGCTACGGTAAAGTCAGGTTCTTTACCTGAGGTTGCAATACTGACAGCCAGATGGATAAGTGGAAAGTCTCCTCTAGCTAAGATTCAAGTAAGTCATATGATCGGTTCTCATTAAGCGCGCGCTAACGATTCAAATTTAAGAAAAAAATGGTCCTCTGATATGATGATTCGATAATGCGCCCAGCCACAAATCTAATCAACGCTATAACAGTCAGCATACTAATTGGAGTGTATGCTTTCTATCTTCACTACAGGCCGTCTTTTGTACTAGGTATTGTGATGGGGTCGGGTCTTGGAATTACGACATTCGCATTATTGAGATTTCGTTCGGTTCAGAGAGTAAGGTACCTCTATTTGGTTTCTTATGCGATTTTAATGTGGGTTGGGTCCTTTGTAATTTTTAATTATATTGGTATGGAAAACCTGGCAGTTTGGGTATGGAGTCATACAAAAGTCTACTATTATGAGGGTCTACCAACACTTGGTACAACTCTCGTACCATGCAATAGGGCTATGCCAGAAATTATGTTAGGGCTTGCTGTTTTTGGTAGGTTCGAATATGTTGAAGCAGTAGTAAAATTACCCTCTACTCTTCAGTTGGGAATATTGTATCTCATACCTTTCATAGTTACAGCTCTTATTCTGGGTAGAGGATTCTGTGGCTGGATCTGTTTCTTCGGAGGAACTGTGCAAGGATGCATGTCTGGTAAGAAAGTGAGATGGAAAATGTCAAGTTTCATGAAAAAACCTACATCTGGCGAGCAAAATATTGATGGTCTTAGGGAAGAGGTTAAAGACGTAAAGTATGGAGTAGCAATAGGAATATTATTACTTGCAATATCATTTGCGGTCCCTCTCATATGTATTGTCTGCTGGGTTTTCCTTGTTCAGTTCCTTTGGCTTGGAATTGCCTTCATACTAGTATCAATTGTATTTGTTGGTATCTTGCCATTTATGAATAAAAAAAGATGGTTCTGTATGGTGATATGTCCGGTAGGTGCAATAATTAATTTTATAGAGAAAATTACTCCATTTCACGTGAAAGTTGATAAAAATATTTGCATCAAATGCAATAAATGCATAAACGTATGTGAAACATATGCAATGACCCGAGAGTCTATAGAAAAGTCTGGAAAACCTAACATTGATTGTATCAAATGTCATCGATGTATAGAAGTCTGTCCTGTGGATTGTATAGATATACATGTTAGAGGTACCAAAATACGAGCTAGATCTTGGTTAATACCTCTATCCATAGCGGCGGCTACATCATGGTATGCATGGTTTATTATATCAATTCTAATATTACCCTCGCTACTCAGACTCTAATAAAAAGAGATTTGAAGAAAAATTGAATTTGAAACTTCGTGGTTTACCTCGATGGAGAAAAGTTGAATTAGCACAGTCTCTTTTTGGTTTGGTAATTATTTCTCTTGTAATTTCAACTTCTATTTACTATTATTACGTTCCGCAGACAGAGGTTTCAAAAGAACAAAGTAGAACATTGAAAATGGTTATAGGATCTCCTTACTCCAAAGGAATACACGCGGTTGCTACGACTGTCGTTCCAATTAGAATATGGGTTATAGATGAAAATGGTGATATTGATAAAACTAGGAATGATGTGATAGAGGTAGTTATCTCACCTTCAAAAATTCTTGAATTAAAGCAGAGTAAGGTAAATCTCGTGCAGGGGGAAGTTACACTTGAAGTGCATGCAATTTCTGAAGATAGGGATAGTGTTTTGCTTACTGCAGTCTGGGTGAGTGGAGACTCTTACCTAGAACCTGCATCCATATTAGTTGTATATCCGCCGATGGGTTCAGGCGACTGAATAATCTTTTTGTTGATTAGTAAAAAATCTGATTATAAAAAAAAGAAAAAGGGAAAGGTGTCTAAGCACCTGCTTCACTGAGCAGATGCTTGACAATGTTTATCTTGTATCTGTTCTCGCTAAGTGGTGTTGCTTTTCCTAGTGCTGATCTTATCTCTTCAGGTGTACCGGATGGTATTATCGGTGCTACTCCGCCAAGTGCTACAGTTGTGCCTTGACTTGTTGTTGATAGTGCGACGCTTGCAGTAGCAAAGTCGATTGCTCCTCTGGTTCTGCTTTTAAGGAATACCCCCTTGCTTGGTTTCTCAGGTATGACTATGTCTGTTATAATTTCGTCTGGTTTCAAGACGTTACCTAAGACTATATAGAAGTCTTTCATAGGTACAGTTCTTGATCCTTCCATTCCAGCGATGTTTACATTAGCGTTTAGGGCTGTCAAAGCAACGGATACGTCTCCAGGAACAATTGCATTGCATACTTTCTGTTCCATTATTGCGTGGTACTGGTTTCGGCCACCAGGGACGAAACAGATAGGTCCACCTTTTCTGTAGCAGTTCCAATCTTTCAGTCGATAGTACCAACACCATACGTTTTGGCACATGTTACCGCCGACTGTTGCTTGGTTCTGTAGTTGTGGTGAGGGTCCTTTTCTTGCAGCTTCTGCGAGCATTGGTATACCTGCTTTACCTAGATCAGACAGTTTAACTGTAGCTCCGATGTGAACACCATCTTCCTTCGTTTCGATTGTATCAAGACCTAGTTTCTTAATGTCGACTAGGACTTCTGGTGTAGGCATGTATCTCTTTCTTAACCAGTCTACTATGTCAGATCCACCGGCTAAGACTTTGCCTTTTCCTCCAGCCTGATTGAGTTTCTCACATGCATCTTGAAGTGAGGTTGCTGTGTAGTATTTTACTGGTGCTAAAGCTCTCAATTTTCATTTCCTCCTTTATGCCTTCCCTAAGGCCTCCAGTATTCTCTTCTGGGACATTGCGGGTGCATTTTTGATCCAGACACCAATGGCATCGTGTATTGCGTCTACTATTCCTGAAGGTGATGCAACGTCTACTCCTTCACCGACACCTTTTGCTCCGAATGGACAGTTAACTCTCGGGTTTTCTCCAAAGTATTCGCCCCAGACTGGTACGATTGCAGTATGTATGTCATCCATTTTTGGAAAGTCGAGTATAGTTGGCATCTTCCAATCTACGAGATCTTTAGTCAAGATGGATCCGTTGTCATAGATGTTTTCTTCATACATTGCGTTAGATGCACCGTGGTATAATCCTCCACCTATGATCTGTCCTTCTAATAGTGTTGGATTAACAGGTAGTGCGTCGTTTCCACCAATCCATTTGGTGATCTTTGATTCGCCTGTCTCCTTGTTTATCATTACTTCATAGGCTTGTGCCATGAAGTTCATGTGCATGATTAGTCTGAAGTATGGGCCTAATGCTTGTCCTGTGTAGTAGTCGTTTTTTCCTGGTCCATCGTAGTCGTTTGGTGCGCCGTCAGGCCAGTTCTTTGAGCCTTGAACGATTGTGTGTGGGCGTGGTGCCATTGCATCTTTCCATGATATAGCGTTTTCAGGTTTGCCCTTTTCTTGTATCATGCCGTCGACAGTCTCCAAGTTTGATGCGCTGGTGCCGAGTTTTGGTGCAGCCCATTCGAACAATTTTTCTTTTGCATTCTTGGCTGCATCGACTATGGCTTGGCCAATATCATCTGTTGCTGAGCTTGAGAATGAGTCGCTTGTCCATGGGACATATGCTGTGTTGACTTCGACTTTTCGTACATTTTCAATTGGTATGTTCATTGCTTCTGCAACAAACTGTCTTGAGACTGTGTTCATGCCTTGTCCTATATCCATGGAGTCAGCTATGATGTCTATGATTCCAGTTGATCTTAGCTTGAGGAATATGAGGTTATGTACCATGTCTCCTTGTGAGTACTTGTTTGCTCCTGTGAATCCTCTTCCTACTACCCATGGTGCTGGTACTGATGGTTTGGGTCCCCATGCTTGCATCATTTCATAGACTTTCTTCTGGACTCCTTCGGATCCTTGGCTTCTGATGATCTCGTTCTGAGCGCTGCGTTCACCTTCTTTGGTGAGGTTCAACAGTCTTATCTCAAGTCTGTCCATGCCAAGTTTCGCAGCTAACATGTTAACCATTGTTTCATGTGGGAATTGAGATTCTAAGACTCCAAAGCCTCTGTAGGACATCGTCTCAACAAGATTACAATATGAGTCGTATGCAGTGAACATTACATTGGGTCTCTCGTATAGGTCTCTGTGACCCCAATGGTATGTGCAGGTTATTGCTTCTCTTGCTCTTTCCATGACGGACAGGCTGAAGACCGCGTATGGTGTACCAATGTTGAATGTGATATCGATTGCTGTAAACTTACCATCATTCTTGGCTCCAGCTTTTATTTGGCATACGTTCCAGGGTCTTGTTGCATGTTGTAAACGGTTATCGTCGAAGGCTACTCTTACAGGTCGTCCGGTTGATTTTGCAGCTATAGCAGCATATGGTCCTGGGGCGCCACAGTTCTTTCCTCCGAATCCGCCAGCACAAACGTCAGGGCCTATTACATTGAGTTTATCCATTGGTATTTCCGCTGCTGCGGCTGCTGTTGGCCATGGGACTGGGTGTATGTTTTGAACGTCGACCCATAAGGTCATTGTTCCGTCACCGTGTGGTTGAGCTGTTGCAGTTATAGGAACCAGATATCCGTGTGGATCTGCTTCTGTTGTAAACTCTTCTTCGATTATGACGTCTGCATCCGCGAATCCTTGCTCAATGTCACCGCTTCTGACATAGAAGCAATTGATTACGTTTGGTCTCTCAGCTTCAAATGGTGGTGTGATTAATCTTGGTGTATGAGTTACTTTAGGTGGATTCAAATCACGAGCTGCAACTGGATCGGTCAGAGCATCCATGACTTCATATTTGACTTCTACAGCATGTGCTGCATCGTCGGCTGCTTCTTGGGTCTCTGCAACGATCATTACTATTGGTTGGGTATCAAAGAATACCTCGCCTTCAGTCAGAAGAGGTACGTCGCCTAAGTACAATTTTCCTGCGAATTCTGGTGATTTGGCAGTGAAAACCTTTACTACACCGGGTGTATTTTCAGCTTTGCTAGTGTTCAAGCTTGTGATTTTTGCGCTACCATAGGGGCTTCTTACAAATCTTGTGTAAAGGCAACCTGGTACCTGTACGCTTGATGTGTATTTGACGTTGCCTGTTACTATGGCTGTTCCATTGACGTCTAATTCTCTTTGAGCCATATATCGTAAGCCAGAATATCCTTGTTCCGCCATCTTGTCCTTGAAAGGTTCAAGACTTCCAACAAAACGTGTTCCCATTTATATCATGCCTCCATAATCGCTTTTACTACTCTTTCGTACGTTCCACAACGGCATAGGACTCCAGATACAGCTTCTCTAACCTCATCTTCAGACGGGCTAGATTTCTTGTCTTTCAGTGCTTTTCCACACAAAATAAATCCTGGTGTGCAGCCTCCACACTGAAAAGCAGTATTTTTAATGAACGATTGCTGTATCGATGATAGTGTACCTCCTGATGCTAAACCTTCTATCGTTGTTATGTCTGCTCCAGCGCAATCGATTGCTAGCATGCTGCAAGAGAGAACGGGTATTCCGTCCTTCAGAATGGTGCAGTTTCCACATGCACCGTTATCGCATGCTTCAGGTGTTCCTCTGAGTCCGACGACGTCACGGATATATTTTTGTAGTGTCCATCGTGCTTTGACACTATTCATGACAGTGACACCGTTTATTGTCATAGTGATTGTTTTAGCTTCTGCTGGACCGACTACTTCTCCTGTCGGGGTTGTTGGTGGTGCTGGTGTTGTTGGTTGCATCATTGTGGTTGCGCCGTATGTTGCGGCTGCTCCCACAACTAGTCCTGCTACTGCTCCTTGAATGAATCCTCGCCTTGAAACGCCTTTTTTCTCGGGTTTCTTTTCTTCTGTCAATTTTATGTTTTCCTCGCTCTTTTTTCAAATTCTCCCATTTTTGCCTAAATGGCAAGAGTCAGAATCGTCGTCAAAGGAATATAACGGTTGCCGTAATACAAATCGTTTTTATATGCCGGAAAAGGCCGAATTGATAACATGATCACATACGATGTGATTGTAAGTAAGCATTTATGATTACATATAAATCCAGTATCATAAACACAAATAACTAAAACGATTATGGTAGTACTATCCAAAATAAATGATTAAAATCAAATACATTGCTAATAAACATCTTGATATGTGACACATTTTGGTTGACTTTGATTCTAGTCGAGGACGATTTGTTCTATTGTTCTGTAAGAATTGTAAAATGAGGTTTGAAGTTTCTTCACCCGACGATAAACATATCTTTGCAGCACAAACAAAAGCAGCATTCGAAGTTTCTTCACCTATGAGTGACAGCAGTAATTCCGACATCCAAAAAACATCTGATGATGAAATCATTGAATCAGAACATGAATGTCCAAAATGTAAAGATAAAAATAAAGTCTTTTGGGGAGCACCTAAAATTCCTTAACTTAATTTAGGAAAAGAAAAGTATTTCATCTATTGCTCATTGAAGCGCGCTCTAAAATCATCAATGACTTCTTTTCTCATACTACATGCGTTATCATATTTATTCATGACTAATAATTAATCCCTTGATCTTCCAGGAACCTTGTTGCTTGACCAATGTGAATTCTTCTCTTAATCCTTCGATTGGCCATAATGTAGCTCCAGTAATAAATCCTCTTTCCTCTGAGTGGTACACCGCTTTGGCTAATCCATCTTCAATTTCAATATCATAGATGATATATTTTACGTCATATCGTTCAAGATGCATGAATTTTTCATCAAAATATCTTTTTATCATTTTGGTTCCTTTGTAGGTGGTTCCTTCCGAAGAAACTACTATAGCATTTTCTGTGAATAAGTCTACAATTCTAGAAGAGGACATGTTCCGCAGTCCATCATAATAATTCAGTAGAAACAGATCGATCTCTTTCTGTTCTTCAGTCAATTCTATTTGTTCGCTAGGAATTTGTGTAACTGCATAAAAAATTCCAAGGGCGATTAGAATTATGATCATAATGATTAAAATATTTCTCCATTTAATTGGTCTCTTGATTTTCGATACGACACGTGGTATTAAAACTGCCACTATAATTATTATTAGAAAAATTGCTCCAAGCAGAATGGGTGGAATATCCAATTTAGAGTCAGATCCTCTTTAAGAAAATGAATGTTATTTGACTCAAAAAACAGTTGCTATATATGACGTTTTGCTTATGTGATAAACTATAATCTTTGATTTTTCATAATAATATGTTCTAATAGAATATTTTGATAATAATTTTATCGTCTATTGTCAAGTCTTGAATTTCGTAATTAAAGTGATTCTGCGATCTCTAACTTGGCGGGTAGATATTCATCGACTATGTATGTAAGTCCGTATCTGCTAAAAGCCTCCTGTTCAGCTTTTTTGTTAATTTTAACGAATGTATCGATTTCTTTGTTCCAGAGTTTGCCTTTGTATCTGGGATCTTTCTTTAGTTCGTGAAGTCTTTTTACATCAAGTTCAGTGAGTGGGTCGCTGGGAAGTTTGTAATCCACAATGTCTGTTGCCCATACTCCAAACCATTTGGCGTCCGGTGTATTCAGGTCCCTTAGGTGAGCTGCATTTGCTGAGCCTGATATTATGACCATGGCTATGTGCATACCCCATGGGTCTCCGTCTGTAAAGATGTATACAGGAAGTTTAAGTTCTCGATTTAGTCTTTTTAGAAAACCTCTGGTTGCCCTGGGGGCCTGTCCAGCTGTATGGATTAGTAAAGCTTTGTGTTTTGTATGAACTTTCTCTTCAATGAATCGTGTGAAGAGTCCACCTTTCTCTATAGCTATCACTTTGTCTGCT
>MEZD01000039.1:33374-43071 GCA_001775955.1 Candidatus Bathyarchaeota archaeon RBG_13_38_9 | reverse complement strand
CAGGACCGATCATCATTCCGTCAGGGTGTGATGTTAGGTTAAGCTTTTTTCCTTCATATCCTGGGAGCGTATATTCAACTGTGAGATCACCGAAGATTGCGCTCCTCTCTTCAGGGAATATGTTAAAGTCTTCTCTTGAGTAGCCTATCACAGTCTCAAGATCTGTGATTAGATTATCACTCTCTTGCTGGTCTGTAAAGCTCATTTCATATGCTTGTGCCGAGTAGTATACATCTCTTAGTGTGCTAGTTTTGCTTTGCCGGCTTAATTCATCTGCAAACATGCCTGTCCATATGAGCTGTGTCAGAGGTCTAATGTGCCTTATATTTCTGGCAGTTCGTTTTACTGATCTATCTCCTAAGATGTATTGCCTCAGCTTTTCATCGTAGAAGATGTTGTTTATTGATCTAATGGGCATTTTTGTCCATGGAAACTCTCCTGAAACTATCTGGTCATATGTTTTCTCTCCAAAGTCTTGGAGGGAAGAGATGACCTTTTCCTTTCTTTCTTTGACTGCTCCTTTACGTTGTGCCTTCTTACTCTTCCTTGGCATATCTTGCTGCACTCCTTATGAGTTTTTTAACATCTGGAATCTTTTTCTTTTTAGCAAGCTTGGTTGAGAATCTAGCGATCTTTGGCAAATATTTTGAGAATATGTCAAGTCTTTTCTTTTCTCTTTCCATATGGTGTTTTTTGGATAAAAAGAGTGATAGATGTCTGGCGACCTCTCTTAAAGCATTAATTACCTCATGTTCGACTTCAGGTCTATCTGCAATGAATTCTTTGCCGACGGTTTTGTATGGGATCTTAGTACTGCATATATGCACAAATACTGCAATTGAGGTGTCTGGCATAACTCTGTAATGTCTCCAATTCATCACATCATTTGTTACTTTGTAAGAAATGTCACTAGCTTCATCAAAAAGCAGAGGTATTCGATTCGCAAATCTATAAAGTAAAATTCCATCTGAGTTTGGAATATCACCACCATATGCTACTCCCACCTCCACAATGAAAGGATAACCCGAGTAGGCTGCGGCTCTTCTCTGATGTACCGCTACAAATTCTGGATTAAGCTCTTTCTTAATCCCTGTATTCAGAAGCTCTTTACCTAAAGGAGATAGACAAGTTGCATCTGGCGATAAAAATCCCTCATAATTTTTAACCGCATATACAAACTTCACGATCTCTTCCGGTGTGAGGTTTTTCGGTTTTCTTTTATAGCTAATATCTGCGAATTCAAGAAATTTTCTTGCTGTGGATTCGCCAACCCTCTGAAAATGGTGCTTCATGAAATCTTTCATTGTTCTTGAATTCGTAACGTCAATCATTCGTTTCAATGTCTCAATGTCTATGCCATGTGGATGAGGTGTAGTTTCGGTTGGAGGTTTAGGCATCAAGGTTGTTGCTCGATCGAATTTGTAAAATCTTCCTCTCGGATCTACGAATGTAAGATTTGCATAAGGCACGACAATCGCTGTCTGTTTGAGGTAGTCTAGTATCTTCGCCATGGCTCTCGAGTAGTCACCTTCAGTTGTAAATTCTACAATGGTTCCATGCCACCGAGATTTATTTCCATGTGTCTTATTCTTAATCACTATTGGCCTATTTTTTTGGATGTCCATTGTAAGCGTATATTCATAACTTTTGGAATCGCCAATGCTTGAAATGATTTTTGACTGTCCGTGAGTTGTGATTTGTCCGTAGAGTACAGCCATTTTTCCACCTAATCCGAAAGTTCCACGAGTTTGTCTGAGTTTATATTTTGATCCGAAAAGGACCTGACCGAAAGCTGAAGGAATAACGTTAGATGGTAAGCCTATTCCATTATCTTCAATTCTTATTTTGTAGATGGTTGGATCAGAGATAGGTTCTTTTTCTGGTGAAATTCTAATGTAGATTTCTGGGAGGATCCCGTTAATTTCGCAGGCATCTAGAGAATTCTCTACTAATTCTCGTATTGTCGAGTATATTGCTCTGGATGGATTAGTGAATCCTGCAATGTCTCTATTTCGATAGAAGAAGTCTGCAGGACTAATTTCCTGAAAGGTCTCAGACATATTAAACATCACCTTTTTGCTAAATCGAAATTTGATGAGTACCAGAATTCTATGATCACTTTGTTGGCTCCCACAATTCTGTTATTTTTTTAATTTTCTGCTCACGTCTACGTTGCCTTAAGAACTTATAGACTGTTGAGTGCTGTTTACCTTCCAATAGCATTAATGTCGCCTCTCTTGCTATTGAGATGGAATCATAGTCGCCAATCAAAGATATTGTGTGCCCATATACTGATACGTCAGTCTTTGATAATTCTTCTATAAGCCTTCGTATTTTTCCCCCTCGACCGATTACTCTTCCTTTGATTCTTGAAATAGTGTCATCATTTCTTCCGAATATCTCTCTCAGATCTATAATATCTAGAATTATCTCGTCATCTCTAAGCACAAATGCTCGATCGGGAGAAAAACCTCTTCCTATCGCAGTTATTATATCTCGTGCTTTTAGCAATGAAGCCGCGTCCCCGTCTTCAGATGCAAGTGTTATTTCTACGATTCCGCTTTCGCTGTTGATGTTAAGTTTGGCTTTGAAGGTGTTTTCTATGCTCTGTTTTATTTTGCCATCTTCACCTACAAGCGCCCCGATTCTATCTTGGGGAATAGTCACATTAAATTTAGTCTGCATTCTCGCCTACAACTTGCCTGTATAATTCATCAGGTTCGGGAATTTGTATCCCCGCATTTGTGAAATATTTTATTATAGTCGATAAGTCTCGCTTCAAAAAATTTTTTGCCATAGGATGTTCTAATCTGACTGCTTGAGAAAGATCAAAAATGACAATTTTATTCTTCCAAATCATAATGTTATATTCACTAAGGTCTCCATGCACGAGTCTAGCTTGCCTATATAATTTCGTTATGTTTTCAATCAATTGATCAAATGTCCTTGCCGGATTTTTCAAATTTGCTTCTCTTAAAAGAGGAGCTGGCTGGCCATTCTCTCCTATGAATTCCATTATGAGTACGTTCTTCTCTATGACTATTACTTTTGGAACATTGACTCCTGATTCTTGCGCATCTTTGAGATTGTCGAATTCTTTTCGTCCCCACAGATAAATAAGAGATTTTGTACTACGATCAATCCGTTTGAATCTGGGATCGCCGTCGATGTATTTTTGCATTCCCTGTTTGAATTCAGATGATGTTGTCAAATATATTTTGATTGCAATATCGATGTTTCCTGGGCCTTTTCCACAATATAGTTTAGATTCTTTGCCTGATCTAAGAGCTCCAAAAATATCTTGAATGTAACCTTTATTCATAAGGCTGTAAATTGTCATTAGAGTAGTTTTATCGAAGACTTCTTCAAATACCTGCATTTCTTCGCTTCTTTTCTTACGCATCCGTCTTTCAGTGTCTTGTCTTCTTTCTCTATGTCTCAGTCTCTCTCGTACCTTGTCATCAAAAGTTTTTGTCAAAATCTCTCCCTATTATGCTGGAAGATGTCCTCGTTCTCTGAGAGTATATACTTGACTCTTAGTATAACGCCAACGAATATCTCCACGTTCTTTGAACTGAAAGTCCCAAGGTTCAACCAAAACCGCGTCACCGAGTCTAACCCAGACTCTTCTTTTCATTTTCCCTCTTATTCTGCAGAGCCTTTCATGCCCGTCAGCACATTTTACTCGAACTCTATCGAATCCGAGTAGTTGTGTGACAAATCCTACGACTTGACCTGGCCCAGGAGAGACTAGTTCTTTTAGCTCTCCTTCGCTTAGTACTTTTTTCTTTCCCATTTTCGTTTTAGGCTCCGCATTAGTTATTGGTATTAAGGATCTATTTTGGTAACCATGAACTCAGTACAGCAGATAAAGGTTTAGATTAAATTTAATTAATTCTTAGTTGAGCATAAGGTGTTCATTGTTTCAATATTGACTTATACGTTTAGTTCACGCCAACGATTTCTGTATATCAGTTTCTCTGTTGATTGTCTTTCTTCTTTCTGTTTAGGATCTGCTGAATAACCTATTGGTAGAATTGTCTCTAGCCGAAAATTTTCCGGTGAACCAAACAATTCTCGAAGACCTTTGGGATGAGGTGGTGTGTAAGTCACTGTTGATAGAGACTTCTCTTCTATGACTATTAATATGTAGCCTATTGCCAACCAGGTGCTCTCTGTAGCATATACCATATTTTGATCGGAAAAAATAGCTAACAAACTCGGTGCGGATGTGAGATGGGGTTTATGCCACATGATCTGTTTTGATCTAAACCATTCTTTTAATTCCGCGTTAACATTCTCATGAAATATCTTTTCTTGCTCTTCACATTTCTCTCTTAATTCTTTTCTCAGGAGGGGATCGTCGATTATCAAGAATCGCCATGGTTGGCGATTTGCTCCAGACGGAGCTTGTATAGCGACCCTTATGCAATAGAGTAAATCTTCAGAGTTTACTTCTCTACTGTCAAATATTCTAGTTGTACTTCGCTTTTTAACTAGATCAAGTAATTTACTATTCAAAATTTAGTTCCTCAAAATTATTTTTTTATATTGGGCATTTTGATATTCATGAAGATCTTTATAGGGTCTTAACGAACCGGCTGTTCTAGTTTGACTCAATTTAGATTGTTTAGTTCGATGATTGTTTAATGTGATGTTATGTCTCTCTTGCCTTAATAGAAAGAAAAAAGTATTACCAGAAATGGTTAAATGATATTACTATAAGTATTATCTGGATGTAATATGTTAGTGGAACAGTCGGTCTGCCCTCATTGCAGCCAAACACTGAACCAAGATGATTACTATCTTCACATTCACCTTTGTAAGGCCTGCAAACAGGAAATTGAAAATTAGCTTTATAGATTAATGGATCAGAATTTGATTTTTTTTAATTATATAATAATTACTACTGTACTGTAGGAGTTATATTTCGGTTTCCAGTTGTTTAATTATTCAATAGTAACAGAAACTATTGGGCTGATATTGTAACGGCGAGTAGTTGATGTTACATAAAAATGAAAGGGTTTGCCTTCAGTTGGGCCTTCATAGAATGTTACATCATTCACGCTGAGGCTGTCTTTGGTAACTGTTATCTCAAATTCGAAATTGTATGGTGGTTTAATGGTTACAATAGAATATCCTATTGGCTCTTTTTTATCGAGGAGATATAGGTTTACTCTTTCAGCGGCCGATGAATAGCTGTTACCGGAAATGATGAATGTTTGGTCAACAGATGCAGTTGATGGGGCTTCTACATTCATATCTATAAACATGTATGGAGAAAAAAATCCAGAGAATACAATTCCAATTATAGCAACATTGAACAAACTAGAATGGCTGAATTGTTCATAAATTGAACTCGACATTTTTTGTCTATATTTCTCTGTCTTCTCGGTTTCTATTAAACATTGTATTACTAGAGAAATGTAATTGTTAGAAGCCGTTTGTTGTAAATGTTAAAGTCTGATGATATTGACGTGTGGTATTCCAGCAATATGTATTACGGCAGATGGATCTACAAGATTTCTCTCTATCGCTATTTTCACCGACTTCTTACCTACTATATTTCCTGTATTTGCCTCCGAAAGAGCTTTTGCAGCTTCTTCTGGAGTTGTTAATCGGTCACCATAAAATTCCTTTTTAACTTCGAGTTTTATTTTTCCATCTCTTAGAGTTTTCCCTATCAAATCCTTGTCGCAGACAGCGACAAGAATATCTTTTCCGCTACAGTGTTTTTTTACAAATACTTTTTCCAAATTAGTGACCCTATAATGGTCTCGCCGGTGATTTTGCTCCGCAAGCCTCGCATACTAATGAAATGTATCTTCCTGATTTTTCTACCTTTGTATCTGGTCGATGGCAAATGGTACAGATAACATAATTTGTGATGTAGATGTGTAGTAGTCGTGTTATGGGTTCTTCTCGAAATTTGCCTTGGAAGAAAACTCTTTGTCCATCAAAATTGCACTTTGTAGCTAACTCTTTGGAGAGAAATTTTAAGATATGTTGTGGATCCCTGTTTAGTTTTTTTGCTATATCTGCGAAGTTAGCCACCATGGTCTTTGACTTTCCAAAGACCATTATCTGGGGCTTCGGTTCTTCGAAACGTTCGGCGCTCACACTCTTTTTAGGTATTTTCTCCAGAGCTCTATCAAGAGATTTCAGGTATTTGTCGTCCATTTTGCCTAACCTATTTTACTATTCATGAATTCCTTTGAGATAGGAGTATTTAAGTTGGACATTTTTTGAGTGTAATTTTATGGCAAGTTTTGATCTTAGAGAATATTTTAATGAGTTAGAGTGTGTGTGTTAGAAGTCAATCATTTCTATCTTCATAGACAAGGTGGTTCATATTGGGCAGATGGATTGTAAATTCGGCGTGGCCATATGTTAATTCAGTCCCTCACTTAGGTACTTTTATTCATTTACTTTCGGCAGATGTCTACACAAGATATTTGCGTCTTAAAGGCGAGGATGTCATTGCAGTAACTGGATCTGATGAACATGGGACCCCAATAGAGGTTGAAGCTTTACGAAAAGGCATTAATCCAAAGGAATTAACTGATAAATACCATAATCTGATACTTGAACTCCTAAAGAAATATTCAATATCATTTGATAATTATACAAGAACAGAATCCCCAACTCATATTCAATTCTCTCAGTCTTTCTATCGTAAACTCTATGAGAATAATCATGTAACAAAAAAAACAGTTAAACTTCCTTATTGCGACAAATGCAGCAGGTTTCTTCCAGACAGATTTGTTGAGGGCAAATGTCCCTATTGTGGATTCGAAAGTGCTCGTGGAGATCAATGTGAAAACTGTGGCAGAGTACTTGATCCGCCTGAACTTATTGATTGGCATTGCGTGTTCTGTGGAACTAAACCAACTATCCAACCATCTACTCATTGGTTTTTTGAATTGCCAAGATTCGAGAAAGATATCGAAAATTATCTTATCAACAATAAACAATTGCCTGAGAACGCAAAGAATTTTTCGTTGAGATGGATTGAGGAAGGTCTAAAACCAAGGGCATTAACCCGTGATAATAAATGGGGTGTACCCTCACCATTCCCCGGATCAGAAGGTAAAACGATTTACGTTTGGATGGAAGCTGTCCTCGGATATCTATCGGCCACAATCGAATTCTCTGAGAATAAAGGAAATCCAGATCTATGGAAAGAATACTGGAAGGATAAGCAAACTAAAAATGTACACTTTATTGGGAAAGACAACATTCCTTTTCATACAATAATCTTTCCAGCTCTTCTAATAGCATCCGAAGAGAACTACATATTGCCTTGGCAAGTATCGTCGACAGAATTCATTCTTTACGAGGGCCAAGGTAAATTCTCAAAGAGTCGCAGGATAGGCGTTTGGATGGATGAAGCTCTTAATGTTGCAGAACCCGAGTACTGGAGATACGTTTTGATAAGTATCAGACCTGAGATGAAGGATACCAATTTTACATGGAGAGAATTCGAGAGACACATAAACACCGAGCTGAACGATATCCTGGGTAACTTTGTCCATAGGACTCTAACATTTGTTAAGTCTAATTTTGAAAGTCGTATACCCGAAGCGAAAGATATCTCTGAACAGGATGAGAAAATCATTGCAATAGCGAAGAACGTTCCTTCAAAGGTTGGCGATTTAATGGATCGTTTCAGACTTAAAGAGGCCTTATTGGCAGTTGTAGATCTCGCTAGGTCTGGAAATGAGTATATGAGTAGGATGGAGCCATGGCATCTTATCAAGAGTGATAAGCAGGCAGCAGCTAATACGATAAATATATGTTCCCAGCTTGTACGCAATCTTGCGATTATTCTTTATCCGTTTCTACCACGGACTTCTCAGCTTATATGGAAGCAACTGGCCTTAGAGGAAGACGTTAGTAAGCAGAATTGGTTTAACGCAGGTGAAATGCAATTACCTGCTGGTCATAAAATAGGTAAATCCCAACCTCTATTCCACAAAGTTGATTCTGTAGAAATAATGAAGAATTGGAAACCAGACAGCGGTGCCCAGATGAAAAAATGAATTTAAAAATAGATATTCATATCCATTCGATCAACTCCTTCGATAGCTCAATTCAAATTGAGGATCTACAGGAGATTTCAAGATCGAAAGGACTCGATGGTGTCGCAATAACTGATCATGACAAATATTTTAATGGAAAAGTAGACGGGTTAGTAGTCATACCTGGAATAGAAGTGAGCACTAGAGAAGGGCACCTTTTAGGTTTGGGTCAAGTTGGAAAGATTGCTGCTGGATTATCTGTTAATGAAACAATAAGGATTATTCATGATCGTGGTGGCGTTGTAATTCTTGCACACCCCTATGATCTTATTAGAGGGGGAATTAAGCCTGATCAAATCAGAGAAAAGTTAGATGGAATAGAGACAATAAACTCGATGGCTTACCCTTACAATCTATCGAAACACTTGGCTGAGAAGGCCGCAAAAAAAATGGGGGTTTCATCTCTTGGAGGTAGTGATTCACACACACTAGAAACTGTAGGTGATGCCTATACATGTATCAGATCACAATCATCATCAATTGATGAAATCATTGACGCAATAAGGAAAGGAGACGTGAGTCCTGAGGGTGGTTCGATAGGAAATGTTAATCAATTGAGACGTATGAAGGCTGCAGTCAAATGGCGTCTTAAGACATGACTTTATGGATTCTGTAGAACCTCATGATCTAAAACTTTACAATCCAAACGGCGTTGATGAGCCCCGATTATTTTAACTCTTATTTTCTTTCCCATAGGAACCACATCTTGAATGAATGCTTTCTTGTAATTGTGTGTTCTACCGAATAGAGTACCTTTTGATGTTCTCTCAATTGGATAGACCTCTTCATAAGTTCCTAACATTTTCATGTGCTGGATCTTAATGATGTGCTCGACATGTTTGGATAATATACGTGACCTTGAAGCGACAATTCTGCTATCCAGTTGTTTCATTTTGGAAGCCTCTGTTCCAGGTCGTGGAGCATATTTTGAAATGTTGATTACATCAGGTTTCACCAGTTTAATTAGACTCATGGTTTCTTCGAAGTCCTCTTGAGTTTCACTTGGAAATCCGACTATGATGTCCGTTGCTATTGATATTGTAGGAAAATGTGATCGAAAAATTTTCACTATAGATAGAAAATCATAAACAGTGTTTCTACGTTTCATAAGTTTAAGAATCTTGTTTGATCCAGATTGGATTGGTACATGTAAATATTTGTAGATCTTATCGTTTTCATACACATCAATTATCTTATCTAACAATTTGAAAACTGTATCAGGATTCATCATTCCTACTCTTACTTTAAAATCACCTTTAATGGCTGAGGTATCTCTTAGCAAATTAGAAAGATTGTAGCCTCTGTAATTGTAACTTGCTGTATCTTGTGCTGTCAGTTGAATCTCAACACTATTTTCTGCAATCGCTTTTTGAATCTGTTTTAGTATCGTTTTAGGTGGGAAGCAGTGTAATTTTCCTCTGGCAAACCGTGTACAACAGTAGGAGCATTTTCCTTGACATCCTTCCGAGATTTGAAGGATCTCTACATATTTATTTGATCTTCTTTTTGGAAGTGATGGTTTATTCGGAGGTCGGTTAGAAAATATTATGTTTTGTCCTCTCTCTTGAAGGCATTTATTTGCTATATCATCTATCTTATCGATCGAAGCCGGATCA
>MEZD01000039.1:31420-33361 GCA_001775955.1 Candidatus Bathyarchaeota archaeon RBG_13_38_9 | reverse complement strand
GATCTAGATGTGAATCGACTATTCTCTGTAGATTTATTTTGGGGAGGCATCCCGTGATGATTATCGGTTTACCATGATTTTTCATCTTGTGCAGTTTTTCAAAAATTTTATCCTCGGTGATCTGCTTGACAGCGCAAGTATTTATAATGATGATTGAAGCTATTTTTGGATCTTGAGTGATAGAGTATCCGTTATTGCCCAGTATGCCGAGCATTATTTCCATGTCGCTCTTATTGGATGCACATCCATAATTCTCATAATATACGGTATTGGTTTTGGTAACGTCTGTTTTAAGAGTGTATTCTTCTCTGTCTCTTCTAAGAGTCTGGTAGCTTGAATTGAACAATAAAACTCTCCGATCAAAATCAACTCAATGGAAACCTGATGTTATCATTCAGCAGATCCTCCTCCGACTGGAGGAATAATCGCGAAGGTACAACCTTCATACAGTGCTGTTTTCATTCCATTCATTAAAGAGACATTATTTCCGTCCAATAAGAAGTTCAGATGGGATACAGGTTCCTCGGCGCCCGATATGAAAATATAATCTCGCAAGGATTGCCCATATTTATCTGATAGTATAAGTAGAAGATCCTTGACGGTAGTTTTATCCGGGACCTCAAAAGTTTCTTCTTGCTTTCCTGTTATTTCCCTAACAGCGGCGAAGTATCTAGCCTTGGTTTTCAATTGAGAATCTCCTTGAATCGATAGTCAGTGTCCTTTTGTTCACTTTAATAAACCTAAAGTGTTTGGTTACTAAAAGATAATCTCAGGCATAAATGATTCTTGAGCTGAGATTATGTCAAAAATATCAACAAATATTGACCGATCAGTGCAAGTAAGCGACAAAGCAACTATTGGCCAAGGTTGTCATATTGGCTCTAGAACGAGGATATTGGGTCCTGCAAAAATAGGTAATGACGTTTGGTTAGATGCAAACATCACTTTATACGGAAATGTTACCGTTCAAGATTCTACCTATATCGGAGCAGATTGTATTATTGGTTATCCAAAACGCCTAGATCTTAAAAAGCTAATCAAAGACAAATCGATTGAAAATGGAGTATCCGGGACTTGTATCATTGGAAAAAAATGCGTCATTAGACCTGGATCAGTAATCTATGTTGACTCTACGCTTGGAGATGAAGTTGAACTTGGCCATAACGTCATACTTAGGGAAGGTGTTAGTGTTGGAAATCGTTCACTTATTGGAACGAATGTTGTTATTGATGGCAATACAATAATAGGTAAAGGAGTATCAATTCAGACCGGATCTTATGTCTGTAGAAAATCGCTAATCGAAGATTTCGTATTTCTCGGGCCATATTGTGTATTAACCAACGATAGGTATGTAATGCGTTTAGAAGTAGAACTCGAAGGCCCAACTATAAAGAAAGGGGCGAGTATTGGAGGAAACTCTACAATTATGCCTGGTGTTACTATCGGAAAGGGATCAGTTGTAGGGGCTCAAGCCGTCGTTACAGAAAGTACAGCTGATAATTCCATATGCTTTGGTGTTCCAGCACGAGTAACCAAACATGTTCCTACGAGTTGGAAGAACTTGCTTGAGGATCGTTATAACGAGGCTTCAAATAGATCTTAGATTTATTCGAAGATTATTTGTTAAGCCTTAGGCTTTCTCTACTTTAATTGTCTCTCCGTCTTTGACTTTGTTGAAGATTTTTGGATCCCCTAGTACTCTCCCGAAAACATTAACTGGGCTAGCTGCAACTGGTTTATCGCCACTGCTGGCAGGGGTTCTTCCGAAGAATATACAGAAACAGTTTCCAGACGGCCAATAGCCGCAATCTCCTATCTCTACTTCTTGCTGGGATTTTTCTTCATTAACATCTACTGGAATACTGAAGTAAACCTCTTCTCCCCAAGTACTAGCACTCGATTCGAATGGAAGACTATCTATAATTGCTTTAGATGTCTCAG
>MEZD01000039.1:17269-31404 GCA_001775955.1 Candidatus Bathyarchaeota archaeon RBG_13_38_9 | reverse complement strand
TATTTCAGCCTCTACATATCCAGTACTTGCTGTATGAATCTTGATTTTGGTGCTCATACGACTCACTTTCTGTAGCACTTGACTATTATGAACATATAAAAATGTAGTAGACTAGGCTAACTAAGACGAAATTAAGATAGGAAAAAAAGGTCCATCAAATAATGGATTGGGATTTATACTATTATTGTGAACTAGCGTTTCCTTTAATTCACTTTTCTTGATCTATTGAACCTGGAGTGATATTCTAATCTAAGTGATATTTGGCCTTACTTCCACGATCATAGCGCTTTTCTTTTCTTGGTCTTTTATCATCCATTTTGCTCTAACCTTGACGTCCAAGTCTTTGTCAATCTTCTCAGATGCTGAAAAAATCGCTATAGCACAGCCTTTCTCATCCGTCTTGATCTTGTCGGCTTTCATCGTACCTGCATCTTTAGGTTCAATTTCGAAAGTAACTTCAATATCCGTTAAGGCGGAGCCATTCTTCTCCATTTCTATAGTAAAAACGCTTTCTCCACCAGGTTTTATCTGTCGGGGATTTCTAACCATTGACCAGACCATTTCATCATCACCTTTCTTTTCCGAATTGGATGCCTCTTGCTATAAAAAGAAAGCGCCAGCATGAGTTTATGCTGGCGAAGGTGGGATTACCACCACCAATAGTAGGGCATACCCGCATACGGCATTGGAGCATAGGTTGGTAGTGTCCAAGGATAGTAAGTGTATGGCATGCTCATGCCGAAAGGAGCATATCCCAAGGGTAAAATCATAGCCATGTTAATCACCTAAGAATCTTATACGGTCAAGAGTTGTTTTTCAACGTTTCTAATCCCACCAAACAATAAATCAACTTATTTGAAGAGGAGCAAAGATGATCAATAATTTTTATGTTAGAAATGGCAGAATATCACTCTAATATAGAAACCGAAGGGTATATTATACCAATATTTGGGCGGTCCACTATGGTAGAATACAATAAACTGAATGATCATCATCTTAAGAGGCTCTCTTCAGAATATCCTGCTACCGCAAGTTATCCGGGTGCTTTAGAGCAGAAGATTCTGATAATCTGGAATTATCTAAATGAAAAACCTTCAACATCTATTGAGGACTATGCCAAACAGTTGAAAATAGGTGCGAAAGAAGAACTTGATAGGAGGCAGGAGGAAGAGAGGCGTCATAGAGCCGAAATTGAGGCTAAAGAAGCAAAGAGAAGGACAGATCTTATCAAGAAGCTTAGAAAATGGCTGGTTGGAGTAGAAGACCCTGTATCCGTCAATGAAGAGACTGGTCATTTAGAATGGAGATGCCCTGTGTGTAGGAATAGAGCAAAATTTGATCTAAAGGAATACATTGATGATATTGCCAAAGGAAGACCTGCTCGAGTAACTTGGTATTGTGCTGGAAAGGGTGTTGTTGAAGGGCCAAGCCACTGGGGCTTTACAAGAGAGATACGGCTACCACAAGGTGAGGAGATTAGTAGAAAAGTTCTTGAGGGAAGAAGCAAATCAGAAGAATGAGCTCCAAACAGATGTTCAATATCATAGGGATACCAGGTATTTTTTAAATTTTTGAATCAAGTTTTCAAACTAATTCAAATTCATGTTGGAGATCAATCTTTGACCCAACTCAAGAGCACAGCTGTTTTAAAGGTTGGTGGAAGCCTTATTGATTTATCCGGCACAAACATTCCTCTAATTATCAAACGTATATCCAAGATTAAACAAGCTAAAAATTTTGGACCGATAGTTGTTGTTTCGGCTCCCAAAGGATTTACAGATAGGCTTCAAGCGATAGGTGAGGCTAAAGCTCGCGGCCAAGATTATCGAGGTAGAACATATAGTCTAGATTTTGTATTCGGTTCGTATTTAGGACTAGCATCGGATTATGTGAGTAAGGATCTGCTCAAAGAATTTGAAAAAGAACTTGATAAATATGCAACAGATGTGCAGGATGCTATCCTGAAGATCGAAAAACGTTTCGAAGGTTCAATCAAAGCAAGAATTTTAACAAGTGGTGGCGAACTACCAACTTCGGCTCTGATGAGTTATGTTCTACGATCGAATGACATTGACTCTGTACATTTGGAAAAATCGGATTGGCCAATCATTACAGATGACAAATTCGAGTCAGCAACGCCAGATATTTTGTTAAGCCGTAGATCGATAAAGAGTCTTATCAGTTTACTTGAAGATGGCAAGGTAGTTTCTATCGCTGGGTTCTTAGGTGTAACTCACGATAACTTGGAAACGCTCTTAGGAAGAGGAGGATCTGACCAGACTGCGGTATTTCTATCCTGCCTTTTGAGAGATTACTTCGAAGCAGAGACGATACTTCTCAAAGAAACACCTGTTCAAAGTGCAGATCCAACAATCGTGAAAGACCAACCATTGCAAAGAATTCATGTAATGACCTATAATGAAGCTTCCAGAGCTACTGTATCTGGAATGAAAATAATACAGAATGCTGCTGTAAGGCTAGCTATGTCAAATAGTTTGTCAATAAAGATCGCGACATTGCGAGATCTCGGGGTTGAAACGATAATTCAAAAAGAGGATCTTAGTCCACAAATAGTCAAGTGTGTTACTGGATTAAAGAATTGTGCAATTATTACAATGAGTAGTGAGAAAAGCCGGTCACTTGAA
The DNA here is from genome assembly GCA_001775955.1 of Candidatus Bathyarchaeota archaeon RBG_13_38_9. Taxonomy (GTDB): domain Archaea; phylum Thermoproteota; class Bathyarchaeia; order 40CM-2-53-6; family RBG-13-38-9; genus RBG-13-38-9. Next base: position 28,759 of record MEZD01000039.1, on the reverse strand, counting down.
GATTGTCTCAGACTCTGGGAAGGATATGATGAGTTCATTGATCTGGGTATAGAAGTTGTAGGTGCGGGTAATGTCATAAGATCCTTCTTGATCCTTGACGCTGATTTCATTAGAAGACATGAAAATCAACTTAGATCCTTTGATACGAAGATGAGCGTAGAATATGATCTGGGAATCGTCACACTAATTGGTGATAAGATGAGAGTCTCTCCTGGCGTTGCCTCGGTGGCCATAGGTTCAATTCCACATATCAACATAAAAAGAGGTATATTTGCTCCACATACTTCCCAAATAACATTGGTTGTAGCTGAGAACGATGTTCCAGAGACTATCAGGGCGATCCATTCCCAACTTGATAGACTTAATAAAGTAAAATGAGGCCTATTGGAATGCAATACTTTCAGTCAAGATGTAGCCTCCAATAAGATATATTAGCAAGCTATTCTGAGTAAGCCTGCTATTAGTATAGAGACTATGTCATAAGGGATCACATTTGCATCGTATTCCAGTTTTGATCTTGATTTCACTCCTCACAGTATCTATCATGCTATCGTTTTCTAGCTGTTCAGAAGAGATCTACATCTCCAAAGCCAGCAGAAAGATGACCGTTTCTAATCACGGTATGACGACCATCGTAGATACGCTTGTAGTGGTGAATAATGGTACAACTTCTGTAGGATCTTTGGATTTTGGATTCAACAAAATATATTCTGATGGATTGATTTCGGTTCAGGCTAAAGGACCTGCAGATGTGCAAATATCTCTGGAGAGAGTAGTGAATGAGACATCTTCAACTCAATTCATGCGATGCAATTTGATAGAGCCAATTACTGGTGGAGAAACATATGAACTTCAAATAGATTGGCTTTTTTCTGGACTGGTTTCATTCGATGGGACAGATTATGTGTTCTCTTTTAATGCTTACCCCACTATTCCAATGTGGACTGAAACCTGTGACTCAGTAATCATATTTCCATCAACAGCAGAATTTGTAGATTGGCCGAATGAGACTTTTACCGAAACCGAAATTCCAGGACAGAAATCTCTTTCTAGTATTCAAAGCCAACTTGAACCTTTAAACGATATGGAAATCTCGATCAAATTCAATAATCCATCTCAAGAATTAATCTCTTTTGAATCAATTAGAAGACAGATTACCATAACATCTTCAGGTCAGGTAATATCAAGAGACTTTTATCATGTAATTAACTTAGGGCCCCAAATTAATAGTATAACACTGATAAAACCCCAAAATGCAAGTCCAATATCAGCATTTGATAACGCTGGATCTATTCAAGATAGGCTACAAATGAAAACAGACTCGCTAGTAATCTCTCCGAGATTTAATGTAATTCAGACGAATGATTCTTTCAATTTCATGATAGAATATTGGATGCCTTTAGAAAACGCTTTGAAGAGGATAGAATGGCCGAATAACTATCAATTTACAACTGATTTAGCAAAGACTGAAAATCTCATTATTAAGCAATATGTGGTTAATGTCTCTCTTCCAAAAGAAGCACAAATCGAACATTTGTCTAGTCATCCAAATTCAACGATTACTCAAACAGATGGTAATGAAATATTATTCTACGACTTTGGTATGTTACTGCCTGGTCAAATTAGGAGTCTTACCTTAATTTATCAATATCCTATATTCTTGGCTTCAATTAGTCCTCTAAGTTGGATTTTCTCCTTTGAAATGGTTCTTGTAGCTATTGGAGCAGCAATATTGATGAAGAGACCTATGAAAATGATCACTAAAATTCCAATTGAGAAAATTAAGGGGTTTGTAAATTTACAGGATGAAAAAATCGCCCTAAGATTTGACTTAGAGAAGAGCAGTGAAGAAATTGCCAGAGGAGCCATTTCCAAGCATGAATACAGAAGAAGTCGGAAATCAATTGAGATGAGAATCAGCGAGCTGAACCGGACTCTTGCTAAATTGAAAAGTGAATTTAAGGCTGTCGATCCAAGATATGATCAGATGATAAGAAAACTCGACAAAGCTGAGGCAGAACTTGAAGGTCTTCGTATGAGTGACAACCAAATAACCACCCAATATAGATCAGGTCGAATTAGTAAAGATGCATATGAATCACTTTCAAGGGATTATAGAAGGCGAATAGAAAAAGCCAGAGAGACTATCGATAGTGTAATAATTACATTGCGTGAGGAAACAAGATAACATCATAGAACGAGTACATATTTGATATCAAGTTATGGTACTCAATTCTATTATTGGAATCATCATCGTTTTCTAAGGTTAGGATTTAGGGGGTATATCTGAACGGATGTTTCGACATCTCGCTGTATTTCAGAAGATCATCTATCTTCGGTCTACCTTCAATTGCTCTTCTGATAGCATGTCTTGTTGCTTTATAGTTATTGATGTAGACACGTTTCCTGTCCACTGCTGATGGATGAACGAAGACATTTGCGATTATTATTAGATCATCAACATATCTCTCTGGAAGAGTTCTATCTTTAACACTATCAATCACTGCTTTTGCAACGGCTGATTGTGCAGGACCATAAACCATGCTGGCTTGTCTCATGTTTTTTATCGTAACAGTTGGAATGATCATAGTAGTAGGTTTAACAGCTAAATTCGGTTCTAGTATTGCCAGTAACGGTTCGTGACCAGCTGAGGGGGTGCTTTTAGCTTTTGCGAATGCTTCACCCAATGGGCCTTCCCTTAAACCTACCATGATCTCGATGTGAGCAACCTCGGATCCTGAACCGACAAGTGATTCGCCAATCTTTAGTTTGAGGGTTTTTATGATTTGATCATCTAAACCAGTTGGAGCAAGCTTCTCAGCAATTGGTCTTTTAGTTGTAACTTTGACCTGTTTGATCATTTTCTTTTCTAATTTACCAATTTTTTCAAGATCAATTCTGAGTTCCTCAAATTCTTCATAGGTCAATTCGCCTCCGATGGACAATGGGAGTCTAACTGGACCTACTTTAATTCCTAACATGTTAAGTGCTGCCTTAGCGCCAACTGGACCACTTTTAGTGATGATTCTGGCTATTTTTTGAATTCCGAGTTGAATATTTCGAGCTTTTTCCAGATCTGCTTTATTTATTGACTGGTAGAGTTCAACCCAAATATCTGGTATGATATTTGCACTCGCAAGTATCATACCTGAGGCGCCTGCGGCTAGAGCAGGTAGAACTACTTCGTCATGTCCACATAAGACTGAAAATTTTGTACCAGTCTTCTCCAGGACACTTAGCATGTATTTAAGTTCACCACTGCTGTCCTTTAGGCCGATAATGTTTGGTATTTCGACTAGATCTTCAACCATTTGCCAGCTGAGATTAACTCCTGTTGCTTGTGGAATATTGTATAGGATTATTGGTAAATCGACAGCTTCAGCCAGAGTTCTGTAATGTTCGTAAATTCCCCTGTCCGTAGGCTTATGGTAGTAAGGTGTAACTACTAATGCGGCTTCAGCACCGGCATCTTTTGCGTGTTGAGTAAGTTCTATGGTGGTCTTGGTACTGCTATGTCCTGTTGCTGCAATTACTGGGACTCGACCATTGGTATGATCAATGACGATTTCAATTGTTTTCTTTCTCTCGTTTATTGAGAGATTTTGAAACTCTCCTGTAGTCCCACATGGTACTAGTGCTGATACTCCGCCATCAATAACCGAATCAACAAGGTTCTTTATGCGGGATTTATCGATTTTATTTCCGTCATCGGTAAATGGTGTAACAAGCGCCGGCATTACTCCTTTGGGTTTGAAAACCAACAGTGAATCACTTGGAGCCGGTAATAGTATTACTGCAGATTAAAGTCTTAGCAAACCTATTTTTTTTGTATTGATTATGAAAGTGAGAAAAAAGCATCCATATTCCCAAATAGGTCAAACTAACTACCTGGAGAAGTTTAGTATTCCAGGTGCCTTTGACTCGAACTTTATGGACTAGGCTGTGGTACCCGTTTCGGATGCCGGGGCGGCTTAAGATGCCGCTTCAGGCGACTTGGCAGGGGCTGTTACTTCATTCTTGAGAACGTGTTACTTCATTCTTGAGAACGATCTCAATCGATGAGACTGATCTCTTTCCCCCTTCTCGAGTCTCGACCTCTTCAGTGCCTATCTTGACGTCAGCTATTTGCAAAGAAGTCATGAATCTCCTCTTTGCTATTTGTGCTGCATCAACGGCCGTGGTTATAGCGCGGCCTCTGGCCTTCAATGTAACCTCATCGCCACCACTGTTTACACGGCTGATGATTGATAGTACATAGGTCATTACGGGCTTACTTCCAACGAAGACTGTATTGCTTTCCAACTGTGTTTCACCATTGTTTAATGCGTATTCTTGAACCTATTACGGATTTAAAGATAAGTTTAACGATCCGAGGTGATAATAGGATCATTTGCTATTGAGATGGAGAAATGACTATCATCAATGAGAAAGGGATATTATCATCAAAGAATAAGATTCAAAAAGGATACTTCCTATCTGAGTTTGATTACGATTATGAAATCCTCAAAAAAGCGAGTTAAAAAGAGGAAAACTGGAAAAAGAATTACGGAAGCAGCTTTTGGCATAATTATGATTGGAGTAATCGTTTTCGCTGTTCAAAGCTGGCTTTCTTCTTCCCAACCGTCTGAAACTCAATCTGCAAATAAAGCAGCTTTAATCGATCAACTTTCAATTACTTATCCCAATCCATCTTTTACAGAAGAATTCATTAGAATGTCTGAAGCTGTTGGTTTAACACCTGAAATCTTCACAGGCTCCGAAGTAACTTTAGATCTTTATAGGAGACTTCCATCGATGGGTTACAGGATAATTGTATTCAGAGTTCATCAATCCACTCCTGCCGAAGTTCTTCTGCCATTGGATCATCCGGTTACAGGATATCCCGTCTACCTCTTCACTGGGGAGCCTTATAATGAACACAAATATGTTGTTGAACAGCTAACCGATCTTGTAGTGCCCGCTCGAGAGATCAATGGTTCTAATGTATATTTTTCCATAGGACCTGAGTTTGTACAATCTATGGATGGAGAGTTTCCGAATACTGTTATAGTTCTAGCGGGTTGTTCAGGGCTCTATAGTGCTGAGCTTGCAGACTCTTTCATTGTTAAAGGTGCATCGGTTGTGCTTGGTTGGCAGAGATTCGTTCAGATGGACTATACTGATAAGGCTATAGATCGTCTTTTGAGGGCAATCTTGCTTGAGAAAATCACATTCTATAGGAGTGTTCTAGTGATGATCAGTGAAGTTGGTCGGGACCCTACTTATGAGACTAATCTTCTCATATACCCTGAGGCAAGACGTAATCTCACGTTTGATCAAGCGATGGAATTAGAAGAAAAGATCATTGTTCAAGATCTAAGAATGCATTAAAAGAGAATCGGGTTTGATTGAAAGTCTCTGAGATATTTTAATTGAACAAACGTTTTTGTACTGATTACGTAGTGCTTAAGTCAAATTTTCTCGTAATTCCTATAGGAATATTTATGCCATTAAAGTATTAATATGATGAAATAACACTGTTATAACTATTATGGGATGGGCGAGCTTGAAAAACATTCGGACAATAGAAGAGATCAATGAGAAAATTAGTAAAGGCACAATAAATGTTGTCACCGCAGAAGAGATGACTGAAATTGTGAAGAGCAACGGGATAGAAGTCGCCGCTAAAGATGTAGACATTGTAACCACCGGAACTTTTGGAGCAATGTGTAGCTCAGGCTTGTTCCTAAATTTCGGTCATGCTGATCCACCAATAAAAATGGAACATGTAAACTTGAATGGTGTCGAAGCTTATCATGGAAATGCTGCTGTGGACGTTTATCTCGGAGTTACTAAAATGCATCCTGAAAGAAACTTTGACTATGGTGGTGGACATGTCATCGAGGATCTAGTTGCAGGGAAAGAAATAGAACTTGACGCCACCGCATATGGAACCGACTGTTATCCCAGAAAATCAGTAAAGACAACATTCACTCTGCAAGATGTTAATCAAGCCATTTTATGCAATCCCAGAAATGCCTATCAAAAGTATAATGCTGCAACAAATGGAAGAGACGATGTGATATACACTTACATGGGCAAACTTTTGCCAAATTATAGTAATGTCTCCTATTCTGGAGCAGGAGAGCTCAATCCACTTACTAATGATCCGGATTACGAAACCATAGGAGTCGGCACAAGGATCTTTCTCGGAGGTGGAATCGGATACGTAACAGGTCATGGCACACAACACGACCCAACAAACAAATTTGGGACAATTATGGTTCAAGGAGATCTCAAACAAATGGATTCAAAATTTCTCAGAGGAGCAACATATACAAATTATGGAACCAGTCTGTATGTTGGACTTGGTATTCCAATACCCATTCTTAATGAAGGTCTAGCAAAGAAAACGAGCATAAGTGATGAGGAGATTAAAACCAATCTTCTAGATTATGGTATACCTAGAAGGGGTAGACCTTCACTCAAAGAGACTGATTACGCAGAACTAAAATCAGGAAAATTGAAATTGAAAGAAAGAGAAATACCCGTTCAACCTCTCTCAAGTCTAAAGATTGCCAGAGAAGTAGCATCAACTCTGAAGAAATGGATAGATGATGGAAAATTTCTGATAGCATCTCCCACTCAAAGACTCTCAGTGACAGAAGTTTGCAGGTCAATGAAAATCACTAAGGAAGCAATTTTTGCCCAAAACGTAATGATTCCAACAGTGACCTGTAACATTGATGAAGACACCGAGACCGTGGCACGAAGAATAATCGAAAAGAACGTTAATCACGTCGTCGTTGTAGACGATGGTGGCATCTTGAAAGGGATAGTGACCTCATTCGATATCACCAAAGCAGTAGCCAAGAAAGAAGAAAAGCTTTCGAACGTAGTGACCCGCCAGGTAGTAACCACCTCACCAGAGGAACCAATTGACTCTTGTGTAAGAAAACTAAAAAAGCACGATATATCCGCTCTACCAGTTGTAGACTCCGAAAAGAAAATTCTTGGTATCGTAACTAGTGAACAAATAAGCAGATTGCTAGGAGAGTAAATTAAATGAAAGCACGTCTAAGATTCGATAAGGAAAAAACTTCTGAACCGATAATAGCATCAGTAATTTTACGCACTAAAGCCCCAATCAATATCTTGAGAGCTGAAGTATACGAGAGTACTGGAGAAGTTCTCATAGAAGTTCCAGATGACAAAGCTGAAAGCACAATCTCCGCATTCAAACAAATGGGTGTAGACGTCCACGTAGGCCATTTCATAGAGATATTAAGAGAAAAATGCATAGATTGCGGACACTGCATAACCGTATGTCCTGTTGATGCTATCTCAGCTCAAAGTGATCTAACCGTTGAAATCGATCAAAACAAATGTGTAGACTGTGGAGCATGCGTCGACGCCTGCCCAACAAGAGCCATAAAACTATCTGAATAGGAGGATCCGAAATCCCGAAAACATTTAAACTAAAAAGGACCATTGGAGAATCATCTATTTTAATAAAGACCGATCTTTTTGAAGCTGCAGAAGCCGCATTTCAGAATATCGAAAAGAATCGAGACGATTTGAAAAAGTATTCGGTTATTCATCCCGAATTCATCCGGACACTAGAACCGATCAAGATTCAACAAGGTGCACCAGAAATAGTCAACAGAATGTCTGACGCTGCTGAAAAAGCTAAGGTAGGACCCATGGCAGCTGTTGCGGGAGCCATAGCCGATCTGGCGGCCGAGGAAATGGAGAAACATGGAGCTAAGGTAATAGTTGTTGAAGACGGTGGTGAAGTATCTGTAAGAAGATCTGTCAAATTAGATGTTGCCATATATGCTGGAGGAGTTCCAGTTTCAGGCAAACTTGGTTTTAGAATTCTGCAAGAAGACGTCCCTCTAGGAATTGGAACGAGCTCAGCCACTGTTGGTCATGCGGAAAGTTTCGGTTCTGCTGACGCTGCTACAGTAATAGCTTATGATGCTGCATTGGCGGATGCGGCTGCTACGGCAGTTTGTAATGCTGTTGTAGGGGAAGATCTTAACGAGTCTGTAAAAAAGGGATTAAGGGTTGCACAGTCGATAGAGGGAGTAAGAGGAGCTCTGATTTTGAGAGGTAAAAGTGTTGGAATGGTGGGGAATCTTCCGAAATTAATAGGGATAAAATAACATCTAAAGTAACATTATCTCCAATAGAATTTTTCATTTAATTCTAACTAGTTTGATTTGATAAAGTTCGACATCTGATCCTTCACATGTTACCTCCAATTGTCCTTCGTAGTTGATGCATACTAAGGCCTTTCGTATTTTGTTAAATGGTAGATTGATTGATTTAGCATAGCCTGCTGCGAGTCTGCAGACTTGTGCTACTGCTGCATCTTTTGCTTTTGTCTCAACTTCTACTACTATGTGATTTTCTTGCTCATCTTTGAGCAGAATATCAATAATTCCTGCATCAGTCTCTACATTTATATTCATAAATGAGGTGCCTGTTCCTAAAGCTTCAGGATAATCTGAAAGAATTTTCACAATAGGATCCTCCAGTAAGCCTTTGGCCTCAAGATATTCGTCTGGTCCAACCTTCAAGATCCTAGAAAGTGACTCTAGAGGTTTTCCATAGTTTGTACCGAGCAAGTGAGGAAATACTGCTATAGATATCTCCTTCTTTTTTAAAATAATGATTGGAGTGTTTTTTAGATTGAGTTTCTTTTTTTTGGAAAGTGGAAGAATGTGATTTCCCGAGGTAACAATTCTTCCTCTAACTTGTGGCGGGATTGATCTGATAGATGTTTCAATTTGTTGAGATTCTTCAGCGGAAATATTTTGAGCTTCAAATGTATTATGTTCTATTTGCCAAGTCTGTTTCAATTTCTCTATAATATCCGATATCTGTTGAAGATCAGTCGAGTATGTTGCATCGCGATCATAATATAATTCGATTTTATACATTTGAAGCACTGGAATTGGTGATTAATATTTTGAGAGTTATATTAAGAGATAGATCTTTTTATTGTCTGTATCTTTTTCAAAGCTTACATAGGTTTTATTAGGTAAAGGTCAGTAATAGCTGTAAATTATTAGCTGATGGCAATGATTGGAAAAATCCTTTCCCTGGGTATCATAGCACTATTACTTGTATCGACAGCAACGGTTATAGTTTCATTTGCTTATTCGCAAAAACCTGAGATAAACAGCCAATGGACGAATAGCCCCCCCACAATAGATGGAAAATTTACGGCCGGCGAATGGTCTAATCTACAAATTGTAATGACGGAACCAGACTTTCCGATAGATGCGTTTGCATATTTCATGAACGATGGTTCCAACCTCTATGTTCTAGTAGATGCCATTGAGGACACCACTCAAGACACAATGGACGAGTGTCTGTTAGTGTTCGATTTTGATTCGCTGATAAAAACATCAATCTTTGGCACAAGCGATAGCGCAACAAAGTCAAGTGAAGATTTCGATGCTGCTATTGGTTTTGAAAGTAGTCCAAATAGTCCTAACGATCACAAAATATACGAGTTTTGCATCCCTCTTAGCTACATCAATGTAGATCCCGGCGTCTCCATAGACTTCTGCTCCCCATTCTGGAAGCAATTGGCCAGTATACCTTACGACGCATCCAGAACCGGCCCACCTGAGGAAGTCGATAATGTTTGGCCTCCAGGAATAGGATATGATGGGGCATTTAAGACCAATAAAGAGCTATGGGGAATATTATCCATGGGAGCACACGCCCCTGTCGGAGGCATAATTACTCCAGCTAACAAACTAGCAATATTAACTCCCTATCTTGCTTTAGTTGCTCTAATTGGAGCAGTAATCTCAATAGCGATCAGAAGAACAAGACAGTGATTTCAAACCTTTTCTAAAAATTGTCCCAGCACTTGATCTCCAATCAAGGCTCTCTCATTTAGTTCCAAAGAGGAGCTAGTTGACCTGAAGAGTAGTCATAGATTGTTCCATCCATGCTTATTATGGATCTTCCAAAAGTTCCGTGAAAGGAAACTTCAGATACATTACATATGCCCATTATGCTAATTGGATAGATTTTGTTATCGTCGTCTGTTGCTGTAGCACTTATTTTAAATTTATAGAATGGATACCCTCGAAATAGGTCCATTATAGATAGCCTATGATGGCTATGTGCGTAAGCTATTCCATCAACCTCGTATTCTTTATCGTTCACAGTTAAAATGCCAGATATTGTTGAATATGGATATGCCTGTGCATCATCGTTTGGACTGGCAACATATAACTCGAGAGAAGAGAGAATGGGTGTATTATCGCCTCTAGATAATGTGTTGACGACTATTCCCTTCATTTCCATTTTGATGATAAATGGAGATGCTGTTGTTAGAGGCACTAGAGTGATTGTAAAAAATAGTAGAATTAGTGATCCCAGAATTTTGGGTGCCATAGAATCTCAGTCCTTCTTCATTAGACTGTATTTTCGACTTACTTAATAATGATCATCTATGATCCAAAAAACAAACTTCAACTGAATTAAAAAAAATGAGTTTCCTATCTTGAATTATCTTGCTTATTCTTTCAGCCTTCTGGATTTCAGATATGCCTAGAATTTATGTTTCGAGAAGCAATGCTTTATATTCTATAAAAAATCACGTTATGAAAGTTGATTGCTTTGAAAGCTATGCGCCCTCAAGCCTTAACTCTTAAACCAGGTCCAACTCAGAGTGGAGATCCTGCGCCGACCACACCGCCTCCAGCACCTGTGGGAGGGGAAATGCTTCCTGTTGATAAACTATCGATCTTCTTTTCGAGTTCTTGGATTTTGATATTATTAATACTGATAATTCCAGTTGCCTTCATATTGTATCGAAAACGTGATGTGACTCTGAAAATATTGACTCCTCTAGTCTCTCGATTATTTGATTATGGATTACTGCGCTAAATCCAAAAATCTTGTCTGCAATTTCTCTCCTTTAAATGCAGTTGATGTACCAAAAATAGGGGGATCCGAACAGTAAAAGCGTTATTTCGATGGCTGGATCGTTTCATTTTCTACGTTTTTTGATGATGAAAACACTTGATACGGCTGCGATTGGTCCTGCTAATACTAATATATTGATACTTTGGCTATTCCAGGGACTTCAATCAGTTTTTGGATAATGTCTCCTGGAAGTTGTGATTCTGTTATTATTGTTAATTTAGGTTCGGGAGATAGTTCGGGGTCATCTACAATGGCTTGTCTTATGCTTAGGTTCTCTTGTGAGATCATTGTGGAGGCTTTTGCTAGAATACCTACTGCGCGTGGGTTGTCAGGGGTTATCTCTAGTACTCCAAAGTTGAGGTGCTTCGCTATCTCTCGTAAGGATAAACCTGCTGACCTGAGGTTCATGAAAATTTCTTTGAGTTCGTTGTTTTGAGATATGGTTTGTATAGTTTTGGTTACTGTTCTTCTGTCTACTCCTGCTGCTTGTGCTATTCTAATTGTTGGAACTTCTATCTGGTTGCAGTAGATTCGGCCGTCTCTGATGGATAG
>MEZD01000039.1:14904-17255 GCA_001775955.1 Candidatus Bathyarchaeota archaeon RBG_13_38_9 | reverse complement strand
GGAGTTTGGCTACGGCGATTCTTTCTGGATGTCCTCGGAGGTGTTTTGCGATGTTATTCCACAAAATTAAATCATGTACCATTATGTACACGTAAGATTAAAATATTTCCTAGAAGGCGTATAGGAGACAAAAGGTAAAGTGGTAAACTAATATGGCGACAAAAGCAATCAAAGTAGACTTATCAGTAGATGAAATGCCAAAGAAATGGTATAACATCCTACCTAACCTCCCTGAAGGCTATCCACCCCCTCTTGATCCTAAAACTTTGAAACCTCTCTCCCCAGAGCCTTTGCTAGCATTATTCGCAAAAGAGTGTATAATGCAAGCTGTTTCAAAAGATTCTGAGATCCCAATTCCAGATGAGGTTCTTGAGACCTACATAAGAATTGGAAGGCCCACTCCACTTCAACGAGCAACAAGACTTGAGAAACATCTTGGAACACCGGCCAAGATCTTTTTCAAACGAGAAGATGTTAATCCATCTGGAAGTCACAAACCAAATACTGCCATACCCCAAGCTTACTATACAAAGAAGGAGGGAGTGGAGAAGCTTACAACCGAGACTGGTGCTGGACAATGGGGCTCAGCTCTGGCTCTAGCGTGTGCCCTCTTTGATTTGGACTTGACCGTCTACATGACGAGAAGCAGCTACCTGACCAAGCCGGGCCGTAAGACAATAATGGAAGCATACGGAGCTGAAGTCTTTCCATCTCCAAGCGACCAGACTGAATGTGGCAAGAAAATGCTCAAGGACGATCCAAACCATCCTGGAAGTCTGGGTATAGCAATTAGTGAAGCCGTTGAGGCTGCCATGAAAGATGAGAAAGCAAAATACTCTCTGGGAAGCGTACTCGATTTCGTACTCACACATCAGAGTATCATCGGATTAGAATCCAAGAAACAGATGGAGATTATGGATGTTTATCCAGATATTGTGATGGGTTGTATTGGCGGTGGAAGCAATTATGCTGGAATAGCGTATCCATTCATGCATGACAAACTGAAAGGCAAAAAAGAGACCAGATTCATTGCAGCTGAACCTCTGGCTGTGCCTTCTACAACGAAAGGTGTCTATCAATACGATTTCGGTGACACAGCTGAACTCACATTTCTAGCAAAGATGTATTCCGTTGGACACACATACCAATGTCCACCAATACATGCGGCAGGTTTAAGATATCACGGAAAAGCACCAAGTCTAAGCTTCCTAATCAACAAAGGTTTAATGGAAAGCCGGGCCTACGGCCAGAACGAGGTCATGGAGGCAGCTGAAACCTTCGCTAAGACTGAAGGATTCATAGCAGCACCTGAAACAGCACACGTAATCAAAGCGGTCATAGACGTAGCCCTTGAATGCAAGAAATCAGGAGAAGAAAAGTCGATACTATTCAATTATAGCGGTCATGGATTGCTTGACCTACAAGTGTACGACGAATACAAAGCTAAAATGCTTAAGAACTTCGCTGCAACACCTGAAATGCTTGAGGCGGGGAGAAAATCTATTCCAAAAATCCCTGCCTAACCTCTTTTTTTTGGTTATTCTTGAGTTTTTACAACAATTTCTTGGCTAATGAGCTTTAAACCTGCAAATTCCGTTTCTTGCATGAGACCACTTGCTCGACGACATACTACGAAACTGGGACGTAGAAGTGAATAGTAACCTAATCTCCCAAATTAAAGAAAAGATGGGTAAATCAAAATCTTTCCGAAAGAGAGTAATATATTCAATCTACTACCTGAAAATTCAGCAAGAAAAGCTTGAGAAAATAGTTTTCAGACTTAACAGGCGTCATGAAGAATGTTTTGACAAATGTGTCTATGCAAAAAATAAGAATGATAGTGATAGGGCGTCAATCTATGCTGAAGAATGTGATCAAGTAAAGAAGATTGTTAAAATTGTTGTTTACTGTAAGCTTGCTATCGAGCAAGTTATTCTTCGACTTGAAACTGTTTGGATATTTTCAGATTTAGCCACATCAATGTCAATTCCTATTAATTTGCTTAGAGATGTAAAGGACAGGCTTTCCTGTATCCTTCCATCGTTTTCTTCTTACATGGGAAAGATTGCATCTGAGCTTGAGGATATGGTTCAGATAACAGGACAAATAGTATCAGAAACTAATGAAACTTCAAATTTGACCGAAGAAGCCAGTGCAATACTGGAACAGGCAAGTCTGGTTGTTGAGGCAAGAAGTCAAGAAGTTCTTCCAGATGTTCCGGAAGAACAAGACAAAGAACTTGAAATGATCTGATGGACATTTAGTTATTGTTGATTTCAGATTGTTTTACAACGGTTAAATTCAAGACAACTTCGGCAATATCGCTTCCATATTCTCCGACTCGACTTAGA
>MEZD01000039.1:0-14717 GCA_001775955.1 Candidatus Bathyarchaeota archaeon RBG_13_38_9 | reverse complement strand
ATAGAAGCCGAATCGATCTACTTCATCATCCATCTTCATGATTTCTTGAGCTAGTTCCTTATCTATTTTAATGAATGCCGTAGTTGCATCTTTAACCATGGATAAAGTTATTATCACCATTCTTCTAAGAGCATTCTCGACAGATAATTCTGGATAGCTTAAGAGTACTTGTAGTGCAATCTCATTGGGAGATTCGGTTACGACTTCTGTTCCGACAAGTTTGCTTCTGACAAAATCTCTGATATTATCTGTTTGTTCGGATCCAAATCTTTCTTTGCTTGTTTTTATTTTTATGAAGTTGAAATCCATTAAGTATAGGGCTATCATTTTTCTTGTTAGGGATTCAAGATTTTGGTTTTCTGATACGGAGATTGTTATCTCGTTGGGTTTTTTTTTCTTAATTTTTGTACGTGGAGTTACTCTTAATGAACCGTCTTCTTCAATTGAAAAGACGATTTGATCTCCACGGTCAAGGTTTTTTTCTTTAACCCAATGTTTTGGAAGAGAGATGATGTATGATCCTCTTCCTGTAACTTGGATTCTTCTTACTTCTCCCTGTTTTTCATTATCACTTATTGTCGTTCACCTGTTTACACATGTCATAAGTGAATGTATGATGATCTATGATGATTGTATCGCCTATGTATTTGTCTTATATATCAATGAATATTATGTGGACTATATAGTTCATATATTTACTAAATAGATCATTTACGTTGACTATATCTGCGTGGTTTTGAGTAAGGCGATTTGTGATGTTAAATGAAGATGGAAAAGAAGAATCAACAAATGGCAATAGTAGCAATTGTCATTCTAGTGATAATCGTTGCAGGAGCATACTACTACACCAATATGGATAATACGCCAACAGGTCCGACAACAACACAGAAAACAACTCCGACTATGGCGCCTACAGAAACTCAAACAGGCAAACCTACGCCAACAGAAACACCCACGACAACTACAAGTCCTACAACTTCTACAACACCAACTAGTCCGGCAAGCAATGTGCCGACTGGTCTTTCTGGTAGTTTAACTGTTGCAGGTTCAACTACTGTTTTACCGTTGAATCAGGAATGGGCCAGAATACTTATGGAAGCTAATCCTGACTTGAGGATATCTGTTTCGGGTGGGGGCTCAGGTCATGGAGTTAGAGCTGCTGGCGTAGGTGAGATTGATGTTGGCGCCGCATCAAGAGATGTCGCAAGCATTGAGATAGGTAATTACCCAGACATAGTGCCTGTGGCAGTGGCCAAAGATAGCATTGTAATAATCGTGCATCCGAGTAACGCAATAACTGACATTTCAATGGAGGACATAGCAAAAATCTATTCAGGACAGATAACCAACTTCAAACAGCTCGGTGGCCCAGATATGAAAATAAACGTTTACACTAGAGAAGAAGGTTCAGGAACAAGAGGTTCATTTGAAGAATTGGTATTAATACCACAAGCAGTCAGCAAGATTATTGGAGAAGCATCGGTTAAGCCATCCAACGGTGAAATGAGAGCTTCAGTGGCAGGTAACGAAGCCGGTTTTGCATACATTTCATTAGGATATGTTGATCAGACAGTAAAAGCTCTGACTATTGATGGCGTTCAACCGACATTAGCTAACGTGAAATCAGGAACCTATCCAATAAATCGAAACCTATACTTGATCACCAAAGGTGAGTCAGAAGGACTTGAGAAGGTATTCATAGAATTTGCTTTAACCGACAAAGGTCAAAAAGTAGTGGAAGATGGTGGATTTATCACTGTAAAGTAAAATATGCCGTTGATAAAGGAATAAAAATAATCTTCTCCCATTTTTTTTTTTAGAAATAGAATATTCACTGTGGTTCGATGTGAAAAGGCAAATAAGAGAAGCAATTATTGAAAAAGGGCTCTTTCTCGCCGCATCAGCATCAATCATAATAGTAATGTTAATTATAATATTCATGTTTGCTGAAGGTATCAGAGCATTAAATTTCGATTTTCTCTTTGGAATGGAATGGTGGCCATCTGGAGAAAAGTTTGGGATTATACCGACTGTAGTAAGCACTTTTATTATAGGCCTAGGTGCATTAGGTATCGCGATCATAATAGGTATACCATGTGCGATTTTTCTTTCTGAATATTCCCGTGATCCAATTAGGAGCATCATAAAATCTTCCGTAGAAATGTTAGTAGGAATACCCTCAATTGTTCTTGGATTCTTCGGGTTAGTTGTGCTAGTCCCATTAATAAGATATAACATCGGGGGATTGGGAGAATCAATACTGGCAGGATGGATAATCCTGTCAATCATGACTTTACCTCACATCATTAGTATATCTGAAGATGCTATGAGAGCGGTACCAAACTCCTTTAGAGAAGGTTCAATAGCCCTCGGATCAACCACCTGGCAAACAACGAAAGCTCTGATAATACCCAATGCTAAATCAGGAATTTTTGCATCGATAGTCCTTGGAATGGGAAACGCTATCGGTGAGACGATGGCTGTTCTTATGGTTATAGGAAATCCGAATATCCCTTGGATTCCACAATCAATTTTAGATCAAGTTAGAGTGTTAACTTCAACAATTGTTATTGAGATATCATATGCAATCTGGGGATCAATGCATCAATACTCGCTTTTTGCCTTAGGGATTGTTCTCTTTGCAGTGGTATCTGTACTAAACTTGATCTCTCGCTTGATCATAAAAGAGGAGATTCGTAAAAGATGGTAAACGAGCAGGTAAAAGAGAAATATGTAAAGATATTTCTTTACTTTACTGCGAGTTTCTCTATTCTTGTTTTAATCGCCATCATGTTTTTCATAGCCATAAAAGGAATGGGAATGTTAACAGTTGAGTTCTTAACAACTGCTCCCTATCGATTTGAATATGGAGGGATATATCCACAGATAATAGGAACTCTATATCTTACTGGTGTGTGTATGGTCTTTGCAGGTCCTATTGGCATTCTCGCTGGAATTTATCTATCAGAATATGCACCAGTAAATATTATCACAAAAATCTTAAGATTTTTTGTGGAGTCGCTTGCAGGAGTTCCATCTATAGTGATAGGACTTTTCGGTCTAGCATTCCTTGTTTATTATATGCATTTTCAAATATCTCTTTTTTCAGGAGGGTTAGCACTAGGATTCATGATACTGCCATGGACTGTTAGGGCTTCGGAAGAAGCAATTAGAGCAGTACCGTTCAGCTACAGGGAGGCTTCACTTGCTCTCGGTGCGAGTAAATGGCAGACAATAAAAGAAGTTGTTGCTAAGGCCGCAGCTCCAGGGATTGTAACTGGGCTTCTTCTGGGACTTGGAAAAGCAATCGGTGAGACAGCTGTGGTGCTTCTCACTGCAGGTTCGGGTCTTGAATCTTTTCTCCCTAGATCAATATTCGAACCTGTAGCATCTTTGCCGGTCTATCTATACATGATTGCAACTCAAGGACACACCTCTGAAGCATACAACAGGGCTTATGGTGCAGCATTAGTTCTCCTTGGAATATTTCTTGTGATTAACGTCTTCGCCTCGTTATTAAGGAATTATTACATAAAGAAACACCGAGTCAGATTCGGATAAGAAAAGATTATGAAAAAGAGTGATTGAAATATGAGCAATCAGACAAGAATCGAGACCCGCAATCTAAACCTTCGTTTTGGATCTGCGGTAGTTTTGAAGAACCTCAACATGTCAATAAAGTCAAATTTTGTGACAGCGATAATGGGTCCTTCAGGGTGTGGTAAGTCAACACTCATAAGAACCTTTAACAGATTAAATGACTTGATTCCTGAATGTCATATAGAAGGCGAAGTTATCCTTAATGGTATGAATATTTTTGATAAAAAAGTTGATGTTGTCGAGCTCAGAAAGAGAGTAGGAATGGTGTTTCAGAAGCCAAATCCATTTCCAAAGTCAATATATGATAATGTTGCATATGGACCAAAAATGCATGGAATGGCTCACGGTAAAAAACTGGACACAATTGTTGAGAAAAGTCTCAAAGATGCAGCATTATGGGCTGAGGTCAAGGATAGATTAAGAGATTCAGCTCTCAGCCTTTCAGGCGGACAGCAGCAACGTCTATGCATCGCAAGAACACTGTCCGTACAGCCAGAGGTTATACTTCTTGATGAGCCATGTTCGGCTTTGGACCCTGCTGCCACGGCCAAGATAGAGTCTCTCATGGTCCAATTAAAGAAAAACTATACAGTTATAGTTGTAACACATAACATGCAGCAGGCGGCAAGAGTGTCAGATTATACTGCTTTCCTATATCTTGGAGAGTTAATGGAATATGGTGAAGCTGAACAAGTATTCAAGAATCCTAGTAATAAATTAACAGAAGATTTCATAACAGGACGATTTGGATGAGCGATTCATTATGTCTGAAAAGAGATTATTAGATAGTGGTTTGAATGACCTTGCGGATTTGTTGGATGACATGTGCAAGTTAGCTACTGATACTGTATCAGCATCAATACAAGCATATCTTGAAGGAGGGGATGTATTCATACAAGTCAGACAATGGTCTGATACACTATTTAACCTACATACTCAAGTTGGTGATAAGGCCATAGAGTTGATAGCAAGATATCAGCCTGTTGCGACTGACTTACGGTTGATAAAAGCTAGTATTGAGATCTCATATGACCTATCAAGATTCGGTAGATATGCTTATGATATATCCACTATCCTCAAGAAGTTCAATGGTACGCGCATGCGAGTTGAATACGGTCGCGATGTTATCGCTGAAATGGGTGAGAGAACCATGAGCATGATCAAGTCCAGTATCAAAGCATATAGAACAAAAAACATTCAGCTTGCTGAGAAAGTTGGTGAAGATGATAAAGAGATTGATGAGATATATCTTAATCACCTTAAATATTCTGCGGAGAATCCCCCACAGAGTATGGAACAGCTGATAGCAGACATTTTGACTGTGAGACACCTAGAGCGTATCGCGGATCATGCGGTTGACCTATCTAGCTCAGTAATATACATGATCACGGGAAAACCGATAAGCGGTTGGCGATAAAATAACAAGCGCATTCTTAATCAACGTTCAATAGCGCACGCTTATTATCTCCAGAAAGTTTTAATTTGTTTGCTTTGTTATGACAGTAGAATTATGGGATTCAAAGAGTGGATAATTCCTCAAGATAAGATCTTCTTCAATCTTATCGAGGAGCAGTCTCAATTAGTTCTAACAGGCGCTATACTCTTCAGAGATATTATTAAGGACTATAGACCGGATAAACTAGATGAAAGAGCCAAGAACGTGAAAGAGCTAGAGCATCAGTCTGATGAAGTTGTTCGCAAAATAATCCAGAAATTACATCGATCATTCATTACACCAATAGACCACGAAGATATCTCAAGATTATGTACGACGTATGACGATATATTGGATCATATCGACTCTGTCACCAACTGGATTCACCTGTTTAAGTTAAAGAATTTAGACGACTCGATCCAAAAATTTGCTGAAATAATTATTAAGCAAATAAGAGAAGTAGATTCGGCTCTTGGAAAAATATCAAAATTAAAAGAGAAAGAAATTGGTGAAATATTCCTTAGAGTCCATCTAATGGAAGAGGAAGCCGATGATCTACGTGACGATTCCTTTGGAAAGTTATTTCAAGAAAATGATTTTCGAAAAATCATAATTATGAAAGAAATTTATGAATTTTTAGAACGTATTACGGATTTAATCGATGACGTGTGTCTGATAATTCAAGACATTGTTATAAAGAACTCGTAGTGTGAACCTATGTTCATCGCGCCAATTCTCATTGTGGCTATGATTCTGACGTTCATGTTATCTTTTTGGACTGGTTTTACGGATGCTGCCTACGCGATCTCAACAATTATCGGAACAAGAACACTAAAACCTATTCAAGCAGTAGGTATGGCGACTGTAGCTAATTTTGTTGGCATGTCTTTCGGTACTGCCGTAGCTTTTACGATAGGAACGGGGATAATTGCCCCGGAGATTGCTTCAGGCGAAGTGATAATAGCGGCATTAGTTGGTGCATTAATTTTTGATGTTATTGCTTCGTGGATTTTCTCATTACCAATATCAGAGACTCATGTTTTGGTAGGTGGATTAGTTGGTGCAGGTTTTGCAGCTGCAGGTATTGAAGCTATTAATGTATTTGGGATATTCTCAAAAGTAATTATTCCAATGGTTATGGTGCCGCCAATTGCTCTAATCTTTGTATTCTCCCTAACACTTTTCATACTGTTCATATTCAAACGATTTACTGCTACTGTAGCAAACAAACGTTTTAGAAAATTACAGTTAGTATCAGCATTTTGCTTCTCTATGACTGATGGTACAAATGATGCGCAGAAAATTATGGGGATCGCAACAATCCTCCTGGTCTACTATGGGTATCTATCTGAATTTACAGTTCCTCTTTGGGTTATGATTGCGTCCTATTCGACATTATCTTTAGGTACATTTCTAGGCGGATGGAGGATAGTTAAAACAATGGCAACTAAAATTACAAAACTTCGACCTTATCAAGGATTTGCTGCAGAAACAGGAAGTGCACTGATTTTAGGCACCGCAGCCTTGACAGGTCTGCCAGTTAGTTCTACACATGCTGCTGGAGGAGCTATTATGGGGGTTGGATTAGCTCATAGACGAAAAGCAGTAAAATGGGGAACAACGAGAGGAATTGTTGCTGGATGGATATTGTCTTTACCTTTAGCTGCTATCTTCGCATATTTAGCATATAATCTAATTTTGTTAATCTCATAAATTTTGTAATCCAGAATTTCCCATATTGTCAAAGTTTCGGACGTAAGAATGTTTTAGCGCTTGCACAGTTTCATCTAAGCGTATACTAGTAAAATTAATCCTTTTTTTATTAGCATTAAAACAAAAATTTATATTAGAAACGATATGTACAGCGTTACATATCGATAGTTGAATCTAGTTGATGTTTACATGTTAAGTAAAATATCACTCTTAAGAGCCCACTTTAATCATAATAATAGATGCAATGATCTATATGATTTATATTACCAACACTTTTTAGGAAATTCTGTTTACCATTAGATCTAAAAATCGGTGAATCAATTGAATAGCAGGACACTAACTAAATTTGCAGTAGGACTGTTCCTTGCTGCGCTTTTAATTTCAGGTACAGTACAGGTTGTTTCAGCACACTACACTCTAGGTTTTCAAAGTCCCAACGGCCCAGCACCACCCAGAGGCAATGGAGTCAATACTATCTGGAATACAGTTGATGATGGATCTCGTGGTGGACATGTTTTAGACCCCTACGCTACAACTAACAATTATGAAACAGCAAGCATCGCATATGTAAGCCCAGGACTATTATACCAGCCTTTAGATGTTCAAGCAAACTACTACTCACCAAATGGTTCAATCCTTACTGACACAATTGGCCCACTATACTTCTACATCAACATCTCAAAACCAGCCAATCTATCTAATCCATTACAACCCGGACTAGACATTACTTTTGAGGACTACGATGCAAGAGCAAGATGGCTATATATTGCTATACCTCCAGAATTCACACCCGTGGCAGATACCCCGTCAAAATGGAAAGTGGTAACAAGTATAACGTCAGACTATCATTTCATCAAGACTGGCATACTGGATAAGGACCATCCACTGGCACCAGGCTGGAATTATATCGCTATAACAGCAGCAAATGTGACGGATCCTACCACTGGAAAATCAGCTAACTACCTGTATCCCGCTGACGAGGATCCTTTCAAGGATCGACAACCATGGAAGAAACCTGACTGGCGGTGGGGCATGTATGAAATAGTCGCTTTCGATATGAAAGCGCCATCATGTGCTGGTAAATACTTCTTCAAAGTCTTCTATACAAGTGAACTTGTCAATGGTGGACTGTATGAGAACTGGAGAAGTTTTCCTCCTGAGAATTATCCGCAGCTTGTTGTGAAGGGCGAGGTTGATCCAGGCTATATCACTGGCAGAGTTAGATATGCTGGGCACTCAAGCTACTATTATGGAAATTATTACGGTGAGGGGGTATATTCTCCAGGATATGTTTTCGCAAATGGGACAGCTCTTGACCCGGTAACAAATCAGCCTACAGCTAGACCTGTATGCGGTTGGGGATGGTTCAACGCTACCGCTGAAGGCTACTATGAAATTGAAGGACTGGCACCAGGAGTCTACACATTAACAGCATGTGCTGCAGGCTTCGTACCACGAACTCTACCAACCCAAATAACATTAAAAAGAGGACAATCACTACACGGCATCGACATCTATCTAAATCCAACATGCAAATTCAACCTAACAATATTCTCTAAATGTCCAACAGGTCCTGTAGATTGGCCAGACTACACAACATTTGGGACTCCTACTACGCCGTTAGGTGAAGTTGGAAAGAAGTTCGCTACACTTTATCCTCCCAATGCAGAGCCTCTGCCAGGATACCCATATGCATACTACTATATCGAAATCTATGATGCTGAAGATACAAGGATAACTTGGATTGACGGTTTCTTCGACGTAACTCAAGCAAACGCTCAACAGATACCAGCATTCACAGCATTCTTCGGAAACCCAGTATGCTACTCTGGAATCAAGGTTGGATGGGACGGACATGTTCCCGACGCAAACGCACACTTCACATGCGGACTCATACCAGGAGACTATCGCATTAAAGCTTGGGTCTTCGGCTACGTACAGGTCAAAGAATATCAGATAAGCTGTCCTGGAGTAGAGTTTCCAGGACAATCAACCATTGAGATGGACCTCTTTAAAGGAGGAGTAATCAACGCTACAGTACACTGGCACGGCCAAGAACTACCGTCAGCAGAAGTTCCACCGACATCATCAGGAGGTCTAATCTTTGAAGCAGTTGATGCTAACGGTGTAGTTCAAGCGTTTAACTTTACAGACTTTAAATCAGCTCCAACATCATCAGCAGCAAGCTTGCTACTGATCGGAGTTGGACCTTCACCAAAGAAATGGAAGGAACCTCCACATGGAATGCCAGAAGGCACTTACACAATAAAAGCATACTATCCAGGATATGTTCAACAAGAATTTCCACAACACACAGTGCAATACTGCACCAACGGATCTCTGAGCTTCCATCTGGTTAAGGGATCCTCCATCGACGCAACCGTATATTCCAGAGATTGTCAGGATCCATCACAACCAGTTGACTGGGTACATCCACCAGCACAACTGCGAATATACGTATTTGACGAGAAGGAAAACTGGGTTGCAGGAGGATACTACGACAGGAAACGCCAGAAGGAAGGCACAGACTTTATCAAGTTTAGCGGATTAACAGGCCTCGAATACGCCATATCAGACTATTTAAGAGATAAGAACCCACCTTTAGGATTGCCCACTGGAACATACAAATTGCTAGCATACACGGTAGGATACATTCAAACGCAAGATGTAGAAGTTTGGGCTCAGAAAGGAACCTCTACAGGTGATATTCCAATTTATCTACTAGTAGGCTCCGAGATAAGGGTTGTAATAGACTTTAAGACCGAACTTATTCCAGCACCATTACCAGACGATGTTTGGAGCTACCAATTCAGAATTGAAGGCTATGATCCAGATGGAAACATCATAGCAGCAAACATTACTGGAGTACCACAAGCATCAACAAATACAGTCAGCCAATGGCCATACCCAGGAGCACTCAACCCAGCACAACCTCAAGGTGTACAAACTTGGGTCTTCCAACTATTCGGTTTCGGCGAATTTACATCCCCAGAAAACCAGCTAGTAGGACCAAACTTGGGAACATGGCTTAATCCAGGTGACCCTGAAAGTGCTATGGACACTGCTTTATCAAACTGGTACAAGAAACGTTTCGGATACTACTTCCCATTCTATGGATCACCAAAGGGAGCTCCTACCGAATATGGTAATGGAGAAAAATACTCTGGCCATAAGAGAAGTTACGGTATACCTCCAGGAACATATACAATAGTAGCATATGTTTGGCATCCGGAATATCCCGGAAGATACGTGCAACTATCAACAGTCACAGCAACACCACCATGCAAAGGAATATCAACAGTAGTTTTTGAGATGGATCTACTAGGAAGAATATCCGGCTTTGCATATACACGAAACTATATGGGAGACTTTAGGGCAGGCTCATGGTTAACTAGCACTGTTGAAGGTGCATCAGCAACATACCGCTCATACACATACGACGGCATATATTGGGCATACGTTCAACCAGAAACATACCTTAACACTATGGCTCTAATCCCACCAGGAACAGGAGCAGGCTACATTGAACAATCAAAAACAGCTGTAGTAACATGGGGCGGACAGACAGATGGACAAAACTTCTACCTTGAAGAATCTGGCATACCAATACCAGAATTCCCACTAGTAGGAATGCTCGCAGCAATCTCTGCTATAGGTGCAGCTATCTTGCTGCTAAGAAGACAAAACAGACAGATGCCATTAATGATTGGGCACTGAATAATCAGGCCCTCCCCACTCTTTATCTTTTTTAAAATAAAATTTAGTTAATATGTATAGCTTGGTCAACTTTAGAATTAATAAATCATTATTCAAATAAAAAAGAATATGAAAAAGATAATGAAAGATATTGGATCAGTAACATTGAATGTGAAGTTGAAAGTAAGGATTTGAGTTTCTCTAATGAATAAAATAAAAGTATTATTTCTATGTACAGGTAACTCAGCTCGAAGTCAAATGGCAGAAGCTTTTTTGAGAAAATATGCTGGAAATAAATTTGAAGTTTACAGTGCAGGATTTGAACCTAAAGAAATCAATCCATTTACAATAAAAGTAATGGAAGAGTTAGGCTATGATCTTAGTAATCAAAGGTCTAAAAGTATAGATGAGTACTTGGGAAAAATGCATTTCGGCATAATAGTTACAGTTTGTGATAAGGCTGAAAAAGTTTGCCCAACGATTCCAGGAGTAGCAGAGAGATTACACTGGCCATTTGAGGATCCAGCAACTTTCGAAGGCACAGATGAAGAGAAAATGCAGAAATTCAGAGAGATAAGAAACCAAATTCACGACAAAATCAAATATTGGGTACAAAAAAACAACATCATGACGTTATTAGCACGCACTGGGTAGCTAAATTAACGCTAAAGATAGGTCATTATCTCATGGATGAAATAGAAGTAAAGATATTAGAAGTTAACAGAAAAGAATTAGAAAACAGATTGATCTCTATTGGAGCAAAAAAAATTTCTCAAAAAGAGATTGAAACATTATTCTTTGATTCTAAAGACTATTCCTTCAAGAAAGCAAATAGTCTAGTAAGGTTAAGAAAAGAAAAAGATAGATCTATTCTTACTTTCAAAAAATTAATTGATAACAAAAAAGCGAAAATTGCAAAAGAATATGAAGTAACTGTATCAGATCTAGAATCGACGAAAAATATTTTAGAATCTCTTGGGCTTTCCATGCATGCAAAAATGAGTAAACTTCGAACAAGTTATGTACTTAATGATGTGAAATTCGAATTCGACAAGTATTTGGATGAATATGATTACATTCCTGAATTTCTAGAGATAGAAGCTAATAGTATTGATACTCTACATAAATACGCGAAGTTACTTGGATTTAATGTTGAAGAATGTAAACCTTGGTCGACATTAGATTTAATAAATTATTATTCCAAGAAGAAAATACCCTAGAAATAAAGTTGACGATAGTACACTATGCCATTTAACAATATAAATTCTTTTAATTGGATTTATTAGGCGATAAAATAAGTATATTCTATTCTATCAATATCGAATAGCGTGGGCTAGGATTGTAAATATTTTGGCGATCCACTTAGATTTAGTCGAATTAGACCGCCAAGATAAATCATTACAAACAGAACAGATTTCTCTGAACAATCCTAAATTATTTATCAATCGAGAAGTTAGCTGGATCAGATTCAACTATAGAATTCTTGAGGAAGCCAGAGATCTTTCGCATCCGTTATTGGAAAGAGTAAAGTTCCTTGCTATATGTGGAAGCAACATTGACGAATTTTTCATGACAAGAGTATCGCGTATGCAAAATAAAATTAAAAAGGGTGCTGTCGACAGAAGACCGGATGGAATGAGTGCTTTTGATGAACTTAAAGCAACCAGGAGAGAAATAATTCCACTTCTAAACAAGCATTATTCATGTTGGAGTGATGAAATAAAACCGACCCTTACGAGTGAAAATATTCACATAAAACGATTAAAGGATCTCAATAAGAAGGACAGATTAAATTTAAGAGATTTTTTTGAAAAAAAAATTATTCCAATTATTGAGAATCCGAATGAAGATTTTGCTCACATGTTTATTCCTAACTTACGTATCAACTTGTTCGTAGTAGTTAAGGATCAGACTCTACAGGAACGATATTTTCTAGTGGAGGTGCCAAACGATCGACTACCAAGATTTGTGGCGCTCCCGAGTGAATCTGATACTTCAAAGACAGATGAGAAAAAACGGAAAATTGAGTATGTGCTCCTTGAAGATGTTTTGATAAATAACCTAGACATTTTACTTCCAGAAATGGAAATATTGGCAGCATATCCTTTTAGATTAACAAGAGACGCGGAGATAGAAGTTCTAGTAGATGAAACCTCTGATTTCTTGAAAATTATGCAGAAAAGTCTGCAAGCCAGAAAGATTGGTTTCCCAATTAGACTTGAAGTTGACGATTCGATGCCGGATAATCTGAGAGAGATTCTGGCAAATATATTCGGTCTACAAAGCTATCTCATCTATGAACTTGATGGTCCACTAGGGTTAGTAGATTTTTGGCAATTATTAAAAATTAGTAGACCAGACCTAAAAGATACTGCTTTCCATAGACACATTCCTAAAGAATTATCGGCCGATAAGGATCTATTCAAAGCAATCGAAAAAAAAGATTATGTCTTCTATTATCCATATGACAGTTTTGAAATAATTCTTACCTTGATGCGGCAAGCAGCAAGAGATCCGCATGTTACTTCGATCTATGTTACTCTCTATAGAATAGACAAAAAATCACCAATAATGGACATCTTAATTGATGCAGCAAGAAATGGTAAAAAGGTTACAGCATTTATAGAACTCAAAGCAAAATTCGATGAAGAACACAACATCAATATGACTCATAAATTAATAGCGGCTGGAGTAAATGTAATATATAATTTTCCAAAATTGAAAATACATACTAAAATTCTTCTCATAGAAAGAAAAAAGGATAAAAAAATAACTCGTTTTTCGAATATTGGATCAGGTAACTATAACGCTTTCACTACAAGGATTTATGGCGACATATCATACCTTACTTCAAATGCGAAAATAGGAATAGAAGTTTCAAACCTTTTCGACCTATTAAGTGGGGGCACCTATGAAGAAGATTATAAATATCTAATTGTGGCTCCAAAATTATTGAAAAGTGAAATATTAAAACGCATTACAAGAGAAGTAGCCATTTATAAAAAAACCGGTAAAGGCTATCTAGCCTTTAAACTGAACGGTCTAATTGACAAGGATATCATTCAAGCACTATATCGTGCCTCAATAGCTGGAGTAAAGATCAACCTCAATGTTAGAGGCTTATGCTGTTTAAGGCCAGGAATAAAGAATGTAAGCGAAAATATTTCTGTGATATCAATAGTCGGGAGATTTCTTGAACATGCAAGACTTTACTATTTTGCGAACGGTGGAAATGAGGAAATTCTGGTTGGAAGTGCAGACATGATGCCTAGAAATCTGACTCGAAGAGTGGAAGTTCTCTTCTCAGTTCCGGATAGTAGACTCAGGCGATCAATGTTGGAGAATATGTTGAACATCCATCTACGTGACAATGTGAAATCAAGGCGACTTTTACCAACTGGTAAATATGAACGAGTCATGCGAAATAGCAATGAGCCCGTACTGAATTCTCAAAACTGGCTGATCGAGAACAAAGGGATCTGGCATGAGTTTACCAACTCCTCTTGATCGTCCACCCCAAGAGGATTTCGGTTACTGTTTATTCGGAGCCGAGACTCTAACCAATCTTCTGAAAACACTTGAAAGCCACATAGAAGGTGTTAGGAAAAGTAATGATATAGAGTACATTCATAAGATGAGAGTAGCATCACGTAGAATACGTGCAGCGTTACCTCTTTTTGTAAATTGTTTTCCTAAGAAAAGTTATAAAAAATGGTTAAAGGAGATCAAAGGAGTTACGAGAACTCTTGGATCTGCCCGAGACACAGATGTACAAATAGCTTTTGTGAAAAAATATATTGACGGACTAAGCGATGAAAAAATCGAGATTGGCATAAGGATCCTCTTATCCAAACATATAGAACTCAGAACAAACATGCAACCAGAAATAAACAATAAATTAGATCAATTCAGATACTCACATGCAATTGAAAATATCAGAAATTATTGTCAACAGATTAGACAAAAGGCGGATACCGCTACATCAATTGAAACTCAATTAACCTACGTTAAAGCTCATCAGTACATATCGAAGAAACTGGGGGACTTTCTTGTAATGGAAGACTGTATTTACCACGAAAATGATATTAAAAATCATCATAAGATGAGGATTCGTGCAAAGTGGCTTCGCTACACAATAGAAATATTTTCACAAAAGTATGATGACAAATTAAAAGAACATATCTCCACTATGAAACATTTCCAAGATCTTTTGGGAGAAATGCATGACTATGATGTTTGGATAGATTTTATTCCCAAATTTATTACAGATATC
>MEZD01000038.1:2117-8834 GCA_001775955.1 Candidatus Bathyarchaeota archaeon RBG_13_38_9 | reverse complement strand
AGAATTGGGAATCTGACTTTCGCCATTGTTGCAGCTAAGCCACCATTATAGATGAAGCTGTGATTATCTTGAATTGATTGTGAGACAAATCCCATGTAATGTTTGATACAACCAGTGACTCCTGCACCACTGTGAGATTTTAAAACTGGAAAATTGATCAGTTTCAATCGATCATTTGAGTAAGTCTGTGAAACTGGATCCCAGACTCCTTTTTTCAAGCTGATGTATGTTCCAAATGAGCTTTGGAATTTGGGATAGTTGAATCTCATTCCTGTCAATGGTTCAGCAGCAGCTTCATGTATATATCCATCATTCATGTTGCCTTGGTCATACTCTTGCACTCGATTGCCTCTTATTGTGTCCCAGAGAAATGTTGAAATTTTTTCATCGTTGAAGGAGTCTACAACGTCTTGTATACATTGAGATGTTTCTTCGGCGTTGGCATTATTCCAGTTGAAGCTGCCTCGTTCTTGACCGTTATCTACGACAATCATTTCGCCATTGAATCCATCAGGGTGTTGAGTGATTGTGTGTATTAGTTCTCTTACGAGGTCTGTGTTGGTTCCTCCACGCTCGCCCCACTGACAGTTATTTTTGATAAGTATGACATCGTCTGATCCTATGAGACCATTAGGGCTATTGATTGATCCTGTTTCCGATGATCTGAGAAGATGAAGCCCATTCGATCCCATTAGAGAAAATAAACCAGTTAAACCATCATGATGCCCATTGACAACGCCCTGAAAACTTCCTATACAATAGATATTTGATATTCCTCTTGATTGCGAATCAGATTGTGCAGAGACATTAGGAATGAATGGAGAAATTGAGTTGGAGAATTTTGAACCTAATGCAAGTGTACCCACAGCTGCTACACTAGCACTCACAGAGAGAAAGTTACGCCTTGATAATCCAGTACTTCTTGGATTAGACAAAGTAATCACGAAATCAAGTATAATCTGTATTGCGAAATCGAGTGTATAAAAACATGACGTGCGTCATACATGACAACGAGCGCGACGTGTAAAACGATTACAAAAAGGGGGGGTAGAAAAATTTTTGGCGTGGGCTTAAGAAAAAACATTAATGAACTCTCAAAACGGGCAAGTGCACTTATATAAATCTCATTAAAAATAGTGCAATTTCACTGAGCAAAACAATGAAAGACATTTTGATTCTTAGTTATTTTGAAGCAGCTTGTGATTCTGGAGTTGGTGTTAGAATTGTTGAAATAGCAAGAAACCTTGCCTTATTAGGCAACAAGGTATTTTTGATTTCTCCAGGAGACGATAATAATCAAGTTAACATTAATGATTTACATATTATGAAATTTAAAAAACCACGCTATTTTAAACCATTTTTTATCATGTACTATCTTTTTAAATTTGGTCAGAAAATCATATCGGAAAATCAAATAGATATTATCGTTTCAGAACATTTATGGTCTTTATTACCTGCTTCAATTTTGAAAAAGGTCTATGGTAAGAAATTAGTTCTTGATGAGCACAACGTGGAGATTCTGAGAGCCTTACGTATGAAAAATATTAAACATCTGTTGATTTCATTTGTATTAGAAAAGGTGATAGCTAATTTTTCGAATAGTATACTAACGGTCTCATTATTCGATAAGAAAGTTTTAAACTACTTGGGTATACCCTACGAAAAGATACATGTAATCCCTAATGGGGCAGATATACAGAAACTGCATCCCAAAAATGGGCCTTACAAGATAAGACGGTTATTTAATTTAAAGTCTGAACCTATCATAATTTTCTTAGGTAAATTAGACTATAAACCAAATAGAGAAGCTCTCCAATTAATATTTAAAAAAATTCTGCCAAATGTTTTACAGCAAGTTCCAAATAGTAAATTTCTTATCGTTGGGATGAACCCACCATCTTATAGCCATAAAGCTGTTTTGTATACCGGTTTTGTAAAAGATGTTGGTGAATACATCGCAGCAGCAGACATAGCTATTGCACCCATCATCTCAGGTTCAGGGACACGTCTAAAGATTTTAGAGTATATGGCTTTAGGAAAACCTATTGTCTCAACAAGATTAGGGGCAGAAGGCATCCTTGTCGAAAATGGCAAAAACATCATTTTAACAGATGATATGAATGAATTTGCACGTCAAATTGTTAACTTGATTCTAGATAACGACTTGAGAGAAAAAATTGGTAAGAATGCACGAGAACGGGTTGTAAAAAAATATGATTGGAGATCTATTGTTAAGGATCTTCATGAAAAAATTCTTGAAGTTATATGATAATGGTGGCGCGCGCGCTTGCAAAACGATTCATGGATGAAGCTCAAGCACTTGAACACACTCAAAGCACTAAAGTTAGAACATCCAAACCAATAGATTATCAACCATCGCACACGCTAAAATAGGTCGGTAATAGATAATGTGGACTTCTTTAGTGTCTGTGTGTATACCATCTTACAATGGTGCGAGATGGATCAGAGAAGCAATTGATTCTGCACAAGCACAGACCTACAAACCACTTGAAATCGTGATAGTTGATGATGCCTCTACCGATAACACATTGGAGATCATCCGATCATATCGAGATCCTAGGATTAGAATTGAAGTCAATAAAAAAAATCTAGGACCAATAAATAATTGGAATCGTTGCATAAAGCTTGCGAAAGGTTCTCTAATCAAATTTCTTCATCAGGATGATGTGCTCTATCCTACCTGTGTAGAGAAGATGGTTAGACTCTTTGGACTTTATCAGCAAATTGGATTGGTGTTTGCTCAATATGACGTTTTGTTAGAAAATCCAATAGATCCCACAGCTATAGTCTGGAAAGAGCGATATCAAAAACTTAACACCCAGTTTCAGTATTTGAGTGAAGTAAACAATGGCAGAGAGCTTTTTAAAACCTGGTTAGCTGATGGTTTTAAAGGAAACTGGATCGGCGGACCATCCAACGTAATGCTTCGAAAAGCTTTCCTCGAGCATATTGGGATGTTTAATACTCGCCTGCGAGAGATCGTAGATTACGAGTTGTGGATTCGAATGATGTACTTCTATGACATTGGTTTCATTAATGAGACGCTCTCAACTTACCGCAAACACTTATCCTCCTTGAGTGCAAGTAACATTAGGCAAGATCACTCTTGGTTAGACAGATTATGGTTCTTGGAAGGCTTCATTCAGCATGAAGATATTCGTTCAAGCTATCCACGGATCAAACGGCTTAGATATCTCGAATTCTGTCGCCTAGTAATCAATCAAATTAACCGTATTCGTCGTCGAGAACCTATCCAAATTTTCTATAAGTTTCGGACCTTAGCATATTACTTCAATTACTATGTCCGGGCTTTGATTGGCCACCCTCCGCCCTTACATGAGTATCGCGCCCTGTAAGGAGATTGATTTCTGTTTTATTGATGGTACCCACTCATATCAAGGTGTCAAGAGAGATTTTGAGATGCATTCGCCTTTTGTTAGAAAAGGTGGTCTTATTGCATTCCATGATATTGATTGTTCTAAACATTTGGATATCAAGAGATACTGGCAGGAACTTGAGTCAAGTCATAATTGTCTTGAGATTGTTAAAGATACAGATGAGGTCATCAAAGGCATAGGGGTTCTCCATATGTCTTGAGTTACTTTTGTTTCTTTACTTACTGTTTTATTTCTATTTCGACATAGCGTGCGATTCAGAACTTAGGATGGAAAGATGATAGATACTTCTGGAGAACTATATTCTTGGCCGAATGATAGAATTTTATACGTTGAAAAATAGTTAAATTAGATCATATTCATGAGATTTTAGCATGCACTAATATGTAACTCATTTCCTTGGAAAATCATATTTAGTGAGCGCACATACAACTCAATCACGCGCTCAGGAAAAGACGCGTTGGTTTGGAAAAAGTAATGAACTATCCCAAAGTTTCAGTTATACTTCTCAACTGGAACAGTTATGAGGATACCATAGAATGTCTTGAATCCCTCAAAAAAATAACCTATCCTAATTACAATGTTGTCATCGTAGATAATGCCTCAAGTGGCGATGATGTTAAGGTTCTTAGGAAAAAATATGGGGCCTATATCCACATAATTGCCAATGACCAAAACTTTGGGTTTCCTGGTGGATGCAACATTGGAATGAGGTATGCTCTAAGTGAGGGTGCTGAGAATCTGCTTTTACTGAATAATGATACTGTCGTCGATCCTGATTTTTTAACTGAGCTGGTCAAGGTTGCCGAGAGTGAGCCACTGATCGGTATTGTGGGATCAAAGATCTATTACTACTCTCATCCTGAAAGCATAGAGAGTGCCGGAGGGAGAATAAGATGGTGGTTGGGGCATATAGAGGTCTACGGCAAAGTGAAAGACGTGGGTCAATGGGATGAAGTTGCCGAGCGGGATTTTGTATATGGAACCTCTTTCCTAATAAAGAAAAAATTGATAGACCGGATATCATTTATGGACACCTATTTCTTCTTCGGTGTTGAAGAATATGATTACTGTACTAAAGCTAAGCGGGCAGGGTTCAAGGTTGTTTATGTACCCCAATCAAAAGTGTGGCATAAAAAAGGAGCCAGCAGCTCAAAACTACCACAATTTCCTGAAATCCAAGACAAGGTAAAAAATAAGCAAGGATGGAGGCAATATAAGTATTTTTACCAGTTCTTTCGACGCTATTGTCCACCAGTACTCTTCATCGTGCCCTTTGTGTTGCATGTTACCCTAGTAGGGTCTTTTCTATTCTTTTTGTCGCATGCCGATTTCAAGACAATCAGGAAGGGGGGAGCAAGGAGATTGATTTCTCTGTTCTGTTGGACCGGTAAACCGCGCTTCCCATATTAACACGTGCCAATGTCTTTCGTCTAATAGTTCTCTCCAGTCTTGGTTTTGTTACAGTTATCTCACAATGCTTAGTTGTTCGCCATAATATTTGCCAGGAAGACATAATTCTACTACAGATTGTGCTTTAATGTAAACAATAAATGGATATTAGGGGATAGAACATAAATTCAAATAAATCTAGACTTATTTAAATAAATGATTATTCAATGTGTGATATTTCAGCATTAGAGTTTTTCATAGAGTATGCCGAAATAGATGATTTCAGAGATAAGAGAATACTTGAGGTCGGTAGTAGATATGTTAATGGTAGCGTAAGGCCACTTATAGAAAGGTTCTGTACTCCTACTGAATACATCGGCATTGATATTGAGCCCGGCAAGTATGTTGATAGAGTAGTTTCTATTGAAGAGATTCTTGATCATTTTGGACCTGAATCTTTTGATACTTTGATCAGTACTGAATCTATAGAGCACTTCAAGGATTGGCGATTAGCAATAAATAATATGAAGAGAGTCTTGAGGCTTCACGGTAGAATCTACCTTACGACTCGCAGTAAAGGATTTCCTTATCACGCTTTCCCTTTCGACTTTTGGAGATATGAGAAAGAAGATCTTGAAGAGATTTTCTGTGATTTTGAAATATTTAATTTAAATACTGACGATCTTAATTATGGAACGTTTCTAAGAGCTGCTAAACCTAACTCATGGAATCCTATCGATTTATCAAACAGAGATCTATATTCGATCATTATAGGTAAAAGAACCAGAGAGATTAAAGACATATCGGATATGCCTCTGGCCAGAAGAGTGAAGACACGTATTCTATACAAAGCCGTAAGTATTTTACGCAGAAGAATGAAAATACTATATCGAACGGGAATGGCATAGGTAGCGCGCGCTAATATTTAATTCATGAGTTGGTTTGGTCCATAGATGGCCTTTTCATATAGGTCAGCAATCTGGTT
Organism: Candidatus Bathyarchaeota archaeon RBG_13_38_9; assembly: GCA_001775955.1. Taxonomy (GTDB): domain Archaea; phylum Thermoproteota; class Bathyarchaeia; order 40CM-2-53-6; family RBG-13-38-9; genus RBG-13-38-9. The sequence goes on along the minus strand of MEZD01000038.1, from coordinate 3,041 downwards.
TGTCTCCCCATAAGATTCTATCTTTCCCTCCGATAGTAGAACAGTTTTCTTACAAAATTCTTTTATGAGATTTATAGAGTGGGAGACCAAAATTATTGTCTTTTTTTCTGCCTGAAATTCTTTAAATTTAGCCATACATCTCTCTTGAAATTTCATATCGCCAACAGCAAGCGCTTCATCTATAAGGAATATATCTGGATCTGTCTCTATTGCAGTTGAAAATCCTAGTCTCATATGCATTCCTGAAGATAGATTTTTTAGCTTTGCATCTTTGAATCTTTCAAGGCCTGAAAAGTTAAGAATATTTTCCATACGTTTTTTTATGATGTTATTTTTTAGTCCCATTATTGAGCCGTAGATCATTATGTTTTCTTTAACTGTCAAGTCTGGATGAAAACCTACCCCAAGAATTAATATTGGAGCGATTCTCCCGGTTACTCTGACCAGTCCTTTGTCAGGTCTTAAGATATTTGCAATAATTTTTAGTAAAGTGCTCTTTCCACTTCCATTTGCTCCAATAATTCCTATGGATTCTCCATATTTTATTGAGAAATCAATTCCTTTTAGAGCCCAAAATTCTTCATATGACATTCTTCTACCTTCTAAAATTTGAAGCGTAGCTGCTATGTTTTCAAAGATTGTTGTCTTTTTTTCGTGTGGGATCCTAAATTTCTTCCACAAATTTTCAATTTTGACAACTGTCTGCGTCATTAAATAACCTCCGCGAATCTTGGCTCCAATTTACGAAATACTTGATATCCTATGATGCACAGAAGTATTCCAATCAAGAACGGTATCATTAGATCTTCTAACGTTGGAAGAGTATTATAATACAAGATCTTCCTTATCGATTCAATAATTCTAGTCATTGGATTAAGCAAGTAAATCGACAGATATCTTGTAGGTATCAAACTGACACTGTAT
>MEZD01000038.1:761-2031 GCA_001775955.1 Candidatus Bathyarchaeota archaeon RBG_13_38_9 | reverse complement strand
GAGAAAGGATATTCCCATTATCAGGATGAATTCCAAGCCTAAAATAATTGGCAGTAATAAAGTAAGAAAACTAAGGTTCATTCCAAAAAATATTAAAAGAGGAAAAAGAACAACAAACTCTAAAGAGGATCCTATTAGATTCGCCAAATTGCTAGATAACACCAAAACCCATCTTGGAAAGTAAATATTTGTCACAAGAGGTGTATTGCCAAGTATAGATCCTAGAGCCATAGTTGTTCCTATAGAAAAAAATCTCCAAGCTAGAAGGGAGGTTAATAAGAAAACTGGAAAATTCTCGATTCCTGAGTTTATTAAAACCGAAAATACCAAAGTGAGTATTATCATCATAGCTAAGGGATTCAGTAAGGACCAAAAGAAACCTAGGACAGAATTCCGGTACCTAAGCTTAAACTCTTTAATCGCCAAATTTCTTATGAGCTCGTTATACTGGAACATTGGGGTAGATTCCTAGAGATCAAATTTGATTATCAAATGTGTGCTTGTATAAGATGTTTAAGTCTTTTTTAAGCCAATTGTAAAATAGTCAATTTTTTTTGAAAATTCCTCTGCATCATAAATTCGTCTTCCATCTATCAATATCGGTTTATACATCTCAGCTTTGAAGTCATCTGGACTCAACTTCTTAAATTCATCCCACTCAGTGACTAATATTGCACAATCGGCTCCAGCGATGCATTTCCTAGCTGAATCTGCGAATGATACTTTTTTTCCATATATCTTTTGTATGTTTTCCATTGCTACGGGATCATATGCGGTTATCTTTGCACCTTTTTTTATCAGCTGAGTAATTATTTTGATAGAAACTGCTTCTCGTACATCATCTGTGTTTGGTTTAAATGCAAGACCAAGAATCGCGATTCTCTTCCCAGCAAGTTTGCCCAGAGCTTTTCTTGCCTTATTAACAGCAGAGATTGGTTGAAATTCATTTATTCGCAGAGCCGCGTCTATGATAGGAAGGTTTGTACTCTTACTTCGGGCAAATTCAAGAATAGCTTTTAGATCTTTTGGAAGACAACTTCCTCCCCAACCTAAACCAGCATCCAAGAATGAAGTACCTATCCTTGGATCTAAGCCTATAACCTTGGAGACGATTTTAACGTCAGCTCCATGGATCTTTTCGCATAAATTAGCTATCGAATTTATATAACTAATTTTCGTGGCAAGAAATGCATTAGTGGCATATTTGATCAATTCTGCATTGGCAAGAGAAGTCCTAATTACTCTTGGGAGTTTTTTTGAGTAGAATTGC
>MEZD01000038.1:324-752 GCA_001775955.1 Candidatus Bathyarchaeota archaeon RBG_13_38_9 | reverse complement strand
TTTTCTAACATTTTCCCAGATTTTTCGTCATATTCACCGATGACTATACGACTAGGTCTTGCAATGTTATCTAACGCGGAACCTTCACTAATAAATTCTGGATTTACACATAATCCGAAATCGTTTCCACATTTTTTACCTGATTTAGTCTGCAGAATTGGTTTTATCACTTTTTCTGTTGTGCCTGGTATGACAGTTGAACGTATAACTATAAGATGATACTGGACGATTTCTCTTAACGTTTTTCCTATTGATACAGTAGCCATTTTCATAGGTTCAAGGTCTATTGACCCATCCGGCAAACTTGGAGTTCCTACTGTCACAAAGGTAATCGATGAATTTTCCATTGCATCCTGAATATTATCTGTAACGACAAACTTGCCAGCCTTGATTTCTTTAGATATCAGTTTTTCTAACCGAGGTTCAAA
>MEZD01000038.1:0-147 GCA_001775955.1 Candidatus Bathyarchaeota archaeon RBG_13_38_9 | reverse complement strand
GTGCTTATGTTCCCAGAAATCAAATCTGGCGCAGAATGTAGTGCAAATTTTATCTGCTATATACGCTCTTACGATTGTTGAACTTCCATAATATGCCAGAATTTTTTGATATTACTATTTTACTGTCTTCTTTTTTTGAGTCCACTC
>MEZD01000037.1:4194-4336 GCA_001775955.1 Candidatus Bathyarchaeota archaeon RBG_13_38_9 | reverse complement strand
AACCAATCTGTCAATTTCTGAACCTCTCTTCTACAGCATAATAGTGATTCGGTAAACCTTCTGCAAAGGCCAATTCCTTTATGTATTTTTGAACTGATTGGAGACCCATTTTTGTTACTGTAATATGGTTAACTAATTTTAC
>MEZD01000037.1:3913-4055 GCA_001775955.1 Candidatus Bathyarchaeota archaeon RBG_13_38_9 | reverse complement strand
GAAGCAATTCTACCAGGGTTTTCTGATATGACTTCAAGGTGTTCTGGTGCAAGTTCGTTAATAAATGATATTCCATCATCCTCATTTTTACATAGTGCAATAAAACCGTTTTTTCTCAGACTAGCTGAGACAATTTCCAATC
>MEZD01000037.1:3732-3905 GCA_001775955.1 Candidatus Bathyarchaeota archaeon RBG_13_38_9 | reverse complement strand
GAACTATTCAATGTATTCTTGATTTCATTTACTAATTTTTTAACCAGAGACTCTGAAGTAGTAACGACACCACAAATTGTATCCGGACTATGTTCTGCCTGAGATATCAGATCTTTGACTACATATCGGGGATCAGATCTTGAATCTGCGTATATTAAAAGTTCAGTTGGACC
>MEZD01000037.1:3429-3598 GCA_001775955.1 Candidatus Bathyarchaeota archaeon RBG_13_38_9 | reverse complement strand
CACCACCTATTCTATAGACTTTATCAATACCGCATATGTCAGCAGCTACTAGCGTGACAGGATCAATCCTACCATCCTTCATGGGAGGACTTACTACAGATATCCTGTTTACCCCTGCAATTATGGCAGGAACGACACACATCATCAATGTACTCGGATATCTTGCTTG
>MEZD01000037.1:2925-3246 GCA_001775955.1 Candidatus Bathyarchaeota archaeon RBG_13_38_9 | reverse complement strand
TTTTAATTCGGCTTTGTCTACTGTTATGGAGTCGATTTTTACTTTATCGTATTTTTTCGTATATTTTAGAATCGCACTGTCCCCAAATTTGATAACATCACTAATTATTTTCTCAACTATCTCACTTTTCTGAGGGATACGATTTGAACGTCGAATGAGATTTGCTTCTTTGACTGCATTCTTTACTATTATTTTTTTGATCACTTATTCATGACCTGTTTTAACTCCTCTAAGGGAAGAATTTGTTTTGGCTGTATCACAACAAGTCCTTGCGCTATCTCTCTTAACTTTGGAACTAACTTTATGTATTCATTTTTGTCT
>MEZD01000037.1:2614-2847 GCA_001775955.1 Candidatus Bathyarchaeota archaeon RBG_13_38_9 | reverse complement strand
AACAATTTTTGCAGGTTCTCTTCTTTCACATTCACAAAAATGTGAAGTTTTTTCCTTGCTTCCACAACACCCTTGATAAGGGCGATTATGTCTGCGATTTTCTCAGCCTTTACTTTGTCTTCTAATGATTTCTTGTTTGCAATTAGATGTGCACTTGAATGACCCAAAGTTTCAATAAGCTTCAAGTTGTTTTGAACAAGTGTAGTGCCTGTTTCTGTTATATCACATATAGC
>MEZD01000037.1:2420-2602 GCA_001775955.1 Candidatus Bathyarchaeota archaeon RBG_13_38_9 | reverse complement strand
AGGGGGTGTGGCCTCAGTGGCGCCAAAGGATAGAAAGATTTCAACCATTTTATTTTCACCTATTCTCATCCATGGGGTAATAATCATCGGACGAATATCACCATAATACTTTTGGTATGCTTTGTTAGAACGTATATGAGCAGAAGTTGTAGTGAGGTACTCTGATGAAATTCTTAAAGTTC
>MEZD01000037.1:2102-2243 GCA_001775955.1 Candidatus Bathyarchaeota archaeon RBG_13_38_9 | reverse complement strand
GTACATATGTTGGGATCTCTTGTGGTCTGAGGATTTTTACTTCTATTTCGGGATCGCTTAGCTTAACCCTATATGTTCTACCCCGACCCCTGACTGTTTGCCATGCCTCTTCAAGGATCTTAAATGTCGCATCTTCGATAC
>MEZD01000037.1:553-695 GCA_001775955.1 Candidatus Bathyarchaeota archaeon RBG_13_38_9 | reverse complement strand
CTGATCGGAAACATAGAGGTCGCCACTGTTGATATTCCATGCCAAACCTTGAGCGTTCCTAAAACCATACGCATACACACTTGAATTAGAAATTGGATTATCAACCGGAATAGTTCCATCTTCATTAACACGAAGAATTTTT
>MEZD01000037.1:227-478 GCA_001775955.1 Candidatus Bathyarchaeota archaeon RBG_13_38_9 | reverse complement strand
GGGCCAAATTTAATGCGACCCCCATCACGATACTCGCCCCCAGGAATGCCATCTATAATTGTCTTTGAATCAATTATCTTGTAATTGCTTTCTTGAAGCATCAGGACTCTATTAAATAGGCCAGTGTTGTTTGAGTATGTGTAATATACATAGAAGAGGTGATTCTGTGTAAAGTTTGGGTGCAATGCAAGTCCAAGCAATCCAGCATCCCCAATATTTTCAACTCTAATGTCACCGACAGGCTCCTCCAA
>MEZD01000037.1:0-147 GCA_001775955.1 Candidatus Bathyarchaeota archaeon RBG_13_38_9 | reverse complement strand
CCCTTGGAGCTTGTAATCCTTGTGCAATAATTTCAACTCCCTTTGAAGTTGTTAGATTGCTCGAATCTGATACTGGAGAAGGTAATGGCACCAGGGTTTCACTAGGTGAATATTTCATGGTTATTATGCTGACAATTATGACTAGAA
>MEZD01000036.1:4559-4701 GCA_001775955.1 Candidatus Bathyarchaeota archaeon RBG_13_38_9 | reverse complement strand
ATTGTTTTCAAATAAATTCAAAGTTTGTGTCTCTCTGGCAACAGATTCGGTTGACAAGCTACCAGGATTGATTTCTAGCGCCCTTCAGAAAAGGGCAGATTTTGTGGAAATTAGATTTGACCATACCATATACAAGGAAATA
>MEZD01000036.1:4319-4488 GCA_001775955.1 Candidatus Bathyarchaeota archaeon RBG_13_38_9 | reverse complement strand
AAATTTGAAGATATGAGAAAATACAGCAACTATGTTAAGATGGTTACCACAGCAAGATCTTTTGAAGATAATTTCAAATTGCTTTCACTCTACGACAACAATGATAGTACAAAATTAATTGCATTTGCCATGGGAGAACATGGAATATTGTCGAGATTAATATGTAATC
>MEZD01000036.1:3273-4124 GCA_001775955.1 Candidatus Bathyarchaeota archaeon RBG_13_38_9 | reverse complement strand
TGCGTTTACTACTCTAGGGTTAAATTGCAGCTATATTGCATTCAGGGTTCAAGAAGGTCAATTGAAAAATTCAATGGATTCTTTGCGGGCCATAAACATTGGTGGGTTTAATGTAACTATGCCCCACAAGGTTGCAGTCTTAGATTATGTTGATAGCTCCGACAAGATAGTTGAGATGGTCGGAGCTGCAAATACAGTAAATAATGAAGATGGAAAGTTTTATGCTTATAATACCGATGTTGTCGGCTTCATTGAACCATTACATCAACGAAAGATCGATCTTAATGGCTATGAAGTTCTTATTTTGGGAGCTGGTGGGGCAGCCAGAGCTGTGGTGGTTGCACTCTCTCAAGAAAAAGGAATTTCCAAGATCAATATTGTCAATAGGAATATTGATCGATCTACAAACTTAGCAAATGTCATTAACAAATTAGGATTAAGGGCAAACATCATTTCCCATGATGATATTCAGAAAATTGCATTTAGATCCAATCTCATCGTAAACACCACTCCACTTGGCATGAAAAATGAAGAAAGTTTGATAAAGTCATCCAGTATAAGTAAGGAATCAATAGTATATGATATTGTGTACAGGCCGATAGAAACTAAATTATTAGAAAATGCTAAAACTGTCGGTGCTCAGGTAGTCTATGGATATGAAATGTTACTAGAACAGGCGATTGCTTCATTTAAGATATGGTTCAGAATGGATCCCCCAATAGAGTCTATGAAGAAGGTTTTGTTTGGAATGTTTGGTGAACCTATATGACTATAAAGGTAACATCAGTAGTTCATGGCGCCATATCCATAGTGAACGCTGTTGCCACAGGATTTGGTTCTGCCGTAGGTAT
>MEZD01000036.1:3059-3149 GCA_001775955.1 Candidatus Bathyarchaeota archaeon RBG_13_38_9 | reverse complement strand
AACAATCAATTATTGATTAATATAAACTCCGAGATTCCATCGGGTATGGGTTTGAAAAGTTCAAGTGCAGTATCAAATGCAGTAGCCCTC
>MEZD01000036.1:2712-2854 GCA_001775955.1 Candidatus Bathyarchaeota archaeon RBG_13_38_9 | reverse complement strand
TATTTTTGCCAAATAATAAAAAAAGGGGAGATACTTCTAGACTTAAATTGCTATCAGATATTTATCTTGAAGCCTTTCAATTGGCCCATTCAGGACAATACTGGAAAGCAATGACATTAAACGGAGTTTTGACTTCCTCATT
>MEZD01000036.1:2414-2525 GCA_001775955.1 Candidatus Bathyarchaeota archaeon RBG_13_38_9 | reverse complement strand
TGATCAGGAATTATTTGTTTCTGGAAATGCTACTTTAAAAATACCGGATGATGTTATTAATGTAGAGAACTCTGGAACAACTATGCGTTTTGTTACTGCAATCTCCTCATT
>MEZD01000036.1:1655-1797 GCA_001775955.1 Candidatus Bathyarchaeota archaeon RBG_13_38_9 | reverse complement strand
ACACACCAGATTTGCTTCCAGTTGTGGCTATCCTATCATTGAAATCAATTAATCCTGTGAGGATATATGGAGTTTCTCACACGCGTTACAAAGAAACTGATAGATTAAAAATAATTGCATCTGAGTTTAGAAAATTTGGAGT
>MEZD01000036.1:1392-1531 GCA_001775955.1 Candidatus Bathyarchaeota archaeon RBG_13_38_9 | reverse complement strand
GAAAAATCTATTGTGGATGGGGTGGAATCAGTTGATGTTTCTTATCCTTCTTTTATCCAAGACATGAAAAAGATTGGCGCAAAATTCAGTTAGTCTTGATTGTATTATACATGATTCATAAAGCTTTGGCATTATGAAT
>MEZD01000036.1:821-1330 GCA_001775955.1 Candidatus Bathyarchaeota archaeon RBG_13_38_9 | reverse complement strand
ATCTTGGGCGAGCAACTAACATTAACCAGTTTTGGTGAAAGCCATGGAAGATGCATTGGAATGGTATTGGACGGATGCCCTGCTGGACTTCCTCTATCTGAATCAGATCTACAGATCGAATTAGACAAGCGAAAACCAGGACAATCGATAATCACAACTCAGAGAAAGGAAGAAGACAGAGTAGAAATATTGTCAGGAGTTTTTAATGGATATACAACTTCAGCTCCAATATGTGCAATAATATGGAACAAAGATTCAGATTCTAGACCCTATGATGTGTTAAAGAACAGTCCAAGACCAGGGCATGCTGATTATCCATCTTTCATAAAATACGGAGGCTATGCCGACTATAGAGGAAGCGGGAGATTTTCTGGTAGATTAACGGCAACAATGGTTATGGGCGGTGCTGTTGCACAAAAACTTTTGAGATATACGTTGGGGATAGAGACAATTGCATACACTATTCAAATAGGTAAAATTGGCTACAAATCTTCATCCTTTCAGGAATC
>MEZD01000036.1:379-773 GCA_001775955.1 Candidatus Bathyarchaeota archaeon RBG_13_38_9 | reverse complement strand
TGCTGAAAAAATGAGATCTGCTATAGTAGATGCAAAGAAAGATGGTGATTCACTTGGTGGTATTATCGAGTCTATATCTGTAGGATTGCCAGTGGGACTAGGAGAACCGATATTCTCTTCATTGGAATCTGATCTAAGTAAAGCGATATTTAGCATTCCCTCTGTAAAGGCAATAGAATTTGGATCTGGTTTTTCAGGAACAAAACTAAAAGGTTCGGAAAATAACGACGAGTATATGATATCTGAGGATCATAAGATAGTAACTAAGACAAACAATTCTGGTGGTATTTTGGGTGGCCTGACTAACGGAATGCCAATAGTAATAAGAATCGGCTTCAAACCAGCATCTTCCATAGCGAAGAAGCAAAAAACAATAGACTTGGCTTCCAAATCT
>MEZD01000036.1:0-185 GCA_001775955.1 Candidatus Bathyarchaeota archaeon RBG_13_38_9 | reverse complement strand
CGACTTGTAACTGCTGATATCATAAAACTCGTTCAGAAAAGAATGAAGATAGCAAGTCAAATCGGAAACATTAAGAAAAATCTCATGATGAACATCGAGGATATTTCCGTCGAACAAGACATGGCGAGATATGTTCATGAAATGGGAACGCAAATAGGATTGAATAATGAATTCATAGGTAGATT
>MEZD01000035.1:62009-84649 GCA_001775955.1 Candidatus Bathyarchaeota archaeon RBG_13_38_9 | reverse complement strand
AGTCCTCTTCGTAATACTAGAAAGTTCTTCAATAAAATCATGATGGAGTAGATTGCCTTGCTCTTTAACCTTTAATCATAGCATTCGTCAGAAATAGTTAACTAGACCACCTTAGGTATCAGCGCTTTTACGGATCGTTGAAAGCGATTGCTGAAACTTACTAAATTTGAGAAAAATCCCATCATTGCTTCCAGACAGGAGCAAGATTGGGAAGTTAAGGGGACTTTCAATCCAGGTGCAACAATGGATGGAGGAGCAATTAACCTACTATACCGTGCAGTAGACGCCAACATGATATCGCGTTTAGGATATGCTCGAACACAGAACGGCGTCAAAATAGATTTTCGTTCTTCGGATCCAGTTCTTTCGCCCTCTGCTGAGTGGGAAGAGTATGGTTGTGAAGATCCTCGAATAACGAACTTCGACGGGACCTTCTACGTAACATATACAGCCTATTCGCGGCGAGGTCCACGAATAGCGTTGGCTTCAACGAAAGATTTCCTGAATTTTAAAAAGTACGGATTGGTTGGACCCAACTTCAATGACAAGGACTGCGTCATTTTCCCAGAGAGAATCAATGGAAGTGTGGCTATACTGCACCGGCTTGAGTGTAAAGTGCAGATTGCTTATTTTAAGAGTTTTGAGGCGATGACTGATTCCCATAAGTTTTGGAATGAATATGTAAGGCATTTCGATGATTATGAGATTATGAGATCTAAGTTTCCTTGGGAGGCGAGGAAAGTTGGGGTTGGACCACCACCCATAAAAACGGATTTCGGATGGCTCGTGATTTACCATGGTGTAAGCATCGAGAATATCTACCGAGGGGGGGCGATCCTTCTTGATTTGGATGACCCATCCAAGGTCTTAGCGCGCACTAAGGATCCAATCCTTGAGCCGGAGACCGAATTCGAGAAGCGCGGTATCGTCCCAAATGTAGTTTTCCCGGATGGTGCCGTTATTCTTGACAAAAAACTTATGGTCTACTACGGTGGGGCTGATAAGGTCTGTTGTGTTGCCAGTGCATACTTCGACGAGTTCATCGATAAACTGAAAAAATTGGCGTAATCATCAGCAGAGTCAAAGTTGTGCTTGTGAGAAACTATTAACAAACGCTTCTGCGGCTAGAAGGAAAGCAAGGGTAGATTCCGCACCTTGGTTCTTGTTTAAGCCTTTTGGGTTTATGCCGTCGTAACAAGCACCCGTTGAATCATCATAGAGCTTAACGGATTTAGTGTTGAAGCCAAAGAACCATCCTAATGCCTGTCGCAACGTTTCTTCATATAGTTTAGATTGGTTTAGTTTGTATGCAATGGTGGTAGCCTCGATCAACGCGCCAGGTTCGATAGGTTGTTGATCATATAGAGCTTTGGTTTTTCCCTTGACATACCATCCATGATTTCCTATTGGTGCATGAATTTCACCGATAGTCTCAGTTTTTTTCAGGAATTGAAGAGTTGCCTCAGCCACAGTGAGATATTTCTGTTCGCCTAGAGACTGATATGCAACAAGTAATGCTTGGCACAACCGCGCGTTATCATATGTTAGAATGTTTTCGAACCATTCCCAATTCGAAGCCCGGTTATTGTTATACAACGCAACTAAGTTGTCTGCCATTAATTTGAGATTAGCCGTCAAATTTCTTTCCTCGGGTTCGACTTGGAGTCGCTCATGGAGGCCTAAGCAGACATATGCTTTTGTTCGTGGTGATGTTGACATTCTAGCCCAAGGTAATGCACGATCAAAGATTAGCCGCGCTGATTCTTTCATTCCAGTTGGGATTGTTGAGTTTATCACTGACCCAGCCGCCCAGATCGCCCGACCCAAGTGATCATCGGCACCGGGTTTGTCAACAATTCTCTGCGAGTAATCCATTGAGTTGTGGAACCGGCCGTCCTCCTCTTGCATCAGAAGCAGGAAACTGATCAGTTTACGCTGTAACTCAATAATGTTTGAATTGGGCTTTAGACGATCAGACTTTGCTGCAAACACTAGTGCTCGGGCGTTATCATCAACTGTGTACCCCTCTATCCTCTCTGGAACTGAGAATTTTGCGTGCTCGAAGAGAGCGTTGTGATCCGTTAGAGCATAGAGATGATCAAGTTTCACTGATCGTTGTAGTCTCGTACATAATTCATCCAATCCGTGTTGCAGATCTGAAGGTCCTTCCAATTTAATCAGCGTCTCTCAAAATTTAATTTCTTTTCCACATTTGAATGCATTAGTTAAGGCCTTTTTTATAATTGGATTCGAAGTTACCTTCAACGCACTCTTTCCAGATAAACTCTGTGTACTTCAGATAACATCATTAAGTGCGCGTTTAAATAAGCGTGTGCTGGCTAATCACTTTTGTGAGTTGAGTAAATTAAGCCTAGACGAGTTTCTCACTATTCCTGTCGAGACAAACATGAGATCCACACCGTCAGCGTCTCCCCTTGACCCCATCTCCACCATAGTAGATTTAATGATAAGGGGAAATAGTGGAGCTATCGTCGTTTTAGAAGAAGAACGACCCGTTGGAATAATCACTGAAAAGGATGTGTTAGAGAGGGTCATTAAGGCCAAGAAAAATTTCGAGTTAACTCTGGTCAAGGATATAATGTCCAAGCCTGTTGTATCAATTGAAGATAAACAGCCCATAAGAGATGCCTTGAATGTTATGCACAAGTGTAACATCAGAAGACTAATCATCACCAAAAATGGCTTCTATATTGGCCTAACTACGGAGAGGAGGCTTCTTGAGGTTGCGCACGGTCTCTATTTGACGAAGAAGTACAGTGCAAATAAGAGTGTACCCCACGAGGACGGTGGGAAAATAAGTGTCGCCTATTTGAGTACTTTTCCGCCACGTGAGTGTGGGATAGCAGTTTATACTAAGGAACTGGTTGATGCCATATCTATTCTTCAGGCTGTAAAACCACCGGCTATTGTTGCGATGAACGATAGGCTCGGTCACTATGATTATTCGATTGAGGTGAAGTATCAGATTGTTCAAGGTGACATTGAATCCTACATAAAGGCCGCTAGCTACATTAACGAGTCTGACATCGACATTGTGAATCTTCAACATGAGTATGGCCTATTTAGTGGAGTATGGGGTGAACACGTCATTACCTTCTTGGAGAAGCTGAAGAAGCCAGTTATCACCACACTCCACACTATATTACTAGAGCCGGTAATGGATGCAAAAAGAGTCATGGAAGGAATCTTTCAACATAGCGATTTTGTTGTCGTGATGGCGAGACTTGGCATAAAGATGCTGGAGGAACAATACGGGAGCTTGGTTGATAAGATCAGATACATTCCACACGGGTGTCCGAACGTCCCATATCTTGAGAGTGGGTTACACAAGAAAAGCTTAGGATTGGATGGGCGAGTGGTATTATCAACTTTTGGTTTGTTAAGTCGGGGAAAAGGAATAGAGTACGCTATAGACGCTCTACCGCAACTGGTGAAAGAAGACTCCAGAATTATATATCTGATCATTGGTGTAACGCATCCAGAGGTTAGAAAACAAGAAGGCGAAACGTATCGAAGTCATTTACAGAGTCTAATTGAATCCTTTGGATTGGAGAAGAATGTCAGATTCGTAAACCGTTTTCTGACACGAAACGAGGTGATAAGATACCTCCAGGCTACAGATATCTACATAATCCCTTACCCTAACCGAGAACAGATTAGTAGTGGAACGCTCTCATACGCTCTCAGTACAGGGAAAGCCATAGTTACCACTCCATTCCTTCAGGCCGAAGAGGTAATATCTGATGGCGTGGTCATGGGATCCAACTTCAAAGATCCTCATTCCATCACCGACTGTGTGACAACACTGCTTAAAAACAATGAAACCCTTGAAAAATATCGGACCAGGGCCTACGCCTACAGCAGAAATATGATATGGCCAAATGTCGCCATGAAGTACGTTAACCTTGCTTACCATGCACTTCAATCGCGAGATTCTCTATTGATACCCAAATGACACGTACGTCGGTCCATATAAAAAAGAAATCTCATTAAATGAGGAATATACTCCAGCGCGCGCTAGCGCGTGCTACATAAATATGATGAACCCATATGATGAAGATAGAATAGAGTTTATCTCATAAGGCTGTGTAGGATCTGAAAACCCTTCTTGTAGAGTGCATTATACCCAGACATGCCTCGCGAATAAATGAAGTAAGTGATATCGCAAAGGCTGCCAACTATAATGTAATCGGCCAAATTACACAAAATCGCAAAGCCATTGATCCTGCCTTTTACGTAGGCGAAGGAAAACTTGACGAGATCAGAAGAGCCATCGAAGAAACTTCAATTGAGGTTGTGATCTTTACTCAACAACTTTCTGCTGGTCAAATATTCCGAATAAAAAAGAAACTTGGTGATAGAATTCGCGTTCTCGATAGAAATTTACTCATTCTCGAAATCTTCGAAAAACGTAGTGCTACAGAAGAGGCCAAGCTTCAAGTGACATTAGCCAGATTACGCTACACATTTGCTTGGGGTAGAGAATCAGTTAGGATGCAAGGGATTACCAGCGAACAAATGGGTCGAGGCGGCCCAGGCCATTACCCCTACAAAGCCTATGAATCAGCGTCACGTAAACGAATAAGCAAAATCGAAGGTCTACTCCGAGAAATAAGATCGAAGAAAACTCATCTTCGCGAGTATCGAGGAAAAGCTGGATTTCGAATCGTGGCTTTGACAGGCTACACTCAAAGTGGGAAAACTACCCTATTCAACAGACTGGCTTCAGAATCAAAGGAAACAGGGATGGGCCCCTTCACTACACTATCAACATTTGCAAGAAAAGTCTCAACATCTTCACAAAGAAAAACTGATGATTCATTCATAATTATTGACTCAATTGGATTCATAGAAGATCTCAATCCTCTGCTTCTGAACGCGTTCCACACTACCCTGAGTGAACTAGTAAATTCCGATCTAATTCTTCTGTTTGTAGACGGCAGCGATAAGATTGAAATCGTGAAAAGAAAAGTCTTGTCCGCTCGCAAAATCATGGATAAACAACTCAGTGGAGTCCCCGTTCTAATATGCATCAATAAGATCGATATTACGACACGTGAACACTTGGACAAAGTACTTGAAGAAACCCGTAAAATATTCGATACAGAGGAAATGTTAGAGTTAAGCTCTAAAACTGGAGCCAACTTGCCAAAACTTCTATGCAAGATTACTGAGATGCTGGGTATGAAAGCTACAAACATGTAACTATGAGTGACGAGCCAAATCTAGTAAGTGTACTAGTAACAGTTACATGACAGATTTCTTAAAGAGATCTTTCCACAACATTCTAGACACCAGATGTGACTGCAAACATCACAGTGACCAATTGTTATGTCGTCCAACTTGAGGGCGAATTGACAATTATTATCCTTTTCGTCGTCGCCAGCCGATACATGTTCAAGCTTTTCACAACTGTGTGTATTCTTGCTTCCACATTGTGGACAAACGCCAATCGCCATACGACGCATACTCCCCAATACATATTTCTGGATGGTTTCTTGCATGATCTCTCTCATCTTAACTTTTTTAAATCTAAGCTCACACGTCAGATCGTAGTTTTAGCACTTAAAAACTTAAGTTGATACACTTATAAGTTGATATGTGCATAATATATTATGTGTATAGGCATGATTTAAGTCTAATGGAAAATGATTAGAGCAAAAGTAATACTTGGTATCTATCATTTTGTTTATCAGAAAACTTTCTGGCACTTTCAAATCATGCAAAAAAATATGTTGACGATTGAAATGGGTAGAATCACTGTTGAACTGTCAGATGAGCTCGAAAAAAAGCTCAGATATAAAACCATAGACAGGTTTGGTGGGAAAAAAGGCGATTTATCAAGAGCTGTTGAAGAAGCCGTGAAAACATGGGTTGGCAAAAAAAATAATAATTAAAAAATGTAAATGAGGTGATATTTATGTTTCCATTCGAATATTGGATTGTATTAGCAGTAGTAGGTATGGTTGCATGCATTGGAGTAATGTTTTGGGGATTTAAAGTACAAAACACATCATACACTTAGATATATGTTCGATACCTAAACTAGAGCGCGCGGTGGAAGCCACAAAACAATCAAACGCGTGCGCTATAAAAAATAATTTTTTTATTCAATTGGTAGAGATGAAAATATCATGAGAAAAAAAACCTGTAGAATCCCCACCTTCAATAGAAAATCTGCAGAAAAAAATTAAGGATGGAAAGAAATTAGCAGATGATTCTAAAGTCATATTAGACGATAAGATGAAGAATAGACCTTTAGAATCTGCAGCAATGATTTTTGTAGCCGGAGTAATATTAGGGGTCTTAATAAGTTCAAACACGACTAGGCGTAGTTAAGATAAATGCGAGCAAGCAGCCCCAATTCAAGCATACACGCTTAAGTTGATATAAACATAACTAGGAAAGCAAAAAAAAAGCTCGAAACAGAAAAATTTGTTTAACTGTGTGTGTCATAACTGGTGAGAAAAAAAGATTCCGAGCAAGAAAAAAAGATTCCCAGCAAGAGAAAAAGTAGATTCCGACGCCCTCCACGTTTTCGTAGAAGAGGACGCAAGAAATGATCAATAGCTGTTGAAAGTATATTGGTAATAAGAACATTATAGGCTTAATGTTGCTCGTGCTATGAAAGTAACTCAATAGTTAAGTGTGTTCTAAGGAGATTTCTTGAGGAATACTTGCGATTGGAGAATCGGTTTCACACAAAAAGCAGTTGGAAGCTTCAACCAAAGGTTTCTAATATTTGTTTATTTCTCAACTGAGTTGGAAGCTTGGACAAAGATGCGAATAGATAAAGCTGAAGATGCAGAAAGTGTCGTGAGGAAGTACTTGCTTGGCACTAGAACCCAACACGGAAAGATCAATTCTTTATCTACAGAGTGGGAAACCAAGGGCCCCGATGAAAAAGGCCTCTGGAAGATCAAAGGATTTTACGTCACTGAGGCAGATGTAAGAGAAGAATTTACGGCAACTGTGTCGTCACGTGGAGAAGTACTAATCACCAGTTCAGGGAAACAAAAACCGCCTTTCGGTTAGAATTACCTGGCTAAATGTTGGTGTTCACCAGCTACGGCACAAATAATGAGAAGCGCGCACTAGTTACATGGCGGATTGTAGTGGTTAATCAGTAATTGTTCAATTCTTTTTCTATCATCTTGTGTTGATTTAGGCATCCTATGGAAGGCTATATACAACTTTTGAATTGAACCTGCATGTTTTTCCCAGCAATTGAATCTATTGTGAGTACGATAGAAACTCCTGTAGGAAAGTCTCTCGGATTCGCTAATATATAGTGCATGATAGATCTTTTCTTCTCCTGAAAGCATCATGATAGCGTATATACCAGCCATATAGGGAGGCCCCCACTGAAGAAGAGGATGAGGCCCTTCAAACTCTATGTCTCCCAATTTGATAACCAAATCTGACTCCTCTTATGACTCTTAGGTATCTCAAACATAAAAAGTTGGGACTGCCTAGTATTATAAGCGTGGGACGACGAGAGAAATATTTTCACTCAAGATCCTTGGACATCAAATTATCTTGGCCTAAAGTTTGATGAAAAATGAGGCTGGGAAAATCAGCTCTGTAACAACAGCGTGTGTGTATAAGTGAAAGGTACCAATGAATGAATTATACAGCTAACCAAGAGGTTTTTTTCCTAGTCTAGTATTAATTGAGTCAAGGGTATGAATCGATGGATCTTCCAGAATTATTGAATTTGATTCAAGCTACAATAGTATCAGTGGTTATGATTTCAAGTTCGGCCTTGATATGCTTGATAATTCAACATCGCTATGGTAGAATTGTTGATAGGCTTCGGAAGTTAATATCTGATCAGCGTGAACTTAGACTGATCGAACATTCAAACAAACTAACTCAAATACCCGATGAAAATTTGGTTTTGGGACGATTACAGAATATCGATGTCCAGATTGAACTTCTATTGAACAGAGGGTTAAAGCTCAAGCGTGCGCTATTGTTAAATTTCTCAGCAGTGTTCGCTTTCATATTTACCTCATTTCTGATACTTATAGGTTCCATCCTCTTTCCAACGATAGTTATCACGCTTGTAGCGATGGCCTTCTTTTGTGGAATATTCTTGCTATTATTCGGTACAATATTAACAGTAAACGAGATTGCAAATTCATACGACGCAATATCCAAAGAAGTAAAATTTGCAAGGTTTGAATCTTCTGATAAATAGAATATAATAGGGAGCGCTTAATCGCTATTAAAATTCATGGATGGAGAATTGCTAGCTACTTTTAGAAATTTTCTTTTTATGTCTTCTATCAAATTCATTAAAGATCTCTTGAAGTTTTATTCCTTTTGAAGCTAGTAGAATAATTAAATGGAAAATAAGATCTGATTCTTCAGAGACAAGTCTTTCTGAACTTTCTTTTGTTGCCAAAATGACTTCTTCAGATTCCTCAGAAATTTTACCTAATATTTCACTTTCCCCTTTATCCATAAGTTGCTTAACATACGATCCCTCATCGCCAGTTCGTGATCGCTCGAGTATTATCTGATAAATTCTTTCCAATATCGCAGCTGTTGGTTTTAATTCCTCTTCTTTCAAAGTTGGATTGTGGAAGCAGGTTTCTTGATTTGTGTGACAAATTGGTCCAATCTGCTGAACTTTGATTAGAATGGCATCATTGTCACAATCAAAAATAATATTCTGGACTAAAGAGAAATGGCTTGATTCTTCTCCTTTCATCCATAACTTTTTTCTGGTTCGGCTCCAAAAATGAGTTTTGCCAGTAAGCAATGTTTGGATCAATGATTCTCTATTCATATATGCTTGCATCAATACCCGATCATTGGAAGAATCTTGCACGATAGCAGGGATTAATCCGTCGCCTTTATCAAAATTAACTTTTTCTGCAATTTCTTCTGCTTTTTCTTTACTAACTTGTAAGACCATGGTTCCATATCTCTGGAATATCTATAACCTAACTGGAATACCTTTTTTCGTTATGTAACTTTTAACTTCTGAGATTGGATGTGTTCCCCTATGGAATATTGATGCGGCAAGTGCAGCATCAGCTTTTCCTTCAATAAAAACCTGAACAATATGCTCAGGTTTTCCAGCTCCTCCGCTAGCTATGATAGGAATATTTGTTGATTCAGAAATCTCTCTCGTTAACGAAATATCGTACCCTGACTGTGTTCCATCGCAATCCATGCTAGTTAACAATATTTCTCCACCTTCTAATTCTTCTACTCTTTTAGCCCATTCTATAGCATCAATTCCTGTTGGGACTCTTCCTCCTTCCAGATAGACTTCCCACCAACATAGCCCTTCGGATGTTTCGACAATTGTTTTTCCTTCATTTATTTTATAAACACGCTTAGCATCTATTGCTACTACTATGCATTGTGAACCAAATGCATCAGCTGATTTTTTAATCAGATTTGGTTCTTTAACTGCAGCTGTGTTTATCGAAACCTTATCTGCACCTGAATCAAGTACATCTCTAATATCGTCTATTGAGAGTATTCCACCTCCGACTGTAAAAGGTATGAATAATGTCTCCGCCGTTCTTCTAACCGTGTCCAACAGAATTTTTCTTTTTTCATGAGAAGCTGTAATGTCTAGGAAAACAACCTCATCAGCACCTTCTCTACCATACGCTTGAGCAAGTTCTGCAGGATCACCTTCATCCTTTAAATTAACAAACTGGACACCTTTAACAACTCGGCCTTCTCTCACGTCTAGACAAGGGATTATTCTCTTAGCCAGCAATTTTCACAACTTCCAAAGCTTCTCTCAAAGTAAATCTATTTTCATAAAGGGCAGTCCCGATGATAACTCCTTCAACATCAATTAAAGCTAGTTCACGAAGGTCTTCAAGGTCTTTTATTCCACCCGAAGCAATTATGGGAATATCTAATGATTGAACAAGCCTTTTTGTATCATTGAGTGCAGGTCCTTTTAATGTACCATCAGCGTTCACTGAAGTAAAAATTATTGCACCTACACCTAATTCAACTAATCTTTGGGCAACTTCAATATACCCTAGTGCAGTCTTACTCATCCATCCATCTATTGCTAGTTTTCCATCTTTAACATCGATTGCTCCCGCGACTTTCTGTTTTCCAAAAGTCTCAGATATTTGTGTGATCAATTCAGGATTCCGAATGAATGCAGTACCAAATATTGCTCTCGTAGCTCCAAGTTCAAGTATTTTTTCAGCTTTTTCAAAAGTCCTTATTCCGCCACCAACTTGAATCCTAATGTCGAGTGATTTGATAATTCTTTCAATTGTCTCGATGTTTTCACCTAGACCTAATGCTGCGTCAAGATCAACTATATGTAATATTTCAGCTCCTTGAGCTTGAAATGATCTTGCTGGTTGAGTAGGATCCTCATAATATTGCTTCGATTTTGATGGGTCGCCTTGAAAAAGTCGAACACATTTTCCATTCATAAGATCAATTGCTGGGATAAGTATCACTTGAGGTTCTACTTCCTTATAGTGTTAACATAATTCTTTAGAATAATCAATCCTGTTTTTCCACTTTTTTCTGGATGAAATTGTGTGGCTGTTATGTTATCTTTCTCAAAAATTGATGGGAATGTTACACCGTATTCTGTTGTTGCAACTATATCCTTTGCAGTATCAGGTTTTGCATAGTAGGAATGGACAAAATACATGTAGTTATTGTCTGATACACCGTCGAGTATTAAGCTAGGTCTCTGAATCTCAATTGTATTCCAACCTATTTGAGGGAGTTTCACAGTCGTAGGTAGTTTTACAATATCCCCCTGTAGGATATTGAGACCGTCGGTGAGTCTCCCTTCAAAGCTTCTTGTGAAGAATAGTTGGAGACCTAGACATATTCCAAGTAATGGTTTCCCATTCTTAGCTTCCTGAATTATGGTCTCCTGAAGACTGTGAAGATTTTTTTTCGCCTCAGCGAAAGCACCGACACCAGGTAGAACTATGGCATCTGATTTTTTTATCTCGTTAACATTATTGAGAATTTTAACTTCGGATCCTGCTTTCTCGAGGCCTTTCTTAATACTGTGAAGATTTCCGACACCATAATTTATGACAGATATTGATGTCACTCTATAGTTCGCCTTTGGTACTGGGGATTGATTTAGAGATTCTAGAATCTAATGAGACTGCTTCCTTTAGAGCTAAAGCAAGTGCTTTGACAACCGCTTCAATTTTATGATGGTCATTATTTCCATATAGTATCGCTAAATGTAGATTCGATTTAGATGTCTGTCCCAGAGAAATAAAGAAATGTTCTATATCTTCTGTTACTAAATCTTCGATCTGAGAAGATTGAATTTTTAAATCCAATTCTGTATGCGGCCGTCCCCCAAGATCCATGGCTGCCCTGCCAAGAGACTCATCCATAGGAACATGCGCTGTACCAAATCTTGTAATTCCTCGTTTATCTCCCAGAGCCTTATTCAACGCCTCTCCGATTGTAAGCGCTACATCTTCTGATAAATGGTGTTTCAAGTCACCAGTTGCATGTACTTCAAGATCGATGAGGGAATGTTTTGAAATCGTTGTCAACATGTGATTCAAAAATCTGTTTCCAGTTTCAATGTTTGATCTACCTTTACCATCTAAATCAAGTTTGACCGAAATTTTAACTTCGGCTGTTTCCCTAACTGCTTTTGCCTTTCTCAATTTTCATACTGCCCGATTTTATCAAAGATTGTTACTATTGAATTGACATCTTTAACTATTGCCTCGGCTCCAAGTTTCATGTATCTCTTGTTTAGTTCAATTTTAGATGCTGAAGAAGATAGTGTACCAATGAAAATCAGATTTTTTTTACCGAGCTCTTTTGCATTTTTAATCATTAATGCATCAGATATTGTATCGCCAATATAGGCTACAATATCATTTTCAGTAATAATTTTTTCGAGGAGACTTACAAAAGCTCTAGCATCTGGTTTACCCGCAAATTGAATTGAGTTAGATTGGCTCCAACCTTTTATTCCATCATTAAAAATTAATGTCTCTCGATCGAAATACTCCATTAGACCAAGCTTTTTTAAAATGTATAATCCCTCTTTTCTTGGTCTTTCAGAATATATCCCCATAGGACCAAAAATCTCTTTGAGCTTTGCAAGTGTTTCTAAAGAAGGAATAGTAGTTTCCTTTTGAATTAATCCATCTGGGAAGTTGAATTTGGGTTTTCTATTAGAGAATTTGTAAAATAGATCACTACCAAGATAAATTTCGTCAAAAAGTCTTCTCAGCAAGTCTGATTTTTCTATATCATATGGACAAAGTCTTCTTATGATTTCAAGTTTCTCTTTTCCAATATTAAGGAGGAGATCTATCCCTTCCAATACAGACAATTCTGGATTTTGATGAAAAATATTAGTGAAATTAACAATTCCAAATTTTGGATCATTCTTTATTTTCAATAAATATTGAATATCTACTTCTTTTCGAAGATGTGTTTCTCCATAACTCTTGATTTTTTTTAAAAAATTATCAAGTTCTAATGGTATTCTTCCATCTAATTCGAAAAGAATTTTCTGAAATTCTTTTTTGTCCTTTAATTGTAATGTAATTATCCCGAGATAATATGCTATGAAAGCATGTGTTAGTTTCCAATCATTATTGAAAGCACCTGTATCCTTTAACTTTTGAATATCGTCTTGATTCACAAGTTCTTTTTCTTTCCCTTCAAGACCAAGTAGATTTAAGAAATAAAAATCAACTGAGTGAATTATTGTCTGCCTATAGGATTCTTTATCGTTTACTAGTACTCCATCACAATCAAAAATTAGTTTTTCAACTTTTGATAGATGTGAAGTTATGCTGTCGCTTCGCAAGGCTATGTCGTAGCCAAATTCCTCATAAGAGAACTCATTATTCAAGATAGGATACGCCTTAGTTCTCTAAGAAATCTCTTATTTGAGGCACGAGTACCTACGGTAACCCTTAAGCAGTTTTGTAGCATTGGAATTTTACCTCTGTCTTTTATTAGGAGACCTTTTCGTCTAAGATCATTTTGGATCTTTGATGAGGATTTTCCATTAATGATTTTAAAGAGTATAAAATTAGCATCGGATGGAAAAACTGTTACACCATCAATACTCTTAAGCTCCTGTATTAGCCAGTTCCTTTCTTTAATAACCGCTTTGAATCTCTTCTTAAAGTAAACATGATTTTTTAATGCTTCAACAACCAGATGTTGTGCTAAGGTTCCCACATTAAATGGGTGAACGGTCTTTTTTATGGTATCTACTAATCCACTTTCACCTATCAAGTATCCAATTCTGATTCCTGCTAGTCCATATGCTTTTGAGAATGTTCTCAAGACGATGAGATTGTCATATTTGTTGGTCAATTCTAACATGGAATATTTTCCAAAGTCAACATATGTCTCATCAATTACAACTATCGAATTACATTTCTCAATAATCTGGATAATCTCATCTCTCTCGAATTGATTTCCAGTAGGACTATTTGGAGAGCATATGAAAACTAGTTTTGCATCTTTCGAAGTTCTTATCAGAGTCTCAATGTCAAGACTAAAATCATTATTTAACATAACCTCAATTTTCTTGCCTTGACAAAGTTGAGTGTAATATGTATACATAAAGAAAGTCGGTTCAGCGACTAACACTCCTGAGTCTTTATCCACAAAAGTTCTAACTAATCTATCTAAAACATCATCAAGACCATTTCCTACTAACACTTTCAGCGGATCAATTTTATGAAATTTCGATATTGCATCTACTGCTACCCTTGCATGAGGTTCTGGATAGTCTCTGGGGTCAACTTTTGCTATAACATTTTTTAACATCTGAGTTAGTTTGGGCTTTTCAATTAGGGGATTCTCATTCAAACTCATTCTAACAAGGTTTGGAATTGCCTCAGAAGGGAAATCAGTATCCAATCTATAGGGAGATATTTCCAGTAAATCTTTGCGTACATGTTTCGTGTATGACATCTCAAACGTCCCTTACTTCTATTGATTTTGAGTGAAATGATAGTTTCTCAATATCAGCTAATGTTCTGGTTGTTTTCGCCAATTTCTTCAAACCTTTGCTGGAACAATTTACATAACTGATTGTCTTAAGAAAGTCTCTGACTGAAAGTCCTGAGTAAGTCTTAGCATAACCTCCAGTAGGAAGGACGTGGTTCGTTCCTACTGAATAATCGCCAATAGCCACTGGAGAATATCTTCCTAGAAAGATTGCACCTGCGTTTCTGATTTTCTTTAGAAGGGATGAACTATTTTTAGTCATTATCGTTAGGTGTTCAGGTGCAATCCGATTTGACAGTTTAATTGCTTCTTCCATTTTATTCACTACAATTATTAGGCCACGCTTTTTCAAGGCTATTTTTACTGTAGACTCTTCAGGTATGTTTTCAGTAATCGTGACAATTATTTTTCTCACTTCACCAGCGATTTTTTTAGAATCGGTAATCAAAATGCATGTAGCATTTTCGTCATGTTCTGCCTGTGCTAAAATATCTGCTGCCACAAATTCAGCTTTTGCTGTGATATCGGCTATAATGAGAATTTCGCTAGGACCTGCTGGTAAATCGATGGCGACCTCATTACTTAGAATTTGTTTAGCAGCATTTACGTAGATGTTTCCTGGCCCTACAATCTTTTCCACAGGTTTTATTGATTTGGTACCATATGCCATGGCTGCTATGGCTTGTGCTCCACCAACGCAGTATATCTCATCTACTTCTGCGATATCTGCTGCAACGAGGATGTAAGGATTGAATCTTGTTTTGAATGAAGGTGGACTGCATAATATTATACGTTCAACACCAGCAACTTTGGCAGGTATAGCAGACATTAGAACCGAAGAAGGATAACATGTCTTTCCTCCAGGTGCATAAACACCAACAGAAGAGATCGATCGAGAGATTAAGCCTAGTTTAACTTCTTGTTTTTCATACTCAAACTCAATTCGTCCAAGTTGAAGTTGTTGAAATTTCTTAATATTAGCTGCGGCTTTATTCATCGCTTTGATTTCTGCAGGTTTTATAGTTTCATGTGCTTCGGTTATCTCTTTTTTTGTAGCTTTAATTGTTCCAATATTGAGCTTTGCACCATCAAATTTCTCTGTTAAATCGAAAAGAGCCTCATCCCCTCTTGATTTAACAGAGTCAATGATTTCTCTGGTGTCTTTCTCTACACTCGCTAAGTCCAGTCTAGCTCTATTAAGAATCTCATAGAAATTATCATCTTCAAATTCTTGAACTGTAGCTATTCTAATCAAAATGCTCTCCACTGAATTTTAGATTTCAATATTTGAGACGCCCTAATATTTCTGAATTGATTGACTTATATCTCATTGGCTTATTTGATTTGTGAGATTTGATGACTTCATATACGATGTAGAAAGTTATATGATCTGTATGGCGAAATGATAATGGCCACTAAGGTAAAAGTTGCATATCTTGGTCCAAAAGGGACTTTTACTGAACAGGCAACAAGATCATATTTCTTGGATAATTATGAATTCATTGAGTATCGGGATATTCCTGAAGTATTTACAGCGATTTCCTCAGGTTTTGTTAACTTCGGAGTGGTTCCAATTGAAAATTCGATTGAAGGATCTGTCAACATTGCTCTAGATCTTCTTTTTGAGTCAGACTTTAAAGTCTCAGGAGAGATTGAGCAGAGGATAATTCAGAATCTTATTTCAGAAGACGATGTGGATCTAGCAGATGTAAAGAAAGTAATATCGCATCCACAGGCTATCGCTCAATGCAGAAATTTTCTGAAACTAAAACTCCCAGAATCAGAGAGGATAGAAGTCGCTAGTACCGCTGCAGCTGTAAAAGCTGTGAAAGGAAGTACTGATATGGCGGCGATTGGAAGCGAACTTGCCGCTAAAAGCTATAAAATGAAAATATTGTACCCCGGAATAGAAGATAATCCAAATAACTGCACTCGATTCTTTGTATTAAGCCAACAAGAACCTCCCCCAACTGGTAATGATAAGACAACAATAATCTTCTCAGTTAAACATGCTCCAGGGGCACTCTATGACGCTCTTGGAGTTCTGGCAAGTAGAAATATAAATTTGACCAAGATAGAATCGAGGCCAACGCGTAAAAAACCTTGGGAATATATTTTCTACTGTGGCTTTGAGGGACATAAAGATGAAAGTCTGATCCAAAATGTCTTGAGTGAATTGAAAAATAAAACAACATTGCTAAAAGTGTTAGGATCATATCCAAAGGCTAAGATGACATAGAGCGCTTGGGGTGTATCTAAATATCACTTTTAAATGCGCTCTCTTATCTTCGCCGTGTAACCTTCTGGACTGCAATTTGGACCTGTTGTGGTTCTTCAGAGTATAATCTTATACATTCGCCCCTTCTAGCATGAATTATCGAAACAAACCTTCGCTTATGATTAAGCTTGGTCCTGTAACTGGGCTTTAATGGAATAATTCTTTTTCCATCAGAATCTAGACCTGTTTTCAAGATACGGTAACGACCAGGAACAATAAGGAGAGGAGTAGGTAAGATAAGAACTGCAAGTATGAGGAAACTTATCATTGATATTTCAATTCTGCCAGAAAGAAATAAAACGGAAAATAGAATCGCGAAGTCAAGCAGGAAAATCAATATGGCTCTATAGATACGCATATTGCGGTCAGCATTTTTGAGCGAACTTGAAATAGTCTCATATAATATCTCATTATCAGCCATTCTCTATTAATCTCCTCTTTGTATTCCTTCTTATTTTTTGATCGAAATTATGTTATATGATTCAAATTCTACTCTCTTTAGATGTTCCGTTTTACTATTGAGAATAATGTTGTTGGGATATTCTTTTTTTATTATGCCTAGACAGATTTAAATAAGGTTCAGCATTTCTAACAGCGAGAAATCAAATAACAGGAACGGTCACTAAACTTGGCTAAGCTATACTCAAGAAAACGTGGGAGATCAGGCTCCACAAGACCCGTCAGTAAAAAATTGCCAAGTTGGTGTAAATATAGAGAAGAAGAGGTTGAACCTATAATAGTAAGTCTCTCTAAGCAGGGAAATAGTCAAAGTAGTATTGGTTCTACTCTACGGGATAAATATGGAATCCCTCTCACTAAATCGATTACAGGTGAGAAAATTGGAAAGATGCTTTCAAAGGCGAAACTAGCTCCTGATATTCCCGAAGATCTTAGAGTCCTTCTTGATAAGGCAGTAGCCTTGGCTAAACATCTACAACGTAATAGACAGGATTATTCGAATAAACATGGGCTGGCCCTCGTTGAATCAAAGGTACACAGGCTAGGGAATTACTATAAATCTAGAGGCGTCTTACCTGCAGATTGGAAATACAAACCGGTTTCAGCATCCGTTGACTAGTAATGCATGAAACTTATCAAAAGTTTAGTATTCAAGCTAAATCTGCGGCCGAAGAAATTCTCGATTGCATCGCGAATAATTCACACTTTACTATTAATTGTCATTATGATGCAGATGGAATAACTGCTGCAGGAATTATTGCTAAATCTCTGAGCCGACAAAATGCGAATTTTCATCTGAAACTCGTTAAACAGATGGACCAAGAAATTGTCGATACTCTATCAGATTCGATTTATGATACTATCATCTTAGGAGATATTGGTAGTGGTTATCTGGATTTACTGAAAAATATGAAAAAATCAAAAAAAATATTCATATTAGATCATCACCAAATCAATGGAGATGTAAACGAAGAAATAACCCAAGTTAATCCTCATTTACATGGAATTGATGGGGGGAAAGAGATCAGTGGGGCAGGTGTTACATATTTTGTTGCAAAGTCACTAGATGAGAAGAATATCGATTTATCGCCTTTAGCGGTTGTCGGTGCTGTCGCTGATATGCAGGATAAGAATGAGAAAAGAGAACTCGACAGTCTAAACTCACTTATAGTAAATGATGCAATTGAAGCAGGCCTTCTTAAGGCAGAAAGAGACTTAATCATATATGGAAGAGAAACAAGACCCATTCACAAAGCTTTATCCCATACAATGAATCCTTTCCTGCCGGGCCTGAGTGGTCGGGAAGACAATTGTTTTGCCCTTCTTTCATCATTAT
Organism: Candidatus Bathyarchaeota archaeon RBG_13_38_9; assembly: GCA_001775955.1. Classification (GTDB taxonomy): domain Archaea; phylum Thermoproteota; class Bathyarchaeia; order 40CM-2-53-6; family RBG-13-38-9; genus RBG-13-38-9. The sequence goes on along the minus strand of MEZD01000035.1, from coordinate 66,575 downwards.
CGATTCCAATAAAGGATGGTGACCGATGGAGAACTATAGTTGAACTCTCAAATGATGAAAAGAAAAAAATTCTCTCTGCGATAGTTGAACATATGACTTCGAAAGAGGTCTCGGCATCTCCCGTAATGAATCTAATAGGAACGGTTTATACGCTTATCAACGAAGACATGTGGACTTCTACACGTGATGCTAGAGAATATGCAACTTTACTCAATGCCTGTGGAAGAATGGATAGACCCTCTCTCGGGGTCGCAATTTGCATGGGTGAACGTGGATCAACTGTAAAGGAGGTAGCAAATCTCCTTTCAGAACATAGAAAATCCCTGGCCAGTTATATTTCATTGATAACTGAAAAACCTGAAAATATTGAGAGATATGAACACCTGGCAATAATACATAGCGAAGAATTTCTTAATGAAAATATGACTGGGGCTATCTCATCATTACTATCATCGTCTGAAACTTTTGAAAAGAACAAAGTGATAATTGTACTGGCCAAGACCAAGAACGGTGAGATCAAACTCTCGGCTAGAGGCACAGATGAATTGATAGAAAAAGGCTTGAATTTGGGTATAATTTTGCAAACCCTTGCCAAGCGATATAACGGAAACGGAGGCGGTCATAAAATCGCTGCTGGAGCCCAAATCCCAGAATCTAACCAAGAAACTTTCCTTAGTGATCTAAAAAATGAAATATCTAGGACCTTATCGGAATGAGAATTACAATAAAAATTCGACATGCAAGTCGCAAATTTGCAGAATCTATAGCGAAGTCAGTAAGTCCAGATAATCTTAAAGCACCACCGAATGTTATTGTGAAGACTCGAGCAAAAGGAAAAACAACTACTTCAATAGTAAAATGTGAACGGCTTGAAACATTCATAACTACTATTGATGACTTACTCTTATGCATGGATGCCGCGCAAAAGACCTTGGAGGAAGTCAAATCTGACAGAAGAACTTAGAATGTATGCAGATATCATAATTGGATTCAGCAAGGATATCACTGAAGCTAGAGATTCTATTAAAAATGCGATTGAAGAAGCGAATAATACGATAATGGTAAAAGGTATCTCTAATGGTCAAGAAAACGAAGCTGCTAGAGTAACCAAATGGGAAATCAAAGATAAAATTTTAAAGTTAAGTATTGAATCTGGTACTCTTGTGAGAGCAACTACTGCAGCTTTAAGACTGAATAAACATTTAACGAATATTCTTGGAAAAGAATTTAAAATTGGATTAAGAGAACTAAGGGCTGAATGTATAAAATTTTCTATACAAAGTAAATACGAATTAGATGAGGAGCTCACAGCAAGAATTACTGCCATTCCAAACATAATAGATGCAGAATATGAGTCTGGTCATATCAATGTAAAGATAGATGAAATGACTGAACATGACCTAAAAAATAACGTTCCTGATAGGCTGGTAAGTAGAGTCAAAGATATATTGGCCCAAGCCGGGAAACATGCTGCAATAGCTGAAGATATTCTAATTGTCAAGAAAGGTTCAACAAAGCAAGCTAAATTCAACAAGGATCCAGTGCAATTAGCTTTAGAACTTGGATGGGTCAAGGAATTTCCAGGAAGAGGACAATGGATCTATACGACGCCTTATACTCAATTATTTGAAATTATCAAAAGAATTCTAATCGAGGAAGTAGCAGAAAATTTAGATTTTCAACCTTTCATGCTCCCAAAACTCATTCCATTAGAAGTAATGAAGAAAATGCCAGGTTATCTGGATGATATTCCAGAAGGAATGTATTACTGTTTTCCACCCCCCAGAGACCCTAATGCCTTCAGTGATTTCAAGGAAAAACTGAAAATAACGAAAGAGATCTCTAAAGAGACTTTGAAAAATGCACTTAAAGATCCAGAGTATGTCCTTGCACCAGCCCAGTGTGAAGCATTTTGGCAATTTTACGGAAAAGAGACTCTAAGTCAAGATGATTTCCCCTTTAAACTCTATGATGCTTCAGGCTGGACCTATAGGTGGGAAGGTGGCGGTGTTGAAGGTATGGTTAGAATGCATGAATTCCAAAGAATAGAGCTAACATATCTTGGAACACCAACACAGATAGTGGAGATTCGTGAATCAATATTAGATAGATGTATTCTTGTAGCCGATAAACTCCTCGATATGGAATGGAGAGTCAATGCAGCACTTCCATTTTGGGCTAGAGAGGGATCAGCCGCTATAGATATTCAAAAAAGCGAAAATGTACCCGCATACGATTTAGAGATATATATGCCATATAGAGGTCCAAGAGATAAATCCGAATGGCTTGAGATTACATCATGTTTTATTCACAAACTAAAATTTGTTGACAGTTTTAGCATCCGAGAGGTCAAGAATAGAGAAACCTGGACAGGATGCACCGGTCTAGGTCTAACAAGATGGATAGCTGCTTTCCTAGCAACTCACGGATTTAAACCAGAAGAATGGCCAGAGAATATCCAAAAGAAATTCAATAAGAACTACAAATTACCGACAAGTCTTATGTGGCCTCAGAAGAGATAATTGAATGAAGATTACGTTTAAAAATACATCCCAACTGATTTCATAATCGAAGAGGGTAAGAACAAATAGATGTAATGAAAATTCGAGTGCCAGCAAACATTTTAAGCACGGGTATGATAGTAGCTCGATCCAATATTGAGGTCTAACGTTTGTCAAAAACTCCGAGAAAAATCCGGGACAAATGGCGAATGAAAGAATGGTACCAAGTATTTACGCCATCTTATTTTGGAGAATTGAATATAGCAAACATTCCATGCGCAGATCCATCCCACTTGCCCGGAAGAGTTGTAGAAAGCACACTATATGAAATCACAGGAGATTTCTCTCATCAATCAATTAAACTCTATTTCCTGATAAAAGAAGTCCAGGGCGAGAAAGTACAAACGATTCTCAAGAGTCATGAATATTCAACAGATTATCTAAGAAGCCTGGTCCGTAGAGGGAGCTCCAGAATAGACGGTATCTTCAAAGTAACGACAAAGGATGGCTACACCACCAGAATATCAATCGTCGTATTCTCAAGAGGTAGAGTCAAGATAGCACAACAACATACTATCAGACAAATCATGAGAAAGGTAATCGAAGAGAAAGCCAAGAATCTAACGTACGATCAACTATGTCATGATATAGTTCTAGGAAGTGTAGCCAAGGCAGGCATAGGTTCTGACATTTTTAATCTTGCAAAAAAAATTAATCCCTTACGTCACGTCGGAGTTAGGAAATCTAAGCTGCTATCACTTCCTGAAGGTACAATCGGGACAAGGGTAATATTAACTCAGAAGGCACAAACTGCGTAATACCCAAATAGGGTAAAAATCTAAATCTACTGATTAGTTATTTTTTCTTTTAAGGAGAATTACTCATTAAGATAACCTAATTCTAATTCTATCTTTGAAATAACGCGATTTGATGATGTCCTTTGAACTCTAAGCTATTCGGTACATCAGGAATGCGTGGTATTCCCAATGTAGATTTTACACCTGAACTCATAATGAAACTCGGTTTGGCATTAGCAAATCTAACCCATGGACATAGGATAGCTATAGGATTCGATACGAGACTGACAAGTTCATTCATGAGTTGCTTGTTATCGGCTGGGATGTTAGCTGGAGGGGCTGAAGTCAGGAATTTCGGATTAATCCCTACACCCGTTTTAGCATTTCTTACATCAAATACAAATTGCAGAGCTGGTACCATGATTACTGCAAGCCATAATCCACCAGAATATAACGGTGTAAAAATCTTTGATGGAGATGGGATGGCATTCAGTCATACCTTGGAAGAAAAAGTCGAAGACCTCATGGGTTTCAATAATTTGCATCGTGTTGACTCAACATCTATTGGAAATGTAAAATGGATAAATTGCGTGGATAGATATGTCGAAATGGTGAAGGAATCATTAACATTAAAACGCAAATGGAGTATCGTTGTTGACCCGGGTTGTGGAGCTGCATATTCGTTAGGACCAAGTTTATTTCGGGATTTAGGATGTAGAGTTCTTACTATTAATGCGCAGCCAGATGGGTTCTTTCCTGGGCGCCCACCTGAACCAACCCTAGAGTCATTGCACTTGCTATCGAAAATGGTGAGAGAAACTGGAGCAAATGCAGGTGTGGCGTATGACGGAGATGCTGATAGAATGGCTTTGGTAGATGAGAACGGCAGATTTGTTTCAATGGATCAGTTGATAGCTTCTTATGGAGCCAGACTTCTTTCACTAAAAAACAAACAGCGAATAGTCGTTCCTGTAGATGCATCAATGTGTATAGAAGAAAGTATCGAGGCGGTAGGTGGTAATGTTATACGAACAGCAGTGGGAGATGTTAATGTGGCTGAATCGATTGTTAAAAATAATGCTGCGTTTGGTGCAGAGGCCAGCGGTGCATGGATCAGTCCAGATTATTCCCTTTGTCCAGATGGAATTCTTTCTAGTCTTTTAGTTATCTCAGAGATTTCTGGCCAAAAAGGGAATCCAACTCTATCTGAATTTGTCAGTTTGGCATCTCGATATCCAATACTTAGAAAAAAAATCAATTGTTCAAAA
>MEZD01000035.1:44418-61987 GCA_001775955.1 Candidatus Bathyarchaeota archaeon RBG_13_38_9 | reverse complement strand
AGAAACTTCACTCAGAACTCTTCAGTTTGATGCCGGAAAAAAGTGATATTCAAACAATAGATGGGATAAGAATAGCCTCAAAAAAAGAATGGGTTTTAGTCAGACCTAGCGGTACAGAACCTGTCCTAAGAATAACAGTTGAATCAAATAGTACAAGAAAAACAGAATCGCTTATGAAGGAAGTTATAAGAATAATTGAAAATATTGTTATCAAATTGTCATAAACATTCTAATTCATGCTTTTATGAAATAAGATAAAAGAAAAATATGTAGAAATGTTTGACTTAAGTAGGATCAAATGATGAGAGTGATAATTCTTGCCGCTGGCGAAGGTAAGCGACTACACCCGCTAACAGAGAACAGACCAAAACACATGATCCCAATAGCTGGAAAACCAATAATCCACCAACTAATAGATGCTTTCAAAACTAATGGCGTCTACAAATTCTCAATAGTGGTTGGTTATCTTAAAGAGAATATTATTCAATATTTATCAGATGGGAAAAAATTTGGAATAGAGGTAGACTATGTCTTTCAAAATAAACTTCATGGCACGGCTGATGCTCTTGCTCAAATGGAGAATAAGATTGAAGAGACAAGATTTCTTGTCTGTTATGGTGACATGTACGTATCATCAGATGCGATCAGAGAAGTAATCAACTCGTATGATGACAACTCCATTGATGCAGCTGTAACTGTTGTACCCACAAAAGATCAGAAACAATATGGAATTGTACAGATCGAAAATGGATATGTAAAAAAGATAGTCGAAAAACCAAAAGTTGTATTTCCAAATTCATTTGCAAACGCGGGAATATACCTCTTCGAAAGAAATATTTTCAAAGAAATTAGAAGAACTAAGAAATCTCGTAGAGGAGAACTAGAATTAACTGATTCGATAACTAATCTCAAAAAATCAGGATCTAAAATAAAGTCTATATTAATAGACAGCAAATATTGGATCGATATAGGACTTCCTTGGAATCTGTTAGACGCAAATAAGAGGGCATTACTAAATTTACAGCCAAGTATTGATGATGTAGTAGATGATAACTCAACAATTAATGGGGCTATCCATATGGGACTGGCGACAAAGATACTGCCAGGAGCGCGCATAGAAGGTCCAGTATATCTTGGTGATGGATCTATAATAGGTCCAAATTGCTACATACGACCATATACGAGTATAGGTAGGAATGTTAAGATCGGAAATAGTTGTGAGATAAAGAACTCTATAATAATGGATGAAACAAAAATTCCACATTTAAGCTATTTTGGAGACAGCATAATAGGTGAAAGATGTAACTTTGGTGCCGGTACCATAACAGGTAATTTACGATTAGATAAGAAAACTGTAAGAATGAAAATAAAAAACAAATCCATTGACAGTGCAAGAAAAAAACTTGGAATAGTAATAGGAGATGATGTAGAAACTGGTATAAATGTGAATTTTATGCCAGGAATAACGATCGGTTCAGGTTCAAACATAGGTCCTGGTGTAAATGTTTCCAAAAACATTCCTCCAAATGTTAAACTCATGTTGAAACAAAATATCCATACGACAAAAATGATGATGCATACGAGAAGAAAGGGTGTTACTAATGGTCGAAATCGATAAGGATGAACTTCGAAAAAAATATCCAAATCTTTGGAATGAAATCAATGGCCAGAATTCTACTTTAAAAGATTTGATAATCGAAGGAATGCAGACTGATAAATTTCGAGGATATACTCCACATGCCATAGATTACCTTAGAAGATGTGAGAGAAATGAAGAAGCGGAAAGAACAATATCCTATTTGCTCAAGAAGAGTGAAATATCACTTGAATACGCAAAAAAGCTCCGTAAACAACTTAAAGAGAAGGGAATAAGAAGCTTCGGACCTAAGAAGGAAGATGACTACTATCTTAGAGAGGCGGGAATAGAATAGATATCTTCAGAAAAAGGATATGATGCCTAGATTTATCATCAAAGCAATGAATTGCACTGTCTCGGAAAGTTTATCAAGAGATTTTATTAGAAGTAGGCCTCCATAATCATCTAAATAATGAGGGATTCACTCAAAAGATAATCACAAGGGAATGATGTTTGAGCTCATCAAATAAATCCAAAAAAGTATCGCTAAGTAAAGACAAACAAAGAAAACAGACCATGCGCCAATTTGCATTTGAATGGCGTAGAGAACCAGCTATCATACGAGTGGAGAAACCAACTAGAATAGATAGAGCAAAAAGGCTCGGCTACAAAGCTAAACAAGGTTTCGTTGTAGTCAGAGCAAGGACAAGAAGAAGTGGCGCAAGAAAAAAGAGACCATCATCTGGTCGAAGACAAAAAGCCATGGGCGTAACTAAAATTAAATATAATCGAAGTTACCAACAAGTAGCCGAAGGAAGAGTTGCCAAGAAGTATCCTAACATGGAAGTCCTAAACTCCTATTACCTCTGGGCTGACGGAAAATACTTTTGGACAGAAGTCATTCTAATCGATCCAAATCATTCCTCTGTAATGAATGACCCACACGTTAATTGGATATCAAAGACTTGAAAAAGAGTGATGGTGATTTACATTGACTAACACAACATCAATTGTCAAACAGCGTGGAGCACATCTAGATGCAACACGTAAAGGAAGGGGTTTTTCTGAATCTGAACTTCACGAAGCTGATCTATCGATACATGCTGCTATCCGATTAGGAATACGATCAGATCCATTAAGAAGAACGAAACATCAAAAAAACATAGAACAGTTGCGGTTATTGCTTGACTCAATGGATAAAGATGCTCTAAAAATAAGACAGCACTCTATCACGCGGTGCCGACAAAGTGCCAAGGCCCATCACGGAAGGGTTCACAGAGGATTGACTTCCTCAGGAAAAAGGACACGTGGGCTTTTAAGAACGAGAGGATTAAAGAGCACAAAACATTACAAATACAAAAAATAGAACTGCTTTAGATTTTAAAATCCAATGAGTTGACTCGTGAGTTAACCAATGGAAATAATTATTCTGAAGCTTGGTGGATCTATCATAACTGAGAAAAGTGGCACCCCTTCTTTTAAGGACCGACTATTCGACCAAATTGCAAAAGAGCTATCGAATTTAAAAGTAAATATGCTCCTAGTGCATGGAGCAGGAAGTTATGGGCATCCGATTGCCAAGCAGTATTCAATACACAAAGGCTACAGCAATTCGAATCAGTTGAAAGGTGTTACAAAAACAAAGCGATCAATGTTATCGTTAACATTGAAGATCATGGACTCTTTAATCAGACATAACGTCCCAGTATTTCCTTTTCTTTCCTCTAGTTGTATGGTAGCCAAGTCTGGTAGATTAGTGGACGTAGATTTGATGCCATTCAAAATACTGCTGGATATTGGTATGGTGCCGTTATGTAGTGGTGATGTTATAGCAGATGAAAAAACTGGATTCACTATAGTGTCAGGAGATCAGATAGCTGTTCACTTAGCAAAGGAACTAGGTGCTGACAGAGTGATCTTTGGATGTGATGTGGATGGAATTTTCGACTCTGACCCAAAAATAAATCCCACAGCAAAACTGATAGATCGACTTACATTGGATAATTTGAGAGACATGACTTTTCGAGGGGAATCTTTGACTACAGATGTGACGGGAGGAATGTCCGGAAAAATCAAAGAATCACTGGATTTTGTTTCATCAGGCGGAGAAGTAATAATTATGAATCTCAATAAGCCACAGAATCTCACTAAATTGTTAAATGGCGATGATGTTCAATGCACACGTTTAATCCCAAAATAAAAAAATCTCTACTTTTGAACCAAAATCAACTATTAAAATCAAAGGTTCTCTTATGTAATCAAGTTTGAACGAATTTCTGAGGTTAGAAATTTGAAAACAATCAAGACGCTCCAAAGAATGGCAAGGTTAATTGATCCAGTCATGATTCAATATCTAAAAAATGGTGCTGACAGAAATTTCGTTCCTATAGTTAATTATCAGGTTAAAACCGGAGGAAAGCGTGTTAGAGCTGCACTAACAATTCTCTGCTGTCAAGCATGCAAAGGTAGAATTAAAGATGCTCTCATACCCGCAGCAATGATAGAACTTATTCATAATTATTCACTTATAATGGATGATATTATTGATCACGGCGATCTAAGAAGAGGTTTACCAACTGTCAGAGCGAAATACGGAGATCCTCAAGCATTACTTGCTGGTATGTTTCATAGGGAAATAATTGGGGAGATGGCCCTTGATTCTCTTCAATCAAAGGAAATTCATGCTCTGATGGTAAATGCAATAAAAGTGACCATAGAAGGAGAACGACTAGATATTCTATGCGAACAAGCTGGAAGATATGATCAGTACATGCTGAAGAACCGCTATGAGAATATGACGCCCAAACTATATTTTAAAATCATTAAGAAAAAAACGACAGAACTCATAAAAGCAGCATGTTTGGCTGGTGCAATATCTGCTAGAGCAACAAAAATCCATAGAAATGCTATAGCAAAATATGGAGAGAAAATTGGTCTTGCATTTCAAGTTATTGATGATTTCTTAGATATTTTTGGTGAGAAAACAGGAAAACAAAAGGGTAAAGATATTATCGAACATAAGATGAATAATGCTGTTATCGTCTATGCTTTATCAGACATGAGTCAAAAACAGCGTAAAAGGTTTATAAAAATTCTTCAAACGAAACGTTTAACAAAAGACAAAATTAGAGAAGCGATGGACCTCTTAGAGTCAACGAACACAAAAGTGAAAGTTCTGCAACTAGCAAATGATCTGGTTGTTGATGCAAAGAAGAGTCTTAAAGTTCTTCCTGAAAGTTCTGCAAAAAATGATCTTCAAGAACTTGCTGATTTTGTGGCAGCACGTCTTTATTGAACTTTTATTCAATAATACTAGATATTTAATTTGATTAAGTGACCAAAGGAATTACTAGGGTCTATAAACCTTCAAATCAGAAACTCACAAGAGCCGAAGATGTCCTGTCACATCGTCAATTAATTTAGTGGGTCCAGGACCTATAGCTATGCAAGTTACAGTGTCAGCTGGTAGTTGAGTTAATCCTTTGTCTTGTATGATGGCCACTGACAAATCAAGTTTTGATGCTTTGAATCCTAACTTTTCTATTTCGGCTAATGAGCTCACTTTCAAAACAATTTTGCATTGTCCTTTTTGGATCCACTCCTTCCACAAATTCCGGTTTTCTTTTCTTACAATTTCTGATCCCTCAACAGATGCATGACCCACCTGTGCAGCGATTTTACCTTTACCCATCTTGAGATCTTGTCGAACAACTATGGCCATTTTGTACGCACTAAATGAACATGAATCTGTCCGGGTCAAATATCAGCTATCTCCAAGTTGAATTTCAGAGATTTCAATCGGCTTATCTTTTCTAATATCAATTATGTTGAGTGAATGGCCAAATCTTCCCCTAGTTCTTATGCTAGATGCTGTTGTTGCATTAACCAGTAGAGTGTTGTTGATTCGTAAAACTCTCCTAACATGTCTGTGCCCCATCAAGATTAAATCAACATTATATCTTAGTACCATGTCGAGAATGTCTCCAGCATCCTCGAGTACGTTCATCTCGCGACCGGCATAAGGAACTGGTATCAAATGGTGGTGAAAAATCAATATCTTTAAAGTGTCTTCTGATAAGCCTCCTAATTCTTCCTCTAAATAGCTTTGTCTTCTTCTACCCAATCGTCCTTCATCCCTGTCAGGCTCAGGACTATTTAGAATGAAGAATTTCAAATCTTCCTTTTCACTTTCAAATTCTAAAGGACCGATCATTTCCCGAAAGAGGGATTGACCATAATTTCTCTCATCGTGATTTCCAGGTGCGATGATCATATTAGGTTTGATAGCTTTCAATTTTTCAATAGCAAATTCGTAATCTGCTAGGACTCCATTGTCAGTAAGATCTCCAGTATGAACCACAATATCTGGAGCTGGATCAAGTCCATTGATAATCTTTGCTGCCTGGTCAAATCGATTTTCCATAAATTGTCCAAATTTTGAAATATGTGTATCTGAAATCTGTACAATTCTATAGTGTTTGGTTTTCACGATTTATTCCCTCTAAGATCATTTTTTTCTCAAATACTTATGCTAACAGAATTTTGACATCGATCAAATCCCTATTAATTCGTATTTATTCTTGAAAGTGTTGATTAAGATGTCTAGAGCACGCTATTTACGTCTTAGATTATGGCACAAAAAGGAATCCTTTTTTAAATCTTACTGGTCAGAAGGTCTGATGACATGTTAGATAAAGCTCTTTGAATGAAATTCCTCTTCTGTTTGAATATTTACAATATTTGAATTGAAAATTACGGAGATTTATAGTAAAATGAATGAGATGCCGTTAGGAAAGGTTGTTTCTATTGAATTGAGTGCAATAGCACATGCGACTGAAAACCTTGAAGCTGTTGAGAAGGCCATGCGAAATATTTTACCTTTCGAAATATGTGAATCCAAGCAATTTACGAGACGATACCTGAAAGGGCATCATGGAAATCCTATCACTACTTTGAATCTAAATATTATAAAAAAGGATGAAACTAAATTGATTCTTGAGAACCTATTTCAATTAATGGATCAAATTGATAAAGAAAAGTTGATATTGGAATTCGAGAATTTTCTAGATGATAAAGAAAATCTCTACATAAGACTAGACAAACAGGAAGCATTCGGAGGAAAGTTTACAATCACAAGTAAGGATCCAGTTAGACTTAAAATAAAGACTGAGATGTGGCACCCTACGCCTCAAAAAGTTAGAGTGATCTTCGATAGACTAGGAATGTCAGAATGAGAGCATTTGTAGATATCAACATAAAACCTCCTGTTGAAGACAAATATATGCAAGAAAAGATGGCTAATCTTGCTCATCAGGTGGGATTATCCACTGTCTGTCTACGGTTCAAGCAAAATACTCCTTCAAATGAGATCAAATCTTCCGCTAAAATATTCAGCAGTGTCGGTTTAGATGTTGCAATAGGACTTGATATATTCGCGAATTCAAGAAAGCAACTTCTAAAGCAACTAAGTACATCAAGACGGTTATTCGAAATACTAGCTGTCAATTGTAAAGATGTAAAAACAGTTATGGTAGCTGCGCATGATCGTCGTGTCGATCTGATCTCGTTAGAAAGCATAAAATCAATCAGGACAAAACAATCTATCATAAAAAGTTGTAGTACAAATATTGAACTTGAACTAATGAGAATTCTAATGCCTTCAGGAAGAACTAACTTAGAACAAATTAATTATTTTAGCCGCGAGATAGAACTTGCAAATCACTATAAAGTTAATATCGTTGTTTCAAGTGGAGCAAAAGGAGTACTATCATTGCGAGCACCAAGAGATATTGCAGCACTTGCTAATACACTGGGTTTATCAAAAGAACGCTCCTTGGATTCTGTATCTAAACTTCCAATTCAGATAATAAAGGATAACCGGAATAAGCTTTCCAAAAATCCAATAAATTCTTCCTAAGGTCAGATAAGAAATGTTAAGAACTTCTTGGAGATACTTACTTCTTAGAGTTCCCAGTGAACAAAATATTTCAGAAAATGATCTCAAATCTGCAGTTTCTGAAACAATTGAAGAATTTTTTGGTGTTATTGGCCTCTCACAAATATCGCTAAGAATCATCAGGTATGAGCCATCTAAAGGCAGGGCGATAGTCAGATGTCGCACAGAGTCAACAGAAATGCTTAGATCCTCTATTGCCTTATTAACCAAAATTTCTGGTAAATCCGGATCAATCTCGACAATAGGTGTTTCAGGTACAATCAAATCTTTGAAATTGAAAGTCTGAAAAAATATGGCAATATCAAAATTGAAATCTATTATAGCCCTTTAATTGAAATTCGAGGTTTATTCCCAACGGACTTCAGGTTTTCTAATAAGGCCATAAATAAGAAACGCTGCGCCAATAATGGCTAATGGATAGCCTGCTTGTTTCAATATATCTTCTTCTCTAATCTCTTCGGCTTTAGTCTCAAAAATATATCTCCCAGAAAATATTACTGCTTTTTTGTATGTGGTGTCTTCACTATTATCGAACAATAAATAATATGTTTCATTTTTCTGTGGAATAAATGTCTCATTGAATCTAGATACTTTTTCTCGTCGTATTACGTATTCTATATCCTTCTCTCCAGTTTTCCATTTCTGATATTCACTACTGTTCATAATGAAAAAATCTATTTGGCCACTTTCATTGGAATCTGGGATCGAGATCTTACCTTCAACATTAAAAACCCATCCTTGTTCGAGGTAAATTTCCCTAGCAACAGAGTCTCCAATTGAGGGTATTCTCTCGTTATTGAATATTATTTTTGTTTCGTCTTTGGCCACTTCTACTGTATAAGTAAAAGACGCGAAATTTGCCAACAATAAGCCTACGATTAAAATAGCGAGTCCACCAAAAGTTGGTCCAGCTCTCATTTCTCACTTTCTCCATCAAATTACTGGTTTAATTCAATTACTCTGATGTCAAATATACCGGATAATTACATACATCACAATACATGTTTTACGTTTTCTATTCTTAAATGGGTCGAGTATATATCCTGTTCAATTTCTCAACCTAGTATAGACTATTGATTAGCACTAATAGCGCGTTCTTTGTCACAATAATGTAGTTAGAGATTGGATGATGTCCTGCAAAAGGTTTTAGTAGAGCTGATTATATCTCGATAGAAAGGTTTCTTGGTTAGGTGTAAGGTTTGTCAATGTTTGCTGCTCCGGGAGCATATGACCGTGCGATCACGGTATTTTCACCAGATGGTAGACTTTTCCAAGTTGAATATGCATCAGAGACTGTTAAGCGAGGCGCAACTGTCTTAGGTATATCCTGTAAAGGTGGTGTAGTCTTGGCGGCAGAAGAAAGGGCAGCCTCTGTACTTCAAGATCCAGAATTTATGTGGAAGATCTTCCAAATTGATGAACACATAGGCGTTGCTGTAGCCGGATTAAGTTGTGATGCACACACGCTTGTTGACCAAGCTCGAGTCTATTCGCAAAGTAACAGGCTAATGTATGATGAACCCATTGATGTCGAGATGTTGACAAGAAGGATCGGGGAAATAGAACAGATGTACACTCAACATGGTGGAGTAAGACCCTTTGGTTTATCAATGATTTTTGCTGGAGTTGATAGAAAAGGTAGTAGAGTATTCTGGACAGACCCCAGTGGTGCTTATTTAGCTTATAAGGCATGGTCTATTGGAGCTGGAGGTGAGCTTGCAAACGAAGTTCTAGAAGCGGAGTATAATGACGATCTTACTCTTGATGAGTCGATTAATTTAGCACTAAAATGCATGTCAAAAGTTCTCGAAAGTAAACCCACTTCACAAAAAATTAGGATGGCCATAATTCCCTCAGAAACAAGGAAGTTTAGACGACTATCAAACGAGGAAACAGAGAAATATCTTAAGAAATTTGAGCCATCAAAAAAGGCTCAACAGAAATGAGTAGCAAATTCACCACTGCAAGAATAACGGTCGGCGGCGAACACTTCGAAATACTAGTGAAACCAGATCTGGCTCTAGACTATAAAATGGGTAAAGATATTGCAGTAAGTCAGATTGTTGCGATTGAAGAGATATATTCAGACGCTAATAAGGGCACGAGAGCTTCAACAGATAAACTTCAAAAGAATTTTGGCACTATTGAGTCTATTAAAGTTGCAGAGGAGATAATTAAGCGGGGAGAGCTCCAGCTAACTACAGAGCAGAGGCGCCAACTTGTAGAAGATAAGAGAAAACAGATAATTTCTTTTGTATCGAGAAATTGCCTCGATCCACGATCCGGAGCGCCACATCCGCCCTTAAGGATTGAGCAAGCCATGTCTCAAGTTAGAATATCAATAGATCCTTTCAAGAGTGTTGAAGAACAGTCAAAATCTGTAATCGACCTGTTGAGGCCCATCATCCCAATAAAGATGGAACAGATGCAGGTTGCTGTCAAGATACCTGCGGAATATGCTCCAAGGGCCTATGGTACTCTAAAGAATTTTGGAGTAATAACGAAAGAGTCGTGGCAATCTGATGGCTCTTGGGCTGGTATGTTAGAAATGCCAGCGGGATTATATGGTCCCTTTATCGAAAAATTGGGAAAATTGACTCAGGGCACGATACAATCAAAAGTGATTAAGTAGTTAATTATTTTGATGATTTAGTTAAACCATCAACGTCTATCATTATACTCATCGCAATCTAACTCTGTAGTTAACATCTTGTAGGAATTAATGTACTGTGAGCCATTCATAGAAAGATTTAGTAAGGTCAGACTGAGAACTAAGCTGAGTCTGCAAGTCAAGAGGGAAAAGTAGTATTTTAGCTACATGACTAAATACAAAACTGACTAATGAAAAGTCAGATGACTAACAAATCTCCCTTTTGACAAGAATATAATATGAGAACGTTTGGGAAAAATTCGATAAAAAGTGCGTTTGAGTGGATACTCTTGACAATACTGGCGCAAAAAAAACAACTGGTCATACCAGGTGAATTGGTAGCCAAAGGTGAATACGATCCAGATCTGAATGTTTACAAAGATGGCGAAAATATCTACTCCACGATGATTGGTCTCTTCGAATATCAAGGAAGTCGCATTTCAGTTGTTCCGCTCAAGCATTGTTATTTCCCTTTTGTTGATGATATCATCATTGGAAGAATAACTGATGTGGGAATGTCTGGCTGGTCTGTCGATATTAACTCCCCATATTCGGCTATGCTTCCTGTAACAGAGTTCGGAGCAAGACAAAATTACCCGAGAAAAAGAGAGACTACGCAATCGCTTCGTGTTGGAGATCTAGTCAAAGCAAAAATAATCGCTTTTGATAGATCTAGAGATCCATTGCTATCAGCCAGAGATAGAGAACTTGGAAAAATAACTGGTGGAAGAATGATTAAAATTACTCCCTCCAAAATTCCTCGTCTAATAGGAAAAGAGGGATCTATGATCAACCTGTTGAAAAAAGAGAGTGCATGTTCATTGTCGGTTGGTCAAAATGGAATAGTATTGGTAACATGTAACTCTCCCAAAAACGAGGAGGTAGTTGTAGAATTGATTAAGATGATTGAGCATGAGGCGCATACGCAAGGTCTCACAGATAGGGTTTCTGAAGTAATCAACAGAAAACTCAGGGGTGTATAAACTGGTAAAGCCTGATCCTTCTAAAAATTTGATTAATGATAAAGGATTGAGATCAGATGGTCGTCGACCAGATGAACTCAGATCAATAAAATTGCAGGTTGGAGTTCTTGATAATGCAGATGGTTCTGCGTACATTGAACAGGGAAAGAACAAGATCATAGCTGGTGTATACGGGCCGAGAGAGATACATCCAAAACATTTGATAATCTCTGACAGGGCGGCTATAAGATGCAGATACCGCATGGCACCATTCTCAACTGATGAGAGAAAGCATCCGGCACCATCAAGACGAGAGGTAGAAATATCAAAGGTGATCAGAGAGGCTCTAGAGCCTTCTGTCTTATCTGAATACTATCCTCGAACTGTAATTGACATCTTTATAGAAGCACTCCAATGTGATGGTGGAACTAGATGTGCAAGTATAGTGGCAGCTTCTCTCGCTCTGGCAGATGCTGGAATTCCGTTAAAAGAGCTAGTTTCATCATGTTCAGTTGGAAAAGTAAAAGGTCATGTGATTGTTGATCTCTATGATCTTGAAGACAAATATGGTGAAGCAGATCTGCCTATCGCTTTAATGCCAAATCACAATTTAGTAACTTTGATACAAATGGATGGAAAACTGAGCAAAGAAGAGTTTGATAAAGCATTTAATATGGCGTTAGAGGGATGCAGAAAAATCAGAAATCTCCAGAACGATGCTTTAAAACGAAAATATAAGCTTGAATCAGATACTGAAAATTCCAAGGATTCCAAGGAGGAAGTAAAGTAATGTCAACAACACCTCATTCATCTGAAATCCTAACACTTGAGTGTGATCATATTATCGATCTAGCTTCGAAAGGTAAAAGAATTGATGGTAGGGCGCCTATGGACTATCGAAAAATAAAAATCCAAACCGGAATAATAGAAAAGGCAAACGGGTCTGCGCAAGTTGACATTGGACAGACTAAAGTAATTGTGGGTGTCAAAATCGAGGCTGGAACACCTTTTCCAGATACGCCAAATGAAGGGGTTCAAACGGTTAATGCTGAATTTACGCCTTTAGCGCATCCGACATTTGAACTAGGTCCTCCACAGGAAAACTCAATAGAGCTTTCTAGAATTGTAGACCGAAACCTTAGAGAATCCAAGGCAATAGATCTTACAAAATTGTCCATAATTCCAGGTAAAAAAGTCTTTGTTGTTTTCATTGACTTAAACATGCTTGATCATTATGGTAATCTCATTGATGCCTCAACCTATGCAGCCTTGTCAGCTCTTCTTACAAGTAAATTGAATAAATACGAGGTCAAAAATGATGAATTAGTCATTAAAGATGATCAGCAACCATTGCCAATGAATGATTATCCTATTCCTATTACATTTGCAAAGATAGGAAAAACTTTGATGTTGGACCCAAACATACAAGAAGAAAATGCCATGAGTACAAGACTGACTGTTGGCATAGATAACGAGGACTGTGTTTGCGCAATGCAAAAGGGTGGTCTAGGAGGATTTGAACCGAGTGAAATCGAATCGGCAGTCGAGACCGCGATTCAGAAATCTAAAGAGATTCGAAAACTCATAATGGAGGCAACACGATAATTGCCAAAAATGAGAAAGACCCGTCTGGGCGGTGGATTATCAACTCGATATGGGACTGCTCCAAGAAGAAGACATATAGATATTCTTGTACGATTACGAAAAAAACATGAATGTCCAAAATGTAAAGTCAGAGCTGCTCGAAGACTCAGTGTTGGATTATGGCAATGTCGCCGGTGCGACAATCAATTCACTGGAGGAGCCTATTTTCCATTTACAAAAGTAGGAGAAATAGCGAAGAGAGCAGCTGCCAGTGCGACTTCTATGATTTCGCCCTCAGAATCGATGGAAGAAGAAACAACCTCAATCTCAGAAGCTGAATCTGAGCAACCGAAGAGGAAACGAAGCCAAATGAAGACTGGTAACTCTGAAAAGGAAGAGGCTAAGTGATAACTGTAACTACAGGAAGAAATCCATCACAAAGCACTAGAAAATTAGCAAAAGAATTGGTAAAGATACTCCCCAATGCAAGAAAATTAGTCAGAGGTAAAATGCCTCTAAAACAACTTATAGACAACATGTACGATTCTGACGTTACACGTCTAATTATGGTATATAGAGGGTTTAACAGTCCTATCCAAATAGAACTCATGCGTAGACAAGAGACTCAACTTGAAAGTTCTAATCCAACTCTGATTGTACGGCATGTTAGATATTTCCCTAAATCAAAAAAAGGTAAAAGAATAAAGTTACAATGTCTTACAATCACTTCAACACAAGATATTAAATTCGTAGAATTGTTATCTGATTTCCTCCAGATACCAATAATAAAAAATGATGACAAAATTTGTGAATTCTCATTGAATATATCGAGGAAAGATAACAATGATTTGATGCTTTCTATTGTAAATCTGAAAACAAGAAGAATCGAAAGATTTGAAATAATAATTAAAGAACTTAAATGGTGATTGGGTTTGAATCGTATTGAAAAAACTTTGAAGGTAGATATAGTTATTCCATTCGATTCAGCCAAAAGTTTACAGGCTA
Source organism: Candidatus Bathyarchaeota archaeon RBG_13_38_9 (assembly GCA_001775955.1). GTDB lineage: Archaea > Thermoproteota > Bathyarchaeia > 40CM-2-53-6 > RBG-13-38-9 > RBG-13-38-9. Next base: position 48,254 of record MEZD01000035.1, on the reverse strand, counting down.
TTCATCAAGCAATAGTAGTAGACCAAAAACATCAGCCGAATAAGAAAGCATTAGTGAGAACTAAAGTACAAAAACGAGAATTAATAATGCACATAAGTGCAGAAGATATTCCTTCTCTGAGGGCCACACTAAACTCTAATTTGAGAGTCTTACTAGCTTGGAAAAGAATTGCTGAAGGAATAAAAAAACGAATTATCGTAAATAGCGATTGCTAAACTGTTCTTGAATAGTGTAGTAAACTATCCGGTAAGCATTTTTGGGGATTAAATCTAAATGAATTTGAAGAACAGTATTGGAATAACAGCTTTAGTTATCGGTGCAATACTGATAATGTATTCTGCCTATAATGTGAATGAGCTATTATTTCTGGAAGGAAACACAAGTGAAACTGATATCCCATTGTATAGCAGTACTGTGGTTTTTCCAATCTTTTTAGGAATTCTGTTTACTATAGACGGGACGATAATTTGTGGATTGTCAAGGAGGTCATCTCTAGTTTTTCACTTTTTAGCAAATATGATTTGGCTTCTAGCTAGTTATAGACTGTTTCTATTGTTACTGGAACCCTTAAGCTCACGCTTGGTGTTCTATAGAATCTTCATATTCTTCATGGGTGCAATTTTACTATTTTCTATAGGAGCTATTGTAAATTTTCTACCCAAATCGAATAATACGCAATAGAAACTATTCAATCTTTAATCCGCATTTGGATTTTAATAACATATCTTAACACGCTTTTAAACAGATTTTTTGTAACTTCAGCTAGATTCATATAAGGTTGTTAAAGCATAAGCCGTAATCATTCATTCGGAGATGACAGATAATTGGAAAGAGAACCGGAACTTCCACCAGAGATCAGAGAACAACTTACGAGACTTCAACAGCTTCAACAAACACTTCAAGCAATTGTAACTCAGAAACAACAGCTTGAACTTGAAAAGGCGGAGATTGAGAAAGCGTCTAGTGAACTTGAAAAATCTGCCGAGGGTACAACTGTCTATAAAAATATTGGTAACATACTGATCAAGAGTGAAAGACAAAAACTATTGGATGAACTCAAAGAGAGACGAGAATTGACTGAAACCCGTGTGACAGTTCTTGGTAAACAAGAAGAAAGAACGCGAACTAGACTTACTGAATTGCAGCAAAAGCTTCAAAGCAGGTTCGGATCCCAAACGGAATCCAAATAGTATAGCTGTGTGAAAGTTTCGGAAAGGGAATATTCCAAGCTTAATAGATCACCGACAGAACAAGAATTGGAAACAGTATGTGCCTCAGCTGAGGATGCTGCCCGAAATATTATTTTCAAAAAGTTTGATCCAAAACAAATAACAGACCTAGATATAACGATTGAGGCCTATGGTGATAAGCCATTAACTCTTATCGTGGATATCTCTATATGTCCTAGAAATTCGAATAGTGATCTAACCAAATTGATTGATGTCGCATGCAACGAGGCGTTAAGGGCAGCTGATATGAAAATGAAGGAGCTTAAAATTGCGTAAATTTACGAAGATAGCTATTATCATAAAAGAAGCCAGAAAAATTGTCATTCTGACTCATGCAAACAGTGATCCTGATGCAATATGTTCAGCTTTTGCATTAAAACAACTACTAAAAATAATTAATCCAAAGACGAAAATAATCATAGGAGCACCAGAAGGAACAAACAAGATCTCAGAAAAGATAATGAAAAGATTCAGATTAACTGTTGAATCAAATCCCACTTTAGACGATATTGATGTAATATTCACAGTAGATACCAATAATCTAAAACAACTAGGAAAAATATCTAATGCGATAGAAAAATTTGAAAAATCAATAATTATAATTGACCATCATTATCCACATCCTTCAATGGAAAAATTATCCAAAATAGAATTCTGTGATAAATACTCTCCTTCAACATGTGAAATTATTTATGAATTGTATAATCACTATGAAATCAAGCCAACAAAAAAAGCAGCGATAATCTTGATTATTGGGATATTGTGTGAAACAAGACATCTTAGGTTAGCGACTTCGAAGACTATTCTTACAATATCAAATTTAATTAAGCAAGGAATAGCGATTGAAAAGCTTCGTGCTATTCTAGAGATAAAAATGGATCCATCAGAAAGGTTAGCCAGACTTCGAGCAGCACAAAGAATAAAAATATCAAGCATAGATGGATGGATAATTGTAAGCACAAATGTCGGATCACATCATGCTTCAGCAGCTCGAGCATTAGCTTTCCTTGGTGCGGATCTGGCGATAGTTGGAAGTTCTGATAAAGATCGATTAAAAATTAGTCTTAGATCAAAAGAAGAATTTTATCAAACATCTGGGATTCATTTGGGCAGAGATTTGGCAAAACCACTTGGTGATTATGTTAATGGGACGGGTGGAGGACATTCTCTTGCAGCTGGTATTACTGGATCCGGTGAAGTAGAGGATGCCTTGAACAGAGCTTTAGAAATGTTGAAAGCAACTATAAGCAAAAAATAAAAAATGAACAAATTCTGTATGAATTGATCTACAATGATCCTGCATAAATTGATTTAAAAACTCTGAAACTAGCACACGAGACTTGGTGTCCCAATAATTGCCAGTGATAGAAGTAAAGAATCTGACGTTCACTTACGCAGGATCAAACAAACCTGCAATAAAAAATATTGATTTCTCTATAGATAAAGGTGAATTCATAGTAATCACTGGTCCAAGTGGATGTGGTAAAACTACACTCGTTAGATGTTTCAATTCACTCATACCAAGTTTCTACCGAGGAGAAATATCTGGAAAAATATCTGTTCTAAATATGGATGCATCAAAATCAAGTACAAGTGATTTAGCTAAAAAGGTAGGCTTTGTTTTCCAAAATCCAGAAAACCAACTTTTCTCACTCTCAGTAGAACGTGATGTAGCTTTTGGTCCAGAAAACTTAGGGCTTAAGAGAGATGAAACTAGAAGACGAGTTGACTGGGCAATGAATATTGCCGGAATAGAAGACCTAAGAGATATTGCGCCATATGAATTATCTGGTGGACAACAACAGCGAGCGGCAATAGCTTGCGTTCTAGCTATGAAACCCGAGATAATAGTGCTAGATGAACCCACTTCATTTTTAGATCCTCTATCTTCATACCGGATCCTAGAAGCAATAGCTGATCTAAGAGATGAAATAGGAATAACTATGATCCTTATTGAACATAGACTCGACCTTGTCTCAAAATATGCAGATAAAATAATAATTATGGATGACGGTCAAATAGCAATGGAAGGTCCTCCTTCAAGTGTCTATAGCGAAGAAGCAAAATTATTGGGTGTTGGAATACCAAAGGTCTCCATGTTATTCAATCTCCTAAAAAAGGATGGCTATGATCTGGGAGAGACACCAGTCACTATAGAAGAAGCCTCACAAAAGATAAGGAAATGTTTCCAAAATGATTGAGGTCAAAGGTCTCCATTTCAGCTATGATCGTAAGGAAGTATTAAGCAATGTTAACTTAAAGATCAATGATGGAGAATTTATAGCTGTCATGGGGGAGAATGGGGCTGGGAAGACCACACTCGTTAAACATTTCAACGGACTACTAAAACCGAATAAAGGCGAGGTCCTAGTCGATGGGAATTCAACCCAAGATTCGACAGTAGCATCAATATCAAGAAATGTAGGTCTTGTATTTCAGAACCCTGATCACCAACTTTTCTCTGAGACGGTTTTTCAAGAAGTCTCATTTTCGATGAGGAACTTTGGCTATTCGGAGGAGACAATCACTAAGAGGGTGAAATTCATTCTTGAGACTTTAGATCTCAGCTCCTATGCGGAAACTTCCCCCTTTATGCTAAGTGGAGGG
>MEZD01000035.1:43520-44408 GCA_001775955.1 Candidatus Bathyarchaeota archaeon RBG_13_38_9 | reverse complement strand
GAGTTGCATTAGCCTCGGTTCTAGTTTCTGACCCTAAACATATTATTTTAGATGAGCCTACAATAGGTCAAGATTATCATCAAAAAGATAAGCTTAGAAATTTCATAGTGCAGATGAACTCTCAAGGTAGAACTGTCATAATTGTAACTCATGACATAGAGTTCGTAGTCGATTGCAAACCTAGAGTAGTCCTTCTTTCAAAGGGGTCAATCTTAGCTGATGGATGTTATGATTCGATCTTCTCAAATAAAGATCTCATTGACAAAGCTTCACTGATGTCTCCTCAAATAAGTCTCCTTATGTCCTCTTTGGGAGATCTCAATTTTGATCCGAAAATAATGGATCTCTATCAGGCAAAAACGATTCTTGAAGGGAAGCTGAAGAAATGTCTCTGAAACTATTTGAAGGATTCAAATTCACTCATATGACTACTCCAGTACATAGAATGGATCCTCGACCAAAGTTTCTCATTGCACTAACGATATTTATTATGTCTCTTCTTTCGATGAATATTCTAGTTCTATTAACACTCTTCTTGGTTCAAATACCCATCATATACGTGGCAAAATCATTTCACCGCTGGTTAAATTCTATCAAAGCAGGAGCCATGTTGGCATCTTTGATCTTTATTATGAATTTTATCACAGGTTCAACCTTGGTATTTTCATTAACAATGACTTTACGATTTCTCGTTTTAATGTCAGCTTTCTCCCTATTTTTCATGACTACCTCCCCAGATGATCTAGGTTTAGCACTGGAAAAAATGGGCTTACCCTACATGTTGAGTTTCACATTTACAACCGCGGTAAGGCTAGTACCGACAGTTGCATTAGAAGCACAGACTATTGTTGATGCTCAAAGATCCAGAGGATTAGAATTGGACAAAGG
>MEZD01000035.1:41785-43502 GCA_001775955.1 Candidatus Bathyarchaeota archaeon RBG_13_38_9 | reverse complement strand
TAGAAAATACATTCCAATTCTTATTCCGTTGATTGTTTCTGCTATAAGAAGGAGCACTGAATTGGCTGAGGCTCTAGAATCCAGAGCTTTCGGAGTTACACAGAAACGTGAACCCTTAACAGTTTTGAAGATGAAACAATCAGATTATTTGGTAGCTGCTATAGTGTTTCTTGCTTTACTTATCGGTGTATATATTCAAATTTCAATCTCTCTACCTAATTTTGATAATAATATAACGATGCCACCAATTTGGAAATTTTGGGATTGAAAGCGCACGCTAATATCCGTGTGTGTGGCTTAGCTGGTGAGCACACACACACAATAAATAATAAAAAATAATATCCTAACGGTTCAAATTACGATGGTCTCACCAAGTAAGAGGGGATATAGGTAATAACGCTGTTATGGTGTTTACGTGGAAGTGTAAAAATTGACGTGGAACTTCCATATCCACGTGGAAGTTTGTTATGAATTTTTAGCGCACGCTATAGCTCAAGGTGAGGCCAAGAAATAAAGGTAGATGGCCATTGCAATAAGAAAAATTCCGCTAATCCTTTGGATTTTACCGGTTACACCTGTTATTCTCTTGACAAGTAAGTGTTTAGTTTTACTCACGAGAATTGCTGTTGCAATTAATGGGATTCCCATTCCTAAGGAGAATAATATGAATGTTAGAATGCTTTCTAAGAAATTTCCAAATATCAAGGAATAAAGTATTAATGAAAGAAATATGGGAAAAGAGCATGCAAGTGATGCCAAGCCATATGTGATACCATAAGTAAACATGCCTAAAAGACCGCCTCGCTTTGTTGGTTTTATCTTAAGGTAGAATTTAGGATATCCAACTCCCAGAAGCATGAGAACTCCCATAATACCAATGATAATCACTGCGAGCAAATGGAAATAGGGGGTAGCCGCTATTATTTCACTCCCAAAAATGGTTGTAATTATTCCAATTATTGAAAAAACTAACATAAGTCCGAATGTGCAAATAATTCCACCTTGAAGTCCCTGTCGGGCTGTCATTTTGCTACCAAGATAATATGCTATATAACCAGGCAGTAGAGGATAACTACATGCAGAGAAGAGAACAAAAACGCCGCTGGCCAAAGCTAATAAATAATCTGCGAGAATCATTTATCTCCAACCCATAATTGTTATCGTAATCGATGTTAACTGCGGGGCCATTTATTTTAGTTGCTTTTCCATTCTTATTAGGCCAGTATCATTTCCTCAAATGGCTATTAACACTAACACTTTTTCAAGTTAAAGAAAATTATATCTCTCTTTAGCGCGCGCTAAACACATAACGAAAAGGGCAAACACTATAAAAAAGCCGTAAGGCCGACTTCTAATGGACTTTAGAAGCACGCACGTTTCCAGAGCCCGAAGTATCGGAATGAATAACAAGCGTTATCTGTATGTGGAGTCTTAGATTCTTGACAGTTGGATGTGGCATTTAATGAGCTTATCCTGTCGTAGACTATCCAAAGTTTCAACAACTGTCCTAGCCCTATCATTGGTTTTGTGCTTGATTGTGACGCCAGTAGCTGTGAACGCTACCCTTACAGTGATCACTCCATCAAGCGCTGATACTCAAATCGAAAAGTTTCAACCCAACGATAATTTTGGGACAATTGATTATCTTCAGGTTCGATCAGGAGATACAGATTATACAAAGAGAACCCTCATAAAATTCGATCTGTCGGCCATACCT
>MEZD01000035.1:41380-41727 GCA_001775955.1 Candidatus Bathyarchaeota archaeon RBG_13_38_9 | reverse complement strand
CCGATCCTGCTGGTAGAACCTATAATGCTTATCGAGTGACTGAGGATTGGGTTGAGGGAGATGGACCGCCAGGAACTAGAGGAGCGACATGGAACGATGCCGACAAATTTGTTCCTGATCCATGGACAACTTCTGGAGGCGTATGGACTACTGAAGACACTGACTCATCAATTGTTCCTCCCACCACAGGTCAATGGATGTCTTGGGATGTAACCGGCATAGTCAAGGACTGGATAGAGAATGGACAATCGAATTATGGTTTCATTATAAGGGATCCGAATGACGGTGTTGACAGCACCGATGCCCGTGCCAGTTTCTACTCAAAGGAGTGGAGACTGGAAGGGGGA
>MEZD01000035.1:41039-41358 GCA_001775955.1 Candidatus Bathyarchaeota archaeon RBG_13_38_9 | reverse complement strand
GGGCCCCATCAAGTCCCGTCGGCGGAATCCTGATGCCTGTCGATAAACTCAATATCTTAGCACCCTACCTAGCACTTGCCGGACTAATCGTAGCAGTATCGACAATCTACGTTATAAGAAGACGTAAAGACTAAACAGATTTATTCTCTCTTCATCTTTTCTTTTTTTATTTTATTTTGTGTGTGTGTGTGTGTGTCTTAGCTGGTGAGCACACACACTAATGTAAAATCTAAACTGAAGCGCGCGCTAGATAGCTAGCTTCTGTAAGAAAGCGCACGCTATACAGAATGTGAGTCGCATGTTTACGTGGAAACTCTGA
>MEZD01000035.1:20154-40930 GCA_001775955.1 Candidatus Bathyarchaeota archaeon RBG_13_38_9 | reverse complement strand
CCCTACATTCATGTTGGCATGATACTTGGGGCTTCCGTCAGAATTGAGTTCTTTCGAGCGGAGTACATTTGAAATTGTAACAGTGGCTCTGATTCGTGTTTCATCCGTTAAAGTGAACATGACCACGTTTGAATCAACAACTTTTGCCTCAAGAACTTCAGCTTCGACTTGTTCATCAACCAAATTCTTTCTTCTCATCTAAAACTAACACCTCCAACATTTTTAACAATATTGGAAAATTTCATGTCCCGAATGTTAACGGAATGCTGATGGATCAAATGTGATTAAAGTAACACAAAATCCATGGGTTGATACTTGGCCTAAACCGATTAGAACAATCCCGTATAATACGGCTGTATGTTCTTTACGCATGAACTAACACCCTCACATCTTCTTAATCACAACTAGCTAGCTTATTTGTAACTGCTCTTAGACTGAGTAATGGAAAAAGAATGTAGATTATTGTCGAGAGCGCGCGCGCTAAATTCAGGATCCATTACTCCCCAGCTTAAGAAAGACTGTAGTACGTTATGTTTGGAATTTAGTCTTTTTATTGCTTGGTTGCGCTGTTCTGTTGTTGCCTCATACTCTTTGCGTAGCTCTCTGGTAGCGTACATCTTTCTTGTGGCGCATGCTAAAGTATAACATAGCTAGCTAGCTTTATTAGTATTTATGATGCACACAGTTACATTTAAACATGAAGCCCGACATATATCTAATTAACTTTGAGACTGGAGGTGAATGGCAATATATCCAATATTGATTTGTGGACAGAAAGGTGCTGGATGTTCAGAGGTAGCAAACAATCTAAAGAACACAATGGATAATTCTCTTACAGTAATAAATTCCCAAGAACTCTACAGATTAACAGCTGCTAGAATGCAACTATCCTACCCTGATTTATTTGAAAGCTTCAATAGACGCACAATCAATAAAGACAAGGCATTAATCGACACCATGCATGAATATACCGATGAGAAAACCATAGTCGAAGGAAAATTCGCTTTCAAAGCACTTGATAAGTCAGCATACAAAATCTTTCTCACAGCATCCCCAGAAAAAAGATCTAAACACATCTCAAGAATGTGGAACATCACATATCCTAAAGCCCTCCTTGAAATGGCGCGAAGCGATAATGAAAGAAGAAAAATGGTGAAGAAACAACTCGGAAAAAATTGGTTAGACGCATCAATATATGACCTAACCATCGACACCAACAACATATCTCACGAACAGACAGCAAAGATAGTAAAAGAATTAATCGAATCAAAACCCTATATCAAGGTAATAAATCAGAATTCAGCTTTCAACAACAATTTAATACCAGAAATAATTCAAGGGCCATCAATATACCTTGTAACACCAGATAGCGCAGCAATATCATGGCAAACAGATATTCCAACAATAGATTCTCTGAACATTAACGGTAACTCATACCCCGATAGTAAACCTACAATGAATCATGAAACATGTGTCAAAGGATTATCGAAAGATACAGAATATCCTTATGAAATATTTCTTAACGGAAAAAAGGATCTTGAAACCTACATTTTAAAAACCCCAAGAAAAATCCCATCTTTCAACAGAAAGCCTGGTGCATCAAGTTAGTCAGAGCAAATTAGCACACACTGGATCAATTCTTTTCCCTCTTTTCTATTGGTGCTAGTCTAGCGCCGACAATTTCTTCCAATGCGTCTCTGAATATTTTGAATGTTTCAGGATAATCATATAATAAAGACACGTGCGTGCTACCACAAACATCATCATTTATTTCCCATAGAATGAAAACGCAAATGAAAGTGTTAAAATTCATGATATAATGGAATAATAAGAAAACCTATGAATGAACTCAAAGCTATCCTACTTTTATTGTTAATAGTCATTTCTAGCTTAAATTTTGTAGGAGCAGAATCAGAGCCCGTTGTACCTTTCCATCCAAGGATCTCTTCTGTCATCTCTTGGCTTCTTTCTCAAGTAGTATACGATCAAGAGCAGACTGGTTATGCCGCGTCCCTTTTTTCCGAAGGTGAAGATTACTACCGTCTTTATACTGATGATAATGCTAGATTGGCTAGAGTATTGACTGTTAGTCTACAATATTATATCAATGAATTCAGAGACCATCCTTTCGCTTGGGATGATAAGATCAAAGTAGCAATAAATTTCGTGAAGGATGCTCAAACTCCAACAATAGATTTCTCTCACTATTGGCAATTGTCTAATCCTGATGATGAGCCTGTTGGATGGCAGAGATCAGGTGAATTTTATTTCTGGAATGCAGCTGTTAAAAGTAGAAACGGTGTCGTAGGCAAAAGAGGAAGGAAAATTCCAATTATACCAAGTGCTAGTGAAATGCTACCTGCACCAATCCATAACCATCTAATTAACGTACGAGGCATTGTAAATGTCACTCTTTATACCGTACGCAGTAAGAACCCTTACAATATCTTTTAGCATGTTACCTCTTCTGGATCCAGATCTATAATTTTAATGGTTCACAGATTCGAAGCGCTTCTGCATAGCGATATATTCTGATCTTGGTGGACTGAATACATCAAGAAAAATTGAACTATCAGTGTTTATTGTTCTAACTTCATGTTTCTCGTTTGGTTCAAACCTATAGACCATTCCTTTTCGGACTATTTTCTTCTCTATTCCATTTGAGAATTCAGCTTCACCTGCTAGACAGATCCCCATTTGCTCGTGTGGATGACTGTGTAAGGGAACATTTTTCCCAAATGGAATTTCAACTATGAAGAAAGTCATGTTTTTTCCATTAATCAATACACGCCCTAAAACGTCTGATACAAATTCGAATTTAGGTTGATCAAGATATTCGATAATTTCCAATTTACTACAACTCTTTTCAATCTTGATATAGTTCACTTATCTTTGAAAAAATTTGTTGAATAAAATTTGGCATATTATTACCTTTATGATTAATGATTATTTCTCAGTTTAACAAAGCCGAATAGACGAACCAGACTCCAAAGAACAATAGGATTGATGCACATACGCCAAATACTATCCTGTGTACTTTTTTGTCCCAGAAGCCTCGAGATCTATAGACTGCTTTTGATACAAAGAGGTCCCAGAAGAAATCGCAAGACCAGTGAAAAACCGCGAATAATAGAAATCCTGTGAGTCCAAATATGGTTGAATTAAGGACTAATGCTGATCCAATTGTAGCCCACCAAAGAAAAAAGTAAGGATTAGCACTAGTTGTAATAATTCCTGATATTATTGAGTTAAATCCAGTATCATTTTCTTCTAATCCTGTATGATCTCTTGCCTTAAACATCTGGATCGCCATGTAGCCGAGCATCAAACCTCCGATCAGTCCGATGAGTCTTCTCACTGTTTCATCAGCAAAAAATTGTGCAAAGCCCAAATATATTATGACCATCAAAGGGATCTCTATGATTCCATGACCGAGAGCTATCAAAGCGCCTGCGTTTCCACTTTTTCTTCCTTTGGCTATAGTAACAGCCATTACAGGTCCAGGCATCATTACGCCAGAGAGAGATATTATTACAACTGAAAAAAGGAATAAAGGAACATTTAGGATAGGATCCATCAAGGGCACCTTCGGACAATTATTGTTAGTGCTATCAGAAATACTATCATCTTTCTAAAGAAATTAGATTATTGGTTTGTAAATTCTTACATGAACATTAATTGATACTCAAAATTAGAGTAAAGGTTATAGTATGTGAATCCACTAACACACACTAATACAGATATATTGGAATTAATGTCACATTACTACACTATTTGGACAAGGCGGACTATACAAGTGAATGAATTCGATACATCCAGTTTTGCTGATAAAATTTTAGCCGCTTCAAGTTTGGCATCTGAAGGTTCAGAAGGTGAAGTAGAATTCGCTTTCACAGATGATGCATTGGTTAATAAAGCTAAGATTAAAATGATTGGGAAATATGCTAAGGATTTTTCCAGTCAAGGGTTTACATTTGATGGGTATATGACCCTCAAGACGATTAATCAAGGTGAAACGTCGGACAGATCGAATTTGCTGAAAATAGGAATAATTACTCCAACGGAAGAGATTGTGAGAACTTTTCTTATTTTCCTTTCGAAGTTAGGTAAAGTGGAGGACCTTTTAGAATTTGTATTAATTCATATCCAGCCAAGAAATCTGAAGATATTCTACACGCAAATGGAAGAATCCAAAGATTTAGACACCTTGACGCGGAAGCGGTTAAAGAATATTGAATCTGAATGGGCTCAAAAATCTAATATTGGAAAGGAACTGCTTACAGTTTCCTTCTTAATTGAAAGTGACAATTCCTATGCTATTGATATTGAAAAGGCTGAAGGTCCATTGAAAGGTAAAGAAGATTTAGCCAAGAAGATTATGGAATCGGTTTTTCGGTCCAGATTGAAGCTTGTAAGGAATTTTCTGAAATAGAATCAGACCCAATCAGGGTTAAAATATCTATAGCATATCTTCTTTGAATTAAGCAGATAAAAATTTCTTAATATATAATGTCTTTATCGTCGCTATATAGGTTGGATTCTAGAGATCTATATTTCGAAGTGAATTGAGTAAGATTATGGTTGATGGGTCTTGGTAAGGGTAGTTGTCGATGAACGGGAGAGACCAAATGTCCCTGCATGTCTTAAGAAGCTTGGTTTGACCCTGGATTATCGTATGCTTGAGGAGGGGGACTATATTGCTGCAGAATATGCTGTAGAGAGAAAAACTGTTCGAGATTTCATTTCATCGCTATATTCGGGAAGACTTTTTGATCAGGCCTACAGATTGGGACAAGCATATCAATTCGCAATAATCATCGTTGAAGGTAATCTTAATTCAGCATTAGAAAAGATGAAAAATCCAAAAGTTTTTTGGGGTGCTTTGATCACCCTATCTTTTGGTTATGGAATACGCCCATTTTTTACTCGAGATCCTGCGGAGACGGCTGAGCTTATTTGGATTCTTGCCAAGCGTCCTCCTGAGGTTCGTTCTCGACCGCCAGTTATAGTAAAGAAACCCAAATATGGCCAAATTCGTGAAGGTCAAATTGTTCTGCTTCAGGGGTTGCCGGGGATAGGAGCTCGTTTGGCGCAAAAACTTTTGAGACGATTTGGAACCCCTAGAAAAGTTTTCTTAGCTACAGAGTCGGAACTCAATACAAGAGGGGGCTTGGGGAGAGCGAAGACTGCGAAAATTGCGTCTGTCCTCGATACTATTTATGATGGATTAGATAGGAAATCCGAACAATTGAAGCTCTCAAATTCCAAACCGTAATTATAAAAAGTTCGATGTTTAGTCATAGATAGAGGCTTTGGGGAAAAATGGCGGTCAAAACCTTCACTCAAGCTTGGTACCAAATTACTAAAGGTGTAGAGAAAACTCTCTCAAAGATTTCGCATAAACAAGTTGAAAACATGATCAATATGTTACTTTGGGCAAAGTACAAACACATTCTCATAATTGGCGTTGGTCGAAGTGGTCTTATAGGTAAAGCCTTTGCGATGCGGTTGATGCATCTTGATTTTGATGTTTATGTGATGGGTGAGACAATCACACCAGCTATTGGTCATGGAGATTTGATAATTGCGATTTCAGGATCCGGAACTACAAAGTTGGCAGTAACTGCAGCTGAGATAGGAAAAGAAGTTGGAGCTCGAATCATAGCAGTTACTTCACATCCAAACTCTGACCTTGGAAAAATAGCTGACCATGTACTCCAAATAAGGGGTAGAACAAAAATTGCGAAAGAGAAAGACTATTTCCTACGCCAAATAACAGGAGTTCATGAACCTTTAGCACCACTTGGAACGATATTCGAATTGAGTGCTATGATCTTCTTTGACAGTTTGATTGCGGAACTAATAAAAAGAATGGGTAAAAGTGAAGGCGAGCTTCGCCGAAAGCACGCTACAATAGAATAGAATTGTTCTTTCCTTTTTTCTCTTTGAGTTCGGCATCATCAATTTCTAATCTGCCTCTGTCTCCCTTCCACGTTTTATGAACTCTCTTGACTGTGATTTTTTTTTGGAAGAGAGGGCTATCAAGAACAAATGTTTCATATTCTCCCCCTTCACCAGCTGGATTCACTCCATGTTTTTCTTTGAGACGATCTAATTCTTGAGCAAGATTTTTGTTAAGTCTTCTACCAAGCCAGCTAGAGTCTAGACCAAGAGCTGCTGTGCCGACTATGATTATTTCAAGTCCAGACTCAATTTGATCGAGGAGTAGTTTCGAAGCATCCCGACCCCATAAAGGGGTATAAATTCTAAGTCCTAAATCATTAGCGATATCTTCCATTCTGCTTCTCTGATATTGACTTGCAAGGGCACCAGCAGCAAACCCTTCAATTCCAAACTTATTCTTGATATCTTGAAGATGTTTGCTCAACTCTAATTTTTCATCTTCTCCTTCTGATTCAATATCGTATGTGGCTATCTGCAGATTCATTGCTTCAGCCTGTAATTTGGTCCATCTAATACAGGGATGATGAAACAACCAAGAGTCTTCACTTTTAGGATGAAGAGTCAGTAAGACTTTCACATTTAGATTCGCATCAATTGACTTCATAATAGTATAACAACTATCTTTTCCCCCACTGAAGAGAACGGCGATGTCCATATTGGATTTCATCCATTCCCTCACTATTGTCTTCCGTGAGGTTTACCTTTTCGTTTGAGTTTAGCCTCAAATATCTCTCTGACACCGTTCATCGTATTGGAATCCTCTACAAGAAAGAATGACTTTCCACTCATCTGAATTAAAAATTAGATAACATATATGCCTTAGCTGGTAAGCACACAGCCAAATCGAAATGAACAGATAACAAAAATAGTCAACTTTAAAAGTTAACGCTACCCTTGGTGCTACCCCTTATCAGGAACGGGACTGGAGGAAATAAATTTGCCTCGATATAAAACAACTGCAGAAATATTGAAGATAATTGAGAATAAAGACCAAATCCGAAAGATCTAGCTAAAATTCTGGCTAGTCCGGAATATATTGGTATTATTGCTCATGTTGATCATGGAAAGACTACGATGTCTGATTCACTATTGGCATCTTCTGGGCTTCTTTCTCCATCACTGGCTGGAAGTGCCTTGGCACTCGATTTTATGGAGGAAGAGCAAAAAAGACAGATGACCATTAAAGCTGCCAACGTAAGCTTGATGCATGAACGAAAAGGACTTTCATACGTAATCAACTTAATCGATACTCCTGGTCACGTAGATTTCTCAGGTAGAGTCACAAGATCTCTTAGAGCAATAGATGGAGCTGTTGTAGTCGTTGACTCGGTTGAAGAAGTTATGGTGCAGACTGAGACCGTCACAAGACAAGCGCTTGAGGTGAGGGTTAGGCCGGTTCTTTACATCAATAAGATAGATCGGCTTATCAAAGAACTAAGGTTAACTTCAGAACAGATCCAAGAACGCATTGCAAGAATAATAAGAGATTTCAATCAATTAATAGAAACTTATGCCGAACCACAGTTTAAAAGCAAATGGAAAGTGAGTTTCGTAACTAACACTGTTGCTTTGGGTTCTGCAAAAGATCGTTGGGGATTCACAGCTGAAATTTCTGAAACCAAGGGAGTCAAATTCCAAGATGTTGTCGATGCATACTTAGAGAATAAAGTGGATGATCTAAGGGAGAAAGCCCCGCTTAATGAAGCTATATTGAATATGGCCGTGGAGGCGATGCCAGCACCGCATATTGCCCAGAAGTATAGGGTTGAAAAATTATGGAAAGGTGATGTCAATAGCGAGATAGGGCAAGCTATGATTAATTGTGACGATAATGGACCGGCCGTGATGGGGGTATCAAATATTGTTGTCGATCCACAAGCAGGAGTCGTCGCCACCGGACGGTTATTCTCAGGAACATTAAGTGAGGGTGACACTGTTCAATTGATTGGAGCCAAGACCAATTCTAGAATTCAGCAAGTCTGTATCTATATGGGTCCCTATAGGGAAATTGTCGGAACGCTTTCTGCTGGAAACATTCCAGCTTTGCTTGGACTTGATGAGGCGCGAGCTGGTGAAACTATAGCAACGGTAAAGGATACGGCGCCATTTGAAGCTGTCAAATATGTTACTGAACCTGTCGTTACGCTTGCTGTCGAGCCAAAGTTTGCCAGAGATCTTCCTAAGCTTGTAGATACTCTAAGAAAGCTATCGATTGAGGATCCAAATCTTGTTACTACCATCAATGAAGAGACTGGAGAGTATCTGATAGCAGGAATGGGTACATTACACCTAGAAATTGCGACAACATTGATTGAGAAAACTGGTCTCAAGATTACCATGTCGAAACCAATTGTAATCTATAGAGAGAGCGTCAGAAAAGCGGTTGGACCATTTGAGGGTAAATCTCCAAACAAACACAGTAAGATTTTCTTGGAAATGGAGCCTCTCACCGATGAAGTTGTTGATATGATAAAGACTGGTAAAATTGGCGAATATATGGACAAATCAGCGATGGCGAAGGTATTAAGAGAACAGGGATGGGCGCCGGATGAAGCTAAAGGTGTGTGGAGTGTCGATGAGGGTTGCAATATGTTGACTGAAGTTACCAAAGGTACGCAGTTCTTACAAGATGTCAAAGATATGGTTGTCGCCGGTTATAGATGGGGAATAAAAGAGGGTCCTTTAGCTTATGAGCATATTAGAGGGATTAAGGCGAGAATTACAGACATTAAGCTACATGAAGATCCTGTTCATAGAGGACCTGCTCAAATAATGCCCATGACGCGGCGAGCATTCTTTACTGCTTTTCTATCGGCTGACCCAACTTTAATGGAGCCTATTCAAAGAATTACTGCCAAAGTGTCTCCAGATCTTTTAGGTGCTGTTACAAGTGTAATTAGTCAAAAGAGAGGTAAGATAGTTTCTGTAGACCAGAAAGGAAACATAGTTCATATTGTTGGAGAGATACCCACAGCTGAGACTTTCGATCTATCTGAGGCTCTTAGAGGTGCAACAGCAGGCCGGGCCTTCTGGGGTCTGGAATTCGCGAGATGGTCTTCTGTTCCAGCCTCGATGATAGGACAAGTAATTCAAGATATCAGAAAGAGAAAGGGTTTACCGGCTGATATACAAAAGGCAGAAGACTTCATGGATTAGAAAAAGTCTGGTCACTACTTCATATTCCAAAAATGTGTCGGAGGATCCAGAATACTATTCCTGTTAAGAATGCCAATCCTAAGACTATTAGAACAATTAGTGCATAAGTAACAATTTTCCCTAATAAATGGAGATCAAGATAACTGTCTTTTTCTTTGTCATTCTTGCTCTGAATGTCACTTATGTTGTTTCCA
Source organism: Candidatus Bathyarchaeota archaeon RBG_13_38_9 (assembly GCA_001775955.1). Classification (GTDB taxonomy): domain Archaea; phylum Thermoproteota; class Bathyarchaeia; order 40CM-2-53-6; family RBG-13-38-9; genus RBG-13-38-9. The sequence goes on along the minus strand of MEZD01000035.1, from coordinate 31,616 downwards.
TTTTGCATCAAAACTGTTCACCAATATCTGGTAGTAAGTTTTACGTGGCTATAACTTTTTGGAAGATAATATTTGCTCAACTATCTATGTATCGAGGTCATTTGTTTTCATTATCTGTTTTTGTAGCAAGTTATATGTGAGTTAATGGATTAGTTTTCGCAATCCTCTTGGTGTGATCATCTATTGAGAACGGTTTTCGTCGGTCTCAGTTTTGGAGTGTTTTGTGCAAATATTGGATTTCTTGCCACAGTAACATTTGTTCCGTTATTTGCAAGATCATTAGGAATGGGAATGGCTGAAATTGGATTCATAATGGGGATGTATTTCATTGTTGCAACAATAATGATGGTTACTATTGGAAGTCTTTCAGATGTTGGTGGGCTTCGAAACATAATTATTGTAATCGGTCTGGCCGGATCTGCAGTTATCTATTGGTTGATAGGAATAAGCACAACCTATCCTCAACTACTTATTTTAGCGGGACTTCTGGCAGTTGCAGACTCTGCATATCGACCAACCTCAGTCGCGGTCATAGCTCAGTTATCTTCACGATCAACGCTCGGTAGAAACATCGGAATATTCAATGCTTTCATTGCAGGAGGCATGGGTGTTGGATGTTTAATCGGAGGGCAGATTGCAGACAAATTTGGATTATCAAGTGTCTTCACAATGTCTGCACTCATACTTGTTGTTGGAACAGTATCTTCAATAACGAGTCTAAGGTTTGACAAAAAAAATATTTTCAGCTCTAATTTAACGTCTGGAAAAAGAATAAATCTCAGTCTACTGTCAATGCAAAAAAAATACCTCATAACAAGTGGTCTTTTACTTTTATGTGTGAGTCTTTTTTTCAGAAACGCCGGTTTTAGAGGAATAACCTCCTTTCTTCCAATCTATTTAACGAATCTTGGTGCTGATAACTCATTAATCGGATTAATAATAGCTTTCAATTTCGCAGTTCAAATAGTATTGATGCCCTCGATGGGGTGGATGTCAGACAGAATTGGCAGAAAGCGAATTCTAAATTTAGGAATGCTTGCAACATTTCTGGCAACATTTCTACTTTCAATAGTTAATAACCCACTTGAAGTATTCGGAATAGAGCTGGCTGTAGCCGTCTCCTGGGCATGTACGCTAGTTGCAAGTAACGCTTTTGTTGCAGATATTTCACCACCCGAAAGAATTGGAAGTATGATGGGTTTAGTCTTCACATCAATGAATCTTGGGGGTGTTATCGGACCAATTTTTGCTGGAATAACATCAGAGATGTTTAATCTAAGGCTGTCCTTTCAGATTCTCTCAATATTTCCACTAATTGCTTTTATGCTATCGCTGAAACTAATTGGAAACTCAAATGAAAGTTCAAGAGTAGATCATAAATCACGTAATTGAAGGCAGATATTCAAATCATTGAAATTGTAAAGTTATATGGTGGTGATGTAATGTCGCGATTGGATAAAGCCAGGAAGGCCTATGAAAAAAAGGATCATGAAAAAATCCAAGAAACTCATGAAAAAAAATCGATCGAGGCAGAACCATGGCATGATGTTGCAAGAGGTAGATATATCGGGGATATCATTTATGGGGCGAGCGACGGAATTGTCACTACTTTCGCTATTGTTGCAGGAGCGACAGGAGCCTTACTTTCTACACCCATTATCCTGATCCTTGGTATTGCTAATCTGCTTGCAGACGGTTTTTCGATGGCTGCAGGAAATTATCTGGGCGCAAAATCAGAAATTGAATACTTTAGGAAAGAAAAACAGAGGGAGACGTGGGAAGTAGAACACGTGCCAGATGCTGAACGTGAGGAAGTGCGCCAGATTTTCAGAAGGAAAGGATTAGCTTCTCACATGGCAGATAAGTTAACTGAAATCATAACTTCAAACAAGAAGGTTTGGGTTGATGTTATGATGACTGAAGAACTTGGCATTCTACCTACTGAGAATGTTTCTCCATGGAAAAGTGCGGTTGCAACATTCTTATCGTTTCTAGTTGCAGGATTCATGCCCTTGATGTTTTTCATTTTTTCTTACACAACGATGATTGAAAACGTATTCACATTATCGGCGATCACCACCGCAGCAAGCCTATTTGTTGTAGGTGCCTTGAGAGTTAAAATAACGAAAACAAATTGGATTAAAAGCGGGATTGAGATGCTGCTTATTGGAGGTATCGCTGCAACTGTAGCTTATTTGATTGGTTATCTATTAAAAATGATTGTGATTTAGTAAAACAACATTTTTGGATGAACTATTAGTATGCAATTTTTGAGCTATGATTAGTTAGTTTTCTTCTAATTCTTTGATTCAAGATTTGATTTCTATGAATTTTTTTAAAGCGTGATACAAAATTCTTTAAAGGCACGATAATGATAAAATTAGGATTGCCTAACACTTTGAGGATGATCTTATGAACATGGAAATAACGGGTAAAAATGAGGATTATTTGAGAGGCATCTACGAAATTACTCAACAGAAAGGTTTTGCACGTATACGTGATATTACTAACCATCTTGCTGTTAAGCCTTCGAGTGCGGTTGAAATGGTAAGAAGATTAGACAAGCTGCAGCTTGTAAGATATGAAAAGTATGGTGGCGTGACGCTTACAACTAAAGGTAAGGAAATGGCAGAGGTAATAGAGAAAAGACATGAAACTTTTAAGAATTTTCTCGAGATAATCCTAGTGCCCAAAAACATTGCACTTAAGGATGCTCATGTTCTTGAACATAGACTTCAGCCTAGGACGATATTGCAATTTTCAAAATTTGTAGATTTTATCGAAAATGCTCAGAATAATCCAAAATTTTTAAAGAAATGGAGAATTGCGTTCAAGAATTATTGCGAAAGCAAAGTGAGATAATCCAAGACATTAGGTTTATGGATTTTTTCCTAAATATGTTTGGGAATCCCTTGTTTGTTCCTACTTTTTTTGGAAGTTCATTTAAATCATCCGATTTAGGTATATAGTATAGATTTAGATGACCCTAATTTCACGTGTATCCCATTTAACCAAAAATAAATTTTCCGATTCAAATTATGATCATCCGAAGATCTTTATTGTAGGGTCTCCAAATGTTGGTAAAAGTGTAATTTTTAATTCTCTAACGGGAAGCTATGTAATTGTTTCTAACTATCCGGGTACAACAGTAGAAGTCTCAAGAGGGACAGCAAGAATTGGAGATATTCAATATGAAGTAATTGACACTCCAGGAATGTATTCTCTGGCATCCATAAGTGAAGAAGAAAGTGTTGCCAGAAAAATATTACTTAAAGAGAACCCAGATATTCTTCTCAATGTTGTTGATTCAAAAAATTTACAGAAAATGCTTGCTTTAACACTGCAGCTAATTGAAGCCAATTTGAGAATAATCTTAATTCTAAACATGTACGATGAAGCGGAAAAAGCTGGTTTAAAGATTGATTCGAAATTTCTCGAGGACAAACTTGGAATCCGGGTTATAAAAACTGTTGCAGTGACAGGACAAGGAATGGATAAACTTCGAGAAGAAATTTCATCTTCTGTGAAACCTAAAAATAACGTTACAGAAAGTCTGAGGGTGCAATATGGCGAACCTTTGGAATTTTTTGTTAAAACTTTGGAAGAATTAATTTCTAAGAATTATGGATTATCGAAGAGATCCATCGCATTATTACTTCTTCAAAGAGATGCTGAGATCCATGAACTAATCCAAGAAAGTGAACCAGAAAATTACACGAAACTTTGTGAAGTGATTGAAAAAGCAGAAGTGCGATATAGTTACCCTTTAAACTATGTTATAGCTCTCAGGAGAAGACAAGCCGGTGCAAAGATCGCAAATAGCGTCATAATTTCTTCTAAATTAGCCAAACCTTCCTTATCAGATAAAATAAGTAATGCAATGATTAACCCGATCACCGGCTTTCCTATCCTATTTTTTGTACTTTACTTTGGAATATACCAATTTGTTGGAGTTTTGGGTGCTCAATTAATTGTAGAGTTCCTTGAGGAAGAAATTTTTGGTAAAATAGTCAACCCACTAGCAACATCATTAGTTGTTAATATTATTCCTTTCAAAATTCTTCAAGAACTCTTCATAGGCGATTACGGAATAATCACTTTGGGTATTCGATACGCTGTTTCGATAATATTGCCTATTGTTACATTATTTTTCTTTGTCTTTGCTTTTCTTGAAGATACTGGATATCTTCCTAGACTAGCATTATTAATGGATAGAGTATTCAAGAAAATTGGATTAAGTGGTAGAGCTGTTATCCCTATGACACTTGGGTTTGGATGTGATACTATGGCTACGATTGTAACTCGAACATTAGAAACTAATAAAGAACGTATAATTGCGACTATGCTTCTAGCTCTTGCAATACCATGCTCAGCACAACTCGGAGTCATATTTGCAATACTTTCAGGAAATCCAATTGCTATATTGATCTGGGCGACAACTATCATCTTGGTTTTTTTAATAATAGGATTTCTAACCTCAAAAGTTGTAACAGGCGAACCTCCAAGTTTCTTCATAGAATTACCGCCAATCCGAATTCCTAAACTGAAAAATGTATTGGTAAAGACCTACACGCGAATGGAATGGTACTTCATCGAGGTCTTCCCAATTTTCATTCTTGCCAGCGTAGTCATATGGATAGGTCAGATCTTAGGAGTCTTTGATCTAGCGGTAATGTTACTTAGTTATCCAGTTCAATGGATAGGTTTGCCTGCAGAGGCATCTGTAGCATTTTTATTTGGGTTTTTTAGAAGAGATTATGGCGCCGCCGGTCTATTCGATCTCCATAGTAGCGGGCTTCTCTCTGGAAATTCTATGTTGGTAGCCACTGTTACCTTGACGCTCTTTCTTCCATGCATCGCACAACTCTTCATAAACATTAAAGAGCGAGGCATAAAAACTGCAATTGCAATGGCTTTATTCATATTCCCATTCGCTTTCTTGGTTGGATTTTTACTAAATAACTTGTTGAATTTGGCAGGTATACTAATTTGAAATGCGCTTTGTGTGGATATGAATTCGATCAAAATGAAGCAACAGCGGCCTGTAAAAATTGCCCTACGATTATGTCAGGGTCCTGCAATTTTATTAAATGTCCCAACTGTGGTTTCGAGATTGCAGCTGAATCGAAACTATTGAAGCTTCTTAAAAAACTAAGGAGAAGTACAAGTTGACAAATCTAAGCGACGAATCCGAAGAGATTCTTGAAAGATTGTGGATAATTGGCAAAGAAAAGGAAGAAATCTGCACCTTAAAAAAGCTTGACTTGACGGAGAATGATGATGGACTCAAGGAGTTACAGAATCTTAAACTGATCAATCTTAAAGTGGGCAAACTTGAATTGACAACAACAGGACTAAAAGAGGCTACTAATGTAATCAGGAGACATCGTCTTGCTGAAAGATTATTGACCGATATAATCGATGCTTCAAAAGATTTCTTGGAGGAAGCAGCATGTAAATTTGAGCATGGACTGCGTAGAGGTGTAGATGATAATATTTGCGTCCTCTTAGGACATCCGCGTCTTTGTCCACATGGTAAACCTATACCAAGAGGCAAATGTTGTCTTGATGAAATTCATCAGACACCTGGAATAATTTCAAAATTATCGGGTATGATTGCTGGACAGGAAGGCGATGTAGCCCACCTTCAAACGAAGGATTCAAAAAAACTTCAAAGAATGATATCAATGGGAATACTTCCAGGAACGCGTATTAAAATGATTCAGACATTTCCAACATATGTTTTTCAATTAGAACTTTCGCAGGTAGCAGTGGATAAAGAAATTGCTGACGAAATATACCTTCGACTCATAAATAGTCGAGCTTCAAAAATAGAAAAGAAAAAGGGGATTTGGATGCCCGGTAGACATAGATTTAGACGTGGACTTCGTTAGACACTTTATCCAACTAAGCAATCTCTAGGTGAAAATAGATAAAATTTTGAAATTAGTCCTTTTAAAAGATAATACGAATATGCGCGCGCGTTATCGAATTACAAAGAACTTTTTTTGTTATTTTACTTTAATTGCTGCAAGAACGGTTAATAAGATGCCAATGAAGGCTCCTGTAGCGGATATCATCTGAAGAACTGATGAGAATGTTACCGATTTCGGAGTCGATATGGGAGATTTCTTATTTTCAAAATGTGGGTCATGGCATTCAACACATTTGAGTTCAGTTATTCCATGGTTTCCTTCTTTCCAAGCATTATGAATATCATTATGGCATTGGGCGCATAAGGGACCAGATTCTTCCAGAGGAATTATTGAGCCAGTTCTTAACGTGATGGTTGACATGTCTTGGTTGTGACAAGATGTGCAGGGATAATTTGGAAACTGGTGTCTTTCCATCACTCTGGAATGGCAATCTGTACAATCAATTGTTTGAGTTTCTTGGGCATCTGAAAATTGAATTGCCCAACTAAGACTAATTAAGATGATTATCCAGGAAATTACGAATATATTATAGCTTTTTTGTGTTTGTTCTTTTGTTCTTTTAATTATTCATCACCTTGAATTTGATTAGTGAATGATAGCGTTAGCCATAAGATCTGATAATGATGTGATTTCTAGTCCAAGTTTGTAATAATCATTCAGGTCTATGAGTTGTAGGCGGCAATTTTCACACATTGAAGTTATGATATTTGCTTTTGTCTCTCTTATCTGTTCGACTTTTTTCTTTCCAGTTTTCATTCTTAGGTCTTTAAATTCAGGTAACGCTACAAGCCCACCTCCACCTCCACAACACCAATTATATTCTCTGTTTGGTGTGAGGTCTCTGAACTCAGTTACAACTTGGTTAAGTATCATTCGTGGCTCTTCATAAATTCCTCCATTTCTACCTAATTGGCAAGGATCATGATATGTCACTATTCCAGGGTTTCGAGAAGGATCTAACTTAACGACATTCTCCTCTATGTATTTCGCCATAACCTCGGCTATGCTCTTGACTTCGAAAGGTAATGTTCTATTGAACCATTTTGTTGCAAGGTGTCTCATTATACGGAAACCATGGCCACATTCTGACATGACTACAGTTTTGACTCCGAGATTCTCAGCTTCCTTAATTAGTTCACCCGTGACTTCTTTAGCCGCTTCAACGTTACCTAAAAAGTAATTATAATTAGTTGAGTCAAGTTGACTCAAAGACCAGTTCTCACCGGTCGCGTTGAATATTTTTGCTGCCGGCATTATTGTATGGGCGCCAGCAATTGGTATGTAAACAAGTTCTGCATCTTTGTTTTTCACTGGAATCTTTGCATTAGGATCTTTGATTTCTTTTTGTAGCTGAACCTCCAGTTCTTTGATCTGTTGTAAATATAGATCCGAATATTGTGAAATATTCTTGGCCTTCTCAACTGCCATGTTGGATAACATAGAAAGCATTTCAGGTGATTTATTTGCTTTGAAAGAAAGAAATCTCCCTGTCGAGATTAACCATGGGGGATCAATTCCTAACGGACAATGGGTTGTACATCTCCTGCAGCCTGTGCATTCAAACATCGCGCTTGATATTTCTTTTAAATTATCTTCATTGAGTTCCATTGCTTTGAAGAGTTTTGGCGCAATTTTTCCTGCAATTGTATGATATCGTTTATGAACTCTACGTAGAAGTGCGAGTTTGTATGCAGGTGAGTGAATGGGATCTTTGGTCTCAATGTACATGTGACATCTTTCGGTGCAAGCGTTGCATCTAGTGCATACATCAAGATGGTAAATAGAAGGTCTGGTGAGTTTCTGTTCAAGTATAGCCGCCAATTCTGTAGGTTGCATATTATTTCACCCTGATCCTAACAAGTAATTGTGTTAAACCTACTCCGATGGTATGAATTAGCTTCCCAAATGGGAAGTAAATCATCAGAATCAATACGAGACTGTAATGAAATAGAAAGATGGGATCCGTTGGCAGGTTAGAGGGTGTAAAGGCAACTAAGCTTGAAAAGTATCTTCTCAATTCAAGAAGGTTTATCGTTGATATGAAACGAATGTAGATCCCTGAAATTGCTATTCCTAAAATCAGCAATAATACGAGATAATCTTCTGGAATTGATAGTTTGCGAAGGAATTTCGGAAACCGACGTGCGAATAAAAATACTAAGGATGTGACCATGATTACGCCTGTTGCTCCATCAAACAGGTCCGATATTAATGCGAATGAATTTGCAGAAACACCTAGGTTTTCCCAGAACCACAAGTATCTGAAAAAGACTTTGTAATGACTGACTATAACCATCACTAGAGATAGATGGAACAGCAATATCCCCATCCACAGAGCTTTTTCTTCTCGAAGAAGTTTTGGAAATAGGAAAATCTGTCCGAGGATTTTGGGTAGGGCTCTTGTCAGTCCCTTCGATGCGGGATAAACTGTAAAAGTTGCGGCTGCTTTGGGTCTTCGAGCCCATTTGTACAACCGGTATATGATGCCATCTATGAGTATGATTAATGCTATGTAAGGTAGGATGGCTGTTAGGAAAAAAAAGATTGGATTAGTGGACATAAGTCCACATTATTCCGGTAAGGAATTATTTAATTTTCTTGATCAGAAACTTGATGACGTTTTCTTCTTTTTTGCTGTCAAGAACTTCGTTGCCTGAGGATTTGGCCCATGCTGGAATGTCAGCTACAGTTCCGGGGTCTGTTGCTAAGACTTCGATTACAGTTCCAGTAGGATGTTTTTTTACTTCTTCTACTAATTTAACTATGGGAATTGGACAGAATAGTCCTCGTACATCAAGTGTTGCGCCGGGTTTATTTTCACTCATAGTTTTTTCCTTCTATGTTAGATGAAGAGGGTTGTAGTTGCATCTCTTGATAGTTCAATGAATGTAGCTGCTCCAATCAAATCGTCTACTTCTGGGATTAGATCTTCTTTTGTTATTCCACTCAATTGCATTGTAGGTGTGCAAGCATGGAATTTTACTCCCATATCTTTCGCCATCTTGATCATTTCTTCGATTGTTGGCATGTTGATTTTCTTCATTTTACTCTTAATCATCTTGGTTGCCATTGCAGTCATTCCAGGTAGCATTCCAAGTATATTGGGCATCGGCAATGATGGGTTTCCAACTGGAGATAGTTTGAGGCTCTTCTTCTTTGTTATCATGTCCATGCCCCAAAAAGTGAAATATAGGTGAACTTCCCAATCCATTGATGCAGCAGTTGTGGCCATCATGAGGGGTGGAAAAGCCATATCGAGGGTGCCCTTTGAGCAAACTATCAGGAGTTTGTTCTTTTGTTCAGTCAAAGTTCTCACCTCCGAGATGATTTATAATTTTTGAACTTTGAATTTCAGAATTTTTTTTAGATTTCTTTATTTGCATTGTTTATTTCTCCGTTTTCTTACTCGTTCCAACTCGACGTGGTTGATTTGACATCTTTGATTAACTGTTCTGTCAAGATGGTTCGTATCATGTTACATGCCTGCGTAATCTTGGGATGTGCAAGGGAATAGTAGACATTATTGCCAAACCTTCTCTCTTTGATAATTCTCGTGTGTCGCATTACTGCTAGATGTTGTGATACATTGGCCTGTCTTAGGTTGGTAAGTTTGGCAAGTTCAGTTACAGACTTTTCACCTTTCTCGAGTAAATGAAGGATCTCTAGTCTTTTAGGATTGGTTAGAGTTTTGCAGAATTCTGATTGCATTTTGTAGATTGTGGGTTCACTATCGGATGGCAAGAGTATTCGAACATTCGAATATTCTAAACCTATATTAAAATCTTGTTATGGCACAAGCTTAAAGTGTTAACAGCCGCATCAATTACTTCTAAGAAAATCAAATTGTGTTCTATCAAAGCTTATTAGCAATGACATCAAAGTGCCTCGAAAAGGATGATGACAAATGCCAATCAAGACAGGAGACACAGTGAAGTTTCATTTTACTGCAAAACTTGAGAATGGAAAGATCGTGGAATCGACACGACGCAAAAAACCTGTTAAAACAAAAATTGGGTCACAGGATCTCTTGCCTGGATTAGAGCAGGGGATAATTGGATTAGAGAAAGGCGATAAAAAGAAAGTGAAAGTGTCGCCAATTAAGGGATTTGGCAAAAAAGATAAGAAACTGATTCAGAAAGTTGATAAATCGATATTTAAAAAAGGAGCGAAGCTCCGTAAAAATGTGACTGTTGAAATACAGTTTGAAGATGGTATTAAGCGAAGAGCTCTTGTTCAAGATGTAAAAAAAGACTACATCGTGGTTGACTTGAATCATCCATTGGCTGGACATACTATGACATTCGATATCGAAATAGTTGATGTAAAACATGCACGCGTGGCCAAAGTTTAGTTTTCTTAATATTTTGGTCTAGTACTGCCTAATCTCTTTTGAATGATGTTTTTGATCGGAAGATCTCTTGTAAGATAAAATCCTAAAATGATTGCTACTATTACACTCACAGAAGCTCCAACAATTTGAGCCGAGATCGCTGCCGAGGCAGCAAGGATATAAGAAATATGTTCCGGAGTTAATGTGAACAATTGGACACCTATGGTAGACCCTAGAAATATCAAATAGAGAAAAATCAAAACAAGTCCATCCAGGAAGCTTATCCGGCTATCTGCTAGCAATCTCCAAAGTGCAAGATTGATTAGTGATAAAATAATTATCAGTTCAAAGAAAATTGTCATATTAACTGGACATGCTGAAGCTGCAAGACTAAAACCCAATATTAGGGTTAGATTTGTAAAACATGAACCTAAGATGTTTCCCAAAGCTAGGTCCATATGTTTTTTTCGGGCTGCTGCTAATGTCACAGATAATCCTGGTAGAAAAACTGTTTAGTTGTGTCCAAAGGTTTACGAAAAAATCTTAAATCAATTCTTGTCAGCATTATGTTGATGAATAATCTGATGGTTTATTTGATATCAGATAAATCCTTCTTTTAGACCCTATCATTAGTGTTGTGTTTATGAAGTCACAGAGTTTTTATTACTCGTTAACGACTATTGAAGACAGCTAATGAATATTGATGGCGAATATGATGATTATGCGATTGAAGGTTAAGCAGGTTGTAAGTCTGGGTCAAAACATGGTACGCTTGATGTTGACTCGACCAAGTATGAAGAGTAGGATTGAACCTATTCCAAAGACTGAGGACCAGAAGATGGCACAAGATCTTACAAAACAAGTGCAACAGGCATTTGGAAACATTTTTCCAGGAAACATAGTAGTTGGCGGTCCAGGTGGAATGCATAGTGTGGGAGAACTGACTATAGATATGCATCTCAGTGATGAGGAGTATTCAGAGATGGGGAGACCTGGAATCAATGAAATGGTACATCTAGAATTCAAGAAAACTGACGGTCAAAATCAAAGTGAATTTTAAAAATCGTGTTATGTTATTCCTTTTGTGAGAATTCGTTAGTCTATTCGAATGCATAGGTTACTTGGACGTTTGAAGAGATTTCAAGTTCTCCTGGAGTTATTGGTGTTGAAGCGATTCTTGCTTCTTCATAATATGG
>MEZD01000035.1:18821-20144 GCA_001775955.1 Candidatus Bathyarchaeota archaeon RBG_13_38_9 | reverse complement strand
TATCCGGGAGTAAGACTGACACTTATTGGTCCGATTAGTCTGACTCCTAAGCTTCTACTTGTTGCATCTGCCTTTTGTTGTGCATCGTTTACGGCTGCATCTATTGCATCTTCTCTGAGTTCATTAAGCCTGTCTTTGGATACGGTGAATTGTATGTTATGGACTAGATTGGCTCCTGCAGATACGGAGATGTCTATTATATTTCCAACCATGTTTACGTCTTCTAACGTTACTTGTATCGTATTCACTGATGTGTAGCCAATTAGAGTTGATGTATTTTCGTCGTAACGCATTATCGGATCAAGTCGATAGCTCAACGTCTCGATGTTTCCCTCTGGAATACCGTTAGCTTTCAATGAATCCATGACTGAATTCATTTTGTCAGAGTTCTGTTGTAGTGCGTCTTGTGCTGTCTTCGATTCTGTCTGAACTCCAATATTGACCATGGCTATGTCTGGTTTCGCGTGAATAGTTCCGGTACCGTGGACAATTATGGTGTTTAGATTGACAGCCGATTCTTGGGAGGTTGTGAGGGAAAGTGGAGTATATCCAGTTGATTGACCTGGTTTGGACGATGATTCGATCATATAAAAAGTTATGACATTTATTGCGAGTAATGCTATAATCGCAATAGCTATTATTTTATAGAATGTCTTGTCGTTATCCAAGTCTGAAACCTTCATGGGTGATTTGTTCAAAGCCGATCCTGCAATAAAATGATTGCTGATTAAAAGCTTGAATGTATATTCAAGGTACTTTCGAATAGCCTCTTTAAGTTGGTTCTTTGCGTAGTTCGGGTGCAACCCAGTATGATTCTAGTATTTGGGGGAGTTCTTTTGGTTTGAACGTTTTCCATTTGATTTGTTCTGCTGTTGCTCGACTCATGGTCATCTTCATTACTATATTCGTGAATCGTTTGTCTTCATCAGGATTTGGAGGATTGATCTGAATTTGAATCTCATCTATATGACTTAGATTTGCAAAAACTCTACTGAACAGTTCGCAGGCTTTTTCATGAATCTCTTTTCTGGCTTTTCTTTTATTCTCTTTAAGGGTCATGGATAATCTGATTATTCTACCAAATCTTCCTGTATCTTTACCGTGTTCATCACGCAGAGGATATTCTCCAATTCTCAAGTAATGGCTGGCTTTTCTAGACAAGTAGATCTTTCACTCCATTTCAAAAGCGTCTTGAATATTGGTATAGCTGGTTGATTAGGATAGTTGAAATCGCTTTAATAGATTTATTATTAATCTACTATCGTTGGATTGAATCGTGCACTTTTCTGAACTGATAAAAAGAAATTGAGATAAAAAAATGGG